>JBGAIN010000029.1:0-63456 GCA_044225505.1 Limisphaerales bacterium
CATCGCGGTGGGCGACCGAGCGTTTGTCGAAGAAATAGAAGCTCAGGTGCGGGGGCGCCAACAGATCGAAACGACCAAGGGACAGGATGGAAGCTGGATTTTGCGGGAAGAACAGAGCCCGTTTTTTGTGCCCGAAAAGTCGCCCATGGGCTCGTTACGGGCTTCGATTCCATTGTAACCAACTTGGACTAAAAAGCTTGCTCTGGTCCGACGAGGCCAACAGCAGCCTTTTGCTCTTGCTCTGGTCCGACGAGGCCAACATGTCTGGACCCGGTTCCTGCGGCGAAACCGATCCAAGAGTCATCTGCTGGCGATGGAAGTCGAGCGCTTGATCCAAGCCGATTCTGTGCAGATGCCTGGCCCCATACGCCAGGAACTGCTGTCCGGCGCGCAACCGCAGGAGCGCTTTGCGCAGCTCAAGGACTATTGGCGCTTCTATCCCAACCTCCCGTTGGACGAAGAGGATGACGAGAACGCCGCCCATTATTACAACCTCTGCCGCCAAAAGGGCATCCAGAGCACAGGGACGGACTTGCTCATCTGCGCCGTGGCGGTGCGGCACGGGTTGAGGATTTTCACGACTGACTCCGACTTTGATCACTACGCCCAGCACCTGCCCATCCCCGTTACTCCTTCCCAACCAGGCGGGGATGACCGGACGGAGGTTCTAGCGGCTATTATTTGCCGGTCGTTCGTCTTAAGTAAGAGAGTGGAGCCGTGTGAATGAACGCCCCTGACTCTGAAAACCCGGTGTGCGAACAGTGTGGCGGTGGAAAGTGATCCGCTACGGGCGACCAATCTTCTCGAGAAAGTCTCCTTCGTTATGAAGGGCGGTAGCGTTCACAAGAACCACGTGGGCGTTGATCGACGCTGATGCCCGAGGCATTCCTGGGGCGTCACGCTAGGGAGTGCTGGTACTCCCCAGGATTCTCAAGCAACATTTCCGCCAAGTCATTGATTCTCGTCGGACCAGAGGAAATGGCTGAGCCGAAGGAGGATGAGCGCGGGGAGCTCAAAGGGTGCATGGCTCAATTATCGTGACCGAAATGTCGCTTGTAGGCTCGAGACCGGCTTCGATTCCATTGCCGACAATCTGGCCCAAGATCCCTCGCTACGGTCCGACGAGGACAAAGGGTGCTTGAGGCACTCTTCGACCGCGCGTTACTAGGCGTGACGGGCGTGGACAAATTGAACGATCCGAAAGGTTTTCTGAATCCGGGATGAGACTTCGATCTGGACGGAGCGCCTCGCCTCATCCGGAGCCAGCACGGCAAGTTTGCGCAAAAGCATTTGCCGAAGCGAGTTTCATCTGTGCAACTTTTCCACCAAGATGAGCCTGCGAATTCAAAGAATACTTCGCTTGATACAGTGCCTCGGCCTGTGCTTGATCACATGCTCGACGGCACAGGCCGCAGCCCCGGCCCCGCCCAAGGAACCCACGGCGGGCGGGAAACGCCTGGGGGATTTGCTGATGGACTTGGATCCGAATACTCCTGCGCAGCTCGCCTTGCCCTTCCGGCAGTTTGGTTCCAACGCGATCCCGTTCCTGCTCTACGTCGTCGGTCAGACAAACCTCTCCGTGCGCAACTCCCCGTTGGTTCTGCGCGTCTGGCGAAAAGCGGGTGTGCGGCCGACGCCCGCAATGTTGAATCAAATTCGCGAGCGGGCGGCCCGAGCCATTGGGGAAGTGGCATCCAACAGTTCGTTCGCGGTCCCGTCGATCGTTGCCCTCTTGCCAGACGATGATTTCGTCGTATCGCAGAATCTCGCGGCTTCCCTGGGACGCGTCGCCCCCAAGGACACGAACGCATTGACGGCGCTGGCGTCGCTGTCCAGCCAACTCGCGACGGCCTACCCGGAGGCGTCCAACTCGCTGCCATCGACCAGTTCCAGTGCTTTGGCGAGTCAAAGCCAGCAAGCCATCTTCGCCCTAATATCGTTGGCCTCGGCGACAAATGTCCTGCCGCCAGTCCGGGGAGAATGCCTAGTGGCATTGGCGGAAATCGGCTCCGAATCACCTGACATGGTTCCGAGCCTCGTGCGAGTATTCTCGAAAGAAGCGCCAAAGGTACGAGCGGCCCTGGTCTCATCGGCCGTCCGCTTTGGACCGAGTGCCATTCCGCTGCTTCTTGCGGCTGCGAGGGACGCCGACGCGTCGACGCGCCGAAGCGCTGCTGCGGGCATCGCCATGCGCGCGGTCTTTCTGCGGAGTTGTATCACCAACGCCGATCTGGTCGCGAGCATGGCGACGTGTTGCAAAGACGTCGACGGCCGGGTACGGGCCAACGCGGTGAGTGCTCTCGCGTTCCTTCATCCAATCGAAGAGCCATCCATCACCTCTTTGGCCACGGCGTTGAGCGATCCTGACTCGCAAGTGCAATGGGCTGCCATCCAGAGTCTGCGCACCCTGGGACCTCGCGCGATCAGCGCTGTCCCCGCGCTCCGGAGGTTGGCCAATGAGAATGCCCTCATGCGCGATACGGCGGTTCACGCGATCCAGCAAATTGAGGGTAAGCTGGCCCCGCCTTAGAACTAGCTCAGTCCCCTCCAATGCGGATCCCCAAACCGAATCGCCCAACGCACGCCTGCAGTCAACGATCCGCTTGATTATCTTGATTCTCGTCGGACCCGAGGAAATGGTTGAACAGGAGTAGGGTGAGTTCGACGAGGGGAGCTCAAAAAGGTGCATGGCTCAATTTTCGTGACCGAAAAGTCGCTTGTAGGCTCGATCGAGCCCTCCCAGCCGTTGGACGCCTCGCTGGCTGGCGATTTCAGGCGGTGAGCCCTGAGCGGGCTTGACCTTAGTCCCTCGGTTGGAGTAGAGCTTTTTCCACCTTGATTCCTACGCCCGGTGTCGATCTTCTGTCAACCATTCATTGCACAATGCGAAACAGGCAAGTACTCCACGGTGGACCACGCGCAAAAGGTTCATCAATCACCCGACAACCTGGCAGCCCCACTTCCGGCAGGCTCTCTCCCACCGGACACCCATGGCCGCTTTCCGCCCGCTGCTGGGTTCTGACCACTCTGCTTGTTCCGAGCATCTTTACCGCCGGTTCGATCCAGGCAAACGCGCAGGAGAACCCTCCCTCCGTAACTACCGCGGCAGCGTCAGCGGGGCCGTCGGGAGGGGCTGCTCAGTTGCCTGAGGTCGTCGTTACCGCAACCCGCACTGAGGAGACCTCGGCCTCGTTGCCCTATTCGATTAGCGTGGTGGGAAGGCAGGAATTGCTGTGGGACTTGCCACGGACCACGCCTGAGGCGTTGCGGGAGTTGCCGTCGGTGATGCTGCAAAAGACAGCCCACGGCCAGGGTTCCCCTTACCTGCGCGGGTTTACCGGCTTTCGCACGCTCATGCTGGTGGACGGCATCCGCTTGAATAACTCCACCTTTCGGGATGGCCCGAATCAGTATTGGAACACGGTCGACGCGATGGCGCTGGAGCGTCTTGAGGTCGTGCGGGGCCCCAGCTCCGCATTGTATGGCAGCGATGCCATCGGTGGCACCGTGAATGCCATCAGCACCGAGCGAACGCAGTTTGAAAATGGCGTGGACTGGGATCGGCGCCTGTTTTACCGCTATTCTTCGGCTGAGCAGTCGCACATCGGACGGGCAGAGGTCAGCGGAAACGTCGATCAAACGTTGGGCTTTCATCTGGGCGGCACTTGGAAGGAGTTCGGCGACCTGCGCGGAGGCGCTGATGTCGGTAAACAGCCGCGAACGGGCTATACCGAGAAAGACCTGGACGCCAAGTTGCAGTTTTATATCGCTCCAGACTCATGGTTGGTCTTTGGGCACCAGACGGTCGACATCGACGATGCATGGCGGACGCACAGTACCATTTACGGAGTGCTTTGGTCCGGAACGACCCGCGGGAGTGACCTCAGCCGGGTGTTCGACCAGAATCGCGACCTGGACTACATCCAATACCACGCTACCAACCTCAACGGATTTGCCCAAGAATTGCACGTCAGCGTGTCACGGCATTACCAGGCTGAGGTCGAGAGTAGAACTCGAAGCAACCAAGCGAGGGAATACCAAGGCGTAGACGTGAACACGCTGGGTGTCTCGGTGCAGCTCCAGAGCCAATCGCCCGTGGGCCGTTGGGTATATGGCACCGAGTACTACCGGGATTGGGTGGACTCTTTTTACCGCGGCTACAATGCCGCAGGCAGTCTGACCAGTCGAAGGATTCAGGGACCGGTGGGTGATGAGGCGTCGTATGATCTCGCTGGCGTTTATGCTCAGGATACCATCCCGCTATTCGACGATCGGCTCGAAGTGATCTTGGGCGGGCGCTTCACCTACGCCGCGGCGGACGCAGACCGTGTTCAGGATCCGTTCACAGGGCAAAACCTTGCCCTATCTGATTCCTGGAATAATGTGGTGGGCAATGGAAGGCTGCTTTACCGGCTTGATCCCGAAGAACACTGGACACTGTTTGCCGGGATCTCTCAAGGATTCCGCGCACCCAATCTGTCGGATCTTACCCGCTTTGACATCGCCCGGAGCGGCGAGCAGGAGATTCCAGCCTTTGGGCTGCGACCGGAACATTTCTTGTCGCCAGAAGTTGGCGTGAAAGTCGGGTACGAGAGAGTCGCGGCTGAGGCGGCCTATTTCCGCACGTTCATGGATGATCTGGTCGTGCGGGTGCCGACTGGTGACACGACCCCCAATGGCGACCTCATCGTCAACAAGGAAAACTCAGGCGAGGGTTATATCCACGGCGTTGAACTGACCGGCAGCCTCAAGCTGCACCCGGAGTGGACTCTCTGGAGTAACTTTACCTGGATGGAGGGCCGGTTGGACACACCCGTGGTCGCCGGAGGCAGCACGGCGACTGAGCCCGTGAGCCGCCTCATGCCCACCACGGTCAACTATGGGCTCGAGTGGCGGCATCCCAGCCAGCGGTATTGGGCCGAATTCTCGGGAACGCTGGCCGCGCGCCAGGAGCGGTTGGCTTCCAACGATATTCGAGACACTCAGCGCATCCCGGTGGGTGGCACACCAGGATACTCCACCTTCAGCCTCCGGGCGGGGTGGCGCCCCATCACTCACCTGACTTTATTAATCGCCGTGGAGAATCTGACCGATGAAGACTACCGGATTCATGGCTCGGGAGTGAACGAGCCGGGCCGCAACTTCATCGTCTCGGCGGATATTCGGTTTTGAGAGGGTGTTGCGCTGACAGGCCGACCAGTCGCTATATTTTCTGATTCTCGTCGGACCAGAGGAAACCGATGAAGGGGAGGAGAATTAGTGCGGTGAGGGGGGCGCAAAAGGGGATATGGCTAGTTTTTCGCGCCCGAAAAGTCGTCCATCGGCTCAATACCGGCTTCGGTTTCTAAGCATTCTCTTCCCTACTTCGGGTCGCACTTGCAAGAATCACCGCTTGTGTTTTGCTGTGGTTTTCCGTCCGTTCCAAGAGGCGTCTACAAGGGCAGGGCAAGGCTCGTGATTTCCTCGACTTGTCTTTCCAAATTGCTACCGATTAATGGAGAAACTTGGTTCGCGCACTCGGGCGGACTTCGCCTGCCTGGTTGTCACTAACAGGTGAGCCGCTCCGGCCATGCCGAAGCATCGAAGCCGCTCTCCGTTGCCGAGTTATCCACCTCGTCCAACGCGGAGGGCGACGCCCACCAAGCTCCAACTTCTGCAGCCGTTCGATAGTGCCTTTCAATCAGTTTTGCATTGAGCGCACGGAGGTCGCTGGCGCCTTTGGAAACCTCACTCCATTTCCGATACCATTCAACGGTATCTTCCACGCCTTGCTCGAGGGTGTACGCTGGACGCCATCCAAGCCTCTGCCGAGCTTTGTCCCATGAGAGAGCCTGCGTCGCAAATGGTTCGTTCCGAAGTTTGCCAATCAGGGGCTTGATGTTGTTACCCCATTTCTCGCAAATTAGCGTTGCTAAGCGATCATTCGGGACTCCGCTTTGCTCCTCAGGCCCGAAGTTAAACGCTTCCCCTTGAACCCCACTTTCGTCGAGTCGTGACATGAGCGACATGTAGCCGGTTACCACGTCAAGTCCGTACGTGTAAGGGCGAGTGAAGGATGGTGAGAAAATTACCGGCGCTTTACCGGCGATCAACGCTTCGAAACAGTCCGCCGCAATTCGGCCCGCCCCTTTGGTCTGACTGGAGGTGTAGAAATCCCCGCCGACCAGCACGTTGCCAGCACGTGCGATCCCAATTCGCTTGCCTACTTTTTCCAGGCGACCACTATAGTCCCCGATGATCTTTTCGGCGCAAGCCTTGGAAATCGCGTAAGTACCGGAGGCAAAGAGAGGGTCTTCTTCCACCCAAAAATCGTTCTCTTTGGCTTTGTAGACCTTGTCCGTGGTCACAAAGACGCCGTACTTGGCTCTCGGGGAAGCCCGAAGTGCTTCCAGGACTGTCGCCGTGCCCAAAGTATTGGACCGGTAAGTTTCGACGGGGCGCGCCTCGCAGTCATGGACCAAAACAAGCGCCGCGAGGTGAAAGACGCAATCCTGTCCGGCCATGATATCGTGGAGATCTGAGGAGTTCGTTACGTCCATCTTCCGGAATCGAATGCGTTCCTTAAGACCTGCGAGAGCAAAGTTCGAAGTCGGATCAGGCTCACGGATGTCCACACCGCTCACGATAGCTCCCAGTTCGAGGAGAGCCG
This sequence comes from Limisphaerales bacterium, assembly GCA_044225505.1. Lineage (GTDB taxonomy): Bacteria > Verrucomicrobiota > Verrucomicrobiia > Limisphaerales > SIBE01 > JAXMHN01. The sequence continues at coordinate 6,650 of JBGAIN010000029.1, forward strand.
AGCACAACCATGTGCCCTTCACCCCCGCTGCTCCGGTCACCAAAACATGTTTTCCCCTGAAGAAGCCGCCGAAGGCATTCTGGTAAGCGCTGTCGAGAACAGCATCCGATCGTCGCTTGATGCAGTACGATTTCATCTTAGATCGTTGTTTGCTTGTGGTTGAATGCCCCGCGTTCGATAGCGGATCTGCCGCACATGAACGGACAGCCTTCGTCATCAGATTGGCACAAGAACTGAGACGGATGCACTGCTGCACCTGAAAAGTTAGCACGGCAGCAAAGGCGCCACAATTAGGCAATCCCTATTTAGCAAGGTAGGAAAAACCTATAGTCAGTGGCCAAGGCTGCAGAAAGCCTTCCACCCATGAACATCGTTCGCATGGCTCGAATGATTCTCTGTTTAGGGTCCGGTGATACCAAATACTGACTCTTTATAGGATTCGATCAACTGATCGGTAACACTCGACATGTGCATCCCGTCCGCAACGGAGGCAAGAGCTGTCGTAGCCAGATCGGGAAGTGAGCGGTTCGGTTTCAGAGGAACTGGCCTTTCAAGAGACGTTTCGCGAATAGGGCCCCGGAATGTAAGTCGCTACCGCTAGCGCCGTTTCTCACTCCAGTGGAGTGCAAGTTGCTGAACGCACATACAGCCAAGCCGGAGCTCTTCTGGGTCAGTCAATTCTTCGATGACTTCATCGCGCTTGAGGATTTGGCCCAGCCAAGCGACGTCGATAAAGGCCACGGGGCTCGACTTATTGGTCGATAATACAACTTGAAGGTTCAACGACTGATATCGCTGGAGCATATCGGACGCAACCTCTGGTCGGTTGATCAATTCCTGCAATGGTGGCAACAAATTCATTGCAGCGGCGAGACCTTCCTCAAGCGCGTTGAGCGCATAAATGTCGCTTCTAAGAGGACATTGAAGGCATGACTCGGCAAGTGCATCTGTGGACATGTGCGAAAAAGTCTCCGTCGGGATTTGAAGCGTTCCATACACGTCCTCCACTTTCTCCCAGCCCGGTAGGCCAGGCCTTGGATTGTATACCTCTGGAGTAACGATCGAGTAGGATTGAGCCGAAACTGACAGCCGTAGGCAGAGCGAAGTTACAGGCAGCACGAGTCGCATTCGCCTTTATCCATAAGGAGCGGTACCTTTGTGTCGATACGTGAAGGCTGTCGAACCAGAAGAAATCGCCGCGTTAGAAGGGGTTGAGTCCGATGAAAAGAGCTCGAAAGAGAGCAGGGGCTTTTTCTTTATCCACGACAGGTGGTCTATAAGTGCAAGACCGGTTTCAATTTCAATGGAGCCATCCAGCCCAAAGATCTTGATAGTGTGGTGACCGCTAAGTCCTTATACTTTCGTTGCGCTCAAAATGGGTCCTGGCGAGGCGCGACGACAGAGGATAGCCCGCCGCGCTCTCTGACCGAGGAGCAACGAAGCCAAGACCCATTTTCAGCGCAACTCTTTGGGCGGCCGTTCTTTTGCGCGCCCGCCGCGTTCCTCGCTCGTTAAAGACCGCTCCGGGTTTGCGCCTCGCTCGCGCCTTGCGGGCGCGCCAAAACCCTCGCCGCGAAAGTGCAAGGACTTAGCGGTCACCACACTAGATCGCTGGCTGTGCCTGGATGTGATGCTTCGCGATGGGGGGATGGAGGGCGACGAAGGCGGGGGGATTACGATTACGATTACGATGAAGATTACGATTACGATGAAGATGAAGATGAAGATGAAGATGAAGATGAAGATTACGAGGGAAAGACCAAGATGGAAACGGTTGGGGAATAGAAATATGAGGGGTTTCCGACGAGCCTGGACAGAAAAGCGCCAGAGGTCTGGCGCACTCCAAGACGCTGGCGCGCAAGGACTAAGGCTCTTTCGAGATTCGTTTGACGCATGGTCGGAGGTAGCGCCGGGGATGTCGGCGGCCTTGGGCGCCTGGTCGTTCGCTGCGGCTCACTTCCTTGGCGCACTATCGCGGTTTCTGCCTTCGGCACGCTGACAACAATTTGTTGACGGAGTGTGCGACAAATCGGCCATTTGACGCATGGATTGGGAACGGTCCGTTCCCAAACCGAGGCTCGGGTGGTGACGAAAAGTCTCCAAATCAGGGCCGCGCATCGACGGCTGCATCCCTTGCGACAGTATTTCCGCCTCGGTGCTCCGGCGTGGCGACTGACGTGTCCCGTCCGCAAATTGCGGACGACTGTCGGCGCGACCGATCCGAGGAATGGTTGCGTTGGGGGCTTGCGTGGCTCTCGGGACAAAACGCCAGCACCTTGGAAGCACTTCAAAACGCTGTCGCGCAAGGACTAAGCGCTGCACCAGACCGCCCCGGGCTCGCCTTCGATCGCCTCGACCCGTTGTTGCGGAGGATCGCGACCTGGGAAGGTCGCTCCACGTCGCTGGCAAAAATTCCCGAACGCCCTCCTTAACGCCTGAATCAGCGCTAGTTGCACTCCAATCAGCAATTGCTGATCGCCTGCTGCGAACGGCGTCAGGAACCCGGAGTTTGATTCCACCTCGACGCTTCGTCGACGACAGAGGGGCGGAAGCAAACTTCACGGATTCGCAACGCCCGCCGCCGCTCCAATCGCGGCACTTTGTCCACTCAGCGAGGGCTCGCTTCGATTCTTTCGCACGTGCAGCAGCACGGGCCGGGACGTTTGGCGCCCAGCCTGCCCCTCCACCGCGTAGCAGAGCCGGTCAGTCTCCGGAACCCAACGCGCAGCCGAGATGAATACCTGCCGCTCACTTTGCTCTTTGGGAATAAGGACTCCATTGAGCCCGATATTATCAACGATGATGCCATGCGGCAGATTTTCAACGGAGAACGTCAGAAGATCCGTGTAGCCATTGCGTTGCACCCGGAGCAGCGCTGGGATCGTTTCGCCCGGGGCAATCGTCAATTCAAGCGGAGTCGGTGCCGAGGCTTTAGTTACCACTGAAGCTTGCTGAACCTGATTTGACGTTCCCGCAAGTCCAGTGGAAATCCCCGGGTCCGGTTCTAAGAACACCAACAGTTTAGGTTTCTCTCCGAGTCGTACAGAGCCGAAATTATTGACCGCTTTCACAAACGCTCGCCCTTCAACGTCCGCGCTGGCGGTGACCTGCACCAGAGCCCAATCCGAGGGCGAAGGCTGCGGTGCGTCCGGCGTCGCGTGAATCGTTCCCTGAGCTTCGGAATGTCCGGCCTCAATCACCAACGGTGTAGCCGCCGAAAACCCGATCGGCAGATGATCGATGCTCACCGTGATTGGGCCGTCGAAACCGTCCTGGCGTTCGGCTGCAACGGCGAAGCTCTGGCCGCTGCCCGCATTCACCGTCAAGTTGGCTCCTTTCAGGACGACATTGAAGTCTGGGTCGATCGGACGGATTTGCAAGCGATAGACAAACGGCTCGCCGCTCAACCCCCGGGCGTCCGTCACACAGATCAGGTATTCTCCAGCGGTGGGGGCGTCAAATATCAGTTTGGAATCCGTTCCTAACTTCCGTTCGCTATCGTCGTCGTTCGCGTAGAAAACCGGAAAGCTTGGGAGGCCGTTGGACGCCCGTTTCGCCCCGGGCGCGCGCGGCTCCACGATAAAGCAAGGCTCGTCGACGGCATGAGCTGCTGGGCTCGTTCCGAAGTAGCAACGACGTCGTCCGTTTGCACTGTAAAAAAGAAACCCAGAATCCGGTCCTTGTGGCGCACGAAACAATCGCACCACCTCGCCTTGGAGATAGAGATACTGATTCAGTTCCATCTCCTCCCAGTTCACCACCCGGCAATCGGTGCTCTCGGAATCGATTCCGCGAAATGTCACCGCCGAATCCCGGACTGCCTGCAGCAAAATCCTTTCAACCGGCCGGCCATCAGGATGGAAGACCTCGATTTTGGTATCGATCGGCGCACCACGCTGCGCGGCCGTGGTTTCAATCACCCAGCGCGCGCCGGCACGCGTGGTGAAGCGGAAGTAATCCGGGTCGGCCGATCCTTGACCATTCCAGATCCGCCCGGCTATCGCACATGGCACGACCAAGCGATTTGCCAGGTCGGGCTTATCGTTCGGCTCCACTTCGCGCACCTCTGACTGATCGGTCGCAAGCAGACTAAAAGCGCGGGGCGCCCGAAATCTGTTGAGATCCAGGGGCAGTGGAAATTCCCCCGCCTGTTCCGGTTTGACAGTGACTTGCGCGTCGGCGGGGAGGTTCCGGCCAATCAATTGCACGGCCGTTTCCTTTCCAACGGGCACGCTCAACGGAAAGTATCCGGTGACCCAGGGGAAAGTGCCCGCGGAGAGCCGGTAGAAATGGTCCTCCGATCCGACCAGCACCAATTCGCTGACCCGCAGTCGATATTGACCGGCCTCAGCGAAGCTGTGAGCGAGCGCCGGGTCGTTCGTTCCCACTCCAGTAGCACTCGCGAGCACTTTGCCGTCCGCATCGGACAGAGTTAGAACGATGTCCGATTTCGAACCTAGCGCCTTGGCACTGGCCTGGAAAACAAGCGTCTTTCCGCGTTCACACGAAAACGAATATTCCTCCACAGTCCCTGGAGTTTGGTGCGTGGCCCAGGCACTGACGGGCCACGTGTCGAGTGCCGCTTGCGTCACTCGATCCGAACCTCGCAGCAAGTAGCGCTGCGGGAAATCATCCACGAACACCTTGGATTTGCCAGATTCGCCGTGGGCCGTCTGGAGGGAGAGTTCGTAAGCACCGCGCGGCAGGTCCGCTGGAGTCGTCAATTGAATCCAGACAATCTCGTGGCTGTTGGTTTCAGTCAGCAATTCGGCCTTCAAGCGCGGGTCCGAAACCTTCACCGCGGTTATTCCGACAAAGTTACTGCCGATCATTTGGAGCCGCAGGGTTGCCCCGGCTTGGATTCCGCGAGGTTCGAGGCGGGTTAACTGCGGCTTCGGGGGCGGGACGGCCTTTCCCGACATGGCATCGTAAATCTCAAACGACCCATCCAAACGCCCGACCGCGACGGCCTTGTTCTCATTGACGAACGCCACGGCTGAACCCCAGTCTGGCTGACTTTCAAAAGACAGCTTTTCCTGCAAGTCTGGAAGGCTCCAGAGTTTCAGAGTTTGATCACTCGCGGAAGAAACCAGGGTCTGGCCATCCGAGGAGAACGCGATCCGCAAAATGGCGCCTTCATGGGCAAACCTGGACTCCAGGAGTGGGTTGGTCGTTTCCTGCGCCTTGTCGCTTACTTCCCAAATGCGAATGCGATTATCTGCACCGCCAGCGTAGAGCCGCTTGCCGTCCGGGCTAAAAGCAAGAGAGTTCACGTCCTTCAGGGATTGCGACAGCGTGTCGCGTCGTTCTCCGGACGCCACTTCCCAAAGTTTCACGGTCCGGTCCGAGCTCGCGCTGGCCAGGATGCGACTGTCCGGGCGGAAGGCCAGGTCAAAGACAGCACCGTTGTGGCCGGAGAGCGTTTTGAGTTCGGCTCCGGTCTCCGCGTTCCAGAGCTTTATCTTTTGGTCGTAACTCCCTGTCGCCAGAGTCTTGTTATCCGGCGAGAGGGCAACGGCGTAGAGCGCATCGGCATGCCCTTCCAACGTCCGGATCCATTTGCCAGTCCCGACGTCCCATTGCCGAACCTCGCCCAGTAAACCCGCTTCTCCTCCCGCGGCGAAGAGCCACTTTCCGTCGCTCGAGAAAGCAAGAGCATTGACGCTTCCCTTGTGTCCTTGGAGAGTTCGAACCACGGTGCGAGATTCGGCCGACACCAGCTCGACTTCTCCGTAACGAGCGACCGCGATCCACTTCTTTCCGGGAGCGTAAGCAATGGCGTGAATCGGACGCTTGGGTGTGCCCCGGGGCTCCACCTTGGGAATCTTCAACTCCCGGCTTCGGGCGACAGTGCTCGTGGGCGCTACCGCACCCGAGTCGATCCACGATTTGAGTAAGGCAATTTCCTCGCCGCTCAGCTTGGGTCGCTTTCCCGGCGGCATGATCCGCCGTTTGCCATCCCGTTCTAATGAACCTTCGACCATTTTGATCAGGAGGCTATCCGCGCTTTTTCCAGGAATAACGCTAGGGCCGCTCTCACCGCCCTTCATGAGCGCCGCGAAGTTGTCCAAGACGAGTTTCGCTTCAGGTTCCTGCGCGCTGTGGCAATCGAGACAATGCTTGGCGAAGATCTGATCAACGCTCGCGTCGTTGACCGACTCCGCGAACGCGCTGAAGGACGGTGCGCATGCCAGCAATGCCACAGCCAGCATTCTGCCGAGCGCCCCACAGTTGGGGGAGTGTCCTAGGCGCGAGTAACTCGGATTCATGAATCTTAGTGATTGAAGAGAAACTCTTTGCTGCTGAGGAGAGCCCAGTAAACATCTTCCAACGCCGCGCGACGGTCCGAGTCGGCGGCGTTCGCGAGGGCCGCGAGCATGGTTTCTTTTTCCAGCGGTGTTGGCGCTCGTGACAACCCGCTCCAGAACGCCTGGTCCACCGATTCTCTCGGGCTCTTTTCGAGTTGTTGCGAAACGACGCTCGCTTTGTCGGCCAGTTTTTTGTTCACGGTCTCCCCGTTCACAATGTGTAACACTTGCGCCATGCTCGGAGTAGCACTGCGCTCGCATTCACAGGTCTTCTCACGTTCGGGCCGGCCAAAAGTCTTTAGGAAGTAAGAGAAAGTCTTTGTGTCCGGCAACTGCAGAGCGCGGAATCCGATCGGGTATTTGTCGCCCAAACCCCGGTTTTGGTTGCGCAGATCAATCACGAACTCGCTCGGCACACCCGTAACTTGCGCGTAGGCGTCCAAGAGAACTTCTGCCCCCAAACGACGCGGATAGTAGTGAGAGTAAAACCGCGTGTCCGCTCCGTTCTCAGCTAGCGTAGCGCTGGACCGTTGGTAGGTTTCAGACTGCAGAATCGCTCGCATTAATTCTTTGAGATCAAACCGATGCTCCACCAGATACTGAGCGGCGGCTGCTAACAAACGTTCGTTGCTCGCCGGATTCGTCTTGCGCATATCGTCCACCGCTTCCACTAGTCCAACGCCGAGGAAGTTAGCCCAGATTCGATTGACGATCGCCCGCGCAAAGTAAGGGTTCTCCGGCGCGACCAGCCAATCAGCGAGGTGCTCGCGCCGGTCCTCTGGCGAATCGATCGGAAACTCCTTGCCTTCCAGCGGGCGTGGCACTTGCGGTCGGCCGGTTAAGGGTTGATTCAGATCGCCCGAACTCGCCACAAAGATGATGCGGTCCCCTTCCGCCACACCGGTTTTTACCCGGACACGCGCGAAGAGATTCGCCATGCTGTAATAGTCGCGATTCGTCCACTTCTCCATGGGATGGTTGTGGCACTTCGCGCAATTGATGGACATCCCCAGAAACGCCTGCGAAACGGTTTCGGACAGGCTCGTAGGATCCTCATGCAAGACGAAGAAATTGGCGGCTCCGTTTTCCAGACTGCTGCCTTTGGCGGTGATTAACTCGCGCACCCAAACATCCCAAGGCGTATTGGCCGCCACATTGTTGCGAATCCAGTTGTAATACGCCCACATGGCTGGCGTCCGCAGCTTCTCCCCATTCACGAGCAGAAGGTCAGACCATTTGTAGGTCCAATAGTCCACAAACTCCGGACGATTCAGTAATCCTGCGATCAGCCGATCGCGCTTGTCCGGCGCGGTATCCCGCACAAACCGTCGCGCTTCATCCGCGGTTGGCAACGTCCCGATCGTATCGAGGTAAGCGCGCCGCACAAATTCCGCATCGGTTGATCGCGGTGAGGGAGGCAAATTCAGCTGACGCAGCTTGTCCAAGACCAAGTCATCGATAAAGTTCCGGCGTTTGACATCGGCAAAGGTGTCCGCGGAGATCTTATTCTGGTATGGCACCGTGACCGTCGCGGTGGCGATTTTACTGAGGTACCAAGCCGTAATCGCTCCCTCGCCATACCCCATGACTTTCACTCGCCCGACGTCACCAACCTGCGTCACCGCGGCATTGGCATCTGTGAACTTTGCCCAGCGCGTGACATCCTCTTGATGCCCGTCGTCGAAAATCGCTCGCACGGAAAGTTGTTGTTCATCCCCCGGACGGAGAGACGCTTGATCCGGTGCGATTTCGATGTGCTCGATCCGCGGCTCGCTCCGGCGCGGACCGGGCGCGCCGTTGGCAATCCACTCGGACAGGATCTTGTACTCCATCGAATCCGTATCGAATCGCTTGCCCCCTTTGTGAGGGACCGCCCCGGTCGGTTTGAGAAGCAACAAGCTCCGGGCCGGATCGCTCGGCACAATGCGCCGGCCTGACGCGCCATGCGTGAGCGCCAGGTAATCGCCTTCGTCATCATACCCGCGCAAGGACAGCTTGAATCCGTTTTGACCTGCGGCCGCGCCATGACACGCGCCAGCACTGCAGCCCGCTTTGGCGAGCACTGGCTGGACGTTATTGCGAAAACTCCAGTCCAGCTTCGCTTCTTGCTTTGACGCAGGTTCCCCATTCCCCAGCAGAATAGAAACACTCCACGCCCCAAGCGTAAAACCGCGCCGCCAGCCGATTAGTGTCCAACGCATAGTAAAGCGTGCCTGAAATATCAGAACAACTCGGTGATCGCTTGAGTCCCGTAATCCACCAGCGGGAACGGACGGCCATTTGGCCCGGGCAGATGCGCTTCCAGATCGAGACCCAGACTCCGATAGATCGTCGCCACGATTTCACCAGGCCGCACTGGCCTCTCTACCGGATAAGCCCCAATCTCGTCGCTCTTGCCGACCACCCGTCCTCCTTTCACCCCGCCCCCCGCGAAATAGACCGTCCAACACTGCGGCCAGTGATCCCGCCCACCTGCAGGATTGATCTTCGGCGTCCGGCCAAACTCCGCGAGATTACAAACTAAAGTCGAATCGAGCATCCCGCGGTCGGCCAAATCTTCGATCAACGCGCTGTACCCTTGATCGTACATCGGCGCCACGATCTCGCGCATTCCTTGAATCGAAGTAAATGGTTTCGAGCCGTGAATGTCCCACGTAATCTCGTCGAAGACTGTGATAAACGTGTTCACTGTCACAAACCGCACCCCCGCTTCGATCAATCGACGCGCCAATAAGCACGACTGGCCAAATCGCGTCATTCCATAGCGTTCACGCACTTTTTCCGGTTCTTTGGCGAGGTTAAAAGCTTCCCGAGCCCGGTCGCTGGTCATCAAGCGATAGGCCGACGCAAAATTTGCATCCATCAGTTGAGCGTTGGGGCTGGCCTCGAACTCTTTCACGGTCTCATCCACGACCTGGCGTAACGCTTTCCGACGCAGGAGGCGGGCCTCACCGATCTCGGTGGGTGGCAACAGATCTGGAACTTGAAAATTCTTTTGTGCTGGATCGGCGTTCAGGACGAACGGATCGAAGGCCTTGCCCAAGAACCCGGCATCCTGTCCGTGTGGCAGGTTCCCACCGGTAGGCCCCATCGGCTCAGGCAAAATGACATGGGCGGGCAAATCACTTCGTCGGCCTGACAGATAGCTCAATGCGCACCCCGCGTGTGGAGTATTCGTTCCGCCGGTAAACAACCGCCCTGTCTGCATCATTTGGTGACCCGTATCATGCACGGCGGCGGCGGTGTGGTAGCACGTTCGCACCAGCGAAAACTTATCCGCCAGCTTGGCATGACGCGGAAAGATCTCGGAAATCTGAATATCCGGGTTATTCGTCCGAATGGGTTGAAACGGACCTCGAATTTCTCTCGGCGCGTCCGGCTTCATGTCCCAGGTATCCAACTGGCTCGGAGCACCCAAATTGAAAATCATGATCGCCGATCGCTCGTCCTTGCCTCTACCGATCGCTCCAAACGATTTGAGCGCGGCGTACTTTGAGAGGGATAGGCCGATCGCTCCGAGCGAGCCAACCTGGAGAAAATCGCGGCGCGTAATCCCGTCGCAAGTTGTGATAGAACCTCGTCCTGTAAATTTCAGCATATAGGAAATCACTTTCCCAATCGTCCAATCTTTTTAGAGTCAAGGACTTCCAAGCAAGCAACGCTCCCTGGGTGCTGGGAACGGATTAAGAACTGGTGTTGGCAGTACTCTAGGCTTTGCGAGTCTCCCCTGCAAACAGAAAGAATTGAAGCGATCGCGGGACATGGACGGGGTTCAGAGTCAGGCTGGAGAGCGCATAAGTCCATCGTACTGGGGCGGATCCGTCGAATACCATCGGGCCGCGCGACACCATTCTGCACTTATACAGCGTCCGGAAGCGCCTTTTTTGGAGCTTCTGGCCTTTTTTGAGCCCACAAGACGTGCCGTTCAACCCGCACGCTAAACGCACGCTAAACGCACGCTAAACGCACGCTAAACGCACGCTAAACGCACGCTAAACGCACGTTTTGATGCGCTTGAGTTGCCTTTGAGTTGGGATGGGGATGGGTTTGGTTCGGATACATTCCGAATCCACCTTGTCGCGGCGGGGCGAAAAAGGCCTCAGGAGAAAAAGGGTCAACTAGATCGACAAGGCAGAGGGTCCGATCGGAAGTCACCACCCCTCAGTTTAGCCACTGTTTTAAGGTTACGTAGCTCCACTTAAACGAGCAGGATGCAAACCGTCCTTACTCCTTTCGCAGCAGTGACAACTGACGACTTGCATTTTGCGTTACGGCCGCTAAGATCTGGGTTATCCGTCAAGCAAAACTGAGAGATTCGGATATTGTCATTGAGTGCTCATCGAGCAGTGATGATTGAGACCTAATCCAGGAACGTTGATCTTTCCGCTGAGCGGGACGGAACCAAACCCAAACCCAACGATATGGCAACCAGGTTATTTGTAGGTAACCTCACGTACAATTCTACCGAAAACGACCTCCAGGACTACTTTTCTCAAGCAGGCACCGTCGTTTCGGTCGACATCATGCAGGATCGCGCTACGGGCCGTTCCCGAGGCTTCGCATTTGTGGAAATGAGTTCCCAAGCCGAAGCCACAAAGGCTGTTGAGATGTTCCACCAGAAGGAGTTTCAAGGCCGTACCCTGACCGTCAACGAAGCGCGCCCACGTGAAGAACGAGGCGGTGGCGGTGGCGGCGGAGGGGACCGCGACTATCGAGGCGGCGGTGGCGGTGGCGGTGGTGGCGGATACCGAGGTCGCCGTTAATCAAAATTCTCCATCCCACGAAGACACCGCCGCTTCCAGTGGCGGTGTTTTATTTTAGGAATTTGCCCGGATTCAAGATTCCCCTGGGATCCACCGACTGTTTGATTGACAGATGAAGGGCGCGCAACTCCGGGGAAGCAGCCAGAGGCCACCAGCGCTTCTTGGCCAAGCCAATCCCGTGTTCGCCGGTGATCACCCCGTCCAGGCTAAGAACAAAGCGAAACAGTTCATCCAACGCCGCTTCCTGCCGCTCGGCATGGCCCGCCTGGTTCTCGTCGACCATGATGTTGACGTGGATATTCCCGTCGCCCGCATGACCAAAGCAGGCCACCGGGAAACCGAATTTCTTCTGCAGCTTCCCCGAAAAACGAAACAATTCCTCGATTCGGCCGCGAGGCACCACGACGTCTTCGTTGAGTTTCGTCAACCCTGTGTCGCGCAAGGCAAAGGAAAACTCACGCCGCAACTGCCAGAAACGCTCCACTCCGTCCGCGCCCAAGCCGCGTTGCACAAAAAGGGGCTGCGTCTTGCGAACACTCTTCTCTAAGGCGCGCAACTCCGATCGGACGGAGGCTTCCTGGCCGTCCAGTTCAACGATCATATGGGCGCCGCATCCCGCTAGAAGCTGGCTCCCAGTTCTTTTGGCCGCCGCCGCCAGAGTAAAAGCATCGGCGATTTCCAAGGCGCTGGGCAAGAATCCGCCCTCGAAAATTGCCGTTAAAGCACGACTGGCATTGGCGGTAGAGGCGAAGCCAATCGCCAGACACGCTCGGTAAGGCGGCAGCGGCAGGAGCTTCAGGGTCGCTTCGGTCACGACTCCCAGAAGTCCCTCCGAACCGACAAAGAGGCGAGTCAGGTCGAAGCCAGCCTTGTTCTTGTGGGTGCGACCGCCCGTGCGCACAACTGTTCCGTCCGCCAAAACGACTTCCAGGCCGAGCACGTACTCGCGGGTCACGCCGTATTTCAAACAGCGTGGGCCACCCGCATTGCTGGCAATATTGCCACCGATCGTTGAGTTGGCTCGGCTCGCGGGATCTGGGGGGTAGTACAAACCTCTCTTCTCGACCGCCTGCTGGAGGGTCTCGGTGATAACCCCAGGTTGAACGACCGCGACAAAATCACGAGAGTGGATCTCCTTAATCCGCTTCATCCGCGCCAGCGAGAGCGCAATACCACCATGGAGTGGCACGCAGCCCCCCACGTAGCCATAACCCGCCCCGCGTGGTGTGATTGGAATCCGGTGCTCGTGGGCAAAACGTAGGATGGACGCGACCGATTGCGTGGTCTTAGGCAAGGCAACCGCGTCAGGCAAGTGCGAGGCGAACCATTTATCCCCGGAGTGGGCTTGCAAGGTCGCCGGGTCTAATCGGAGCTCTCCAGCAGGCAACTGACGCTGCAGATCGATCAAGGAAGAACGCAGACTCGATTTCATGAAATTGAAGCACCGGTGCCGAACAATCGGCCCGTGCCAGCCGCTAGGCTGCGGCAAATCTCGTTGAGGATCAAGCCGTCACGGTGGTTTTGAGGTCCGCAAACACAATGATCCCCGCACCGGTTTGCAAGAGGCTCTGCACCTGCACATCGACCTGTTGACCAACAGAGGTCTGCGCGTGGTTGACAACGACCATTGTCCCATCATTCAAATAACCAATCCCCTGCCCCTTATCTTTGCCCTCTCGGACAATCCTCAACGAGAAACTCTCACCTGGCAGCACGACGGGCTTCAGCGCTCGGGCCAGATCGTTGAGATTCACATAGGCCACCGACTGCAGCTCAGCGATCTTACCGAGATTGAAGTCATTGGTGTAGAGTTTCGCTCCAAGCGCCCGGGCCAGGCGCACCAGTTTGCCATCCACCGCCATTTCCTCGGGGATGTCGCCTTCATGGATCTTGACTTCGTTCCGGCGGTTCCGCTGGATCCGGCTGAGCGTCTCAAGACCCCGACGACCGCGCGCCCGGCGCACGGGATCGGGTGAGTCCGCAATTTGCTGCAGTTCTTTCAGGACAAAGCGGGGCAGGACGACAATTCCCTCGAGAAATCGAGCTTCGAGCATATCGGCGATGCGTCCGTCGATAATGACACTGGTATCGAGAATGAGAAGGTTCTCCGGCTTATTCTGGGAAGCAAACCGAACGTAAGGAATGATTAGCGAAAAATCTTCCTTATTGCTCCTCATGGCCAGGATCATTCCGATGTAACCAAATGCGAGAAACAGGCTTAATCGAATGAGCCAGCGCGTCGGTTCTTCATCGACGTAAACGAACAGTCCCGATCGGTCGATCATCCACGCAATCACGGAACCTAAAAAGAGCCCGAAGGTGGCGGCGGAAAATGCCCGTAGCGAAAAGCCTTTCAACATTTCGTCGACGGCAATCATCAGGCCGCCGAAGCCGAACCCGATGATGATGGCCGATAGCCCGTTGGCCACCAACTCGGGCCGTACCTGGCTGACGGCATAGCCTGCCAACGCACAGAGCATCAAAAAAAGAATCCGGATGGTCCAAAGCGATGAATTCGGGGTCATTAGCGGGCGGGGTTCTTGCCGGGATAAGGCGCCGAAGCGACAGGAGCGGCTTTGCGGTTGCGCGGCTTCCATAGCAAGCCGTGCTGGCTCAGGTTACTGCTGACCAAGTTAAAGTTGCTCACCGTAGAAGCAAATTCACGCTGCAAGTTTTCATCTTTCAAGATGCTTCCAGCAAGCCCTTTGCCGGCCTGAAGATCCTCTAGAATTTTGCTCAAATGCGAAGTGGCCGTCTGGACATTCTGGACTGCCGTCGTGATCTCTACGCGGTTCGTGGCAATCGTTAACTGCAACTCCTCGGTCACCTGGTCGAGTTGTGCTGAGAAGCTGACCAGGTTGCTAATCGCGACCGTCAACGCCGGGGTATTCGTTTGAACCAGTTGATCAATGCCATCCAATGTATTTAATGCCCGGTCGGAGACGACCCGGAAGTTTCCCACCGCGCCTGCCAGATTCGTCAATGTTTCTTCGGCCAGAAGAGTGCGATCGATGCGCGCGACCGCTTCGTCCAATCGGGCGGCCGTTCGATCCACCCGCCGAAGCAAGCTGGCTCCAGACCGTGCGACCTCCTGGAGATTGAACGGCTCTTCGCAAGCGACCGTCTCCCCGGGCTGCAATACAGCTGCCCGGTTTTCGCCAGGGGTGATCGAGATATACTGGTCCCCCAAGAAACCGGCCTGCTCGATAGTAAAACGAGCGTCCTTGTGAATCTTAAACCGGGCCTGGATCTGGATGTGCATGGTTACCGATTTGCCCGAGTCGTCGAGATCGATCTGGCGAACCGTCCCGACTTGAACCCCAGCGACCAGGACCGTTGCACCCGTTCTGATCCCGCCGACATTGGCGGTCGTGAGCAAAAACTCATAAGTCTTCGTCAGGAGCGAAGTACTTTTGCTGAACCCCATGATCAACGCAGCGACCAGCCCAAGCGACAGCATGACGAACAAACCGACCTTCCATTCCAAGCGAGATCGGTTCATTTCAAATCATTCGCTCCCGCCGATCGGCAATGCCATTGACGAATTGGTGAACAATCGGATCTCGCGATTGAAAGATCTCATCGGAGGTCCCGGTGGCGTAGATGCGCCCTTCATGCAACAGCATCACCCGCTGCCCGACGCGCCGGGCGGTCCGCATGTCATGCGTTACGACGATCGAAGTCACTTTTAATCGGTCACACACCCGCATGATGAGTTGGTCGATACTGTCTGAAACGATTGGGTCCAGCCCGGTGGTCGGCTCATCGTAGAGCACGATTTCCGGCCGATACACAATCGCCCGGGCAAGGCCCACCCGTTTTCGCATCCCCCCCGAAAGCTCCGCGGGCTTTTTATCATCCGTGCCAGGCAGGTCGACCATCTCCAGCGCCTGTCGGACCCGATTGAAGATCTCCATGTTGGAGACGTTCCCCTGCCGATGCAGCGCAAAGGCCACATTCTCCGCCACCGTCATTGAATCAAAAAGCGCAGCTCCCTGGAAGACCATTCCAAACCGACGCCGGACATCGATCAATTGGCGCTCATCCATCGTGGTAATGTTCTCACCAGCGATCCGGACTTCGCCAGAATCCGGCGTAATCAAACCGATGATATGCTTTAAGAGGACGCTTTTTCCTCCCCCACTCCTCCCCAGAATCACGACGGTCTCCCCGGGATCTATGCGAAAGCTCACCCCATCCAGAACGGGGTGACCGCCGAATGCCTTCTTCAAATTGAGCACCTCAATCATGCGAGGAGCCTCGTGAGGAACAAAGTGAGAAAGAAATTGGTAATCAGAATGGCGATCGAAGCGTAAACGACAGCTTCGGTAGTAGCCCGGCCCACGCCTTCCGCACCTTGTCCGCAGTTCATTCCTTTGTAGCAGCTCACCGTAGCGGTGATCCCGCCAAAAATAAGGGCCTTGGAAAGCCCCGTGACGACGTCTTGAGCATGGCTATACTTAATCATGTTCACCCACGCATAGGTGGCATCAATCTTCAGGAGAAAAACACCCACCCCATAGGCCGCCGAAATGCCAACCACGATCGATTCAGCCGTTAACAGAGGCAATGCGATCAAAGTGGCCACCAAGCGCGGCACGACCAGATAATCCGTGGGATGGGTCGCGAGCGTTCGGAGCGCGTCAATTTGCTCGGTGACCCGCATGGTCCCTAATTCTGCGGCCATGGCAGCACCGACTCGCCCCACCACCATGAGAGCCGTTAACACCGGGCCCAACTCGCTGGACATCGAAACGCTCACCACGGCCAAGGTGGCTGTGTCCATCTTCACCTTGTGAAACTGAAAGAACGTCTGAGCGCAAAGGACCATCCCCGTAAACGCACCCGTAATTAGAACGACCGACTGAGATTTGACTCCAATGAAATGCAGCTGGTGAACGATGTCCCGCCAGACTGGCCTGCGAAGGAACAGGGAATGGACCGCCTCGAAGAAAAAGATGGCCAACTGCCCCAAGCCCCGAATGCTCTCAGTGAGCCATCGTTGGGCCAACGCCATAATCATGTAGGTAAACGCCCTGGCAAGTGCAACCCTGCCGCGCCGCGCCGGACTAGAAGCGCCAGCGCCCAGACCCAAACCCTACACTCTGCGCAACCGCCTCGGCAAGCTCAGCTCGACAAAGCTGCACCTTCGGCCGTAGTCGGTTGACTAAATGCGAGTTTGTCCTGTTCCACGGTCACAAGAATTGGCCCTTTGTCATGGAATCGACCGCGCAGGATTTCCTCCGCGAGGGGATCTTCAAGATAACGTTCCACGGACCGACGCATCGGTCTTGCCCCATAAATGGGGTCGAAACCTTTCTCGACCAGGAAATCTTTGGCCTTGTCATCCAAAGTGAGCTGGATGTTCTTCGCCTTCAAACGCTCCATAACTTTCCGCACTTCCAGCGAGAGAATCTCAATCAGGTCGGCCTTAGTCAGCGATCGGAACACAATGACATCGTCCAATCGGTTCAGAAACTCAGGCCGGAACGCCTTCTTGGCTTCCTCCATGATCTTGTCCCGCATCTTCTCGTAATTGGCTTCCTCGCTCATCGAGGTGAAGCCGATGCTGGACTGCTTGCGAATGCTCTCCGCCCCAACATTGGAGGTAAGCAAGACGATGGTATTCCGGAAGTCGACAATCCGCCCGACATTGTCCGTAAGTTTGCCCTCTTCCAGAATCTGCAAGAGCATGTTCATGACATCCGGATGCGCTTTCTCGATTTCATCAAAGAGCACTACCGAATAGGGCTTCCGACGCACTTGCTCGGTCAATTGGCCACCCTCTTCGTAGCCCACATATCCAGGAGGGGAACCGACCAGGCGCGAGACGGTAAACTTCTCCATGTACTCGCTCATATCGAGTTGGATGAGCGACTTAGCATCGCCGAACATTTGCTCGGCCAAAGTCTTTGCGAGCAGGGTTTTGCCCACACCTGTCGGCCCTAGCAACGCGAAGGTCCCAATCGGACGTTTGGGGTCTTTGAGATCGGCCCGGGATCGCCGCAATGCCTTGCATAGAGCCGTGACCGCTTCCTTCTGACCAACCACCACGTGGCCCAGCTCCTCTTCCATCGCCAGAAGTTTCTGCGCCTCGCCCTGCTCCATGCGCTTGAGCGGAATTCCCGTCCACTTCGCTACGACGTGGAGAATGTCATCTTCGTCGACCGTCACCCTCTTTTCTTCACGCGTCGCACGCCAGGCATTGAGAATCGCTTCCATCTTCTCTTTGGCCTGCTTCTCCTTGTCGCGCATCGCCGCTGCGCCTTCAAAATCCTGCTCCTTGATCGCCCGTTCCTTGCGAGTCTTGATCTCTTCGATCTCGCCTTCGAGAGTTTTCACGTCGGGCGGCCGGGTCATTGCTCCGATGCGAGCGCGAGAGCCCGCCTCGTCCATGACGTCAATCGCCTTGTCAGGCAGAAACCGGCCGGTGAGGTAACGGTCCGAAAGGCGCACGGAGGCATCGATCGCTTGATCGGTAAAATCGACTTTGTGATGATCCTCATACTTCTGCTTGAGCCCTTGGAGAATTTGGATGGCCTCTTCAACGGACGGGGCTTCCACCTTCACCGCCTGAAAGCGCCGCTCTAATGCCGCATCCTTCTCGATGTATTTGCGATACTCATTCAGCGTGGTAGCCCCAATACACTGCATTTCGCCACGGCTCAGCGCCGGCTTGATGATGTTCGAAGCGTCCATGGTTCCCTCTGCCGAACCCGCGCCAACAATCGTGTGAAGTTCGTCAATGAAAAGGAGAACGTTTTTCGCCCGCCGGATCTCGTCCATCACCGCTTTAATACGCTCCTCAAACTGGCCGCGATACTTGGTCCCCGCCACCATAAGTGCCAGGTCAAGGGTGATAACCCGCTTGTCACGCAGCAACTCCGGGACGTTGCCTTTGGCGATCTCCTGAGCCAATCCTTCAACAATCGCGGTCTTTCCGACTCCCGCTTCACCCAAAAGCACTGGATTGTTCTTGGTGCGGCGACAAAGGATTTGAATGACTCGCTCGATCTCGTTCTTCCGGCCAATCACTGGGTCCATCTCGCCCTTACGCGCGATCTCAGTCAGGTCACGACCGAACGCCTTTAACGCCGGCGTTTTCACTTCGCCCTTCTTCTCGGAAGCTTTCTCACTGGGACCTTCGCTCGCGGGCGACTCTTCCTGCGCGTTAAAATTAGGGTCGAGCTCTTTAAGAATCTCCTGGCGTGTCTGTTCGATATCAACGTCCATGTTCTTCAACACGCGTGCAGCGACTCCGTCTCCCTCGCGCAACAAGCCCAAGAGAATGTGTTCGGTGCCGACGTAGGTATGATTCAGCGCCTTGGCTTCTTTGGCGGCGAGAGACAGAACCTTCTTCACGCGTGGCGTGTACGGGATATTCCCAATCATTTTCTGATCGGGGCCAGTTCCAACTAGTTTCTCGACCTCCAGTCGGACCGTTTCGAGGTCCAGGCCAATCGTCTGGAGAACATTGACCGCCACCCCTTGACCCAGTTTGATCAACCCGAGCAGCAAATGCTCCGTCCCCACAAAATTGTGGTTGAATCGGTCAGCCTCCTTGCGCGCCAACGCTAGGACTTGCTGTGCCCGAGGGGTGAAATTGTTCATGGATTCGTCGCTCATAGATCAGTCGATATCAAGATGCGGCCCTACCCTAGCTTTGTCCAGCCTTGGACCCGTTCAGTTTTGTGGGCACGGGATGGGGCCGACTCACATGCCGCAACCGCTCTCGCAACATATCCGCGCGAAGAAGGTCACGTTCCTCGGCGGAAAGCTTTTCCGAAAAACTCTTCTGCAAATGGGCCGGTTGTGTGATCAAAAAAAGCTCATCCGCGAGAGCCCGGTCGGTTCCTGGAAACAGACCAAGATCGACCCCCAACCGCAATAGCGACAGGAGGTTCATGGTCTCTTTGGATGAGATGCTATGGGCGTTGGCCAGGATCCCATAGGCGCGCCCGATATGATTGAAAATCATCTTGGGTTTGCTCTCCAGCAAGCTCGCTCGAGCATTTTCCTCGTGCTCAATCAGCTGCGCAAGAACCTTGCTCAGTCGCTCGACAATATCCACTTCGGCTTCACCCAAAGTCATCTGATTGGAAACTTGGAATACGTTCCCAAGGGCTTCGGTCCCTTCCCCGTAAAGGCCGCGGACCGCCAAGCCCAATTTATTCACCGCCTGAATAATCTGGTTGATTTGCTCACTGAGGACCAAGGCGGGAAGATGCAGCATGGCACTCACCCGAATTCCGGTGCCCAGATTCGTCGGACAGGCCGTCAAATAACCTAACGTCGCTGAAAAAGCGTAGGGCAGCTGTTTTTCCAGCAGCGAATCCAATTGATCAATGGCTTGCCAAGCTTCCTTGAGCTGTAGTCCAGGCCGCAACGCCTGCATGCGCAAGTGGTCTTCCTCGTTAATCATAACGCAGAGAGACTCTTCCTTGTTCAGGACCAGGCCGCTCCCCGCGTTTTTGGCCGCATGCTCACGACTGATCAGATGACGTTCGACAAGAATCTGTTTGTCCAGAGCAGTCAGATTATCCATGGACTCTGCAAACCCGCCGGACATTTGGCGTAGCTCTTCCACCGCCGGGCGTATCTTTTCCAAAGAGCGCACCCGCTCGGCTTTCTTCGCCCAACCAGGAAAAGCCAGGCCTTTCAAGTTGCGGGCGAGACGGACTCGACTGGACATCACGATCCGATCGTGGGGGCCGGTCCGTTTGCTTGACTCGGCTGGCGAGCTGAGAAATTCGTGAATGTTCATCGCTATCCGGTCGTTAACTCGTTGATCCGGCTTTTAACTTGATTGATCTCGTCTCGCAACTGGACTGCGGATTCAAAGTCTTCGTCAGCAACGGCCTTCTCCAATTTCTTTTGTAGAAGGCGCAATCGATCCGACAGATCCTGGCTGCGTTTCATGACCTGGGGAATTTTACCGATGTGTTTGGTCCCCTTGTGCATCGTCTTGAGCAGAGTATCTAAACCTTCAGCAAAGGTCGTGTAGCATTCTGCGCAGCCCAAGCGGCCCGCCTTCTTAAAATCAGCCTGAGAAAAACCGCAACTGGGACATCGGACATCAGTTCCGGAGCCCGCGGGAGCTATCTCTTGTGCTGCGCCCAAGCCAAGAAGCAAGTCGGCCAGAGAGAAGCCCGTAGGATCATCTACGCCCTTCTCTTTGGAGCAAGCCTCGCACAGGTCGACTTTCTTAGTTTTACCGTCAACCATTTGCGTCAGATGCACCGTGGCTACGTTCTTCTTACAAATGTCGCACAGCATATTTCCAATCGTATATCGGCTGCTCGGAGATCCAAGTCAAGGCACACCAGGTCGCCGAATACCCATCCATCCCAGCGCAGCCCCGGTTAAGCCAGGGTGCTTCCAGGTCAAGGCAAAGCAAGTCCAGGGCTCATTCAAGAGCAAGCATCACGCCATTTCCAGTCAAAGTCTTCTGCCGGACCTAGCTGCACCAAGGAAGACTACCTACGTTACGGTCGTACTTTCGATCTGTAAATCGGTTCACCAGTGCTTTTGGTGATTTGTTTGTAGAGCTCGACGAGGCGCCGGGTCACCGGTCCCGGTTGCCCCGCCCCAATCTGCCGACCGTCAATTTTGACAACAGGAATGACCTCAGCCCCAGTCCCTGTCAAAAAGCACTCATCAGCGTTGAAGAAGTCATACCGTGTTAGGTTATTCTCACTTACGACCAAGCCGTCCTGACGCGCCAATTCCATTACGACACCACGGGTGATACCATAGAGAGCTCCCGCATAGAGCGGAGGAGTTAACAGGTTCTTGCCCTGGACCATGAAGATATTATCCCCAGTACATTCTGCCACATAGCCTTGCGCATTGAGAAGAATAGCTTCCTCGCAGCCCGCATTGTTGGCTTCAATCTTCGCCAGAATGTTATTCAGGTAGTTTAGTGACTTGATCGCAGGATTAACCGCGCTGTGTAAATTCCGGACAGTCGGAACCGTAATGATGTCCAACCCCTTTTCGTAGTATTCCTCGGGGTAAAGTTGGATCTTATCCGCAATGATGATTATTGACGGCCGCTGGCAGCGATTTGGATTCAACCCCAGACCGCCAACACCTCGCGTCACCACCAACCGGATGTACCCCTCGCGGAGCCTGTTCCGGCGGCAGGTTTCAACAACGGCTTCGATCAATTCCGTGTGGGTTGCTGGGATTGTCAGGAGAATCGCTTTGGCCGAGAAGAAAAGTCGGTCGATATGCTCCTTTAACCTGAAAACGCGCCCGTTGTAAGCACGAATTCCCTCGAACACGCCATCTCCATACAGAAGGCCGTGGTCAAATACCGAAACCTTGGCATCCTTCTCGTCAACAAATTTACCGTCAATATAGATTTTCATGCGCGCGCCGAAAACAGACTATGGACTCACTTAGTTCCTGTCAAAAACCAATGCCAAGTCGATGCGACATTGGGGTTAGCCCCTCCCAGCAAGCATCCGACTGCCAGATCGATGCCCGGCGCGCTCTCAAAAACCTGGAGAGATCCGGCATTTGCGGCATATTCCCGGCCGAACATGGCAGAAGCGCTTAAGCCGCCCACAACGGAACATTCCTACGCCACCTCGGAATTGGTGGTGCGGTTGCTGCGCCTTGCCTGGAAGTTTCGCTGGGACTGTCTTCTGTCCTTAGTGCTCAGCGTCATTCTTCTGCTGCTCGGAATGTTCGGCCTCCAATTGCTCGGGATTATCATTGATGTCATTCGATATGCGCTCGATCCGGGTCAACGAGCACCGGCTTATCCAATGAGTTGGACGCCGCCGCCCGCTTGGACGGCGGTTCAAGTCGTTACCCTGCTCGCTTTCCTGATTATCCTCCAAGCTGTCCTTCGCGCCTGGCTGACGTATCACTACAATATGGTCACCGCGCGCCTGACCCAAGCTAAGATCGTCCCCGACCTTCGCGATCGCCTTTACGCTCGCCTACAGCACTTGAGTTTCCGCTTTTTCGATGTGCACGGGTCCAGCTCCATTTTTAACCGCGTCACTGGAGATGTGCAAAACACTCGACTGTTCGTTGATGGCGTCGTTTTGCAGGGTATGAATATGGTCCTGACTCTTAGCGTGTATTTTCTGTTCATGTGGCGCATCCACGCCGGATTAACCGTCGCCTGTCTGTCGGTGGCGGTTCCGCTCTGGTGGGTAACTCATTATTACTCTTCACGGCTACGCCCAGGATACCTGCGCAACCGTGAACTCTACGACAGCTTGGTCCTGACATTTAGCGAGAGCATTCGCGGCATTCAAACGATGAAGGGATTTGGCGCAGAATCGTATCAAATCCAGCGGTTCGAATCAGGGAACGAGCAGGTCTCTAGTCAGCAACGCCGTATCTTCCGGGATCTTTCCTGGTTCACCTTAGGCACCCAGTTCCTCTCTCAGCTTAGCTTGGTGATCCTTTTCGCTTATGGCGGCTGGCTCTACGTGCAAGGGCGCATCCCCCTTGGAAGTGGGCTGGTTGTGTTTGCGGGATTGCTGCAGCAGTTCAATGGTCAGGTCGCCAACATTACGACCATCGCCAACTCCGTGCAGCAGAGCTTTACCGCGGCGCGCCGTGTCTTTGAGGTATTGGACACGGCGTCTGAGGTGCAAGAGGTGCCGTCCGCTATCGTCAACTCGCGATTACGCGGCGAAATCCGTTTCGAAAATGTCTCGTTTGGATATGCACCGAATGTTCTCGTCCTTCGAGACCTTTCGTTCGCGGCTACTCCCGGCCAAGTTGTTGGAGTGTTCGGCATGACCGGCTCGGGAAAAAGCTCTCTACTGAGTCTCATCCCCAGGTTTTACGATCCGTTGCAAGGTCGGATCTTTGCGGACGGCCATGATCTGCGCCAACTGGAGCTGGATAGTTACCGACGGCAGATCGGGATTGTTTATCAAGAAAGCTTTCTTTTCTCGAATACTGTGGGCGCGAATATCGCCTTTGGTAATCCTCACGCGACCCAAAGTCAGATCGAACACGCGGCGCGCGCAGCGTCGGCCCACGACTTCATCATCGATCTGCCTCACGGTTACGACACGGTTCTGGGTGAGTCGGGCGTAGATCTCTCCGGGGGACAGCGACAGCGTCTTGCCTTGGCACGCGCCCTTTTGCTGGAACCACCGATCCTTATCCTAGACGATCCTACCGCCTCGGTAGACCCAAAGACGGAACACGAAATCGTTTCGGCGTTGCGCCTAGCCATGTCTGGCCGAACGACATTTGTCGTTGCCAATCGCTTGAGTTTACTGCAGCGGGCCGATGTGATCCTCGTCTTAGACAAAGGACAGATTGTCGACACCGGAACACACGACAAGCTTGTTCACCGGCCTGGTCCCTACCACGACGCCGCCTTGCTCCAGTTGATGGACTTGGCACCAAGCCCATCGCCAAAGCCATGAGCGCCTCGCGAACGTCAACAGCCACGAGTGCCCATGCAGCCAGCTTGGACCGCGCGCGCGAAGCCATCACCTATTTCCGTCCGTTGGATGAACGAGAGTCGGACCGTGCCCCGCTTAGCGCCCAACTTATTCGGCGCATCTTTGGTTACACCCGCCCCTATGTCAAACGCCGCAACATCCTGTTTCTGCTGACGTTCGCTCGCGGACTGCAGTTGCCAGCCCTCGCCTGGCTGATCGGGCGGACGATCAACGGTCCAATCGCCGGACGTGATTTGAAGGGGATCTATACTCACGCCGCGACTTACCTCGGTCTGGTCATCGGGATGGTCGCTACACTCTATTTTCGCCAACGATTCGCCCTGGAACTCGGTGAAGCCGTTGCCCGCGACATGCGCACGGAGCTGTTTCGTAAGTTAAGCCAGCTTCCGATGTCGTTCTTTAATCGGACGAAGTTCGGACGCCTGATCAGTCGCATGACGTCCGATATTGACAGTGTCCGGGTGGCCGTCCAGGACGTCGCCTTTGTGGTGACAATCCAAGGCGTTCAAATGTCCGTCGCTGCCGCTCTGATGCTCTGGTATAATTGGAAGCTATTCTCTTTGATGCTTCTGCTCGTTCCGATCATCTGGATGGTGAATCAGACCTACCGCCGCGAAGCTAGTGCGCAACTGCGCAACCTACAGGAAACTTGGAGCAGGCTTTCTTCGACTCTAGCTGAATCCGTGACTGGAATCCGTGTGACTCAAGCGTTCGTGCGACAGCAGATCAATGCGGATTTTTTTCGGAAACTTGTCAATCTTCACGGTGAGAACAACGTGGGGCTGGCACGGGCTTCGGCCGTGTTCATTCCGTTGCTGCAAATGAAAAGCCAACTTTTCCTGGGGGTGACGGCGCTATTGAGCGGCTATGGGGCTTTGCGCTGGCAAGGCCAACTGCACATGGAGGTCAGTGACCTGGTCATGTTTTTCTTTCTGGCTAATTTCTTCTTTGATCCAGTCCAGGTCATTGGCAACCAATACAGTCAGGCACTCACCGCCATGGCGGGCGCAGAACGCTACTTTCAACTCATTGACATGAAGCCCGAGTGGCAAGACCTGCCCACCGCACGGGCTATCCCACGACTGCGCGGACAAGTGCAATTTGAAAACGTATCGTTTGCCTACGATCCGGGACGCCCGGTGCTCTCGAACATCTCCTTTACCGCCGAACCTGGGCAAACGATTGCCTTGGTTGGACATACTGGAAGCGGCAAAACAACAGTTGTCGGTCTCCTGCAGAAATTCTATTTACCGACCGAAGGACGAGTGTTGGTGGATGGCCATGACCTTCGAGATGTTACCAGTGGCTCGTTACATTCCCAGATGGGCAGCGTGCAACAGAACAATTTTCTCTTCGCAGGCTCAGTCTTCGACAACATCAGGTTCGCTCGGCCGCAAGCGACGGAAGCTGATGTTCGCAATACCCTTCGATCCTTGGACTGCCTTGATCTCCTGGAAGCGTTGCCGCAGGGGCTGGCGACACCCGTCGGTGAAAAAAGTGCCGCCTTGTCGCTCGGTCAACGGCAGTTGATCTGTTTCGCCAGAGCTCTGCTCGCAGATCCCCGAATCGTCGTTTTGGACGAAGCGACCAGCGCCATCGACACTGTCACCGAGGCTCGACTCCAACGCGCCCTCGAGATCCTTCTGCAAGGACGAACGTCGTTTGTGGTGGCTCACCGCCTCAGCACAATCCGGAGGGCGGACCTCGTGCTCGTTTTGGACAAAGGGCAGATTGTCGAACGCGGAACGCATCAGTCCCTCCTGGCCGCCGGCGGGGTTTACGCACGCCTGCACGACGAATTTGTAGGCCGTCGCTTCGAACTACCGCCCACCTCTTGATACCGCTGCGGTGCAGCTCCAACTTTGATTCGCAGGGGCCGTAAGAGGGCTTCTACCTGACGATGGGAAACATTGAATTCCAATAGGTTCTTCCCATGAGTGCGGGTTGCCTTTCCGTTGCTATGCGGCAGAGTGCCGCTGCCCATGCAACCAGTAACCCGTCAATGGTTCGAAGCCCCCCTTTATCAATTCCACAGTTTTTCGGACCTTCCTGAGAACTATCACAACTGCGACATCGGCTGTCGTCTTGTCGGCAGTCGTGCAAGCACAACAGGATTCTGACAAAGCAGAGATCAAGGTAACCAAAGTTGCCGGCGACATTTACATGCTCGTGGGATCGGGCGGCCATATCGGCGTCTCGGTTGGGAACGATGGTATTGTCATCGTGGATGACCAATTCGCGCCGCTAGCCCCAAAGATCCGTGAAACCTTACGCGGAATTGCCGACAAGCCGCTCCGATTTGTCCTCAACACTCACTACTACTTCGACCACACCGGGGGTAATGCCCAATTGGGGCGCGACCAATATCTGAACCAAGGTCATCAGCAGGAGCTGACGGCCGGCCGGTAGACCTGGCTCAACGCAGCGAAGCGTCGAGGCGAATGGTGCATCCGCATTTGTTCGCTACCCGTTCTTGCCGCAGCATTGCTTGTACTTCTTGCCGCTGCCGCAAGGGCACGGGTCATTGCGGCCCACCTTGGGACCTGTCCGAACTGGCTTCGCCTTGGACATGGCCTCAGAAGCCTCGCTGACCATTTCACTTCCCTTCGTAGGTCCAGGAGGAGTCCCTCCGCTCGAAGCGGTCTGCGTCTGCCCTCCAAACGCGTTCGTCTCTGGATGCACAGTCCTTTGGGGCAGACTGCGTAAGAACTGATCAAATGCCATGAGACTAGACGCACTGCGAAAGATGTTGTGGCATATTTCGGTTTTGATGTTGACCATCAATTCCTCAAACATCTTAAAGGCCTCGGCTTTGTATTCGATCAGCGGATCTCGCTGTCCGTAAGCGCGCAACCCGATGCTGTTGCGCAGACTGTCCATCCCATACAGATGTTCCTGCCAAAGCTTATCGATCGCGCTGAGAATCGTATAACGTTCGATAGCTTTGAGAGCCTCTGGATTCTCAAAACTGATCTTTAGCTCGTAAGCATCTCGGACATTCTTGGCAATAAACTGACAAACGGCAAATTGAGACGGGTTCAGACCGTCAAAGAGCGATCCAGGAACCGGTTGCTCTTCGCCCGAGTGGGCCACTTTCACGATCTCGGGTTCCGGGATACCCAACGGAAAGTTCAAGTTGACCCAATCTGCCAAGCCACGGACATTCCAGTCTTCCGGAAGACTATCGCCAGAAGTGAATTCCGCAACTTTCGCTACCACGACTTCTTCCATAACGTCCATCAGTCGGTCGCGGACGTCTGGTGAATGAATGATCTCGTTGCGAAATCCATAAACAACCTCGCGCTGTTTGTTCATGACGTCGTCGTACTCCAGCGTTCGTTTCCGAATCTGGAAGTTGTGCTGTTCGACGCGTTTTTGCGCGGTTTCGATCGACCGATTGAGTAACGGATGTTCCAGTTCTTGGCCCTCCTCGAGCCCAACTCGCTCCATCACCTTCACAATCCGGTCCGAGCCAAACAGACGCATTAGATCATCTTCCAATGAAATAAAAAAGTGAGACGACCCCGGATCCCCCTGCCGAGCACAACGACCACGTAATTGGCGATCAATGCGCCGAGCTTCGTGCCGCTCGGTTCCGATGACATGCAAGCCGCCGAGTTCCGCAACGCCCGCCCCGAGCTTAATGTCCGTTCCACGACCCGCCATGTTGGTCGCAATCGTCACCGAGCCACGCTGACCGGCAAAGGCTACGATCTCAGCTTCTTTCTGGTGGTATTTGGCATTGAGGACGGAATGAACAATCCGGGCCTTATTCAACATCCGGGACAGATGTTCGCTCACCTCGACAGAAATCGTCCCGACCAAAATGGGACGGCCTTGCGTATGGATAGTCTGAATCTCACGCAAGACCGCATCAAACTTCTCGCGGCGTGTCTTGTAGACCGTATCGTGCTGATCCTTACGCGCCACAGGCTTGTTTGTCGGAATCACTAGGACACCCAGTTTGTAAATGTCGTGGAACTCAGAAGCTTCAGTTTCCGCCGTTCCTGTCATGCCAGCCAATTTCAAATACAGACGGAAGTAATTTTGAATCGTGATTGTCGCCAATGTCTGCGTCTCGCGTTCAATTTCCACACCTTCCTTGGCCTCGACTGCCTGATGGAGGCCGTCGCTCCACCGCCTTCCCGTCATCAATCGACCGGTGTTTTCGTCAACAATGATGACCTTGTTCTCCTGCACAACGTATTGGACGTCCTTCTGGTAGAGAACGTAGGCTTTCAGCAATTGCGAAATACAATGGATCTGCTGCGCTTTCGCTTCAAATTGCGCTTGGACTTTTGATTTTGCCTCCAACCGCTTCCTGGGATCCGCCTCGGCACCGGTGTCGATCTCATGAAATGCCGTCGTCAAGTCGGGCAAAACAAATGCATCCGGATCCTCTGGGCTTAAAAATGTTCGCCCCTTCTCGGTCAAGTCCGCGTCATGGCTTTTTTCATCCATGGCAAAGAACAGGGTCTCTTTTTGGGCGTAAAGGTCTCGTTTGGATTGATCAGCATGCAACTGCAACTCGGCACGATGCATCAACCGATGGTTTTCCGCATTCTCTAACAGGCGCATCAGCCCTTCCGACTTCGGATTTCCGATCTTAACTCGATAGAGCAATAAACCGATCTCCTGCTCCAGCTTTTCTGGGTCGGAAGGATTCGACCCGTCCGCCGGGTGCAGTTTCTTCAGCAACTCCTCGGCTTCGGAAAGGAATCGATTGCAAAGTTTGTCTTGAGCCCGGACGATCGACTCGACCGGCGGCTTAAACTGAGGGTATTTGTCGTCCACCGCCACCACCGCGGGGCCGCTGATAATAAGTGGGGTCCGCGCTTCATCCACCAGGATGGAGTCCACTTCATCGACGATCGCAAAGTAATGTCCGCGTTGGACCTGCTCTTCTTTTCGAGATGCCATGCCGTTGTCACGGAGATAGTCGAAGCCAAACTCGGCGTTCGTTCCATACGTCACATCGCAGCCATACTGCTCGCGCCGAATGTGAGGCGGTTGGTCATGCAAAATGCACCCCACCGTTAGGCCAAGAAAACGATAGATGGCTCCCATCCATTCGCTATCACGCGCCGCCAGATAATCATTGACCGTTACCACGTGGACACCGCGCCCCGTCAGAGCGTTCAGGTAAACCGGCAATGTCGCTACGAGAGTCTTTCCTTCGCCCGTGGCCATTTCAGCGATCCTGCCATTATGGAGTGCAGCCCCTCCGATCAACTGCACGTCAAACGGGACCATCTCCCATCGGATTGGATGTCCCCGGACCACGACGTCTTTTCCACAAAGGCGGCGACAAGCGTTCTTCACAACAGCAAACGCTTCCGGGAGTATCTCACTCAAGGCCGCCGCGAGTTCGGCGTTGTCTTGAATCGCAGAGAGTCGGGTCTTCCAATCGGCTGTCTTCTGGCGAAGGGCCTCATCGGACAAGGCCTGAAGCGTGCTTTCTATTTCGTTGATACTCGTGACCAGCGGCCGCAAACGCTTAACTTCGCGGTCGTTTTTTGACCCGATCACTTTCTTAATGATGTACCCGATCATGTGCGTCTTGGAAAAATCCGGCTAGCTAAGTTAGGAGATGAGCTGACGAGCGTCAAAGGAAATGGCGCAACGCAGTCGACCCCTGCCCAGCAAGAGAATCGCGGCGCTTACCCAGCCGCTAAGCCCCCGCCGGTGCGGCTGCGCCTGCATTCCCGGTCAAGCCACGAGCGGGTTTATCTTTGGGCAAGGCCTTGGCCCGACCGCGGAAGCTGAGCCAATACCTGTCTGGCAGCATCGTTAGACCAATTAGAAGGACTTGGCTGACAATAAAGAGCATTAGCCATTGGAAAGCCTTGTCCATGAAGCCATAGCTGTGTAACCCCACGCCGAGCATGTTAACGCCAAACCAGGAAAAACTGGTAACGATATTGCCAAAGATCGATAATGCCATCAAACCGCGCTCCCGAATCATTCCTCCCCAACGAGCATGCAAGATGACAGCGCACCAAATCACGATCAATAGAGCCCCATTTTCCTTCGGATCCCACCCCCAGAAACGCCCCCAAGACTGATCCGCCCAGATCCCCCCTAGAATTGTCCCGACAAAACTGAACAGCGTGGAAAAACAGACGATCCCGTAAACCATCCGCGACAACGATTTGGCCGTGGTCTCAGTCAGTGAGCGCGTAAAAAATCCGCGTATGACATAAAGTATCGCCAGGAAACCAGCGAAAAACATGGATGAATACCCAGCTGTAATCATCACGACGTGAGTTGCCAGCCAGAAATTCGTGTCCAGAACTGCGCGGAGCATCTCCATGGTGTCCCCGCCAAGTGCCAAATGATGCGCAATGATCTGGGTCGTGAACCCGACCGCCGACGACGCAACAATACCGATCCCGTCTCGGAACATCCGTTCCAAGATGATTCCCAGAAAGACGGCACCCCAGCCGACAAATATCGCGGATGAATACAGGTTCGTTACGGGTGGGCGCCCTTCCAGGAACATCCGAAATCCCAGTCCGAGCGTGTGGATCGCGAAGGCAAAGACAAGCAGGTAAAACGCGGCCTGTCGAATCATGGGCGAGAGCCGCAGCCAGTAAGCGCAGCCCAAAAGCAGCGCGGCAACATAAATGACCATCGCCTTATAGAACGGCTCTAAGTGATTAAAAAAATGCTCGCGCCGGCCCTTGGCAATCTCTTGGACTAACGCCTTCTCCTGCAGCCACTGGGAATACTCCCGAAGGGCCTGATTGAATTCAACCGGTCGGCCGCCCGAATAAGCACTGGAAAGGCGAGCATAGAAGGTCACCGCCGGATGCACCTCGCCAGTCTTCATCGATTCCATTAGACTGCGCCCCACGTTTTTCCATTCCTCCCGAGAGTGGTCAGGATTGAGAGGTGGCACCACCAGCGGATACGCAAGGTTTTCCAGCTCCCGATAACGGTTGAAATGTTCCAATAGAGGCTGAAGTTCAGGGCTGTTATGCCCTTGCCCTTTGTCGGCCAGTTGGAGGGCTGGGAGACCTGTCTTGATAGCAGCTTTGTAAAGGTCCAACTCTTCGAGAAAGCCAACGGAGCGGCCAGACGCGGCCTCTCGACCTTGTCGTTGTCGAACGAACTCGGTCGCATCTGCCGGCTGTAAACTATTCTTCAACCGATGGTAAAGGAAAAGGCTGTTATAAAGGTGAATCAGGTCCTTTTGATAGGGGGTCCGCGTTTCTGAGGACGCGGTCTTCTCTTGTTCTGCCTTCAGGATAGGATGAACTTGCTGCTCAATTTGGCTTAAATGCGGAGAAATCTCATTGAACGATAAATACTCCAAACCCGCGCCATGGACTCCGAGCAACCCCTGAACATCGGGATGTTGAATCCGAAAACTCTTATACTGGTCAGCTTCATCAGGCTGAAGGGCCAATTCTAGAAGCCAACGTGTGCTAGAGATATAGGTGCCTCCTTTTTCTTTCGGGACGGTTTGCTTCCCACGCATGCTAAGAAGCGCGTTGCGCGCCACCGAGTCGAGCGGCTGGACTCGGCCATTCAGCAAAACTGGCAGGCGACCAAACTCCTCAATTTGGAAACCCTCTCCTTCACGTGCGGGAACTAAAGCAGTCGCCACCCAAGCGGCAAACACCCCGACCAGAATCCACGGGAACCAGCGCTTCATGAGCTTCTCCTTTTACTGCCCCCCACGGCGGCAGCCTCCAATGATTTCGACAACACAGACTCTGCCGCCAGATTCGAAGCAGGCTCACCCCGGGTGCTGGGCGCTGCGCCCTTTTGCCCGCGAAGAGCCGCCGGAGCAGTTGCAACGACCGAGCGTTTTTTCGCAAATCCAAACAAATGCATCAAGAATTGGACGGTCAGGCCAATTCCGACCAAGGTGCACGAAAAATAGGGTGTCAACCACGCTGGATTGCGCACGACCTGCAGAATCGAAACGGTATCGCCCGGCAAAAAACCTCCCTGGTAGTAGGTTTCGCCTTCGTAGCGCAGAGGATTGTTCATATAAATCAAAACCTCTCGATCTTCGCTTTTTGCAGGGTTTTGAACCCGGATCTTGCTTGAAAAATCCTTTGGAATTTCCGTCCCGTTGTAACGCTTGTGCGTAAAGTCCAACAGAGAGATACTGTAAGGCTTATAATAGCGCACAGGCCGAATCGAGAGCTGGAACTTACGGTTGTCGAGCGTGAATTCCTGTGGAGCGTCCAGCAAACTCGCTAGCTGGCCACCCATCATTCGCTTTAGGTCACCCGGGTACTGAAACCATGTGGTCACTATCCACGAGCCTAATGATCCGTTGGCGGCTAGCACTTCAACCAGAGCCGCTGGGAAATTGCTTTCGTCCGTCTTGGTCGTGGCCTCTCTCGGCTGAAACCGAAGGCGTTGCCCAATCCCTTGCGTCGCTTCGATTCGATGAATATTCCCGGCCACGGATGCCATCGCGGGGGCTGGAGACGAATTCGGAAAGTACTCTTTCACTCGAATGCGGAAAGGCAGGTTCGGCAGCTGGATCTCCCCGCGTTCGGCCAGGCGGGATTCGGGAATAGCCGTCACCTGGTCTCGATCGGGGCTGGATACGTCAGTGATAGCCAACTCGTTCTTCCGCGAGCTTTCAGTGTAGTTTTTTGTCTCCCCCTCTTCCAGACGCATGAAACTCTCAACTTGAAACGTTTCTGTGAGGAACTGGCCGACAAACAGCAGGATCAGTCCCGCATGAATCAGGAAAAGCCCAACTTTCTTTCGTGAAAGATCGAACCGTTTGATATGCGCTGCGATGAGATTGACCAGGAGCACCGCGCCTAACAAATAACCGCCCGGCCAGACAGGTACACTCCACGAGGTCCCCGGAATAGTCCAAAAGACAAAAAGGCTGTGGAAATAGCGCTCCTGCGTAACATAAAGTCCAAGGTGAACCTGGGCTAGTGTCCCGGCAAACACGAGAACCAACGCACACGCGAGACAGAAAACCGTCAGTCGCAGCGAAGTGAGAAATCTGACTGTGCGATCAAGAAGCATTGGGATAGCGTGCCGTTTCAACGAACTTGATAAATGCCGGTTTCTGCTGAGCGACCAAGTTATCAGTCCCAAGCAGTTTGTAGAACCATGTGGTCCCCGTCCGGGGCACGATGGCCACTAACATCCGAGCTGGATTCCCCGTCTCCAGGCTTTTGCCTGCCATGTCCACAAAGCTGAGTTTCGCTCCCCCGGCGTCGCGGACAGTAATCAGTTTATCGAGTTCCGCCTGGTCTACAGGTTCCAACCCGACCTGCGATCGCCATCGATTCAAGTTGGCCAGCATACCGCCAGCGGTCCCCGCGAGCTTCGTAACCGATAAGTCCGCCTTCGCTCCGCCTTCTCCGGTGATTGAAAAAGTGGCCAACCGCATCGAACTCGGCGCTTGTTCCTCCCATCCAGGGGGAATTTCCCACGTTGGTTTTTGGCCTACGGCACCGTGGGCCGCCACCATATCATTTGGGTTGGTGCTTACCGGGTGAGTCGATTCCACCGAAGCAGCGACTGGAGCCGCGCCTGATTGAATGCGAATGGACTTCAAGAATTCGGTAAACGCAGACTTTTCACGAGCAACGAGTGTATCCGTTCCAATCATCTTGAAAAACCAGGTCGTGCCTTCGGAAGAGAGGATCGAGGCGAGAATTCGAGTTGCTTGTTTTGACTGCGGGTCTGTTCCCGCCAAATCATACAAGGAAGAAGGAGCAGCACCAATCATCACCTTTTCACCTGAGGCTTCCAACGCCGGCGCATCGACCGGTGGCAAACCCACCTGCCCTCTCCATCGATTAACATTATCTAGTTCGCTGCCGGACACGCCTCCGAGCGGTATAATCGACACCTCAGCGCGGTCTGAACCTTCCCCAATAGTGAAACTTCCGGCGCGCATTCCTCCGGGAGGTTGTTCCTTCCACCCAGCTGGAGTGGTCCACTGCACAGGGGCCGCCGCCGCTACCGCCGGGGTTTGAATAGGCTGAGAATTTGAAACCTCTTTAGGCACGGAAACGGTCCGAATCTCTTCTCGTCCGCAGCCATTCAGAATGAGTCCTATCGCGGCGAGGCAGATGCAGGCAGCGCGAGACAGGGACAGGGTACTAAGTGAGAATTGCTGCATTACAAACAAATACCGTTGGACTCGCCGCACTGCAAGCCCGCAAGCCCGCGACTTTTACAACCCCTTGTTTCTTAGGGCTATCCCATCCCCATCGAGAGGAGAAACTCAATGTTGCTTCGAGTCTTTTTCAGCTTATTCAACATCAATTCCATGGCTTCAACCGGTGGGACGCCGGTCAATGCTCGCCGTAAAATCACAACTCGGTTGTATTCATCCGGATGATAAAGAAGTTCTTCTTTCCGAGTCCCTGACAACTCAATATTGATGGAGGGGAAAATTCGGCGGTCCACGAGGTGACGATCCAAGTGAACTTCCATATTCCCAGTGCCTTTAAACTCTTCGAAAATGACTTCATCCATCCTCGACCCTGTATCTATCAAAGCCGTGGCAATGATGGTAAGAGACCCTCCTTCCTCGATATTCCGAGCTGCTCCAAAAAAACGCTTCGGTTTGTGGAGAGCGTTGGCATCGACACCACCGGAAAGGATCTTTCCTGAATGCGGCTGCACCGTATTATAGGCGCGAGCCAAGCGAGTGATAGAATCGAGCAAGATCACGACATCCTTCTTGTGCTCGATCATGCGCTTCGCCTTCTCAATCACCATCTCAGCGACTTGGACGTGTCGTTCAGGCGGTTCATCAAACGTTGAGCTGATCACTTCCGCCCCCCGGCAGGTTCGCTCCATATCCGTCACTTCCTCAGGTCGTTCATCGATGAGGAGGATGAACAGGTAGCTTTCTGGGTTGTTCTTCAGCAAGGCATTGGCCAACTTCTGCATCAGAACAGTTTTACCCGTCCGTGGCGGGGCGACGATCAAACCGCGAGTCCACTTTCCAATTGGACAAACCAGATCCAAAACGCGCGTCGACAGCTCATCGGATGCAGTTTCCAGGATGAATCGCTTGTTCGGAAACAGAGGCGTGAGGTTATCGAAATGCGTCTTATCTTTGGCTTTGTCTGGGTCTTCCTTTCCAACTGCCTCGACTTTCAACAAGGCAAAGAACCGTTCCTTTTCCTTCGGAGGGCGGATCTGGCCGGCAACCAGATCTCCCGTTTGCAAATCAAAACGCCTGATCTGGGATGGAGAGACGTAAATATCCTCGGGGCAAGGCAGGTAATTGAAGCTTTGCGAACGCAAGAATCCAAATCCTTCCGGTAGGATTTCCAAGACTCCCTCCGAGAACAGGATTCCGCTGCGTTCTGCATTCTTTTGCAGGACCTGGAAGATCACTTCATGCTTCTTCATGGTCCCGAAGTTCTCAATGCCCATTTCCTTGGCCATCTGGTTCAGATCGCCCATGGACATCGCCTGAAGCTTGGCAATGTTGATCGCCGCAGCTGCCGCTTCCTTGTCGAGCGGCGGCACATCCGCATCGTCCCGGACGGGAGGCTTCTGCTTGCCCCGGCCTCGGTCTCGGTCCTTGTTAAAGTCTCTCTCCCGGTCGCGTTCTCGGGAGCGAGGATCATTGCCAGGCGATGGTTGCCGTGTTTGAGAAACGGGCTGCGCCGGCGTTTCCGTCACAGAACGGGAAGGCTCTTCAGGGGCGGCGAGATCGGCGGCGGCGGGCTGAGGAGGCGGATTGACCGGTTCGACTCCATTGGTGGCACCATCGAGCCCTGGTAAAAGGTCGGACTGAGCGGCTCGGCTACTGGATGCGGCGGAAATTGGACCCTCGCTAGGGATACCTTCAATTCGAGGTTTGGCCTTCGCTGGAGCCTTAGCCCGCGTAGGTTTCTTCGTTACTCTAGGCATAGTCGATCATTTCGTTCGCCAACGCTGAGGCGATGATAAATTCAAGCGGGTCGAACCAGATCATTCGACGCGTCGGGATTTCGGACGATTCACACGCTGAACCTTAAACCGGGATGTAGTCGAGGATCGGCCGCTACTCACCAACTAATACGGCAAAGGAAATCTTGCGGTTAACTCGTGAACACGGTCGCGCACCTTCCGCGCCGCGTCAAGGCTTTTGATGTCCATCAAAATCTCACTGATCATGTCCGCCACCGCGGCCATTTCCGACTCCTTCATGCCGCGAGTCGTCACTGCAGGCGTGCCAATCCGAATTCCACTTGCTTGAAACGGCGACCGAGTCTCGAACGGGATAGTGTTCTTGTTGACGGTTATCCCAGCCAGGTCGAGTGCAGCTTGGCATTCCTTCCCCGTCACCCCTTTCTCGCCAACGTCAACCAGCATCAGGTGGTTATCGGTGCCTCCGCTCACCAAACGAAAGCCATTTTGTTTTAAGCCCGCGGACAAAGCCCGGGCATTGCGCACGATCTGCTGTTGATAAAGCCGAAAACTCGGTTGAAGCGCCTCGTGAAAACACACTGCTTTAGCAGCAATAACGTGCATCAACGGGCCGCCTTGAATCGACGGAAAGATTTGGGAATCGATGTCCTTTGCGTGCTTCTCTCGACAGAGGATCAAGCCCCCTCGCGGTCCACGCAAGGTCTTGTGAGTCGTCGTCGTCACAAAGTCCGCATGCTCGATTGGACTTGGGTGCTCTCCGGCAACGACGAGTCCGGCGATATGGGCAATGTCAGCCAGTAAGAGCGAACCAACGTCCTTTGCGATAATGCCTAACCGCTCAAAATCAATAATACGCGGATAGGCACTCGCCCCCACCGTAATCATTCGGGGACGGTGCTGCTGGGCGAGCTTATGTAGCAGGTCGTAATCGATCAACTCGTCTTCCTTCCGAACCCCATAGTGGACCACTTCGAAGAAACGGCCGGAAAAGTTCGCTTTGTGCCCGTGAGTCAGATGCCCGCCATGGGTCAGATCCATCGTCAAAAGCTTATCCCCGGGCTTAAGCAGGGCGAAATAGACGGCCATGTTAGCGCCGCTCCCAGAGTGAGGTTGAACATTCGCGTGCTCGGCGCCAAACAACTGCTTCGCCCTGTCGATCGCCAACTGTTCCGCTGTGTCGACGTGTTCGCATCCGCCGTAGTATCGACGACCTGGATAGCCCTCGGCATACTTGTTAGTCAGGACGGAGCCTTGAGCTTCCATCACGGCTGGACTCGTGAAATTCTCACTCGCGATTAGCTCAATGTTTTCCTGCTGACGTTGACGTTCCAGGAAAACAGTATCGGCGATCTGCGGATCCACTTCGCGCAACCGAAGCCCCACAGGGACGGTAGGTTTCTCGATCTTGCCAAGGCGTCGTTCATGACGCCCGCCCTGAAACTGAGCTTGTAGAAATGCATCCAGAATGCGCTTGGCTTCGTCCAAAGGCGTCACCTTTTGGCCGAGGCAGAGGACATTGGCATTGTTATGCTGACGCGCAAGCGTGGCAGTTTCCTGGTTGAACACCAATGCCGCGCGAATGCCCGGAAACTTATTGGCGGCGATGCTCATTCCGATTCCCGTGCTACACACGAGAATTCCAAGTTGGCTCTTGCCGCTGAGAAGGTCCTCAGCAACCGATCTGGCATAATCTGGATAATCGGACGACTCTGTGCTGTGCGTCCCGACATCAAGCACTTGGATGCCTTTCTTGTGCAAATAGTCTTTGAGGCTCTCTTTCAGTGCCACGCCCGCATGGTCGGATCCCAGGGCAATCTTCACAGTCGCTCCGGTTTCGATTCCCGGCGATGCAGGCTGGGAGGTTTGTTGGATAAAATTCAGCATAGAAGCAATGCCTTGTTCGATCTGATCACGACAGTTCAAATAGACCTCATACGACCCGCCGATCGGATCCGAAATGTCCTTCTCAAAAACGTCGAGAGTTTCATCAAACTCCCGCAGAAGGAAAGTCTTTTCCGCCGCTTGCGGGAACAACAAAGTCACCGCATCGACATGGCCATGGGTCATCCCAAAAATATAGTCCGCTTGCTGCACCAACTCAGCCGATAGCATTCGACTTCGCTGCTGGCCAATTTCAACGCCCAACTCCCGTAAAGCTCGCACCGCGTGAGGACTTGGGGGTTGACCGTCAACCGCGCCGACTCCCGCGGACAGCACTCTGTATTTACCGTCGCACTTGATGGCGTGACGGAACAGCCCTTCGGCCATAGGGCTTCGACAAACATTGCCAGTGCAGACAAAGAGGATGGTCTTCATTCTTCCAACAGTCGAGTCAACTTTGGGCGCGCCAAATCAATCGTCAACCGCTAAATCCTTCAGTGCCGCTTTGAGGCGAGGGCCAAACCTTTCAGTAAGTCCAAGCCTCGCGACAGCGCGGGATCTGTCACGACCGGACTCGTTGTCTGTGCCATCACCCCAGGCACTTCCGGTTCAAAATCTGTTCCGTCGCGCTGCATCCGCACAAGTTCAGCCTCGTTCAGGCGACGGCGAGAGCGATTCGGACTGAGTGCGGCGGACTGTTCGTTAGTCAGAACCCGTGTCGTCTGGGCAAAAGCCCTGGGAATGACTTTATAGGGATCCTCAAAGTAGGCCTTTTCATCCTCAAAACTCACCGCGACTCGGATGTCAGGCATTAATCCTTCGTCACTGAGCTTTTGTTCGTCACCTGCGGTTATCCATCCAGTGGCAACCCGCAGGGTCTGGCCGGTAGTCAATGGCAGATCGCGGAACAGATAGGCGCGCCCAGCCGTCGCACTGCCGATCAGCAAAACTTCGCCAGCCTGGTGAAGCGCCGCTGCCAACGCTTCGGCCGCGCCGGTTGTTTCGTGATTGATCAGAACTACCAAGGGAAGGTCTATCGACGAACTCTTGGACTTAGAACGAACCGTGGCTTCGCCCCAACGCAAAAGTGGTTGCTCGGATTTAAAGAATAAATCGGCTGCGTCCGCCGCAGCCGCGTAGTCTTGCCCAACCGCGAAGCGCAAATCGATCACCAATCCATTCAAGCGGTTTGTCGAACGCAGCTGATCCCATGACTTGGATAGTTCCTGCGCCAACCCTGCCCCGACACGAGCAATTCGAATAAATCCGTAGGCGGATTCCAGAACGGTCGCTTTGCTCACCAACGGAAGAGCACTCAACTCTTCGACAACAGCGTTGTTGGTCACCAACATCACCCGCGACGACAACTGCGAAATCAGCCCGAGGACCGCAGCCCGATTGAAGTCAACGGCTCCCATCCCCGCCAGGTTAGACTGGACAAGGCTATAGACCTCAGCAAATGAAGGCACAGAAGGGGGAGCCGCTGCCAAGGATCGCTCCGCACCAAGAGTCGATCCACCAACGACTACGCACACAAACCATCTGTAAAATCGCACCTTTGTCATATGACTCAGCTCCTGGCTCGAAGCGCCTTGGCAGCAATATCGCGGCGAAAATGCGCGCCGTCGAACCGAATCTTTTCGACGGCGGCATACGCCCGATTCTGAGCTTCACTCAAACTCGTCCCCCAAGCTGTGACCCCCAAGACCCGGCCTCCGTTGGTAACCGTCCGCCCCCCGATCTCCGCCGTTCCAGCGTGAAACACCTTGGTGTCCGGTAATTTGGCCGCTTCATCCAGTCCGGAAATGGGTTTGTGTTTCGCATAGGTGCCAGGATACCCTCCGGAAGCCATTACCACGCAGACTGCCACTCGCGGGCTCCACTTCATCGGAGTTTGGGCTAATGTCCCATCAACGCAGGCATTCAATAGCTCGACAAGATCACTTTCCAAACGTGCCATGTAAACTTGCGTTTCCGGATCGCCAAATCGAGCATTGAACTCCAGGACCTTGGGACCACTTTCTGTCAGCATGAGCCCAGGATATAAAATCCCTCGAAAATCGATTCCCTCCTCGGCACACCCCTTCATCCAACGATCCAGCAGTTGAGTGCGAATTTGCTGCAATTCCGCCTCTTGGAGGAAAGGCGTTGGGGAGTAAGTTCCCATGCCGCCGGTGTTCGGTCCGGAATCGCCGTCGCGGACCGCTTTGTGGTCCTGCGCCGTTGGAAACAAGCTGGTCGCGCGGCCGTCACAAAGGGCGTGCAACGAAATCTCGGTTCCTTGGAGGAATTCCTGTATCACGACCCGTGCACCGGCCGCGCCCAAAGATTTCGATACAAGCAGATCGTCAATCGCCTGATACGCCTGTTCAACGCTGGCACAAACAAAGACGCCTTTCCCCAAAGCCAACCCGTCCGCCTTGACGGCACAGCGTCCATCGAGAGCAGTGGCGAATCGACGAGCCAGCTCCCTGTCGGTAAAATTGCCGGACCGTGCCGTCGGGATGCCATGCCGTTCCATGAACTCCTGGGCGTACGCCTTTGAAGACTCAAAACGAGCTGCTCGCTGGCTGGGCCCCCAAATACGAAACCTCTCTTTGGTAAACAAATCAACAATCCCTAAAGCGAGGGGATTATCCGGACCGACCACGGTTAAATCAGGCCGCTGTTCACGCGCGAACGCGAGCAACCCGTCGAGATCGTCGGCTTGTATGGGAACCGACTGCACCGAGCTGCCGTTTTTCACCAATCGTTCGTGCGCAAGCCCCGCATTGCCTGGGGCACACCACATTTGGGTCACATGCGGCGATTGGGCCAACTTCCAAACCAACGCATGTTCACGGCCGCCCGAACCCACCACCAGAATTCTCATCGGTTTGGAAACGTTACACCATTCGAACCAGCCCACTCCCTCGAATCACCTCGCCGATGAGCCAGGCCTTTTGCCTGCGCGCGGCGAACCACCGCAGGATGGCGTTAGCCTTCTCGGACGCCACAATCGCAATCATCCCGATGCCCATATTGAACACCTGATAAAGCTCGGCTTCTTGCACTCCGCCCTTATCCTGAAGCAATCCAAAGATCGGCAGCATTTCCCACGAACCTTTACGGATAACCGCATCGCATTTCGCTGGCAAGACCCTGGGCAAATTGTCAATGAATCCGCCCCCGGTGATATGCGCTAGTGCATGTACAGATTTTTCAGTTTTATTAAACTTTTGCAGAAGCTTCTGGAGGATGAGGCCATAGCTAATGTGCACCTTTAGTAATTCCAGCCCAATCGTGTTGTCTAGGTCTGGCAGCCTACTGTTCGGCTTCAATTTCATCTTCTCGAAAAAGATTTTCCGAGCGAGCGAATAGCCGTTCGTGTGGAGTCCGCTCGATGGCAGTCCAATCAGCACATCTCCAGGGCGGACGGCGCGAGGACCGTCAAGCATCTCGCTCCTTTCCACCACGCCGACGATAGTCCCGCTCACGTCATATTCTCCCTCTTGGTAAAAGCCTGGCATTTGGGCGGTTTCGCCGCCGATCAAAGCGCACCGGTTTTCCGTGCACGCTTTGGCAAAGCCTTTGATAATTTCTGTGAAGACCCGCGGCTCAAGCTTGCCGGTTCCCAAATAGTCGAGGAAGAAAAGAGGTTCCGCGCCGACCACCGCGATGTCGTTCACGCAGTGGTTCACCAAGTCTTGGCCGATCGTGTCATGACGATCCATGGCGAAGGCTAGTTTCAGCTTGGTCCCAACGCCGTCGACACTTGAAACGAGGATGGGCACTCGGTACTTTCGCGTATCGAGGGCAAATAACCCACCAAACCCTCCGACTTTACCCAGGACCCCTTGCCGGCGGGTAGAGGCGAGCAACCGCGGCAGTTGATTTTTCACTTTGTTACCTAAGTCAATATCAACTCCGGCAGCTGCGTATGCTTTCTGTTTCATTTAATATGCGGCGGGAATATTCGAAAGATTGCCGCTGCTGTCGAGGACGGAATCATCCTCGTGCATGGCGAACGAACGACGTTTCCCTGCAGCACAGTGCAGGGAAACGAGCTCGTGTTTTAATTATCGACGAGCCGGTGACGCGCGCTTACTTCAACTTTCGCAGTTCGTCGTTCGCTTTCTTTTTTGCGGCTTCGCTAGGTGATTTCTCGGCCACCGCTTGAAGGGCTTTGCGACGCAACCCTGTATCAAGCTTACGATCCGAAGCTACTTTTGCCAGAGCCAAATATGCTTCCTCGGCAACCGACTGGTCCTCGCCCAGACTCATCAGCAGATCTATTGCGGCGGGTGTCGGC
Source organism: Limisphaerales bacterium (assembly GCA_044225505.1). Taxonomy (GTDB): domain Bacteria; phylum Verrucomicrobiota; class Verrucomicrobiia; order Limisphaerales; family SIBE01; genus JAXMHN01. Next base: position 48,216 of record JBGAIN010000029.1, read on the forward strand.
AACGTCCCGACGACCGAGATGACCTGCCTTTTCTCTTCAACGCCTTCCGCCAACGGCAGGAACTCTTTGATCTTTGCCACCTTCTCATCGTTGTTAAGTCGCTTGGTTTCTTCAATGTAAAGAAGGTAACCACGCAACCCTTGAACTCGATACGCGGGCTTTTTGCCAGATCGAGCCAGAGCCAACAACGGTTCGGCCACTCCCGCATCGTCAGGCCAGGTGTTAGGCCACGTAGAGAGGAGATTCACCGCTTCGTCTTCGATGGCTGGGTCACTGTCTTTGAGAGCCGTTTTGATCACTCCTAACGCATCTTCTCCCCCAATGGATGACAAGGCGCGCAACCCCACTTTGCGCAGATTCGCGCCTCCGGTTTGCGCTAGCGGAAGCACTTCTGGAAGCGCCTTGGCGCCGCTCCGACGGCACACCGCCGTCAAAGCGCGTTCGATATCGTCCCGCTCGTCCGCACTCTGGGTCGCACGCAGGAGCCCGACGAGCGCTCCAGCTTGCTCTTCGTTTCCTAGAATTCCGATCGCCTCCATCGCGGCCCGTCGAACTTCCAAATCCTTATCTTCGGTGCTGCGCAAGATAATCGGAATAGCTGCATCGATGCGCCGCTGTCCGGCCAGTTCGATGAGAACCTGCCGTGACCGCCCAGAGGCCAGCCGAAGTCTCGCAAGCAGATCAGCATCAACCTCTTTGCCACCCAACCGTCCTAACGTCGACTTCGCCGTGCGCGCTAAGTCCGCGTCGTTATCGGTGCACGCCAGAAGCAGGACGGGAACACAGGCCAAATCACGAAACCGATCGAGCAGCCCTACCGCAGTCTTCCGAATCGGTCGAGGCCCGGTCTCCGCGACTTGCAGCAACTTCGGCAAAACGGCCGCATCGGTGCGGTCCGCCAATGCCAAAAGCAAGGCCACCTGCCGGTCGGCGTTGGCTTGATCCAATTCCGTGGCGACCGCCTGGGTCACGTCTCGACCCGGGAGCTCACGAGCCGCCCGAACCCCAATACCAAACAACGCCGCATCCGGCGATTTAAGTTGCTCGATCAGCAGAGGGATTCCCCCAGCGCCTCTCGCTAGGATCGCTCCGCGGGTCGCTTCGAGGACTCTCTGTTTTGGCAGTTCTGTCCGGCGGACCCGATCACAAAGCTCGGCTGCCGCTTGCCCCTGACCGGCCGCCAGCATTTGCTCCGCGCAAAGCACACACCCGTAAGCGGCCGCGGAACGTACTTCCGGCCGATTACCGGCCAAGGCCCGCTCCAGTCCACGGGCGGCGTCGGCTCCGCCGATATGTCCGAGTGCCTCGCCAGCCGCCGCAGCGACCTGAGCATTCTGATCGTCCAGCTTCGCAATTAGAGCAGGAACGGCCTGAGCGTCCTTGCGACTCCCTATGGAGTTGATCACCCCCACCAAGATACGCCCCTCCACTTTGTTCAGTGCGTTTCGCAGTGCTTCGGCCGCTTCCTCACCTGGGATTGCTTCGAGGGCAATCCGGGCCCACGACGTCAAATCTTTGTCCGTCAGCAGCGGTGCCAATGCGGGCACAGCCGCTTTGCTGCCGTAAATAGCCAACTTTTTGCACGTGATCGCCTTCTCTCCGGGGGCTGCATCTGATTGAAGCACAGTGATAAGCTGGCGCTCGTTGTCCTTCGCCGATGCCCCCTCCGCAGCGGACAGAAGCAAGGGAAGACTCAAACCCACGCACAGAGCGATCGAAAACGACCAACGCGAGATACCATTAGATTGAAGATTCATAAAAAAATGAGCAAAATCGTCGTTGAGGAATTTAGAGCCGCCAAGGTTCGCGCAGCGCTTCCGACCGGAGCCGGTTCGCTTCGTCATCACCGATAAACTCATTTTTTTGCGGATCGAACTGGACCTTCCGCCCCAAGTACAGAGCCACGTTGGCCGCGTGACAGGCAATATGAGACTGGCACGCAACATCCGCGTTCGCGCGTGGTTGGCCGCGCGACTTGACGCAATCCAAGAAGTTCCGCACATGGAAGTCAGCAGGATACCCTCCGACTTTCGCTCCTTTCCCGACAAGCAACGCATCCGAGCTTGCTACTAAATCACCGTTGTCAGCCGTTTCGACCCAACCTGAGTCACCTTCGAAACGGACCGGGCACGAACCGAGAGGCAGCCAGCCGTCGTTGCGAAGAATGAGTTTAACACCGTTCGGATATTGCGCGTGGATCTGATTGTTCTTGGGTTCGTATTCGATCGGAGCGGTGTCGTCTGCATTGTTTGCCCACTGGCAGAGATCCACACAATGCGACCCCCACTCCAAACACCCGCCGCCGACGAGCCCACCGCCTTTTTCAAAATTGAAACCGTCCAACAATCGCCGATTGAACGGCCGCCACGCGGCCGGTCCGAGGTACAGGTCCCAATCGACCTGTTCGCGATCAGGTTCCTGTTCCGCTGGCAACCACCCGCTCATCGCTGGATCCAACCCGCCTGGGTGCGCGTACATTGTGTGAAGTTTGCCAAGTTTACCGAACCGCGCCAAATCGATGGCAAACATAAAGTTTGGCAAGCTCCGCCTTTGTGTGCCCGCTTGAAATACGCGTCCTGTCCTCCGGAATGTGTCGCGCAAGGCCAGACTCTGGGCGATGTTCTTGGTGCATGGCTTCTCGCAATAGACGTCTTTCCCCGCTTTTGCTGCGAGAATGGATGCTGTGGCATGCCAGTTCGGCCCCGTGGCAATCAAGACTGCGTCAATATCACTCCGAGTGAGGAGCTCGCGAAGATCTCGGTACATCGCACAATCCGTGTTGTTGTAGCGAGCATCCGCACGCTTCTTAACGGCCTCACGCCGCGCCGCTTTGATATCGCATATGGCCACGAACTGCACATCTTGTTGTGGAAGGAAACAGTCCAGGTCATAGCTGCCCCGGTTGCCGATTCCGATCCCTCCCATGACAATGCGTTCACTGGGAGCCACTCCTCCATCTTTTCCCAGCACCCGCCCGGGAACGATCTGAGGTAAGGCCCAAAGCGCTCCCAGTTGCGCGGCGGCCTTCAAAAACTTTCGACGCTTGATCAACTTGCCGCCAAAGAGACCATCTTGCGTCTTATCCGAGTGGTGCCGGCCTGTGAGGCCGTTTGTTGATTTCATATCATTAATTCACGACTTCGTATGCAGGGGCGATTTATCTGTTTTACGAACTTTAGCCGGACATGTCCAGACCGGTCGCGTCGCTTTCTCGAGAACCCACCGGGGCCGTCGCTTATTCTCGGCGCTTCCAGCAACTCGTCGACAATCCCATACCAAGCCCAGGGTTGATTCTCACGCAGGCCATTGAACCACGTTCGCTCTCCCGCATGGGCAAGCTTACGATGCTCACGTGGAAACCGGCATCGTGCCACGCCCCGCCTCGTGAGTTCAGCCGCTAAACTTGTTCGAACAACTCTTTGGAAAGGGTGAGCACTCGTTTTCCGGAAACACGGAGCGACAAGCGCTTTCTTAGCCAGCGCTCATCCCGAAGATTCCTGCCGCGGAAGCGGTCGAGCTCCATTCGGACCTCGCCATGCGAACTGGCGGAGGCCAAATCTCGAATAAACCCATGGTCCTCTTTAAAGAATTCCGGTATGAATTGACTTAGAATGCGCGCGAACGGGAGCGCATGCCTGTATAAGCATCGTGCAAAAAGCAACTCGTGAAACTCATGCGTGGAACATCCAAACCGAGAGCAGAAAAGCTCCTTGAACGTGACCCGTCTTAACCGTGCATCTTGACGAGCAAAAGAGCCCTTAAGACCCAATGGTTCATCAATCTCCTGCCGGTTCCGGCGCATCAGGCAAGTCGTGTTCACCAATGCCATTCGAGTCAAGCCTGGTCCCTGTGTCAATCCGGTTTCCTCGGCAGGCGCAAATCTTTTGGCTGATGCCACCGTCGCTACTCAACCACGTCCAACTCAAGTTTGGATCTGGCTCGCCTGACCACGCGCCAGCCTACCCCAGTCTTTGACCAAAATGGTCAAGACCCGATGAGCACCAAGCCTCGCACTCTCGCAGCACTTGTTTTGGCGATGCTCATTCTCGCGCCGACAATCGCCTGGACCTGGTTCCGTCCACCGGAACCGGCTTTTGAGGGCAAGCCCCTACGCTCCTGGATTCGCAATCCCCGGACCTCCGTTGAGAACACGATCGAATCGCGCCGCGCCGTTGCGGCCCTCGGACCAAGCGCCACTTCCGCATTGCTGACGGAGATCCGCCGAGAGGACTCGCTTTACCGGACACTCCGCCGTGGAATTTGGGCTCTCTTGCCCTCTTCGATCCAGAAACGGATTCCCCAACCCTTTCCGAGAGACGACCTGGTTGTCCTGGGAGTCAGTCAATTGTTAGGATATTGTGCGACAGCCCCGCAATTGACCGAAGCTCTGAACGATCAAAATGCGGATGTGCGATTGGCCGTCCTCTGGACACTTGCCGACCTGGCCACTGTTCAAACCAATATTGCCGTGAGACCGGGAGTTGAGTTGTTGAAAGACCCGGACGAGGATGTCCAAATCAGCGCCGCGCTCTTGCTGGCAAATCTGCGTTACGAGACCCCTCAAGTGGCTCCATTGCTGATCCAAGGCCTCCAAGGGAACGGAAGGCGCGTGCGCATCGCTGATCAACTCAGCGCAAGGTGTGCGGAATCACTCGGTCACATGGGAAACAGCGCCCGGAGTGCGATTCCGGATTTGGCGAAACTGTTCCGCCGGGCGCCTTTGGTCACGCGAAGTGCGGTGGCGACCGCGCTATGGCGACTTGATTCGGACACAAACGCGCTACGACACCTGGCAGGTCGGGTCGCATCCACCCGCAAATCCGATCCAAACTACTTCCTTGTTTCCGATCAACTTCTAAGGGCGGTGGATCGGACGCAGCCTCCCACTGAGGTCCATGGGATGATTGCGGACATGGTAGAGTTTCCGCCGACGTCACTCCCAAGCCCGGTGCGAACGCAGTTGGTGGAGAAGGCCCGGCGAGTAATGCGTCAGCTCGATCCCGCGCTGGAAGCCCGTCTAAAAACTTATACTCCTAGTGTGCTATCCCCGAAGTAACTCTACCATTGTTGCGCCCAATTTGGCCAACGGGCAAGCTCGAGGCCGTTGCCCGCGTCAAAACCTTGCTTCCCGATCGGCTCAAGTCTCACTTCTTGGACCCGCGCGCGGGCTTTTCCTTTTCCTGGTCAGGAATATTGAGTTTAATATCGCCGCGGGATTTGGAATCCTTGTTGTTATTTGCGTCCAGAAAACCTGAGGGAGCCGCAAGATTCAGCTGGCTCAGGATCTCCTCGGTCAAATCGCTCTGGTTGTTAGAAAACAGGATAAAGGGAGCTTGGTTGATACTTTCTGCGGATGTGTCCAGAACCAGGGTATAGCCAGCCGTTCGGGCTCGATTGTTGATTTGCTCCCGAATCTCGCGAAGAATCTGATCACGCATGCGGCGCTTTTGCTCATCAAAGGTCGCCTGTTTCTCACGCTTGAACTGCGTGAGCGTCTTTTCAATTTCGTTGAGTTCAACGATCTTACCTTCGGCTGATTTCTTTCGCTTTTCTCGTTCGTCGCCAGAGACAGCTTGATCATTGGCGCTTTCGACAAGCTTCTTATATTCTTCGTTGGCTTTTTGGTAATCGTCGAGCATGCCTTTGTACTGCTTCTCGGCGTCGCTCCCTCGCTCGCGCAACTGCGCATCCGCCTGCTGGGTCTTGAAATAGCCCTCGAAGATCTTGCGCAAGTCGACCGTAGCGATTTTCGGCTGTGCTTGCGCTTGCGTTTGGGTCGGCAAGGCGAGCAAAAGGGCTCCAGCCACAATCAAGGCGGAACCAGGTCGCCCGATCAATGAGAAAAAGTGCATCATAAACAGTTGTCAATAATTCCGCCGGAAACCGACGCTGAACTGAAAACGGCCGGTCCCGCTGGCGTCGCGATCATGAGTGATTGGAATCCCGTAGTCCAGGCGCAGGGGGCCCAGTCTCGGGATATTAAGACGAATACCGACACCCCAGTTGTCGTTGTATAAACGTTGCTCGGGCCTTCTCGTAAAACTGTAGGCATCTTCGTAAACATTACCGATGTCATAGAAGACCGCAAAGCGCAATCGTTCAAGAGACGGAACCACGGGCAAACTGTATTCAATGGTTCCGAGCCACATGGTCTTGCCACCGATCGGCTCGTCATCCTCGTGGGGCCCGACGTCATGATACCGAAACCCACGCAACGAATTGATTCCGCCTAAGAAGAATCGATCGAACAACGGCACGCGATCTGATCGTCCCCAATTGTTGACCACGCCGATCTCCCCTCCCACTTCCACCACGTGTTTTTCGAGGAACCCCGGGAAATACCAGAAAGAACGCAGCTCGAGCTTGTAGAAATCCGCTTCGCCGCCGAACGGTCCCGCGACCTCCGGCAGAAACTCCGTGCGCTGGCCGCCGTTAGGAAGCTCGACGCTGTTACTCGTGTCCCAAGCCAATGACGCTCCGAATTTTGAGACGAGTTGACTGCGCGGTTCTTCTCGGATCACCAACGGTGCCTGATCACTGACATTCCGGATTCCGATTTCTTCCAAGGTATAACTCACCCCGCCGATTAGGAATTCACTTCCCAACGCTTTGGTTAAGCTAAGGCGCCCGCCGATCTCGGTAATGTCGTAGAGATCGCTGTAGAAGTTAAACTCGCGATAGTACAGATCGGTTCCCAGCGAGAGCTTTTTGTTCAGGAACCAAGGTTCCGTAAACGAAATCTGAAAGTCCTTCCGCCGAGTTCCCACCTGAGCTGTGACACGGAACTTCTGGCCGCCACCTCGGAAGTAAGGCGGGTTGAAGAGATCAAAATTCCCTTCCCGATAGCCGACCAAGCCAACCAAGTTGTCCACCGAACTAAAGCCAGCCCCAAACTCAAAGTTCCCGGTCGGACCTTCTTCGACGTCGATGATCAGGTTCTTGGCATTCGGCACCGCGGTGGGATCGATCTCGGTTTCAACTTTGTCAAAATAGCGCATCTGTTCGAGGCGCCCCTTGCTCCTTTTGACACGAACCATGTCAAACACATCACCCGGGGCGACCGCCAATTCGCGCCGAATCACTTTATCTTTGGTCTTGGTGTTCCCCTTGATTTCGATTTTCTCGATCTTCGAGATGCCTTTGTCCTCACCATCAATCTCGTAGACGAGGTCCACCGTGCCTCGTTCGGTGTTGGGAACTTTGACCGCCTTCACCCCGGCATCAATGTACCCTCGGCTTCCGTAATAATCCCGAATGTTCTCGATATCGGCCGCGAGTTTCTTGGGGCTGAAGATGGTTCCTACACCCATCTGAATGCCCTTGCTGCTCTTGTCGCCTTTGCTGATTTCTTCGGACGAGAACAGCTGGTTCCCTTTGAATTGGATGGAACCGACCTTGTACTGGGTGCCTTCCGAGATGAGGAAGCGGATGATCATGTGACCTGCATCCGGATAGTCAAACTTGATATCCTTGATCTCAAAATCAATGTAGCCTTCGTCGCGGTAAAACTCGGCCAGCTTTTCCTTATCTTCCTCAAACTGCTCATCCTTGAGCACACCCGAACCGGTGATCCAAGAAAACGCCCAGCGCCGCCGGGTTTTGATTACTTTTCGCAGTTTTTTCTGAGGAAACGCTTCGGCGCCGACGAATTCGACCCGCTCAATCTTGATCTTAGGTGTCTCAGCAATCTCCAGAGTCACTTTGCCACGGCCGGCATTCTCGTCGATCTCGGTCCGGTATTTCACCACTGTTTTTTGGTAGCCGGCCTTTTGATACATCTTCTGGACTTCCTGGCTATCAGCGAACAACTTTCTTTCGTCGAGGGGTTCGCCGACCTTGGAGGTTACTTTCTTGAGAATCTTCTTATTATTGTATTTCTTGTTGCCCTCCAGACGAATGTCCGTCAGGACAGGCTTTCCTTGGACAACGTAAATAAGGTTGATGCCGTCGTTGGACCGCTCTTCCACGACGCGGATGTTGTAAAAGAGGCCGGTGGAATAAAGCGTTCTGACATCGTCGTCCACACCCGTGCGGGTATACAGGTCCCCGACTTTCACCCGGATATTGGCACGCACCAATTCGTCACTCGCGGCCGCTGGGCCGACATGGCGCACTTCAATTTTCTGGACCTTGATCTGGGCCAGAAGGTTTGGCGAGGCAAGGAGGAATAACAACAGGCACAGAGGCCAGCGTCGCGCGAACAGCGATTTCATGGCTATGATTCGGACGGAATATCGTCAGCACTCACTTTAGCAGCACCTTCGAAACGTGTGTAACCCTTGAGGAATGTCAGAGGCACGTCCCCAGTCGGACCGTTACGTTGTTTCGCAATATACAGATTCACCGCAACGGCCTCTTGTTCCTGGCTAGGCGCATCGTCTTCTTCACCGCTGCTTGGTTTGTACAATAGCGCGACCAGGTCTGCATCTTGCTCGATAGCACCAGATTCCCGCAAATCCGAGAGCCTCGGCTTGCGGTTTTTGTCTTTCTCAAGTTCTCGGTTTAACTGGCTCAGCACGATAACAGGGACATTCAATTCTTTGGCCAACGCTTTGATGCCGTTGGAAATATCGGCAATTTCCTGCTGACGATTCTCGGCTCGTCGCGAAGTAGAATTGAGCAGCTGCAAGTAGTCAATCACAAACAGTCTGATGCCAAATTGTTGGAACATCCGGCGGGCCTTGGCGCGCAACTGCAAGATCGAAAGGCCCGAACTGTCGTCGATGAACAAGGGAGCATTGGCGAGTTTACTCGCGGCTCCGGTCAATTTCGGAAAGTCACGCTCAGCGAGGAAGCCATCGCGGATGTTTCTAAGGTTTACCCTGGAACGTGAACAGAGCATACGCAAGACCAGCGACTCCGACGTCATTTCCAGACTGAAGACTCCCACAGGCAAGCGCTCTTCTAACGCGACGTGCTCCGCAATGTTCATTGCCAGAGACGTTTTCCCCATACTCGGTCGAGCCGCAATGACCACCATTTCACCGCCATGCAGCCCACTCGTCATCTTGTCCAAGTCACGAAATCCCGTCGCGACACCCGTTAGCATTCCCTGCCGCTGGTGGAACTCCTCAATGGTATTGATTGCCTTGTGAACCAGCTCTTTGATCGTCCGTGAACTGGTCTCGATTCGCTCCTCACTGATGCGGAGCACGTCCCGTTCGATCTCGTCCAAAAGCGAGTCCACTTCGCCCTCGAACTCATACGCTCGTCCAACCACCCCTGTGCACGTCTGAATCATCTTCCGCAACAGGAATTTCTCCCGAACAATGTCGAGGTAGTATTCCAGGTTCGCAGCAGAGGGAACGGAGTCAACGAGTTCAGCCAGATAACTGATGCCACCGATCGCGTCGAGTTGCTTCCGGTCCTTGAGCTTCTGCTGAACCGTAATCAAGTCGATGGCTTCTTTCTGATCGTACATCTCCGCCAAAAGCTCAAAGACCGATTGGTGCCGCAGGTCGTAAAAGACATCACTGCCCCCTTTAAACTTCTCGATGCACACTCCCATGCCCTCGTGCGGGGCCAAAAGCACGCACCCAAGCACTCCTTTTTCCGCCTCTGCAGAGTGCGGGGGTAGTCGATCGACGACTGTCCCTCCGGACGAGGCCTTGGTCGTCCGCGTCTTCTTAAGATCCGGAGTCATTTTGGCAACGTCAGAAGTCACTGAATCGATCATGGTCTCTTAGCAAATCGAAAATCCCGAGGGAGAGCAACCCACAGTTATTGGAGACAATTAACGTGCTATTCACAAGCAATTCGATCTCGAGCGGCGTCGATGAATTGGCGATCCAGACGCAATCGCTCAGCCTCCACCAAAAATAGAATCCCGACGCGGCCTGGCTCTCGCCGTCACCGTGTCGGGATAAATTTCAGACTGGGATCTACAAGCGAATCGACGTGCGCCCAGTCACTGATTCGAAACCACGCGTCGCGGTCCTAGGCCTTAACCTCAGAACTCCGCTTACTCCGCTTTTGGAGCTCGCCCTTTACGATCTGGTTTGGCTTCCGCCTTCGGCTCTTCTTTCCGAGGAGCGCCCGTCCGACCTTGCTCTCGGCGTCCTTCCCCTCCGCGTCGGCCCCCGTCTCGGTTGTCCGAAGCGGACGCCGCGACCTCAGGAACAGGAGCGGGAGTGGTGCTCTCGATGCGGACTTTGAGCGTTGTCTGCACTTGTTGGTGCAGGCGCAATTCTACATCGTGATCCCCAACCGTCTTGATCGGATGGGGCAAATGAATCTTCCGTTTATCGACGGAAGCATCGAACTGGTGTCTGAGCTCATCGGCGAGCGTGCCAGCGGTGACCGAGCCGAAAAGCTTCCCATCGTCGCCCGTTTTGACCTTGATCACCAAGGTCAGTTTGGAGAGCGCCTGGCCCAATTCGCTCATCGTTGCCAGTTCTTTGGATTCTCGCTCCGTTCGACGCTGACGCAACACTTCCAAGCGGCGCTTGTTCGCAGCTGTCAGCGGAATTGCGAGACCTTGGGGAAAAAGGTAATTGCGGGCGTAACCAGCGGCCACTTTAACGTGATCTGATTCACCACCCAACCCGACAACATTGTGAGTAAGGATTACTTCGGTTTTGGCCATAGACTTTTCAGTTAAAAGGGAACGTCATCTTCGGAGGGCGGCGCATCTTCACTTTCGGTGGCTGCGGCCGAAGGAGGTGGGGCCGCGGCGGCGGCACCGGCTGACGGACGAGGACGGGTCCCTCCGGAAGCTTCATCGCCACCTTTGTAGTCAAGGAATTGAAATGCTTCCATGACAACGCCGAGCTTGCTCCGTTTTTGATTGGTTTGCTTGTCTTCCCACGTATCCAACTTAAGGCGTCCCTCCACCATGATAGGACGCCCTTTCTTCATGTAGTTGCCAAGGGTCTCTGCCTGCTTTCCAAACGCGTCCACATCGACAAAAGTCACCTCTTCTTTCAATTCGCCATTGGCATCCCGCCACGAGCGATTGATCGCGAGCCCAATCTTGGCGATGGCCGTTCCTTTTGGCGTATAGCGCAACTCCGGATCGCGCGTCAGATTGCCGATCAGAATGACTTTGTTGTAGTTGGCCATAACGAAGGTGGCAGAAAGATTTGCCGCCAGGAACTACTCTACTGCAACGGGCGCTTTCCGCATGGGAGCCACCGTGAAAAGGACGCGGAAAACTTCGTCGTTGAGATCGAACCGATGTTTCAATTGGGTGAGCGATCCTGGCTCCAGATCGAAGACGAAATTCACAAAAAATCCGGTATTGAACCGCTTGTTGGCAATGCGCGAGAATGGACGTTTGTCCATCTTCTGCACAGTCTCGACGCGGCCACCAGAAGCGTTGATCTCGGCCGTAATACGGTCGATCATTTCTTTGACGCCTTCCTCTTTGGCGGCAGTATTGAGTATGAACAGGCCTTCGTATTTTTTCACTGAATCAACTTTCCTTCACCAGTGGTGGATTAATTGTACCGTTAAACTCGTTCATCGCACGCTGAGCACCTGCGGTGACCCAACGCTCTAACTGATTACAAACTCGGTCTAAAACCAAATCGAACAGCGCGCGCTCGCTTTCAGCGAAGCGGGCCAGGACATAACCCGTAATCTCTCGCGCTCCCCCCGCCTCGCGTCCAATGCCAACTCGAACCCTGGGATAGTCCCGCGTGCCCAGGTGTTGTTCCACGGATTCCAGTCCGTGATGTCCGCCGCTGCTCCCCCTGGTTCGCATCCGAATCGTTCCCAAAGGCAAATCGGCGTCGTCCGTCACAATGGCGATTCTTTCCGGAGGCACTTTGTAAAACGCCGCCACCTTCTGAACTGCCTCGCCGCTCGCGTTCATAAACGTCTGCGGTTGACACAAAATCACGGTCTGACCATCCATCTCAGCCCGCCCAACCCGTGACCGCAATCGAGCTTCATCTTTCCAGACCGCTCGCCGACGCACGGCCAAACGATCTAAGGACAAAAACCCCGCATTGTGTCGCGTTTGCGCGTACTCGCGGCCTGGATTCCCCAAGCCGACGATCATGTGAACATTCTCCACACCGCACGCCCTCACGCCGCCCAACCGAGCAGCGTGTCGCTATTTCTTCTTTTCTGCGGGTTTCTTTTCGGCCTTTTCCGCCTTTTCCCCCTTGTCGGCGCCAGGCTTTTCTGCACCCTTCTCGGCCGGAGCGGCACCTTCTTCCTTCTTCTCCTTGATCATCTCGGGTTCCAGAGGCCCAGCAGCCGCCGTTTCGGCAGCAGCTTCTTGAGCTTCCGTGACCGGTGCGGCAACAGAGATCACCACGACTTTCTTGTCTCCAAGGATCTCGACGCCCGCGGGCGGCTTGATATCGCCAATATGGATCGACTTGCCGATCTCCAGCGATGTCACGTCCACTTCCAAAAATTCCGGCAAATCCTTCGGTAACGCGCGGACCTTCAAGCGGAAGAGCACATGCTCCAGAACGCCACCGCCCGTCTTCACTCCCGCGGCTTCTCCAACAGTCTCCACCGGAACAGTGACCGTGACCTTCTCGGTCTCGACCACCTCGTGCAAGTCCACGTGGACCAGTTTGCCCGTGAGCGGGTGATGTTGAATCTCCTGCACCAACGCCAGGCGCTTGATTGAGGCCGTCCCTTCGATGGAAAGGTCCACCAAAATATTTTCCGAGCCGGAGTGATGGATCAGGTTCTCCATCTCCTTCACCCCAATTTCCAGATTCAGGGCAGGATTCTGGCGCCCATAAATCACCGCTGGCACACGGCCAGCTTGCCGAAGTTTCTTAACACCGGTCCGCTTGACCAGGGATCGCGGATACGCGATTAACGATACAGATTTCATGTCTTCAATTCTGCTGTCAGCAAGCGATCCGCTATTAGTCGGTGCGCCCGCCCTTAAATTCAAAGAGCGAAGTGACTGACGAATTGCTGTGGATTCGCTTGATGGCTTCGCCCAACAATCCCGCAACGGACAAGGTGGTAATCTTCACCCCGTCAATGGCAGGGCGGAGAACAGTATCAGTAGTGATGAGTTCGTCAATATTAGATTTGCGCAGCCGATTTATCCCCAAATCATTGAGAATTGCGTGCGAAACGCACGCGTAAATCTTGCGCGCGCCCTTCTTTTTCAAGAGCGCGGCGGCCGCCGTGAGAGTCCCCGCCGTCTCCGTCAGGTCATCCACCATCAACACCGTCTTGCCCCGGATCTCACCGATTACCGCCATCGACTCGATCTCGGTCGCACTCTTGCGGCGTTTTGCCACAATGGCCAACCCTGCCCCTAGAACTTGCGAGTAGGCATGCGCCATCTTGAGCCCGCCCACGTCCGGGCTCACCACCACCAAATTGGGCAATGGTTTCTTCTTCAAATAGTCATACATCACCGGCGCGGCGTAGAGATGATCGACCGGGATATCAAAAAAACCTTGAATCTGCTGCGCGTGCAAATCCATCGTCAGCACTCGGTTCGCCCCGGCCGCAACTAACAAATTGGCCACGAGTTTGGCCGTAATCGGAACGCGCGGCTGATCTTTCCGATCCTGCCGCGCGTAGCCATAAAACGGCAGCACCGCGGTGATTCGGGATGCGCTCGATCGTCGCAGCGCATCGATCATGATGAACATCTCCATTAAATGATGGTTCGTCGGGGGACTCGTCGACTGCACCACGAATACATCCTCACCGCGCACATTCTCCTCGATCTTGACGAAGGTCTCTCCGTCGGGAAATGAGCTAACCGTGCACTTTCCTAAAGGAATGCCAATGGACGCTGTAATCCGCTCAGCCAATACCCGATTGGAAGTGCCGCTGAAAATCTTCACGTGTGTTTAGGTCTAAAAAGAAAAAACCACCGCTGTAGGTGGATTCGTACTCTCGAATGCTCCGCACTCTAACAACGCTCCCCCTTCACGCAAGTGGAAAGTAGCTCAACCCGATAACCCCGGTTATGATTGCCACCGGGTGAACCGCTCGCGACTAAATCCCATACTGCATCCTTTCTGTATCCTTTCGATTCCGATTCCGATTCCGATGCCAGAACCACTTTTGCACCAACGACGAGCCAAACGGGCTGGCCCTTTGTCAACTCGGCTCAACGATTCCTACTCAACTCCGACGCCCCCGGCCGAGCCTATCGCGAGCGGGCCAATACGGAGCCGAACCTAGTGCCTCCGCAGCCGAACGAAAAAGGTTATCGCCTTGTTACTTGAATCATCCCATCTCTGCTTCGGAATATTAATCCTGTCGCCCTCGTAAATCGGAGAGTCCTAGTCCGACCTGCTCCCATCCACCGGCACGAGTCGTTTGCACATAACAGACAGATCAGCGACCCGGCGCCACTAGTATCTGCGATACAATTCCAACGTGAGCGCCGGGTTCGCTGGATCTCGCGCGTTCGTAGAAATCGTCAGTTCTATTTTGGGGCTGGCACAAAATACAATACGAGCTGGGCGTTCGTAATCGCGCTCGGGGAAATCGCCCGTAGCACATCCGCATCGTGCTCGCTCGTTATGTCAAAACTGAATTGTGCGCCACCTCCTGACAAGTCCTGGGTGGCCACGATCCTCCCGGTGGTCGTCTCAACCAAGATAGCAGTTCCATCGGTGGGTGCATGCCAGGCGATCAGAGGTCCCCCTCCGACTTTCCTGGCTCCCCGCGGCAGATTGCTGGGACTCGCACAGCCAACCGCCAGGACCAACGCCCCAATTCCGATGATGTGTTTCATGAATTTCATAACTGAACTGATGTGTCGTCGTCGAACGGAAGGCTCAGTGGCGGATGGCCGCTGGCTCTTGACTGTAACCACAGCGTCGGCCGGCCGGCCACTGAAGCAATTGGTTGACAGCAGTTTCTTTCACTCCTGCCAAGGTTTATCCGTTCCTCGACTCGCTCTGACGCCTTCGACCCGCCCGTCTGGTGTGCCCTCCCGTTGCGTGAGCAGGCTGAATACGTCTAATGTTTCGATGATCTTCTGGTCCTTCAGAGTGAAGGGGGACAAGCTTGAATTCCCATGCATCACACCGTCGGCCGTGAAGGAGTCCAGTCCAGGCGCACCCGCCGAACCCAAAAGCTCACGCAATTGGGCGAAGCTCTCCGCCGCAATGATTGACTCGTCCGATGGCAATGCGACCGGGTTATTGGGAAATGCGGTCTCCGCTCCGACTGCGCTCTCGCTCTCCAGCATCCGTTTCTCGCTGAATTCCAGTTCAGTCCGGCTTTCCCCACGTTGGGAACGGTCCGTTCCCAAAATAGTCGCCCATCCCCAACAAGCCTCACGCGTCTC
>JBGAIN010000281.1:0-6983 GCA_044225505.1 Limisphaerales bacterium
CACGCGGACATGCGCAAGGGATTTCATCCCGACTGGAATACCTACATTTTCAATTACGGTCGGCATGAAGTCCGCAGTTTTCTGCTGAGCAATGCGGTTTTCTGGCTCGATAAATATCATGTGGACGGCCTGCGGGTCGACGCGGTCGCTTCCATGCTCTACCTCGATTACTCACGCCAGCCAGGTCAGTGGATTCCCAATCAGCACGGCGGGCGCGAGAACCTGGAGGCGATCGGTTTTCTTCGGCAGTTCAACGACACGGTTAATCGCGAATATCCGGGCGTCCAGACCTACGCCGAAGAATCGACAGCGTGGCCTCAGGTGTCGAGACCTACTCACCTGGGTGGTTTGGGCTTCAGCTTCAAGTGGGACATGGGCTGGATGCACGACACGCTGCACTATTTTGCCTGTGATCCAATCCATCGCAAACACCATCACAGACGCCTGACTTTTCGTAGCTTGTATGCCTTTGCCGAGAATTTTGTCCTGCCGCTCTCCCACGATGAGGTCGTGTTCGGCAAAGGCTCCTTGATTTCCAGAATGCCTGGGGATGAATGGCAGAAATTTGCCAATCTTCGCCTCCTGCTGGCCTATCAGTGGGCGCAGCCTGGCAAGAAGCTTTTGTTTATGGGTGGCGAATTTGGTCAATGGAACGAATGGTATCATGAAGCCAGCCTCGACTGGCACGTTGTGAGAAATAACAACCGTCACAACGGACTTCAAAAACTGGTGGGCCATCTGAACTGGCTTTATAGGCAGGAACTCGCCCTGCACGAGGGTGATGCCTCACCCCCTGCTTTTGAATGGGTGGACGCGGACGATGCCGATCAGAGCACGCTCAGTTTTTTGCGCAAGTCGGAGCGCACAGGCGACGTAATCCTTACGGTATTCAACTTCACTCCGGTGCCGCGGCACAATGCTAGGATTGGTGTGCCGCGAGACGGCTTCTGGCGAGAAATCCTAAACTCGGACGCCATGGAGTATGGCGGCAGCGGTCAGGGCAATCAAGGTGGCACGGAGGCAGCACCTTTCGGCTGGCACTCCAAATCCCATTCAGTCGCTATCACCTTGCCACCGCTGGCAGCGGTGTTTTTCAAGCACAACGAACCAAAGCGATAAACCCAGCGGGTTCCACGAAGCAAAGAACCAGCTGGAGACTCACGATCAGAGCTGGACTTCGATTGGTTCGCTTTTGAGCGGACTTCCACCTGGGTTCAAAGGGCCCAGGTCGAATTCTACTTGTACTGCGCCCTTCTGACCGGTGTATCTCCGGGGCACAGGCCAGTTCTTGGTGTAGAATTGGTCTTGCCTCCCGTCCAAACGCCCACTTCCAATCCGCCATCCACGTTCGTTCAAGACTTCGAAACGAGGCCCTTTGAGTGGCGTCAGTCTTCGCAACGATTTGCCTTGATAGAATTTCGGATACACTTCCGCTCCCGCTCCGATCACCTCGGCCTTGATGAATACGCTCTGGCCCGAAAAGGATCCTTGTCCCCTGATCATTTCGTAAATCGATGAAGCAGTCGTGTTTGTTGCTTCAACTCTGAGCAGGAGCGGCGTGCCACACTTTACTACCGAGCGTTCACCTTCTTTGACGGTAACGATTTCCCCCGGCGCGTTGACAAACCCGACGCCGACTGTCCAAACGTCGGTGCGTGTTTTTGCGCCAATTTTACAGCGGTAAAGAGAGTACTCGCCGCAGGGCACGGCGGCTTGGCCGTTGATCACCTGTGGAGCAAGCGTGTCCCAGTACCCACCGCCGGAGTCGCGCAAGAGCGTCAGGTTCTGAATCGCGTTCGAAGTCGACACCATCAAAGTGGCAAGGGATCCTGCATAGGGTTGCAGGCCGAGAACGCTCAGATTCTCGCTCAGGAGAAGCGTAAACGGCCTCCCGCCAAAGTAGATTGGATCAGCGAAGCACTGAGCTTCATCCCGAAAAACGGAGCGCCTGAATTCGGCAGTTCCGTCGAGGCCGCGCAGCACGTAATCTACCGGCAAAGCGTCCCAATCCTGGCTTCGGAGACTTCCATCCTTTGGCAACTGTGCGCGATCCGCGAGCTGAAAATTGCAGTTCCCATCCAGCAAACGGATGCGTTCTTTGACTGCATTAAACGAAACTGTCGCCTCCAGGCACCAAGCAGGTTTCAGCAATAACAATCCGACCGTGGTGCTTGAAATTGGCCTGTCCGACGAAAGAGCCTTGGGATCGAAAATCACGATTTCCGCGTAGAATCCGAAGCGTCCATGCTCATCGGGTCGCCGTGGAGAAAGGTCCACGGGACCAAAGTCAATACGCCTTCGCAGCGTTTTGCGGGTATTTCGATTCCCCTCGGCGTTGATCACGCCATCGTCTCTCAAATCGCCGTTTGCATTGAGGTCGATGATCAGTTGGTCGTATCCGTTCCCAGTGCCGTTGGATTCGTCGAGACGAAAGGACATGCCGCTGTCAAGGGTCCCATAAAGTGGCCGAGAGGATGTGGACTTTGGCTCACTTCGAACAGCAGCAGGCCTCGCAAACTGGAGAGAACCACTGCACCGACCCGGACTCTCCCACGCGGCGAGCGCCGGCAGGCGGACCGCCGTCAGGGGGAAATCGACTGCACATGTACGGATAGCACAGAGCACCATGAAGGCCAGGAGTCGCATTTGCAGAGGCATGCTCTATAGAACACTTTTCTCAAGCGAGAAACAAGATCAGCCTATCGATGGCCCGACGACTGTCACCTCAGTCTTGGGCCCCGGATATTCAGCGTGCCGCTGAGGCGAGATGGGGTCTGCGCGATTAAAGAGGAGAACCTGCGAGGCTATGGTGGATTCGTTTGGCGTAGCGCAGACGCACCTAAAACCAGCCCCCCTTTCCTGAAATTCCAAGTCGCAATCTTCCTATAGGAAGAGGGAGTTTGCCCCGGATTGAACACCTGCTGCTTGGATTGTGAGGTGGCGGCCATGAAACTTCCCTCTCTCTTTGCCGGGGTATCACTTGCGTGCCTAGTCGACTTTTTGTGCACGCCGCACCGGAAACTCTAGAGCATTGCGGTCGGACCCGATCCTGGTCCAGGGTTGCTCCGAGCATGGCCAGACTTGGTGCGCCCTTCGTTCGACCGCTGGCGAAGGGACCCTGGCTAGCCTCGAACCAGGGCCGAACGAAGCCCGAACCAACCCCGGATAATCCCAGGAGTAACCCGGATGAAAGGGTGAACGAAGAACTGGTCGATCCCGCCTCAAGCCTGCATAAACTGCGACGCAAAAAGCAAAGGAAAGCGAATCGACTATGCCTGACAACCAAGACCGAGTGAGGTTCCATAGCAACAACTTAGGAATGGAACGCATTTTTTGTGCACAACGAGTGATCCATCGTCTGCCACAAGCTGCTGGAACCCGGCGGCTGGCGTGGGGCTAAGCGGGCGGAGTTGGTTCGGCATTCAATGCATTCTCCCTGTCCTTCTGGCGATCGCAGTCTCGTGCTTTTGGTTCTTCAGGAAAGACTCAGGGTTACGCGCACATGGTAAAGCATTGCATGCAACCGAATGACCGGTCGGTAACGAAACAAGCGCAGAACAGGACTCGGGCTCCGCTGTCATTGCTGCTCGGCCTTTTGTTGTGGCTGAGTGGCGGGTGGGGAACGGCGGAACAGGCTGTCATTGCAAAGCCGGGCAGCAGAGGCTGCTGGTTGTCCGCACGACATGATTTGTTTCCGATGGAGAACGTCGAGCCGTTCGTTGAATTGGACCAAAGCAATCTTGGACTGGAGAGCGTCGCTTACGTCGCGCATAGATCTCAGCTGCCCGTGACTTCGGATCGGATCGTCGAACCGCTGTTTGGAAGGAGACTAAAAACCGTGAAGATTCTCGATCGCCGGTTAGAGGGGGCGACGATCTATCTCGTGAGCGGTCACGGTGGACCGGATCCAGGAGGCATTGGGCACAGGGCGGGGCATCAGCTCTGCGAGGACGAATACGCCTACGATGTGACGCTACGCTTGGGACGGCGTCTTCTCGAGCATGGGGCGAAAGTGCATTTCATCATTCGTGATCCAGAAGATGGGATTCGCGACGAGCGCTACTTGGTTCCGGACCAGACGGAGCGTTGCTATCCGAACCAGGAGATCCCACTGAATCAATTGTCGCGGCTGCGCCAGCGCACCCGAGCGGTAAACGAGTTATGCGAGCAGGAGGCCCCAAATCGTTATCGCCGCTGTCTTGTAATCCATGTAGATGCGCGGCGGCGGCGCGAAAAGATTGACATCTTCTTTTATCACCACCGAGATGGCGGCGACGGCCAGCGGTTGGCGGTGCGATTGCGAGATACCGTGGAGGAACAGTATCATGCGCATCAGCCGAGACGGGGATACACCGGAACGGTACGAGATCGTGGGTTATTCGTCATCAACAAGACGGTTCCGCCAGTGGTCTTTATCGAGCTAGGAAACATCCACCACCCGCGCGACCAGGAACGGCTGATCGAACCTGACAACCGTCAGGCCTTGGCTCACTGGCTCTGCGAAGGTATTCTGAGAGATTTCGAATCCAGCAAGCGGTTCGGAAGGTAGTAAATCTTAGAACGGATGGATTTATGGAGACTCTGTCAAATATCCTGACCCAACTTCACCAAGTTCTGGAATACCCTCTTGTCAAGGTTGGTCCGACTCAAGTGACCTTGGCCTCGCTCCTGATCTTGGGCCTGCTTTTTGGACTGGTTCTGGTTACCGAACGCCTGCTTCGCCAGCAATTGCTCCAACGGGTGCTCAAACGCACGCCCCTGGACCCAGCTCTGCAGTTTGCGGTGGGCAGAATTGCCGGCTACGCCTTCATCGTCTTGGGCTTTTATGTTGCCCTGCAGTTTGTTGGGATCAATCTGACTTCACTGGCCGTTATCGCGGGCGCCGTCGGAGTGGGACTGGGCTTCGGTCTTCAGAATATCGTGCACAACTTCGTCAGTGGCTTGATTATCCTGGCTGAGCGGCCTATCGCCATCGGTGATCGCATTGAGGTAGGAGGTGTTGCCGGACAGGTCCGTCAAATCCGCCTGCGCAGCACAACGGTTGTGACCAACGACAATATCACCATCATCGTGCCAAACTCCGATTTCATCAGTCACACCGTCACGAACTGAGTCATGGCGACCCGAAGGTGCGAATTCGATTGCCGCTTGGAGTAGCCTATGGAAGCGACCTTGAAAAACTCAGGCGGGTTCTGCTCGAGGTCGCGGCCGAAAACCCTAAAGTTCTCCAGACGCCCGCTCCGTCGGTTTTTTTTCAAGGATTTGGTGAGAGCTCGCTCAACTTCGAACTCGCCGTCTGGACAAGCGAGATGACATTCAATCCACGACGATTTCGAAGTGATCTCTACTTTGCGATTGAAATGAAGCTCCGGGAGAATCAAATCGAGATTCCGTTCCCTCAACGGGATATCCACGTCCGCTCCGGCCGTTTTGACCTTTGATGACCTGATGGCTTGCGGGCTTAAGCCTTTTCGGCGAGTGTAGCGCCCTTCCGCATGAAGTTTCAAATTACCCTTCACGGTGCTGCCGGAGAAGTCACTGGCTCGGCGTATCACGTGGAGACCTCGCGGGCATCCGTGATGGTAGATTTCGGCCTCTTTCAGGGACGCGAGATGGCGCATGAGGCAAATCACGTCCCGCGCATACTCGACGTTGAAAGACTCGACGCCGTCGTTCTCACACACGCGCACCTCGACCATACCGGGCGGTTGCCGTTACTCGTAAAGCGTGGATACAAAGGGCCGATTTACGCCACGCCAGCTTCCATCGACATGACGCAACTGATTCTTGAAGACTCGGCCAAAGTCCAGGAGCAGGATACTGATCGCGAAAACCGCAAACGCGCTGAGGTAGGCAAATCACCGCTGCCACCCCTCTATACTGCGCAGGATGTTTCTGGTGTGGTGGCATTGCTGCGAACGGTGCCTTATAGGTCACCGTTCGAGATCGCGCCAGGGGTGACGGTGCGAATGTTCGAGGCTGGACACATCCTCGGCTCGGCGAGCATCGAAATGACTGCCGAAGACTCCGGCGTGAGGCGGGTAATCGTCTTCTCCGGAGACATTGGCCCGCGTGGCGGCCCTATTCTGCAAGACGCGGACTGCCTGGAACGTGCCAACCTCGTTTTCCTGGAATCGACCTACGGCGACCGCAATCACCGATCGCTTCAAGAGACCGTCGATGAGTTTCAGCAACTGGTCCGCAACGCTGTGGTTGAAAAGGCGAAAGTACTGGTGCCGACCTTCGCCGTCGGCCGGGCGCAGGCCATTCTCTACCACCTCGCGGGAATGTTTGCGAAAGGCACGGTGAGTCCATTTCCAGTGGTGCTCGACAGTCCGATGGCCATCGAAGCCACGAAATTGCACACGCGCCATCCCGAGTTGTTTGACGAAGAGATGGCTGAGCTCGCGGGCGAAAAACAGTTCCTCAAAGGCTTCTCGACACTTCAGCATTCCGTAACCGCGGACGACTCTCGCGCCCTTAACGAGATGCCGGGGCCGTGCCTGATCATGGCTGGCGCCGGCATGTGTAACGCCGGACGCATTCTCCATCACCTCAGGCACAACCTCAGCCTGCCTGGGACAGTCGTCATTATCGTCGGTTATCAAGCGCCGGGCTCGCTAGGTCGCGTACTCGTCGAGGGCGCCAAGGAAGTAAGGATTTTCGGCGAGACAATTCCTGTTCGGGCAAAAGCGCACAGCCTTGGCGGATTCAGCGCTCATGCGGGCCAAAGCGATCTACTGCAATGGTTTTCGTGTCTGGCGCCCAGACGGCCGCGTGTAGTCCTGACTCACGGCGAAGAACGCGGCCGTGAACCGTTGGCCGCTCTCATCGAAAATCGGTTCAGAATAAAGGCTGAACGTCCTCAACTGGGAGATGTCATAGAGGTTTGAACCCGCAAGCCGTTCGTTCGCGGCTTCGGTGGGCGGATTCCCGTGCCGAGGTTGGTCCGCAAGCAACCGTCTCGTTCTATTCAACGCTTG
>JBGAIN010000282.1:0-6862 GCA_044225505.1 Limisphaerales bacterium
TGGCGCCTAGAGCAGCCGCTACCTTCGGATAGTGCGCTTCCCACCAGTGCCGGTGCACATAAGGCATCAGCGCTATCGCCAAAAGCATCAAACCAAACGGAAGGAGTATCGCTGGATGTGGCTCTGTCATCGTCTCTCGCTCAGACAGGAGGGGAGGTTAGAGTGAATTCAGGTCCGTCACCCAACACTGGCGCAACGTCTCTCATGTTCGGCCGAAACACCAAACTGGCTGGTCCAGGAAGGGGCATCCAGCGCAGCACGAACTTTCGGCAGGCTCTTAGGATGCTTTTCCTGGAGCAAGAGCAGCAGCTTTTCCCTGATTTCGCATCGAAGATTCCAGGATTTCGACGCATCTGCCGCGGTTGCCAACACCCGCAGCTGCATGGCGCGGTCGGTTGTGTCGGTCACCTGCAAGTTCCAGAACCGCCGATCCCAATCGGGGCACTTCTCCACTATTTCTTGAACGGCTGGGCGCAATTCCGAAATAGGCACAGTGAAGTCCGCCCAAACGAAGACTGAGCCGAGGATGTCCGCCGATACTCTGGTCCAGTTCTGAAATGGCTTTTCAATGAAGTAGCTCAGCGGCACGATGAGTCGGCGGTCGTCCCAGATCTTCACGACGACATACGTTAAGGTGATTTCTTCGATCCGGCCCCATTCATTCTCGACAATGACGACGTCATCGATTCGAATTGGCTGCGTCATGGCCAGTTGGAAACCGGCAAAGAGATTGGCAATGGTCCGCTGGGCCGCAAAGCCGACGATGATGCCGATCACGCCGGCAGAAGCCAAAATACTCGTGCCAAACTGTCGTACCTCCTCAAACAGCATGAGTACTGACGCAATCGTGAAAATGCCAATGATGACGTAAAGCGTTTTGCTGAGGACGTGGACTTGCGTGTAGACCTTCCGCGCTTGGAGGTTATCTGCAGCCGTGATATCGAATCTGGCGAGGACCGCCCTTTCCACCAGATGGACGCCTTGGAAGAGAATCCAGCCCACCGCTCCGATGATGAGAATGCTGCTCCCCTTGGCCACTACGCCCTCATAAGCGGGGGGCAAACCAATCACCGGGAGCGCCAGGATCAGCCCGACCACAGGGACAAGGACACGAAGCGTGCGACCCAATAGCGGCACCACCAAATCGTCTAAACGGCTTGCGGTCCTGCTGGCCCAGATTTTGAGACGCTCTTCTATCACATGCGTTAGACGGATAGAAAACCAGAGCAGCACCACGAACACGCCGAGGTCAAAGGCTTTGTCGAAAAGCTGCCTCACTGAGTTAACCTCTTCCGCTGCGGGCAATTTCTGCAGCACGGGAGTCATGGCGAAATAGCTACCGTAAATCCAGATCAACAAGTAAAGAGGCCGGCCGATTGTTCGCCAGATCTGTCTGCGCCATCCATTGGATTCGGGCTCGGCTTCGGCTTGCCGTATCCTGCTCTTCAGAAAAGAGGCTGCCAGCCCATTCACCAACAAGACAATTACGACAAAACAGATTAGTGCGCCGAGATCCACCCAGGTCACTGGGCCGAAAACCCGGCCATGCACGCCGGCACCAAAGAGTTGCTCCATCAGAGCGCCAATTACGGAGGTAAATCGCGAGGCCAGGAGGTCCAGAAGATCTTTGCCCGTCATGTTGGATTTCATATTTTAGTTCTATAGAGTCACAGCTGACCGCTATCGCGCTGGCGCCAGTTCCAGCAAAGCCACAGGAAAGTCAAACAGCACCTCGGCGATGCGAAGAGCACAGTTGGGTCCGTCAGCCTGTACGACCAGGCGACGGTCCGTGAAAACGCTTCGATACTCGCGACCGGCCTGTGCCTTTGGCAAAACCACCAGTGTATTCTCCCAAACGCTTTCGCCTAAGGGCCAGGGCTCGCCGAGGGCGAACAGCGGCACGATCAGTCGAGGGACTGCCGTGATTGCTATTGTCTGGTCCACGATCCGTGCAAATGCGCAGATATGCGCGGCGTGTCCCCCCTTCGTTA
The DNA here is from genome assembly GCA_044225505.1 of Limisphaerales bacterium. Taxonomy (GTDB): domain Bacteria; phylum Verrucomicrobiota; class Verrucomicrobiia; order Limisphaerales; family SIBE01; genus JAXMHN01. The sequence continues at coordinate 1,992 of JBGAIN010000282.1, forward strand.
GAAGCGGAACGTATTTTCCCAAGCGGAAGAGCGGCTCCTGCTCGTGCCGGAATCGCAGTGCCTGGTAGATGAGAAACTGTTTTAAGCTTCCATCGTGCGGACTCTTCAAAAGTTCACTGGCCAATCGCAAGGGGCCTTCTTTGGCCAGCCGTTGCTGCAACCGATCCAGTGCTTCCTTTCGTCGCGTAAAATCAACCGGTCTTCGGTTGTCCGGGTCAACCAGACTGAAATCCCAAAACTCGGTGCCTTGATAAATATCGGGCAGGCCGGGAACCGTAACCTTCAGGAGAGTCTGCGCCATGGAATTGCAATAGCCGGGGAGAATTAAAGGTGCGACGAACTGGTTCACCTCCTCGATAAAGCGATCGTCACTCAGTGTGGCGGTGACAAATTGGGAGAGCGCATCCTCATACTCCGCGTTGGGATCGGTCCAATTGGTGTGGACCTTCGCTTCACGAGCCGCCTTTTGCATAAAGGCCTTAGCGCGTTCAGCGGGAAGTGGCCAGGCGCCGACGAGCGTCTGGTAAAAGAGATACTCGAGATTGCGATCGGGCCAGTCTTTGCGCCGATGGCTCTCGTTTATTGTTGACCATCTTTCCACAGCGGCACTCCAACTCGGCGCAAGCTCGGATAACAGCGCCAATCGCGCGCGCACATCTTCACTACGCTTGGTGTCGTGAGTGGAGGTAGCCAGCATTGTCTGAGGCCATTGCCCCTCGGTCCGCATGCACCAACCATGGAACTCTTCGACGTCCGTCCCACAGTTAGCCGGATTTCCGCCAACCTCATTGAGCGCAATCAACCGATTGAAGCAATAGAATGCGGTGTCCTCCGCACCTTTGGCCATGACCGGTCCCGTGAGCTGCTGGAATCGCATCACAAATTCCGCCGCGGCCGGTGCCTGCGGGCGCAAAACCAACGAATCAACAAGGAACGGGAAGACGCTCTCAAGCAGGTCTGGGCGGCAACGCCCGGCCTTCGTGGCCGCCACGTTGATAGCTTGGACGTCGGCCTCAGTCGCTTGGCCCTGTGGTGCTCGAATGTAGGTGCGGTAAAGCGGGAAATAGGCAATCAGCTCCGTAATCCCCGCTTCCAGCAACTCGTCTGCGAACACGAGGCGCTTGCCCATCCCGTCGGCCGCCGCTTGGGCCAATCGGACCAAAAACTTCACCTCCGCGACCAGTTGATGCCGCAAGACCCAGCGCTTCTTCTCGAGAAGCAGACTCTCATACTCGTTCGCTTGTCCGGTGAACCCCGCGTAGAGCTCCGTTAAAGGTTTCTCACCGGCCCGGTCGACGAAGAGCTGCAGAGCCTGATTCAGAAAATCGTAGCCTGTGGTGCCCGCGACCGGCCAGCTCCGTGGCAGCTCTTCTCTGTCGGCAAGGATCTTTTCCACCGCGATCCAGGCACTCGGTGCGGCTTGGCGCAATCTATGCAGGTATTGTTCCGGATCCCGCAGGCCATCGGGGTGATCTACACGAAGTCCATCGATCCAGCCCCGGTCACACCAGTCTATAATCCGCTCGTGGACGGCGGCAAAGACTTGGGGATCCTCCACGCGGAGCCCTGCCAGAGTCGTGATAGTGAAGAAGCGGCGGTAATTGAGTTCGGTGTCTCCGCAGCGCCAATCAGCCAAGCGGTAATGCTGCCGTTGAAGCAATTCGTCAAGCAAACGGCGATTGGTATTCAATTGCGTCAAAACGTCGTCCTCTGACCGCGGCCGGATCGGAATCGATTCTGGGTCAATCGGAAACAAATGTTTGAAGTATCGTAGGATGACCTCAGACCCTCCGGATTTAACTTGCAGTTCCTGACGTGCCAGAACGTTCTGATACTCATCGGCTAGTATTGGCAAGAGCACTTTACCCTTTAAGCACGGGCTTGGTGAATCCCAATCAACGTCGAAAAAATGGGCATATCGGCTGTTCTGGCCCCGCTTGAGCACGTCCCACCACCAGGCATTTTCAGGCCCTTTGATGCCCATGTGGTTTGGGACAATATCGAGGACCAGTCCCATGCCGTGTTGCCGGAGTGCGAACACGAACTCATCCAACTGTTCCTCTGTCCCAATCTCAGGATTGATTCGGGAAGGATCACAACCGTCGTATCCATGCGCACTTCCACGAAGAGCTGTGAGGAGTGGAGACGCGTAGACATGACTTATCCCCAGTCGCGCAAGGTAAGGCACCAAGTCCAACGCGTGGGTCAGGGTGAATCCGGAATTAAACTGCAGCCGGTATGTCCCGCGAACATGCAGCCGGGACGCGGCGGGGTTGCTCTGGTCATCGGTCATGAAGCGCATTCGCCGGAGGTTGGCTCGATCCGGAAGCGGAGTTGGCTTCCGAGTTGCAGGAACTTGTCCAGCCAAATGATTGCAGCGTCGTCACCCTTGCGAGCACGTTCCCGAACGCTTGGGAGCACATTATTCAACAATATCCAATACGTGTTCTGCGGCCGCCAAAGGTTGGCTTCAAACGGCAGCGCCGGAAGCAACTCCGCGGCCGTCAAGAAGCGCTCCAAGACAACCTGATCCTCTGGGCAATTGACGAGGTCATTGGCGCGCCCCTCCATTTGTCCCTTCATCGCATAGCCCAGGCCATCGACATCCAGGGGTACGTGGTTTCGTTGCGCCTCCTGCAACAGGCAACGCACGCGCTCAGCGTCAACGGCGTTGCCTTCCAACTGCGTGCGCAATTCGCTGTTTAAGACCGATTGGAAAGCCATTTGCAGCGCAGGGGGCGCGGGAGCGGGCAAGTCGGCCAGAAATCGAAGCAATGGAGCATAGCGGTCAGTGATCAGACGATAGGTGCTATAAACATCCTCGTGAACGGCTGTGAGGATCTCACGCAACACCTTCCGCTGTTCGTCCTTGAATAGATGCCGGAGCGAGTAATTGGACTCCCCAAAGTGTCTGTCCATTAGACGAATAATGGCGGCGAAATCGGCTCGATCGAAGGCTTCTCTCATCTCCGCCACAAGCGACTGATATGCATCGGGTCCCTGATAGTGCCTTACACCGCAATTGAGATTATGCTCGCCGAGGTGAAGGACTCCATAGGTAATGATGTCGGAGTTGCAGGTAATTTCGAACGTGACTTTGACACGCCCGACTACCAACCGCGCCTTGCCCGCGCTCCAGAGTTGGCGATCCTCTTGGCCGATCGTGAACGAATAAATGCGAGCCTGCTCAGCATAGGATTCGAAGAGCGAACTCACGGCGTAATGCGCCCCCACTTTCTCGCGGTCCATCACGGCAGGCTTGGCAAAACGCTCATAAATCTTTCGCCCGTCTCCGAACTCGCCAATATTGCTTCGCGCCGCAGCGAGGCGATCGAGAAAGCCCGATTCGAGGTCCGTGGCAAGGACGTTTTTGGCGAGTTGAAGGGCACGCGCGGCGTATTGAATCACCTGCACCGTCTCGATTCCAGAGAGCTCATCGAAGAACCAGCCGCAGCTGGTATACATGAGCATTGCGTGGCGCTGAAGTTCGAGAAGGCGCAATGCAGTGACCTGCTCCGCTTCATTGAGTTGGCGACTGGCATGGCGCGCGAAAAACTGCGCTCGGTTTTCCGGCAGCCGATTGAGAATCACCGCGATGTAATTGTCCCGGGCCTGCCACGGTTTGTTCAGGAGCTCGCCCGCTTGCTTTTCGAACAAGGGAGCCAATTGGTCGCGGAGCCAATCGAGTGCATCACGCAACGGCTGGCGCCATTGTTGATTCCAGTTCGATCGGCCCCCGGAATTGCATCCGCAGTCCCGATACCAGCGACCCACACCGTGGCAGCAGCTCCAGGCGCTCGGTTGATGGATCTGTGCTTCATGAGTCGGCGGATGGCTAGCCAGAAATTGGCCGTAGTTGGTGAGACGAGCAAGTTGCTTTGACTCGATGTGGTGCAAAGCATAGGCCAATGCCATCTCGCCGTAGCGAAAATGATGTCCGTAGGACTCGCCATCGGTGGCGACGTGCACTAGTTGGTCGTGCTTGCGCCCGTCATCAAATGCGTCCGTGAGTCGGTGCGCGAAACGCTCTCCATTGGTCAGCAGCTGTTCAAAGGCGATCGCGCGGGAGATGGGTCCGTCATAAAAAAACACCGTGATCGATCGTCCCGAGGGTAACTTTACAACGTACGGTCGAGTGGGATCGAAACGCCCGCCATTGACATCACGCCATACTCCGCCGCGCAACGCTCGGACTCGGCTGGCCTGGAACGGTGAAAGGATAGTGAAGCGAACGCCAAACTCAGCCAAGGCTTCGAGCGAGTCGTTGTCGGCCGCACATTCCGGGAGCCACATGCCTTCCGCCTTCCGGCCGAAACGATATTCGAAGTCCTGGAGGCCCCAAAGGACTTGGGTTCGCTTGTCGCGTTGATTGGCCAATGGCATGATCACGTGGTTGTAGCACTGGGCCAAAGCCGAACCGTGGCCGCCAAATCGCTGCCGACTTTCCTTGTCCGCCTCTATAATCGCCTGATGGATGTCGGGCGCCTTTTCCTTCATCCATGAGAGCAGCGTGGGACCGAAATTAAAACTGATCTTGTCGTAATTGCTGACTATCTGGCGAATACGACCCTCGCCATCGAGCAATCTTGCATGGGCGTTTGGGCCGTAGCACTCCGCCACAATGCGCTCGTTCCAATCATGAAACGGGTAAGCTGAGTCCTGGAGCTCCACCGCCTCGAGCCACGGATTCTCGCGCGGCGGCTGATAGAAGTGACCATGGACGCAGATGAATTTTTTCATGTTTATCAGAGGCTTTTTACCCCATGGAACAGCACACAAGAGGTGGGTGCGATCGTCAGCACGATCCCTCCTGTAACCATCAATTGCGTGGGAGTTTCGCTGCCGGGACCACTCCAGCATAGGTCGGCCGA
>JBGAIN010000283.1:0-6782 GCA_044225505.1 Limisphaerales bacterium
CAGTCTGTCCGTAAAGCTCCATGTCTTTCCGGCCAAATGGCCAATTCCAGGAAGCCTGAATGATCCCTTGCGCGTGCGGATAAGTCAGGATCACCGTCGCTTCATCGTCCACCTTGGGATACACCAGGGGCTTAATCTGCTGCGTTACAGCCAGAACCGAAGTCGGCCTTGCTCCTTTCATCAGCCATGTCATCAAGTCCGCACCGTAACACCCGAAATCCATCAGCGCGCCGCCCCCGTTTAAAACCGGGTCGGTCAGCCATTCCAGGAATGCGGCGGAGCACCCGATCTCCTTGGGTCCAGAATGGCCATCGTGCACCACGATCTTCCTTAATTCCCCAATGGCGTTGGTTTGGTGCACCCAGGCGTAGGCCGCATGATTCGCGGCATACCAAGTCGTCTCGTAATTCACGATCACCTGAACTCCACCCTTTTTCGCCGCCGCCTCGATTCGCCGCGCATGGTCCAGGCTCACGGCCAGCGGCTTTTCCATCATCACATGAATGCCGCGCGCGGCGCAGGCCTCGACGACGCTCGCATGATCGAACGTGCTCGTAAAAGTCGCAACCGCTTGCACTTTGACCTTCTCAAGCATCTCACCCAGGCTCGCGTAGAAAAGGTTCGTGTTCAGATGATAGGTCTCCGCGTAACGCTTCACCAACTGCGGATTCGGTTCCACAATAGCCGCAAGTTGAACGTCCTTCCGAGATGCTGCCGACGGGATAAACCCTCGGGCATGATCATGCACCAACCCGACGATGGCATAACGAACAGGTTCGGTCGCCTCCTGCGCCAAGGCAGAAATCAAGCAACTCCCAACAGTCAACAGAAGCAGAAAGGGTCTCATAGGTCCGGTGTTTTGCATCTACCTAGAACAGAACTCGGAGAAACACGAGCTCGGAAATATATCCCGGACGAAACAGGCACTACTAGGCCTCTTTCGATTACGCCGGAGCTCTTTGTCGATGCCCCCCTGCCAAGGGATGATTCCGGAGCTAACCGCAGCTATGATGCGCCGTGTTTTTTACATCGGAACGGGTCTCGGTGAACTCTGTCAAATCGCTGGAGATTTCAGTTCCGATGAAACCGACGCGGGCGTTTACACTGATTGAACTCTTGGTTGTGATTGCGATCATCGCGGTTCTTGCTTCGATGCTTTTGCCATCCTTATCCCGCGCCAAACTCGCCGCGTATTCGGTAAAATGCGTAAGCAACTTGCGTCAGATCAATCTGGCTCTCCAACTTTATGGAGATGACCACGAGCGCTATCCGTTCGGGAACTTTGTTGATGCCGGAAGTCCCCCCATACTGACCAACAACTGGGCTTACTGTCTCCAACCCTACACTCAGAATCGCTCCGTCGACCCACTCTACCGATGCCCTACGGATAAGGAGTTCTTTAATCCTACGCTTGTCAACGGCAAGCCGGTCAGAGCGGGAAGCTATGGCTACAACCACATCGGCGTGACTGGCGGCACTTCAGTTCCATTTGAGTTCTTCCTCGGGCTAGCGGGCACCCGCAGCTCCTTAATCCGGGTTCCAAGTGATATGATTGCGCTGGGAGATGGTTATTTGGAGGTAGCTCCCGGAGCACGCTTGTTTCTCGGTAACGGAGCGATCGGCATCAACGCTAACGGCAAGGATGGCTACCAACCCAAGGACGCTCTCAATTCCGTCAAAAAACGACATAGCGGAAAACTGAACGTGTCGTTCTGTGACGGGCACGTGGAAAGCATCAAATACGACACCTTGCTTCTCGATAAGTCCGATTCGGCCCTCCGCCGCTGGAATTTCGATAATGAGCCCCATCGCGAGCTCCTGATCCCACCGTAATGCTTGGCTTTTTTCAATAGGAGTCCGAGCACCTGAGCGCCCGCTGTCGGTTGTGACAACGGACGTGCACAGCGGTCTTAGAATGCTGACCCGCGGCGATTAACCGCGGTTTTATCTTGTCCGCGCACGCATTACAGATTACTGAAAGGAAGCCAGTTCCATTCCAAAATAATCATTTGGCAGAAACATCCCAGCGCATAGGACGAGCCGGTAAGTATTAAACTGGAATTGCATCCCCATGACCACACCTCCCCATTCAGAATTGGCCCGCATCACAGCGGGTATCCGGCGAGTAATCACCAGGGCGGCTCTTGGTTTGGCGGCGAGCCTGTTTGCATCGGTTGGGGCACTCGTAACACAAGCGGCGGATTATCATGTCGGTCCCGGTCAAACGTTCAACTCCATCGGGGCTCTCCCGTGGACCACATTCGCCCCAGGCGATATCGTTTACATTCATTGGCGGGCTGAGCCCTATCGAGAGAAGATTCTGATCAGCAACAGCGGCGCCCCCGATCGACCGATTCGAATCCGCGGTGTGCCAAGCGAAACCGGGCTGCTCCCGGTGATCGATGGGGAGAACGCCAGCACCAGCAGCCAGTTCAAGTTCCCCTACCCAGGCACCGCGTCCCGTGGCTTGGTCGTGGTGAGCCGCAGCCAGGACCAGGTCGACGGATACAAGCCGAAACATATCGAAATCGACGGTCTCGAACTCCGCAACGCGGCTCCAATCTATACGTTTCTGGACGAGCAAGGCGCGGCCACTCCCTATCGGCCCAATGCCTCCTCAGTCTTCGTCGAGCGCGGAGAGAATATCTCCATCATCAATTGCATTATCACCGGTTCCGGAAACGGTCTATTCGTGGCGTCCAGCGATAGCGAAGCGTTTCAGGCGCGCCAGATTTTAATCCAAGGAAATGAAATATTCGGCAACGGCAACGCGAATAGCGATCGCGAACACAACCTCTATACCGAGGCCATCGGCATCACTTTTCAATTCAATCGGATGCGCCCGTTGCGCGCCGGCGCCTTGGGCAACAATCTCAAAGATCGGTCCGCTCGAACCGTCGTGCGGTATAACTGGATCGAAGGCGGGGCGCAACAGCTTGATCTCGTGGACCCGGAAGGAAGCTATACCCAAGCCCTGGCCGATCCTGGTTATAGATCTACTTTCGTTTACGGCAATGTTTTCATCAACGAACCGACCAGTGCGAGCGTCGTGCACTATGGCGGCGATAGCTCCGTGACCGATATTTACCGGAAAGGCACGCTCCATTTTTACCATAATACCGTCATCTTCCGCTCTGACCAAACTCTCCGCTGGCGCGTCGCTCTCCTGCGTCTCGATACCAATGATGAGAGCGCGGATGTACGCAATAACATCCTCTACAATCTGGCAGCGAGTCCGGGAGCGCCACTGAGCGAGATGTCGCTCATGCAGACCTATGGCCAGGCCAATCTAGGGGTCAACTGGGTGAGCGATGGGTGGCTGCCCGCCAGAACCGGCGTGCCTTTTGAGGGAACGCTCACCGGAACGGAATTCCTCCTGACCGGGACAGATCCGGGCTTAGCCTCGGTCGCCACGGGCGATTTCTCTCTGAAACCCGGTTCGGTATCGGTGGACAAAGCCACGGCCCGGGCGGCGGCGGTTCCCGAAGAATTTGAGGTCACCCAACAGTATCTCCCTCACGCCCGAGGCGCCGAGCGTGTGCGCACTGGCACCGCCCTGGATCTGGGCGCGTTCGAGTTGGGCGTCAGCGGCCCGTTCCTGTCCATGCAACGTCTTCCCTCGGGCCAACGGCAGATCGCGCTACGCGGTCCGGCCGGGACCTATCGACTCGACGTCTCCACCGATTTCAAATTGTGGCGCGAATCAGCCACTCGGACCAACACCAGCGACAGCATTGAATTTCCGCTCATCGAGGCCGGAAGTCTCGGACTGTACCGGGCGGTCCTCCTCCCACCACCATGAAACTTCCAATGAACTCAGGCGCACTTCGTGCGCGAACCGTTTGCATCGCGGCCCTCTGCTTTTGCCTGGGTGCCCGCGCGGATGAACCAGGTCTTCGGCTGGTTTCCCCTGAAGATGGCGCCGTCTTCAAGCAGGGAGAACCGATCCTCTTGCAGGCCGAGCCGCGCGGAACTCAAGCGGGCGCGATTGAAAAAGTCGAATTCGTCAGCCGCTCGGTGATCGGAGAGGCGACCAACGCGCCATTTGCATCGTCGTGGACGGCGGTTCCTCCCGGGATCCATAGTATCTCGGTCCGCGCCAGAACAGCCGCTGGGCTGGTGGAGTCTTGGAAAAGCACCATCGCGGTCTTGCCTCAGCCCAATGAAGTGGGAGCAGTGCACGTCGACGGGAACTACGGTGGCGCCGGCAGCGACGGCAGCGTCAAGGCGCCCTATCGCCGGATTCAGGAAGCGGTTGATAACGCGGTCAGCGGCGCCACCATCAAGGTGGCGGCCGGAGACTATCGCGAAGCCGTTGTCATCCGGGATAAGGATGTGCGCCTGATCGGGGGTTACACAGGCGCTTCCGCAGCGGTTTATTCGCAGGGCGGCAGTGGAGATTTTGCGAGTCGCACGGTCCGTTCCACCCGGGTGCTGGGCGAGGGCGCCGACCAGGTGATCGAGGTCGACTTCAATGGGACCACCCGATGGAGCATCGTTGATGGCCTCACCATTTCCGGCGGCAAACGGGGCGTTCAGGCTCATACCTTTGAGGATCCCACCGGGAAGTATTTTCTTTTGATGAACAGCGCCATCACCGGCAATGCCAGCGCGACGGATTCGGCCGGCGGAGTCTCCATTAACCAGGTGAGTACGGGAGTCCTCAGCAACTCGATCGCCGGCAATACCGCCCTGGGTTACGCCGGACTGTTCGTCAATGGCACCGCGCTGACGGTGGGATTGATCAAAGGCAACAGCGTTGAAAACAACATTTCCACCGAGGATTACAGCCATGCCGCGGGAATCGCGTTTCGCGGGGCAGGCACCACCGGTTCAATCGTTCGCAACGTGGTGCGAGGGAATCGTGCTTTTTATGGCGCAGGGATTTTCGTGGATGGCGATGTGGCGTCCAATTTTACGCGACTCTCCTTCAACACCGTGACTCACAACAAAGGGATTTTTGGGACCGGCGAGTTTGTCGATGGCGGGGCCACCGCGATCATTGAGCACGACCTCATTGCCTGGAATGAGACGCTGAATCGCGAGTTTGGCGGAGCCTTCGGGGTCGATTCCGGTCCTGCCACCCACGCGTCGCTGATCAACTGCACCGTTGCTTTCAATGCCAGTTACAACGACGAATTCTCGGGGGGGAACGGGTTGGGCATTACGGAAGATAACTCCGACCAAGTCACGGTGGAGGTGAAGAATTGCATCTTTTGGCGCAACTCGATGGTCCCCGGCGGCAAAGAGATCAATGCTCCGGCCAATGGCGTGTTGCAGATCGCGTATTCCGACGTCGATCAACTTCTCGAAGCCAATGCGCACATTCAGCTGGGCACGGGCGTTTTCCGTGCGGACCCTCTCTTTGCCGATCCGCAACTGGAGGATTTCCATTTGCGATCGAAAGCAGGTCGTTGGAACCCCGGCGGCGCGAATGGGCAAGGGGCCTGGGTCTCGGATGATGCCGACAGCCCATGCCTCGATATTGGCGATCCCGCGTCTGTTTTCTCGCTGGAACCTACGCCCAATGGTGGCCGAATCAACCTCGGCGCATGGGGCAACACGATTGAAGCCAGCAAGAGCGGAGAAAGCCCTGGCTTTGCCTTCACCAATCTTCGTCTCCTTTCCAGCGGCGTCCGCGAGATCTCTGCATCCGGCCCGCCTGGCCGTTTTCAATTGCAAGCCGCCAGTGCGGTGGGTTCCTTGCAGACGACCTGGATAGATTTAGATGTCCTGACCAACACCGCGGGCGCGGTCGTGTATCGAGACAATTCCCCGTCGTCATCCCCTCACCGGTTTTATCGAGCGCGCTTGCTGCCTTAGCTCGCGATCCGTCCAGCTCAAGCTCCCAGCGACACTTTGAATCCGTAGATCGGAGTGTCGCACCAGTTCGCCCTTTTGGTCTGCCTGGCCCCGGGACGGGCTCCACGAAACTAGCCCAGGGTAAGGTCGCCTCGCAAAGCCCCCACCTTGGGTCAGACCCTCCTGGAACGTCCTTCTGATCTCAGGATAGCCACCGTCCGGTGGAGGGGTTGTAATAGCGGTGGCCTGTTATTGCATCTGGAAAAACCCGGTACAGTGATATTCGTTTCGCGCGACGGCGGCGAGAACGTTCGATCGGCGGACAACACGGCGATCCCATCGAGAGCTTCACGGCTCTATCGCCTACGCCAACGACCCCCAGCTCGAAGGAAAATCGCCGATCATTGCGTTGACCGTCTCTGCGATACAGCGCCTTTTGAGCCCTTAAAATCAAGCGCAAGGTCGAATCTTAACGTTAACGAAATCATAGGCCTCTGAGCAGCATTTACTTGTCGTGGTGACACCAGAACTCAAACGCGCTGTGCCCATCATCAGGAAGCGGCGATTCATGGCCAGGGCCTGTAATCACAAGCCATTCTCAAGTACCTGCTGCCGCTCGTGGCCACCGGCAACGCTTTATATCGTCCGCTGAGGAAACCGCACCCCCAAGTTTCCACGCCTTTCCAAGAACAGCCGCTGCTTCGCCTCAAGCGTCAACATCTACATTGCATTCTGCGAAACTGACCCTGCGATGCGAGATGATCGGCGCCAGAGTCTCGCGGAGGGGCTCTCCGCTTTGACCGTTTCCGCGTGTTCCGCGGTTCTATCGCTCGGCATTGGATCGGCCCCGCTCGGCCACAATGCGCTCGCATTGGACCTTGGGATAATGACCAAAGTTCACCAGTAAGCCGAGCTTGAGCTGCGTTGCTTTCAGGTAATTCTGGACTTGAGCCCGGTGCTCGTCGGTCAACTCGGTGACG
>JBGAIN010000030.1:0-59283 GCA_044225505.1 Limisphaerales bacterium
TTCTTCCGTTCAATGCCACGTCCTCGGCCGTCCCGTCGGGACTTGGAATCGCGCCCATTCAACCTCGGCGTTAAAACGCCGAGCTATTCTCGAGTTGCCCCATCCGGGGCGCCAGGAGGCAATTACCGAATGGCATTAGAGTTTATCCCGCCGGAAGCCTCGACTGCCGGATTGCGCACGAAATCATCCGTTGCCCACCCTCCCCGCGTCCGTTCCTACGGACTGGAAGTCCGCGTTCCCATGAAGTCGCGGGCCTTGCGGTAGAGTCAGAATAAGGGGTCAAATACGTTCCAGGATGCGATCTAACTGGCGGGCGTGTACTGAAATCCCTCCCTCCGTCCAGATGACGTAGGTCGACAACGTCATCTTTTTCTCTATCGGCCACTGAGCGTTACGACGCCGTCCGATTTCTTCGGGAGTCCAGCCGCGCTGCCGCAAGCGTTCCTGTTGCGTTGCCTCTGAACAGGCCACGCAAACGGTAGAAGAAAACTCCGCAGTCGCGTTCGTCTCGAACAGCAGGGGAATCACCACGGCAACGACCGGATGGCCTTCCTCCCTCCATTGTGCAACCTGCGCTAGCCAGGCCGTCCGAATGCGCGGATGCAAGAGGCTCTCGAGACGCCTCCGAGCTTCGGCATCCGCAAAGACGCGCTGGGCCAACGCGTCGCGGCGCAGTCGGCCATCGGCATCGAGTAGATCCCGCCCGAATGCTGAAACAACCTCCTCCAGCGCTGGTTGCCCAGGTTCCACGACCTGCCGGGCGATGACGTCCGTGTCAATCCCTGGCACCTCGCGAGCTCGTAGCAACTCGGCGCAAGTCGATTTCCCCATCCCAATTCCGCCGGTAATTCCGAGGATTTTCATACTCGCATGAATTTCACGCATTTTGCGTGGGCTTCACTCATCGCCGCGCTCAGCGAACGAGCGCACGGAAGAAGCCAGACTCCGTGGAAGGCGTGGGCAGGTTCGACCAATCGATCACGCCCCCAGTCGCACTGTTGGTAGAGATTGAATTCCAGCTGTTTAGGGCCGCGGAGCTCTGGATTTCGTAGAGCTGTTCCGCTTGTCCGTGCACCGTCAAGCGGTAACCGCCGGTCGGCAAACGAGCTAAGTCGAGTCGCGCGGGTGTGCTCTCGTCGATCGGGATGGTCAAGGGAAGATCGAGATTATCGACGAACGCAGCGTCCAAGCCAGCTTTGGTATCGAGGAAATCCTTGGAGTATCGCCATTCGAACGTATTCGTGCCGGCCGAGATAGAGAATTGGTAATTGGTCCAGCCCAGTTCCCCAGACCAGCTGGTCAGGCGTTTGCCGTTGAGATAGAAGTCCAGTTTGTCCCAGGTTGGTTCGGAACTCACTTTAACCGCAAAGGCTCCGGTCCCAGCTCGGCAGATCTCCGTGAGAAGCAACGAACTGCGCTCGCCATTCCCAATCGCCCCAGAGCGGACGGCATAGCGTCCCGCGAGGACGACATTCGTTTGCACTGTCCAAGCCGCAACACCTGAAGAACGCCAAGGCAGGGTAGTCAAAGCACCCGTCTCAAACCCGTCCGTAAACGCGAGCGAACGAAAGTTGGGGACCAGGTCGAAATCCCCGGTAATGGACAGGGCCAGGGGATTGTCCGTTGAACTGACGGCGCCGCTCCAATGATCAAAGGCATAGAAGGAAGCGGGCGTTGCCAGAAACGTGGTGATCTTCCCATCTTCAAACCAGTTCGAGGCGGGAGAAACCGTTCCGCCGAACGCATCGTGGACAGTCACGAAATGAATGGTCGCTGGGCGGAAGTTGAATTCGAGCTGGACGATGCCGGACGCGCCCCCAAAGCCATCCACGGCAATGGAGTAAGTCTCGCCAGAGCGGACGACCTGACTGATTCTGCTGAAATCGGCTGGAGCCGCAACATCATCATTACTGGCCACCAATTCCAGCCCTGCCATGCCCAGCCCTTTGTTTCGATACAGAGCGAGCAAGGTGTTGAAGGTTGAGTTCGCCGTGTTCAGAGTCAGCACGCCGTCCGTCCCTGGCCGGTAGCTCCACCAAACGCTCTTGCCGCCAGCATTACCGGCATGGGCTGGCTCACCGGGCTCCTTCGCTGCCCGCGTATTGTTGCCCGCAACTACGTCGTTCGTCCCCGTCAATTCGAAAGCGTTGGCCAGCATGTCATTCGGACTGATGAGCGGCTGATAGGTCACCGTCACACTTCGAGTCGGCGAGGAATTGCCGGCGTAATCGGTGGCGACGATCTTAATTCGATTCTGGCCCTCCTTCAGAAGGACATTACTCGTCCAGTTGGTCGTCCCAAGCGCGGTGCTGGCCAGTTCTCGATTTACTTGCACTTGCACCTGGCGAACCCCAGTCGTATTTGGGGCCAAATCCTCTGCCGTGCCTGTGACGACAAGCTTATTGTCAGTCGTGTTCGTGACGATCAGACCGGACGCCGGGCCCGTGATGATCACGCGAGGCGCATTGGTGTCAGGTCCACCGCCAGGCTCAACCCGCAGTCGAATCGCTCCCACGTCGGCCGCTGAAAAGCCGGCCACCGCGATATGATATTTGGTTCCAGCCTTCGCATCGAAGAGAACGTGGCCTTGTTTCTGATTTCCTGCATCATCCGCCGACGCCACTTCTTTGAGCGAGGTGAGGCTGCTATTTGTGTAAACAGCGACAAGTGTGTCGAACGAACTGCCCGCAAGGTCGACGATCGTCCGCGCGTCCGCTGCCGGCACCCAGTTCCACCAGACCGACGCCGCGGCCGACGGTGTGCTCGCGTGCTTCGGTTCCAACGGTTCAATCGTGGCGAAACGGTTGGTCCACAACACCGTGCCACCGGCACTGGGCAGATCTAAGGCGTCCGCAAAATTGTCGTTCAATGGCGGAGACGCAATGTTGTATCCGACCGTTTGGGTGAGTGCGGTTTTCCCAGGGGCCGTCACGGTGAAGGTAATGCCAAAAGGCCCGGGCGTCGTGGGCAACGTCAACTCGGCGCTGTAAACCTCATCCAGCGACTTAAAATCCACCCCCGTGCCATCGTTCCGAAACGTGACTTCGGACGGATTGTCTTGAACCTTCGCGGTCACAATCGCATTCGTGATCGCCGCCAGGTCCGTGACCGTCACGTAAAACGGAACGGGTCGCCGCGCGGAGAGATCACTGTTTTCCGGTGGGTCCAAGGCCAGTTCGATGGTCCCGTCGGGCATGGCGGATAGTGCCCGGAACGCGTTGACTCTTCCGCCCGTGGTCGTTCGTCCCGCCAGAGTGGGAATTGGTACCGCCGTCGTCAGCAAACGACCTCGGACTTCGGGAATCGACGCGTTGGGAAACTTGGCCAGAATCAGCGCAGCGACCCCGCTGACGTGCGGCGTCGCCATGCTCGTTCCGTCGAACGAATCATACGAACTGTCCGAGGCCGCGACACAGGAGAAGATCTCCTCGCCTGGAGCCCCGATGTGAACCGAGGTTTCGCCGTAATTCGAAAATGACGCCAAGCGATCATGTCGATCGAGCGCGGCCACCGAAATGACGTTGTCCAGTTTGTACGATGACGGATAATGCGCGAGTTCGTCGTTGTTGCTCGAGTCATTTCCAGCCGCCGCCACAAACAAAACCCCTGCTCGGCGTGCTGCGGTCAGGGAGTCGAGCAAAGCGCGTTCGAAAGGCCCCCCACCCCAGCTGGCATTGATAATCCTAGCCCCATGTTCAACCGCGTAATCGATGCACCCAATCGCTTCGTCCGTCCCGCCGAAACCGTCCGCGGCCAGGAATTTGCAGGCCATCAGGCGGACGTTCCAGGCGACACCGACGTGCGGATTCCCATCATTCGCCGCTGCGCCGATCGTCCCGGAGACGTGGGTTCCATGGTCGTTATCGTCGAAAGGGTTCCCGTTACCCTCGGCTGTGTTTACCCCATAAACGTCATCCACCCAACCGTCGTGGTCGTTATCAATCCCATCCCCGGGGATTTCATCCGGATTTCTCCACATCTGACTGGCTAACTCCAGGTGCGTGTAGCGAATGCCTGTGTCGACCACTGCCACAATCACGTTGGTCGAGCCTGTGGTCAGGTCCCACGCTTTGACGGCGTCAATATCCGCGCCGGCCACCCCGCCAGCGGTGCCAGTGTTCCGCAAGCCCCACAAGGTGTTATCGACAAAGCGCTCATCGTCCGGCGTGACCGTGTTGGTGTAGAGGTAACTCGGTTGGACGTACTGAAAGGACCCGGAAGCCTCCAAGGCTTGAATCCGAGCAAGGAGCAACGCCGCACGCGTATCCGCCGCGCTGGGTAGACTCGATTTTTGCAGGGTGCCAGGTCCATCCGCGACATTCAAGACCACGAGACCCGGCACGAGCTTGGATCGATGTTCGACCACCATACCCACCGATTGCAGCGTGGCGGTCTGTGCTTGTAGATTGGGCCCCTCAGCATATCGGGCGAGCAGTCGAGTGGCATGGACCGAGTATTTACCTAGCCGGATATAATTGGTCGGCGCGGCTCTGCCAGGCTCACCCCACATTAGGAAAACCGCCGCGACCGTTAGGAATAGACCGAAGCGGTAAGATTGCCCTCGCTTTAAGTTAAAACCACTCACACCAGGAATGCTCGCAGTGGATTTGGAGTGCGGCTATGTCCGAAGGTCCAATCGCAGAAATCCTCGCAAATCCACCGGATAGGGATAACCGAACCTGTGGCTGGCGCTCCGCACACAGCCGCGCCCCGTGCAATGCAAAGCTCTTCACTCCCACGGACCTCCGCAACGCTGACCGGACCTAACCTATCGCCATCAGCGCCGTCGGTCAGCTAGGTCCTTGAGATGTATCGACTCAGGACCAACCGATCCTTATGAGAGATTCGGCAAATCCCAAAGCGTCCGCCATCACGGAACGCTATTGTGCCGAACGGACTCGGTAATAGCGCTGCGCGTGATTCCCTGTCATGGAATCCTGCACCACGGCCGTTTGCGTCGCTGAATCGGAATTCGTGTAGGTCGCCAGCGCCTTCCAGGTCGGGTTCTGGAGGTCAGTAGCGTACTCAACCTGGTAGTTGATTTGAGGTTGTGCCGGCCAGGAGAGCGCAATGCTCGTGAGGTCGTTCACCCGGAAACCTTTCAGGGTTAGCGGCGCGTCGAAATCGAGCGGATACGCATCATAGGCGTTCGCGATACCATCGCCATCGGTATCGATCACCGTGCTTTGGCGGACGATCCGTTCCATCGCCACGCTGCTTCCGCCGGAACGGACTGGCACTTGCACCACATTGTCCGGCCCGGCAAACTCGACATGCACCAATCGGCCGTTGGAAAGTTCTTCCAACTGCGCTGCGGGAATATTGGAGTCCGAGAAGTAAATCGTCAGGCTGGGATCAACCTCGAGCGCCGCGCTCAGATCTCCCGACACGACGGCATTGGTCAGTGGCCCGGTTAATTCCAGGAGATCCACATAGAGCCCGTTCTTCCCAGTCGCGCCCCGGAAGGCGTGGAGCACTTCACGGTCACCGCCGAGGACTAAGTGGCCGATCGCCACGTTATTCTCAAAGCCGGACGCGCTCGCGCCCCGGTCCTCACCCGCCCAGGAATATTCGACCCGCGCAAATCGCGGTGCCATCGACTCAATCGTTGTCCCGAGTAAGTCTCCGAGCGCTGGCTTGATCGGCAGATCAAAACCGTCGCGCGTGCGAAACACGTTGTTCGCACCATCACCGGTGTCGGAGAGACTGTGGGTCGCGCGCAGCGTCAATTTACCCACTGATCCATTGGTCGCCGAATTAAACCGGATGTCCGTGCCCACGATGTTCAGGTCCCGCGCGGAGAAGGTGCTGCCGCCTTGGAACTGCGCGGTGGTAGCGTTGATAATGATGCCATCGACGCGAGAGGTGATCGTGCCGGAATTCTCGAAAGCCGTGCTGGCAAAGAGTAGACCGTTCGCACCAATAAACCCGAGGTTGGAGAACGTTTCGTACGGGGTCGTTCGGTCAGCGCCGAAATTCGCCACGTCCGTGACTGTCAATGTCCCTTTGCTGGTAAACGATTTCAAATGCGGCGCAGTAGCGGCAGACCAATCTTCCTGATCCCCTTGCAGCGTCATTCGGGCATTCAGCGTGAATTTGTCCGTATCCAAGAGCAGCTTACGCACGATGGTCATCGGATCATTCACGACAACCTCTGGCGCGTGACTGATAAAGTCGTGCGTGATGACAGGCTTAGTTGCTTGCAGCCCGGTCGCATCGACAATGAGCACGTGGGTATCGATCTCTGTGACAAGATTTGTCACCACGTTCGTGAGCGTGCCCGTTCCAGACCCGTCATCGACTTTGTTAGTGGCAAGGGTGCCGTAAAAGTTCGTCCAAACACCGCTCCAAGCGCTCAGACTGCCATTAAGACGCACCACACGTTCGCGAGCGATTCCCTGCATTTGCAGCGTGCCGGTCGGAACGGCGAGGTCGTAAGCGATGTTCTCGGAATCGAGCAAGATCCCTTGGCTGCCGATCAAGTTTGACGTGTTGATCGAGATCAACCCAGTTCCACGAACACGCGTTCGGGACATATTCAGGTTCTGCGCCACAATCTCAACGCGGCCAGGATTGTCGTTGGCGCTGGTGAGCCCAGGCACTTGCGGAGGCTGCGAGGCCAAGCTGTCGATACGTGCCGAATAGGCCGCGTAAAAGTTGGTGACGAAAGGAATGAAATTCGTGTCTTTCGCATTGAAAAACAATGTGTTCGTCAGTTTGCCGTTCCCTGTGGCGCCGGTTAGGAAATCGAGGGGCGGGGTGCGCGTGAGCTCGAAGGAGGCGGGAATGTAGGTGGTCGGGAAAGCTGCCAAGTTCTCGAGAAACACCTGGTTGGTCCAGGAAGCTAGCAAGTCACGCAGATAGAGCGTCGAGGATTCAATATCGCCAGTGACCGTATTGGTTTCAGGCAAGCTGATCTCGATAACGGCGGTCTTAAACGGATTCGTCAGAATGGTGCTCGGAGCCCATTTGATGGTCGCACCCAAGTTCGTATCGCTCACAGCGACGAACGCCGCTTGCACAAGAATATTGGTAATCCGGCCGGTGTCGGGATCAGCGCCGCCAGCGTTGGTAAAGACGGATGAAACCGGGTTAACCAATGCCAGGGAGTCGAAGCCGGGAAACCCAAAAGGCCCGTTCGTGATCAAGCTGAACGGTGAAGTCACGTTCGTGGAGGTCTTGCTGATCGAAATCAGGTTGGCAACGCCCATCACCTGGTTGGTCTCACCGCCCCAGTATTGATCGTAAATGCCAGGGTCAGGAAAGTAGTTGGTATCGCCGGCAAAATGGGTCGATGTCACTTCGAGTCGCCCGATGCCAATACCACCCCGGCTCAGATCGACGTCCCTTCCGGTCAATCGGAGCAAGCCAGCCGCGCCTGTCACCATATACCCGTGATTGACGATCGTATCGGCCGAAACCAGCAAGTAGGACGGAGACAGAATTTGTCCGGTGAATGTGTTGGCAACGCCGCTGGCGGCGTCTGTGGCCCGGATCGAGCCGCCCGTCTCGTTGACAAAAGCGATCGCTGGCTTCGCGGCGCCCAGGTTGGTCCCGGTATCAAAACGAAACCCGGGCTGCGAGATCATCGTGCCGCGATTCGTGAAGTACCGGGTGCTGTTAAAGTCAAACGGGAGCGTGCCGAAGACGTCGAATCGTCCGTAATTCGCGAAGGCGAGCGCATCAATCGTCGGGCTGCCGTTGACGACGCCGAAGTTCTCATAGAGCGGCGTGACTTGCGCATCGGTCACTGCGGTCAAGGCCGACGCTGCCGCAACTGCTATCAGTAAATGCTTCATAACGGATTCTCGCAATTCACCGGGTCTACGGAGTGGTCGTGCCGGTTCCAGTCGTCGTTCCAGTCCCAGTGGTCGTCCCGACCGGCAGGAGGACCGAGACGCTTGGCGTCCAGACGTCAGTCAACGCACCACCGCCACTACTGCCACCAGAGCTTCCTCCACCAAGCACAAGGTCTTCAATCTGCTGGATTGTCGTGGCTGTCGGATAGACGAGAGGAGCGTTGGTCGTCCCGTCAAAGGAACCCCAACGGTATACTTGGAAAGAGTTCACTTCGCTGAGGAATGAAGGGGTCGCGTTGAAGAAGATCGGCCCGACACTGTTCAGCGTGAGGACAAACTCCGGAGCGGCGCCTGACGGCGGAATGATTCCTGGACCCCAGTGGGTGCGTGCCGCTGACAATTCTGGAATACCGTTGGTCAACCAGTCCGAACTCTGAGTATTGAAGGCGGTAGTAATGCCGACGTCCGTATCGTTACCCTGTAGATCGCCGGCGTTAAACATAATGTCAGGCGCGACTAACGGTCGGATAAGATTCTGCGATATCGCTCGCCCGTTCGTAATTATCCGGTCAGTAAATGAAACCGTGTTGGATTGGAAGAAACCCACTTGCGAATCAAAGTCGAGTCGCTCAAAGCGTGGAATTTTTCCTAACCCGGGGCGGAGCGCGGTCGTGACGAAATTTGTCGCGCTGGAAACCGTTCCACCGGTGGTTGTTCCTGTGGGTGGAGTCACCACTGGGAACGACCAAGGTGAGTCGTTCCCGCCCGAAGTCACAACCCCTAACCCCGCTCTCAGAGCCGAGGGAGCTGGTTGTTCGACATTAAAGTTGTCACTTCGGTAAACGTATTTTAACCCGCCTACATCATCGCGCGTCAACCCCGTCCAGAAACCACCGAATTGCAGAAGTCCGTTAAACCACCCGGATGTCACCGGCGCGTTGATGAGTCCTTGCAGTGCCAGTGGATCAACCGTCTCATTAGCGGTTAGCGTGGTAGGGACGTCCTGGCTGTCGATAATGTAAGTATAGGTCCAAAGCTGGCCATTGATAAATGAACTTGGCTCCCAGGTTATAGGGTCGAAGTTGCGCTTAATGATGTGATAGTTGGTCGTCGTATTGATGATGTATCGATTGCGAACGGTAAAAACGTAGCGAGTCGGATCGGTGATTCCCAGGGCATGCAGCAGAAACGAGAGAGTATAAGACTTCACGTCCAACAAATTGAGCGCTTGGGCCTGGTAGTTCATCCGTTGCGCGCTAAGCGGGAATTCATCCAATTTGGCCGAGTCCATCGTCGGAAGACTGTTTAGGATCGCAATCGCTTTTTCAATTTCATCGATCCCGCGTTGCCCGAAGTAATCCTTGAACTGAGGCGAATAAGCGTAGTAGATCGTTGGCACGTTCCAACGAAACTCGTCGCCTAGATTCATCGGGCCACCCCCTGCGCCGTTCGCGCCTCCACCGGTCTCGGGAGAAGGGTTCGGCAACCCATAGCCAATTGAGACCGTCATCCAGTCGGCAGTCGGTCCCAACAGCGTAAACGCTCGCGTGTTGGAGGCGCCAGCGCAGGCAACGAATACCAGAACAACTGCTTTAATAAAACGCCACATAGGTCATCGCAATCGAATTACACGGTATAGGGCTACGTCCTGGTCGCCTCCCACCGGGATGGAATCGACCGTGCCGGCCGCGAACCGGGCAGTGCCAACGTTCGTCCATGCTTTCGCCTCTGCGGCTTGCTGGACTTGATAAAGGAATCCAGGCTGAGTGTTCCATTCCAACCGCCAGCCCTGTTCAGCTGAAGAAACCAACCGGGTTCGAAGGACGCTGGCGCTATCTTGCGGGTTTGTCCCAGCCAGGAACTCCTCAATATTCGAAGCTCCGTCTCCGTCGGTATCTTCCTTCGCCGATTTCCAATTGGACGCGTCGGCTCCCCAGTAAAGCGCTTGCCAATCGTCGGGCAGACCATCGAAATTCTCATCCTCACCCCAGGTTTTGCCGGAGACTGGGTCCGAAAGCGGGGATCGTCGGCCATCGGAGAGTTGATAGGCCAACCGGATCGAGTGAGTGCTCCCTGCGGTCAAGCCTGTTGCAGTCCATTGGTTCCCTTCAACCAAGACCGGACTTGTCGATTGATCGAGATAAATCTCGTATTTTACACCGGTGAATCCCGCCAGGTCCGGCCAGGTAACACTCAGTTTGCTTTGGCTAAGGGCTGCGATCGACGGTGCGGCTGGCAAGGCCAAGTCCTCGGCAACGGAGTAGCGTTGAGCAAAAAGATCGAAGCTGGTGCGCAGGCCCGTAAAACTAGACCAGGTCACGATAAAGTCACGGTTCCCGTTGGAAGTGACCGTTGGGTGAATTTGCTGACTAGCCGTTGTGGTGTTCACTCGGAATTCAGGGCTGCCCGATTCGGCAGAGCTCGTGAAGAATCGCGCGATCACCCCTTCACGCGATCCGTCTTGACCTAAACTTGTCCAGACGACTAGGTGGAGACCATTTACCGAGCTGGTTTTGGGCAAATACTGGTCGCCGAAAGTATAGGTGTTGATCTTGATATCGGTGCGGACCGGAGCGCCGTTATTTCGGAAGGCTCGGCCGTAGATATCCCAGCCGTCTTTTTGCTGTTGGATAGCTGTAATCTTGTTCGGTTTTCCACTCCAAACTGCGAAGAAACCGTCGGTCGACGCGCTCAAGGATGGATTGGCGCAAACCGTCGCATCGCTGTTTAGCTTGAATTCATCCGTCACTGGCGAACCGTTCGGAGCGTAAATTCGTCCAAAGGTATCAATGTCAAATAGCTCTACACCCGATGTAGGATCGGTCGAGACTCCTGTTGGATCAGTATTTTGGGCAATCCCTTTGAACTTCTCCGAGACCCAGGCCACGACAACGTTTCCGTTGGCGAGAGCTGTCACCGCCGGGTTGCGCTGGTTCAGCAGGGTCGTCTGATTCACGAGAAACTCTGCGCCGACTTTGCCGCCGTCCGCGGAGAACCGTTGGCCGTAAACGCCGAGCATGGAACCATCCTGACCAGAGCTCGCCCAAACGATCAGCGCATTGCCGTCGGGCAACGCCGTCACTGCGGGAGTCAGTTGTTGTTCGGCGGAATAATCACTCACTGCGACGTCGCCCGTGACGAAGGTGCCATCGGCTTTAACGAAACGAGCGAAGACCTTGGTCTTCGTTGACACGGTGCTCTGCCAGGTGAATACCGCGCCTCCTCCCGTCAGCACAGCTGCGCGAGGCATCATTTGATCTCCGGCGCCATTTTCGTTGACTCGGAATACCCCTAAGGACCCCGACAGATTCCGGTTCAGTCGTCGTGCACTAATCCCGTAACCATCGCCGTCCGTGGCGTTGTCGTGCCAAACGACGTATCCGCCCAAAGGGTTGATCGCTGTGTCCGGAAACACTTGGTCGCCTTGGAGCGCACCAATCACCGGGTATTCGCCGCCTTCGGCTTGAAACTTGACCTGGCCCCAAGCAAGACAGGAAAACGCGCCGAGACTAGCCAGGACACCCAGCCTTTTGCAGGCGCTTACGAGTGAGGACATAAGATAAGAGTCTTGTAACAACGTGCCGGCAGATTGTCGATGCGCAACTTGGAAATCTCCGTCGGCCTGTGTCATTGTGAACGATTGATAATTAAGCACTTTTGCTGCCATGAGCCGAGCTTCCAGCCCGCTCCGGAGGATGACTCGTTCCAAGGTCTCCCTTGGCGCGACATCCACGAGGGGTCACGCGTTGCGCTCCCCCCCAGGTCAGCATTCGCCAGCACATGACGCCACCCTCGATTACGGCGCCGGCGGGTTCATCAACATCGGCGGCACGGGATGCGGCGCAGCCGGGTCATACGGCAAGCTCTCGTCCGCATGCACTCGATTTCCAGCTGGATCGATAATCGTGGGTGTGACGAAGATGATCAGGTTCTTCTTGGTGGTGGACATCGACTCGCTGCGGAAGAACCGGCCCAAGAATGGAATATCGCCAAGCAACGGGACCTTGTCCTTGATCTTTTGCACATCCTCAGCGATCAGGCCGCCCAACACTACCGTCTGACCGTCCCAGACCACGCAACTCGTAATCACCGAACGTGCGCGGAAGCGAGGCAACGGCAACCGAGCCACGAGCGGAGTGCCCAGGGTGTTGCCAGCCACGGACTGCGCTTGCGGGATGAACTGTCCCGGATCGTCATAGCCAAGGAATTCCGTTAAGCTCGGGATCAGCGTCATCTGAATCGTGAATCCGTCCGCCGAAACGTAAGGAATGACGTCCAAGGCCGGTCCCAAGGGCACCGGGATCGGTTGGAAGTTGACCTGTTGAGCCACGCCACCGCCGAAGTTGCCCACACCTGTGGTTGCCGCGGTTGTTGCTGTTCCGCCGGACGAGGTCGCGCCGAAGTTCTGGTTCGCCACCACGTTGCGGAGTTCGATGATCTGAATCTGCGCTTGGCGTCCACTCAAGGTCGTCACGCGCGGAGCCGCCAGAAGATCCGCTCCTGCTCGTTGCTCGAGCGCACGAATCACGACGCGGAACTGGGGATCGGTCAGAATGCCGGTGATCGTTGCCACCGCTGGAATCTGCGAGCCACCGCCTTGAGCGGCGTTCCGCAGACCTGCCGTCAGCTGTTGATCTGAAGACTGGGGCGGAATGATTGTTCCAGCGGGATTGATTGCATCGGGTGGTGCGCCAGGGAATACGCCTGTTGGATTCGCGGGCGAGCCTGCTCCGGAATAGGACGGCGCCGTGCCACCTTGCGCGCCAAGGGCTCCGCCGTTCATTAGGAAGTTTCCTAAGAACCAATCAAATCCGAGCGCCCGGGCGTCTGTTTGGCTGATTTCCGTGAACTTGGCTTCGATGCTTACTTGAGGAGGCGCCACGTTCAGGACTTGGACCGCTTTCTCCACGATATCAAGTTCATCCATTGTGGCGCGGACGAGTAGGAGACCTGTCCGATCATTGAAAAACAAGGCTTTGCCGCTGGGTTGCGGTAATCCGGTCGCACCGATCGTGATGGCGTTGGTCGAGAAATCCACGCCTGCTGCCACGAAGAAGTTTCGGACGAGTTCAATCGTGCTGGACTTCAAGTTGGTATAAGTGATGCCAGCGATACCGATCCCGCCGCCGCCGCCACCACCGCCCAGGCCACCACCACCACCGCCCAGACCGCCGCCACCACCGCCGCCGCCGCCCAAGCCACCACCAAAACCGCCACCACTCGATGATCCTGTGACGTCAACACGGGCAATACCGAAACCACCGGTCGAGCCGCCACCACCGCCGCCCAAACCGCCACCACCACCGCCACCGACGCCACCACCACCCCCCCCTTGAGCGCCGCCGCCGACGCCCAATTGGACGAAGCCGACGCTCTGTAAGCCTTCAACGAACGTGTTAGGATCTACCCGGTAAGTGCGAGTGAAGAGTTGTTGCGCCTCCGTGCCACGTTGAGTGAACACGACCGCATAATCTTCCACCGAATACTTGATAGGAGTTTCCGCCACCTTGGCCACGGCATCGATCACGTCGACTAGTCGGACGTTCGACAGGCGCAGGCGAACAATCACGTCGTTCAAATTCACGCGTTCGGCCGGCGGCGGAGCTGGCAGAGGCGCCCCGGTCGTTGGATCCACGCCGCCGACCTGCGCGACTTGCGCTGGGACATCGACGTGCGGATTGATGATGATGTTGAGGCCGCGCTTATCTGGGTCGCGTTTACGGGCCTGTTCGTTCAAGTCGCGAACGACTTCGCTCAAAGGCAAGCCATCATACAGGATTTCGTTGAGGAGAATCTTATCGAGCTTCTGGTAAATCTGTTGCCGGCCGTAGCTGGTTCGGACGAGATTGGTTTGGGTAAACGGATTCGGACTGGGCAGTCGTTCGCGGGAGATCGGCACGTTCCATGATTTTTCCACCTCAACCAATGCGTCTTTGGCTGAGATTTCGCGTTTGCGAGCTTCCTGGGCGTAACGGGCTTCCTTGATCAAGCTGAGGTAGTAGAAAGCGTTACGGTCTTCGGGATTGCGGCGGACGGCCTGTTGCAATTTGGCTTCTGCTTCGTCCAGTTTGCCCATCTCGATGAGCATGCGTCCGTCCTGGACGAGAGTCGACGTGGCGATCGTTTCCTGTTTGGCTTCAGGAATCTTGTCGAGAATCTCTTTGCTAGGCACTTTGCCTTTGCGCTCTTCCAAAGCGCGATCGATATCGCGTTTCAGGTTTTGCGCGGTGGCGTTATGGGGATCGACTTTCAACACGCGGGTGACCTGGGCGTCCGCTTCGGTGAAATTGCTGACTCGTCGGGCCTGCTCGGCGAGCTGAAGGCGCACGGCCGTCAGACCAGCCACGGCATCTTTGCTCTCGCGGTCGACGCCCACGCCGATATCACGGACGAGATCGAGTGCTCGTTCGAAACGCCGGGCGGACTCCTGCAAGTCGCCTTGCTTTTGGATGCGAGCGGCATCCTCCAAGGTTCGCCGGAGCTCAATAATGCTGGCCTGTCGGCGAATCGCTTCTGTGCTGGCAATATCTGCAGTCGAAGGCTGACCGTGGAGAGAAGATCCTGCCGCCGCTAACAGGAGCAGGACGGAGATAGAGAACGAGGCTGCTTTTATCATGGTTTGGTTTCCTTTGACTGAAAAAGCTTACATCACTGACTCACTTAGCGGAGGCGGTAGCGCTGCTGGCATTGGACTTAATCACCGTTCGTTTTTTGGTTGAGTCTGCGGACAATACAACTTCGTTTCGCGTTATGGCAACGATTTTGTACAACTCAGGATCGTCTTCCAACTTGATCTGGTCGTTCACACGCTTGTTATTCAACTGTTTATTCGCAGGCACATAGACCAAATCCGCGGCATATCCGACCACACGCGAATAGGGCTTTTCCTTCGTCAAAGTCACCGGGACGAAATCTTCCTTCAACTTAATGACCAACGCTGTGGGTTCATTCGTCGCGCCCTGCACGTTGAGCAACTCGAACAGGTCGTTTCTGGGTGTCGCCGTGCTGATCGTCCGCGTGTTCGGACGCGGATTATGCTCGGTCTCACGCCGAATTGTCACCTGATATTTTACCGGCTCGCCCGGATTGCCTGCCACCACCGCGTCAAACGAGGCGGTCAAGGAGAGCTCCCGGATCTGCACGATCTTGAGGGCGCCCGGCCCGATCTCCGAGCCTGTCCGAACGGGAATGAGCCCCCCGTTCGGGAGCTTTTTCCAGGGCACAGGATTGAAAAGGTTATGCGTCCCGGAGAAGTCCAGGTTAAGCGGATGTTCGATACGCGCCAGAACGGTCTTGTTGGTCATCAGCCAATCGTCGAGCGGTTTAAACGGCTTTGCCTTGACCTTGACCGTCAAGTTGCGGCTGATCTCCTCCAGCCGATCGCGTTCATGGGAGACCTGCCATGGGAGCGCCGCTGCGGCCGCGGCCAACCCGAGCAACACAATGCTCAGCAGGACCTTCTCGTAGTGCTTTTTCAGAAACTGCATGCTGAGTCTATTGGGCGGCGGCGGTGGCGGTTGAGGAATCAGCCGCGGCAGCAGCGGCCGCGGGAGCGGCTGCGGCAGGTGCGGCGGCCGCTGTCGGTTTAAGCTTTACCGCTTGAATCGAGAGCGTGAAGCGGAGCGGTTTCTCGTCGAGGATCGTGGTCGGCCCGCGTGGCGCCGCAGGGCGAACGGCCACGGGCGCTTGCGGCATCACAGGCATAGGACGGGCCCCACGTCCGTAGCGACCGCCTCCCATACCGCCGTAGCGTTGCATGAGCGCTTCTCGAGCCGCGTCTTGCCCTGGCGCAGCGGCTTGCGGCCGCATCATCCCGTAGCGGCTGTAAACGTCCGTGCTTTGGCTGTTCTCATCGGTTGGCGAACTCGCTGTTGCCGCCGGTTCAACCACGATGTTGGTCACCATGAAACACTGCGGCAGCTTCGCCAGACCTTCCAGAACAGCCGCCAGTTCGGAACTGAATCCTTGGAACGCCACTTCATATGGCATGGTGACAGACCAGCTGTTCGTGACGGGTTTGGCGTTCAGGTAATCCTGCCCGCCCGTCGCGTCGTCCAGCTTATCGATCGGCGACCGTTTCAGCCAGACCAACGAATTGACTTTGGCATCGAACAACACTCCGCACACCGTGCGAATGTCAGCCAGTTGCGTCGCCAGCGGCGGCAAGGTGGAGGGCGTGAAGGTCATCGCCCCTTTTTGCGCCGCGAAGGTGAACCAGTAATTGGTCGGCACCTCAACTCCGGCCCGCTGCGCATCGACCAGGAGCAACGCGCGCGTGTTGTCCAGGTAAGTGCGGAATTGCATGTTCCCTAACTCCTGAGGCAAAGGCGCCGGTTCGAAATGCTTTTCCACTTCGGTCAGAAAATTCTGCAACCGTTTCCCTTCATCTTTGGCTGCACTGATGTTCTCTGGATTTGGATAGGGATCCCTTTTGGCGAGGGCCTCGAGTTTTTGCGTTGCCGCATTCAACTCTTCCGTGACCCCTTGGTCCTGCTGAATCTTGGTGTAGAGGTAGAAGCCAGCAATGCCCAGCAAGGCCAAGGCGACCACGCCCCCGACTACCAAGAACAAATTGCGCTTGATCCACTGCATATTATTTCTTCTTGCCGGCGCTAGGTTGGGCTCCAGGAACTCGCAGCTTCAGCACCATACCAAAGGTAAAGGTGTTTTCCGAGTCGCTGGCTTGATCTAATTGGCCATCAAGTTTCGTGCCATCTTTGTCGAAGAACGGACTCGATTGCATGGCGTTCTCTACCACGAACGCTAGCTTGCTGTTCGCGGAACTGTCGCCCCCTTTATTCAGGTTCACCGCGCGGAATTGCACTTTCAGATTCTCCAGCTCGTTCGTGCTTTTCGCGGCCGAGGTTCCACCTGTCCCGCCCGCCGCGGCGTCCCCACCTTCTCCTTCCGTGGCCGCCCCACGTCCGCGAGGTTTGAGGCCGTAGCGCTCTAACAAGCGCGGGTCCATGCGATAAATGTTCAAGCCAGAATCTTCCGATGACGATTCACCCCCGCTTCCGACCACCATCGAGGATGAGGCGGTGCCGAACTTCTCCAGCCAAACGCCCACCTTGAATCCCGGACGCGCTTCTTCGACCGAGCGTTCGGTCGATTGCAGGATGTTTCGAATCTCACCGAGGACATCCGGCCAGAACAAACGCCACTTGACCTTTTCCAACAACGCGTCGGCCTGGTCTTTCGTCGATTTCACCTGGCTTTCGTACTTCTGCAAGTCGCGTTCCTTGGCTTCCAACGGTTCCAACTGACGCTTGATTTCTTCCAACGAGGACGCTTTCACCTGCGCCACGCGATCGAAGAACCATCCATAGGCAAAGACGACCAGCACCAAGCTAAAGACCGCCGCGATGAAATACGGTTTTTTCTGATCGAATTGCTGCCGTTTCCGAATGCTCTTGGGCACCAAGTTCAATTCCACCGGGCATTGCGCCACGTTGCGCAACCCCAATCCGACCACTTCGCCGAACCCATGGGCCACCTTGGCCAGATCTTCGATATCGATACCAGGGTCGATCTGCACATTGCGGAACGGATTGAAATAATCGACCGGGATATTGAGTTTTTCCGCGAAGAACTGCGACGTATACGGCATGATGGAGGCCCCACCGGCTAGAAACAAGCGTTGCGGCGCCGCCCCACCTTGTTGACCTCGGTAAAACTGAATCGTCTGGTTGACCTGGATGTGCAACCGCGTCATGACCTGGCGCGCGATCTTGGAAATGGCCGCTTGATGCGGGTTTTCCGGCTCTTCATAAGCCCCCCCCAAGCTGACGAACCCTTCCGCAATCTTAACTTTCTCGGCGTCGTTAAAACGCAGTTTCGCTTCGGCCGCAAACTCTTGCGTAATGGAATTGGCGCCGATGTTAATGCCGCGGGAATAGACCTTGCCCTTTTCAAAGAAGAGCAAGTTGCTGGTTTTCGCGCCGATATCCAGCAGCATGGTGCAACCATCGAGATCGCCATAGTTGAACCGGAACGCATTGCAAAGCGCGGCGGGCGAGACATCGACCAACTGCAACCGGAGGCCAGTCGCTTCGGCGGTGCGGAACAAGCCTTCCACCACATCCGATTTGATCGCCACGAGCAGGACTTCCAGTTCACCGTTAGGGGTCGTGCCGAGAATCTGGTAGTCCCAGACCACCTCTTCCAAGGGGAACGGGACGTTTTGTTGGGCTTCGTACTGGATGATCTGAGTGACCTTGGACGTATCGACCGGGGGCAGCTTCACGAACTTGGAGAAGACGTGAAAACCCGGTGCGCACACGTTGGCTTTGCGCGAGCCAAACCCTTTTTCGGCGAAAAGCTCCTGGATCGCCTTCTTTAAAATCGTGTCGCGCGCGCTTTCCTGGGAGCCTTCCAACCCTAGCGAGCGGGTGCCATAACGCTTGAGCAGGAGCGTTCCAGCTTCGTTGAGCTCAAACTCGGCGGCTTTCAATGTGCCCGCGCCAAAGTCAAGACTTAGAAATGAGTTTGAATTTAACATGTTCGCTTTCCGTCACATTCCCTGCAGAACCTTTTCACGTCAACCTGACGTGCGTCCCGCAGAACAGGCGAGGGCGGCGATGCTGGTTACTGAAAAAGCATCGTCCGGTCAAACAGAAAAGTGCCGCGGCAATCGACTTTACCGTCCCCGTTTGCCCGATGCCTCCGGCATTTTCCCTCTGAAATAGGCGATTGTCTTTTTCAGGCCGTCGGCCAAACCCACGCATGGGCTCCATTTAAGCATTGTTCGTGCCCGAGTTATGTCCGGTTGACGCTGGCGCGGGTCGTCCTGCGGCAGCGGTCGATACACAATTCGACTCCGCGATCCGGTCGCTGCTATCACCGCCTCCGCAAACTCCAGCATCGTCATTTCCCGCGGATTCCCAATGTTTACAGGGTCCGCAGTGGCACTCAGCATCAAGCGGTAAATCCCTTCGATCAGGTCGGAGCAGTAACAAAAACTGCGTGTTTGGCTCCCGTCACCAAAGACCGTCAGGGGCTTATTGGCCAGCGCCTGGCTGATAAAATTCGGCACGACCCGCCCGTCGTTCAACCGCATGCGCGGTCCGTAGGTGTTAAAAATGCGCACGATGCGTGTCTCTACCCCATGTTCGCGGTGGTACGCCATCGTCAGGGCTTCCGCGAAACGCTTCGCTTCGTCGTAGCAACCGCGCGGTCCGATCGGGTTCACGTTGCCCCAGTAATCTTCGGTTTGCGGATGCACCAAGGGATCTCCGTAAATCTCCGAGGTCGAAGCCAGAAGAAACCGGGCGCCATTGGTTTTGGCTAACCCGAGGGCTTTATGAGTGCCGAGCGACCCGACTTTTAAGGTCTGGATGGGTAACTCGAGGTAATCAATCGGGCTGGCTGGCGATGCGAAATGCCAGACGTAATCCACTTCTTCGTCCAGAAACAGAAACTCGGTAACGTCCTGCTCGATAAACCGAAAGGCGCGATTCCCAGCGAGTTGCGCGATATTCGCGAGGTTGCCCGTGACCAGGTTATCCAAACCGATGACGCGATGCCCGCGTTCCAGCAGCAGATCCACCAGGTGCGAGCCGAGAAACCCGGCTGCGCCCGTCACGACCGAGACCGGCAAGCGCCCGGCCACTTTCCTTTTTTTCATGAATGCAATGCTAACCCACGGCTACGCGGCCACGTCCGGCAACGCTGAAGGCACGTCAAACGGGGAAATGCGCCGGTTCTCATTTTGCACCCGTTCCCATAAGCACGACCGGGACGGTGCGGAAGAGGATCTTCAAATCGAGCCAAAGCGACCAGTTATCGATGTATTCGAGATCCAAGCGGACCCAATCCTTGAAATCCGTGACATTATTTCTCCCTGACACTTGCCAAAGACAGGTTAACCCCGGCCTTACGCTCAGCCGGCGCCGGTGTGAAAAATCATCAAACCGTTTCACTTCATCGACCGGGAGCGGGCGGGGTCCTACCAAGCTCATTTCGCCACGCAGCACATTGATCAGCTGGGGGAGTTCATCGATGCTGAATCGGCGGATGATCCGTCCGATCGGCGTGATGCGTGGATCTTCGGTCAATTTAAAGACCGGACCGGCCATTTCGTTCAACGCGGCCAGCTCTTGCTTCCGCTGCTCTGCGTCCGTGACCATGGAGCGGAATTTGAGCATGGTAAAGGGGCGTCCGTTCAAGCCGCTCCGTTGTTGGCGGAAAAGGACGGGACCCGGAGACGCGAGCTTGATGGCGAGGGCGGTCAACACGAAGACCGGGCTGCACACGAGAAGGAGGAAAAAAGCCCCGGCCACATCCAAAACGTTCTTAGCCAAGCCTTGCCAGCTCTCTTCAGGCGTGCAGCGAAAGACCAGCATCGGGCGGCCGTAAAAGTCGTCCAAGGTCGTTTGGGAAAGCTGGGTATTAAAAAAATCCGCCATCAACCAGGCTTCTACCCCTTCCAGTTCGCACGCTTGGATGGCCTTTTCCACCTTGCCAAAATAGGTGTGCTTGGCGCTCAGGATGACGCCATTGGCCGAGTGCTCGTGAAGCAGGTTGACCAACTCGTCGATCGGGGTCTCGTTCAAGTTCAGTTCCGCCAGCACTTCGATCCCGTCCCGGGCCGTCTCGGCGAGCTGTTTTTGCAGTCGGGCGGTATCCTCCGTTGTTCCCACCAGGATCAAGCGTTTGCGTAACTGAGACTGAGCCACGGTGCTCGCCACCCAGACCCGCACGAGTTCCTCTTTCAACATGACCAACGCGAAGCTGATAAACCCGAATAGAATGATGACGGCGCGTGCCAGTTCCGCCTGACGGAAGAAGCTCAGCACAATCATGATCAGGACCGTGAGCACACACGATTGCAAGAGCTGCAACGCGGTGCGCCGTCTCGACGCGAGCAACGGGCGGCTGTAAAAGCCGTGCGCCTCGAGCAGGAGCGGGCTGGCCGGGATGATGATCAGAAGCAGCCAGGCGTAGGAATGAAAGGGCCCGATGCTAATGGGTCCACCCAGTTTCGCCAGAGTCGCGTTATCCGCCCGAACGACATGCGCCAGCCAGAAACTCAACGCGAACAACGTCGCATCGAGCAATCTGTAAAACTGCATTCGGACCTGGCGCTGACGACGTAACATGACAGTTCAATTCTCTGCGGAAATCCAATTCACGGCGAGTGAATACCAGATTCTACGCGTAGTCAGTTCTTTTCTTTTCCGGAATTATCCGATACCGAAGCGGTTCGACCCAGGGGTGAGGGTGGACCTGACGCCACCTGAAATTCGGGCACAGAGGCAGCGATGAAATCCTTAAGGCGCGCGTAGGCGGCCTCTTCCTGCCCAGGCCAGCAGACCGTGAAATAAGTCACGTAAGCCCAGCGCTGTAACACGCCCGTCAGGACTAGGTCCCGCGCCATCCACCACATCCGTTCGCCATGATGGGGCGTCAGCAGTTTGTCCGTTACAAACCAGTAGACGTACAACCCCCGCGCCAATCGAGGGGCGCCATTGGTTCCCGGGACCGGCCGGGAGGTTGTCAGCTTCATGACTTGCAAGTCGTAGGGATACGGCCGGGTCATGGGAATCGCGACCGTCTCAGTCTTTTCGATCTTCCAACCTTGTCCGTCCAAACAGAACTGCGGTTTATGGATGCTGGTGCGGTCCGTTCCCATCAACACCACGCTTAACTGGGTCCAAAAACCGTCCTTTGCTTGGTAGACCTTTCGGCCGAACAGAGTGTCTTGCGGCAGCCAACCCGCTTCCAAGGGGGTGATATGCTCGGATTTCGCTGTAAAATCAAGGATATCGCCCGGCAAACTCACGGATTGATCCCGGATCACTTTGCCATCTGTCGTATAGGTCGGCTCATGGACCAACCGCAACCCGGGATTCCCCAAGCGCTGACTCTGCCCGAGATGCACCAGCACCGCTGCGGTCAGGCCGACCAGGCTGAGCACCGTCCCTAGCACTGTCCAATGGCGCGAAGTCATACGTTCGTCGGTCGAGGGTAAGCAGGCTCGCGGAGGGGTGGAGGGTTTGGGGTGGTGACGCCGCCTTGCAACCAGCGGCCGAGAAACATGAGGCAAACCAAGGCGACGGTGAACGTGACCAACCCGAGGTACTGTTCCACTTGCATCGCGAGTTCTTTGCCAAAGACGTCTCCTAGAATAATGACCGTGGTCACCCGCGCCACGTTGCCGGCCACCGCCAAGGGGATGGCCGCCACCAGGATGATCAGCCGTTTCCAACCCACGGTGAACGCCATGAATGCGTAGATCATGGTAATCGCGCCCATGGCTGTCAGGCTTCGGATCCCACTGCATGCGGGGGCCACGTCGAACGAGCCTTCCGGCCCCACGATCGTGGAGCCGTCCCGGACAATGGGCATGGCCAGGATCCCATGGCCGATCCCCCAGGAGATCTTCGTCACCAGGATCCGCAAGGGATAAGTGAGCGATTCGCTGATCGTGCTCAGCGGAATGGAGAACACAAACAACACCATTGGGAAGAAGCTGTGCCCCAGAAAGCGCCGGCCCCACGTGAGCCCGAGCAACCCCCAAAGCCCGAAGGCAAACGCCATGATGGAGATACGGGTTTGCTGAATGCGATATCCGATGATGTGCAGCAACAACGCCGCGACGACAATACCGAGCGCTGGCCACCAGATATCCCCGGCGCGCTCGAGCAATTCCCGGCGTTTCCACCAAAACAAGACGAGAATCACCGCTGGGATCAGGTAACCATGTTCGTCATCCGGATGTTTGCCGTAGCAATAGCGCATCCAGCCGAACAGGGAGGGGGTTTCGATGTAGCCGAAAGTTGAGTTACCCCAGAATTGGAACAGGATCAGCCAGGCGGCAAACAGGGTCCACCAGAGCGGTTTCGAGGGCCATTGCTTCCAATAAGAAAGCATTTCCTGCCACAAACTAAGTGCAGCTTCGTTCTCTGGTTTGCGGCTCTCGGCCATAGGATGCAACTCCGCTCGACTACCTGCTCTCTGGCATTCTGGGTTTCAGGCCTGACCTGCGCTCGTCCCGGCGTGGCGGGCCTGCCCGAAGGTCACCCGCAGTTTAACGCGCCGGGCGCGCCTTCAGCGAGTCAATTCATGAGACAGCCAAGGCATACGCCCGTTCAAGCTCTTCGACCGATCTTCCCCAATCGACCCATTTCCTAAAGCGATCCTCTCCAATCTCACCCATTTTCCGCCTTAAATCCGGATTGTCGATCAAATGTGCGATGGCCTCACCCAATTTTTGGGAGGAACATTCCGGCACGTACCACCCTGCCTGATCCGCTGAAACCCTGCTTTCCACCAGATCGAACATCACTTGCGGTTTCCCAAATGCCATGTATTCCAGCACTTTGTTCATCGTGCAACCGTCGTTGTAAGAGTTTTTCGGATCGCACGACACTCCCAGATCGATCGTTTGCAGCGCGCGGAACAACGGTTCCCCTTTCATCCAGCCGGGCATGTCGACATACAACCCGAGTCCAAGCCGATCGCGCAACGCCACCAACCGGTCATACTCCGGTCCTGTCCCCATCAATAGAAACTGGATATCCTTCCGTCCTTTTTGGCGGACCAGGTAATCCGCAGCTTCCAACAAGTGATGGACGCCGTCCGCGCTCCCCATCACGCCAATATAGCCAACCAGATGCGGTCGCCCTTTTTTCAGCGCGGGGTCAGGCGAGGACGAAGTCGTCGGCATTTTGGGGGCCGTCCGCACTGCGAAAACCCGGTCCGAACGCATGCCGCCGCGCCCGAGGGCGACCGAGCGGACGGTATCGTTGGTGACCAGCGCGACATGGGCGGCGGCATAGGTGAGACGTTCGGCGATCCGGACTGCCCAGTAGAACAAGCCGCGTCCTTTGAACTTGGCCTCGAACATTTCCGGCCAGAGATCGTGCACATCGTAGATCATGCGCACCCCAAACAGCCTGAACTGGAGGGCGACCAGAAACAGGAGATCGGGCGGATTGCACACATGAATGACCTTAAACCGTTTGCGCCGCCAGATTTTCCAGGCCAACCGGCTTTCCCCCCACAAGGCCGAGGCATATTCCAGGAAAAACCCTAAAAATCCTTTGGCTTCGCTGGCGAGCGGGTGGCGGAAGATGTGGATCCCTTCCAAGGTCTCTTCGGGCAGCACTTGGCCGTGCATTTGGGGACAAATCACCGTCACGTCGTAACCGGCGTCCCGCAATGCCAGCGATTCCTGCCACACGCGCCGATCCAGCGGCACGGGCAGATTCTCCACCACGATGAGGATTGGAATCTTCTTATCCACGAAGCTGTTCCCGGCTGATTCCCTAGCACTCCTGGAATCCGCCGCCCACATTGACTTCCACTGGCGCCCCTCGCAAGCCCCCTGCCCTCGCCATTCCCAGGCAGAACGAGGACCCTAACAACCTTCTTCCCACGATTCAAGAGCATGGAAAGACTGCTGCCTAATGCTTGCCTACCTCTCGAACGGCCCCGATCACGGCGCCCCCCCTTACCGCAGGGCAAGTTCGGTTCTGCACAAGGTTAAGAGCATCGAGAATTCAGTGATGGCTTTGACCGCGTGGGGCGTGTGCGCCGGCATCGAGAGCAGATCGCCCGCTTTCATGCGGTGCGGTTCGCCGCGCACAAAAAAGTCACACTCCCCGGATAATGCCTGGACGAGCGCGTGTTGCGTCGACGTGTGTTCGGTGAGTTCTTGGCCCGCCGCAAACCCAAAGAGCACAACGCGGCAGCCAGGGCTCTTGAACAGCGTCCGGCTGACAATCCCATGCGGCGCGAACTGCGTTTCTTCGGACAAGCTGACGACCTTGGACGCATCGACCGGGATTAAAGGTTGTTCGTTCATAACAGGTTCAACGTGGCACAGGGCGGCCCGGGTTCTTTGATCCAAATCAACGGGCGGATGCAGCCCGCTCCCAAAAAGGAGCACGCGGGCTTCCCCGATGGCCCCGCGCTACCCCGCCGCACGTCACGGGATCGCTTGGATCCGGTAGAACTGCAGATCGACCGATCCGACCGGATCGAGATACTGCGCATGGTTCCCGGTCGATAAGACCGGCGCCCCCACCGGTTGCCACCCTCGGACGCTGTCGAGCTTCGATCGACTCAAAACCTGGTAACGTTTTCCGGGCGCACTCGGCCATGTCAAAGTCACTCCCGAGGCATCCCAGCGCGCGCTTTCAATTTTCAATACGGACTGCGGATCTAACGGGTTGGTGCCCGCGAGATACTCGGCTTCATTGGAAAAGCCATCCTGATCTGGATCTGCTCCATTCGGACGCGCTTCGGGCGCTGTCCAAACAGGGAAGAATCTCTGGAACCGGTCATCGACGCCGTCGAAGTTGAAATCGGGGATGGAGGGCGGCAATTCCACGAAGCCATTCGCGTAAACGACGGTAGTGCCTTGCTGCAGCGCGAGGCTCCGCATGCCTGGCGTGGCGTTGGGCGCCATGTGCACCGGGACCGAGACGAGGTGAAGCGGCGGATTCACTCCGGGAAAGGCGTTGCTGCGCACGGTGGTGGGCCCAAAGGTCAAATCATTGCCGGTCAAGCGCAGGACCGCCTCCGCGGCTGGCAAATCCGTGCAATAGACCCCAACCTCGAAATCGGCCGCACCCAATGGGATGGAGACCGCATAATTGACGACCACTAATGTCGCATCGGTCGACGGCGGCCAAATTCGGTTAATGCGAACGGCGGGCGTCCCAGTCAGCACGGCAAAGTTCTGGGCGGCATTCCCACTGGCCGTCACGGTTACAGCGACGTTTGGACTGGGCAGGAAGTTCGGTTCCGCGCTGAAGAACGTTTGATCGATGTCCGGCCCGCGAAACAGATACCAACTGGCACTCGCCGGGTCGAGCGGGGTCGCCCGGAGCCCGTAGGTCCCCGGGGGCATGGCCGGGAGTTCGTAAAAACCGTTCGTGCGCGACACGGTGCCAGCGATGGTATTCCCGAATGAATCTTCAGCCGTGATAATGGCCCCTAACACCGGTTTAGATCCCAGGCTGACCACGCCGGAGATTCGCCCGAGCTTGGCCAGCGTCCCGGCGCTGGGGTAGAGAGCGTGCAGCGCGGCGAACTCATCGCTCGACAGCCCGGCTTGCACAGAGACGCCCCCGCCGCCTCGCGGATACATGGTCGACGCTCCCACGGGCGAATGGGATAACCCGACGAAATGCCCGATCTCGTGCAGGAGAACCGATTCGACGAATTGCGCCTGGGTCACGGAGTCGTTGAAGTCGGTAAACCAGGAGTACCCTCCGCCCGAGACACCGTTCAGCACGATATCCGCTTCCGCCAAGGTGCTATCGGAGAAGTAGTCGGAGAACGTCACGCCGGTCGTTCCCGCAATGTTGTCAAACCCGCCATTGACGATCGTCGAATTCTTCGCCCAATAGACGAGGTTGGTATTGTCCGTTGTATTGATATCCAGGTTGCCCGTGGCCAAGCCTCCTTCCTCGAAGCGCAAGATCGAACCGGGCACCGCTTGCCATTGATCGAAACACGCCCGGGCCGCGTTGAGTTCAGCGGTGCGATTCGCGCTCGAGAAGGCATCTGCCGCCAGGAAGTAACGGACCGCACGCGTGGTTGGGTTGACCACGTTGGTATGCACAAAAGGGCTCGGAGCGGCCAGACTCCACTTTTGCGGCTGGCCGATCTTGTTAATGTAACTCACGTAGGCTCGGTTCGGGAGAGTGCTGCAGAGCAGCACCAATCCCAAGAGCCAGCCCCGCGCCGCCCAGATTCCGGCGGCCGACCGTGCCGGGACCAGGGTATCATCGCAACCTGTCCTCATGGCCGGGCCTCCACGACGCGCCGTTTCAACTCCGCCAACCCCAAGGCGTCCGGCCGCACGGCCATCCCGGCACCGGCCTGGAGCGCGGTGGCGGAGCCCGCCGGAGGGACTCCGTGGAATGGATTGGAGACAAATTTCGCCTGGCTGACCGGGTCTTTCCAGACATGGAACTTGCCTTGCATCAGACCCAAGGTCACCGCTTCACCGCGGTCATTCCGGACTAGAAACGCCACGACCTCCTCGCCGATGGCGTAGTCTACCTGGCCCGCCACAGTCGCTTGCCGTTCCCCGAGCGTGCCACCCCCATGCACAATGAGGAGCGGGCTGCCGGAAACAGCGCCTTTCCAAAGCTCCGTCACATCCACTTCCACGCGCGTGTAAATGCGGCCGGCGCGGTCTTGCTGACAGACTTTGCTGCGCACCGTGCCCTGCACCACGATCTCGGCCTGGGTTCCGAGAGTCTCAAGGGAGAGCGGTTGCATGACCAGCGCGTGAAGCCATTGGGGATAACAACTCGCGATCACCAAGAGCCATCGAGTGAGCCTCGTCGCGCGAGACAAAAGTTTAGATTCTAGCATGGCACAGACAAGCCGGTCGGGTTCGGGTTTGGGTCGTCCATCATAAGCGTCAACGGCACGGAATATGACAGGCCCTCAGTCGCCTCGCAACCCTCCACCCATCATTCGCGCGTAGTATCCTCCCGCGGCCAGCAACGCGTCGGGCGCACCGGTTTCAACCAACCGTCCGCTCTCCAGCACGACGATCCGATCCACGCGCCGGACCGTGCTGAGGCGATGGGCCACAAGGAGGGCGGTCCGATTCTCCATCAGCCGCGCCAGGCCAGTGATCACCAATTCTTCGCTCTCCGCGTCCAGCGCGCTGGTCGGCTCGTCCAGAACGAGGATGGGCGCATTCTTCAGGAACGCCCGGGCCAGATTGATGCGTTGTTTCTCGCCGGAACTTAACCGCGCGGCACCTTCTCCGACCAAGGTCTCGTACTGGCGGGGCAACCGTTGGATGAATAGATCGGCGTTGGCCGCGCGCGCCGCTTCGTGAATCGCATCGGGCGTCGCGCTCGGATTGCCATAGGCGATGTTTTCGGCAATGCTGGCCTGCAGCAGAATCGGTTCTTGCGGCACCCACGCGACCAACCCGCGCACGTCTTTTAATCGCAATTCCCGCAAATCCGCCCCTTCTAAGCGTACCGTTCCCCCGGTTGGATCGTAAAAGCGCGGGAGCAACTGGAGGAGTGTGGTTTTGCCAGCGCCGCTCGGGCCGATGATCGCTACAGACTCCCGTTCTCGCACGGCGAACGAGACCCCGTGCAAAACGGGCCGTCCTTCGTCGTAAGCAAAGGAGACGTTCTCAAAGGCGATATTGCCGCGGACCCGCAGCGGCTCAGAAGCACGGAGGAGATCTCCGTGGCGAAGCAGCGGCGCTTGGGTTCCCGTCGCCTCGACGGCATTGGCCGATGCTTGCGCGGCACTCACGGCCCGGCGCGCCGTGGGAAGATCGGACACTTCCTGCGGCGTGTCCAAGAGTTCAAAGACGCGTTGCGTGCTGGCGTTGGCATCGGAGACGGTGGCGCCGACATGGGAGAGTTGGTTCAAGGGTTCGTAAAGCTGAGTGAGGTATCCCAGAAACACGAGCAGTTCTCCGACGGTCAACTGCCCGGCCAGCACCTGGCGAGCGCCCAGCCAAGTTAATCCGCCCGTCATCAGGCCAAACCCCGCCGCGATTGCCAGCCAGTAAAGAACCTCCCAACCATGTTGCGCGACGCGCTTGTGATAGGCGGACTTTACTCGTTCGCCGAATCGTTCATGTTCCGCTGCCTCGCGGGTATAGCTTTGGATCAGTGGTAAAGTCGCAATAGTCTGCTGAATGAACGACGTGACCAGACTGTCTGCCTGGTGAGCCGCGAGGCTGCGCTGGCTCATGGTTTTTCCCAACACCTTCATACTGAAGACAAGCAACGGCACCATCAG
This sequence comes from Limisphaerales bacterium, assembly GCA_044225505.1. GTDB lineage: Bacteria > Verrucomicrobiota > Verrucomicrobiia > Limisphaerales > SIBE01 > JAXMHN01. Next base: position 28,545 of record JBGAIN010000030.1, read on the forward strand.
CATGGCCAGCCCGGCCAACGGCCGGTTGAGCTGCCACATCACCACGAGCATCAGTCCTAGGGACAATGAAGCATTGAGAAAGGTGAACAGGCCCTGTTGGAAAAGGGTCTGAAAAGCGTAGGTATCCCAACTGACGCGGTAGATCAAGTCGCCCTGGCTGCGACCTTGATGGAAACGCAAGGACAAGTGTTCCAGCCACAAAAACACTTCATTGCGAACCCGGACCAAACCGCGCAAACCAATCTGGATGGAACTGTAGTTCTGCCAAGCCGCTAACGTCCCCTGCCCGATGTAAAGGGCAATCAGCGCAAACGCCAGCAGCCCTAACACCACCGCGCGATCCGCGCCGGCCACGGTGGTCAACCAACTGGGTAGCGGCCGCTGACCCAGGATGCTATCCACCACGAGCGCCAACGGCCATGGCTTGAGCAAGTTCCCCGTCGTGCTGAGCACCAGCAGTCCGAGCGTGCCGACAATCCGCGCCGCGTCAGGTCGGAAGAATCGGAGGACGCGCCGCAGACGTTTCATTGCGCCGCGAGTCTAACGAGGCGTCTCTGAAATAGCGACACAATCGCGACGAAGAGGGCTGCACGGACCAAGAGACAGGGCTGCAGCGGGTGCTCCGCATCATTCTCACCACACTCGGATACTCTTCGTCCCAGACATCCGAAACCGGAAGAAGGAGCCACGTCGGCCAGGTCAACGGCCACGGCCGTTGCCAACGCGAGATCATACAGCCGAAAAGTGCGCGTCCGCGGTCATTTCGCCTTACTTCGGCTCTGGAAACCCGCGTGCGAGAAGATCGTGGCAGTTCAGCACCTTCTCCGCCAAATCGAGAGGGACATAGTAATAGTGATTGGTCGCTTCAAACCCAATTCGGGAGTCGCGGAGTTGGATCGCGTAAAGGCGCCGCGCCAGATCCGCTTCGGCACGCAGAAGACCTTCGAGTTCCTCGCGCAAACGCGCTCTCGCCGTGGCGTCCGGCGCGACGGCCAGGGCATCACGCGCGCGGACGAACCGGGCCTGATTCGCGGTCGTGCGAAAGTGAATGGCGGCCGCTTCCGCCACGTTCAGTTCTTCGTCCAATGCGCGGGCTTGCTCAGGGCGTTCGGAGGGCGGGCTAGAGCGCGCCTCCTGGCGGAGCAGTTGGAGAGCGTGGTCAAACCCGTTCGCAACGGTCTCGAATTGTTGGATAAACGTTTCGGGCGGATAAGGCCCGCGCCATCCCGCAAAATCGTCGTAGGGAAAGCCGATCATCGTGGCCCGATATTTCGTGGGCGATGCCCAGAGCAGATTACTGGGTCCATATTGCATCGGCGCGTTGTAGACCAGGCCCCCGTCGAAAGGAAATTGACTAAAGGCCGCGCTGAACTCGCGCCAGGCCTTCACTACAGCAGGGGCAATGGCCGCGCCAAACCGCCGCGTGGCGACGGCTTCCAGGGCGGCGGAGACGGAGTCCTGGCCGCTGCCAACCCCGCGTTTCGTCCGCGCGATTTCCATGACGATTTCGAGATTCGGCGATGGATAACCTCCCAGTGTCCATCCCAACATCAGACCGTCGACACCCGCATCGGCCAGGTTGGCGATGTGCTGGGCCACGTTCTGGAGCGCAGGGATATACGGCACCGCCGAGAGTTCCCACGTATTGCCTGCTTGGATCTTGGCCAGCGTGCGCAAGCCGCGTTTCTTCGCCAGTTCCCAACGACCGCGCGCCCGCTCGCCCGGTCCGATGGTGGAGATCGAGTATTCGCCCACGTTGGTTGGAACGCCGCCGCGGTGGATGGGGATGCCCCATTCGCTGACGCTGAGCAGCGACGCTTCGGCCGGTAACTGCCCGATGATCCCCTCGACCCAATCGTCGCGCCAGCCCCAGTCCCAGACCAGGAGCCGCGCTCCGTGTCCCGCTTTCTGAATGCCCTCCTGGACAAGCCGGTTTGCTTCCGCCACCACATCGGCGGGCGGCCGCTGCGAGCAACGGGGGCAGCGTCCTCCCTGGTGATGCGACCAGCAATGCGTAAAGTTCTCCGACGCTGAAATTGTAAAGAACCCTGCGAGATCCGGCACGGCCTGGCAGATGGTTCGGACCGCTTCGGTCATCCACGCTTGCACCTCGGGATGGCTCGTGCAAAGCGCGGCGTATTCGCCCTCCACCGTGCCTCGGAGAGATTCGCGTCCATTAAAAAAGGCCAGCGGCATGGACCGCGGCTCATTCAGATATAGATAAACGCCCACACGGGCACGGGCGGCGCGCTTGACCAGGTCTTTGAGCGCGGCCAGGCGTCCTTTATAGCCGACGCTCACTTCGGGCTCCCACGGGAAGGGTGCCAGTTTTTGGAGGACGCCCTGGAGCCAAACGCCGTTGACGCCCAAGGCGCTCAACTGGGCCAGATAGCCATCGGGATAAGGCTGAATCGTCTTATCGGAAAGCGGGTCTCCGTAAAGCGCGAAGTAAGAGTAGCAATAACGGGGTGAGAATTGCCCAATCTCCGCTGGACGTTCGCTCCGATCGGGTCGTTGGCAAAGGCGTTCGATAAACCCAAAGAGCGGATCTGCCGCGAGCCCCACCTCCGTTCCGAACGTCGCGCGGATCAATGTGGCCATCTGGCGAGCACGCGCTTCGGCGGCGAGGGTGGGAGGAGCGTATTGAAGACGCGGGCATAAGGGTTTCAGATTACCCAGTTTGACGAAGAGAAAATCGTCCTCGCGCAAGCTGAACGCCAATTGTGCGGGCGTCCAACCGAGCAACTCGAGCAGTTGTTCGTACGGAAGCAGATGCCAGTTACGCCGAATGACCGTGATGTAAGAACGTCTTTGTTGAGCGGTGGAGATGGCTGCTGGGCCGGCCAGCCCCATGGATCGTCCCACACGAACCATCTGCGGCACGCGCGCGCCGACCACCTTGGCCATGCGCTCAACTGGAACCAAGGTCCAGTTCCGCCAAACGAAGGCGTGAAGCCGATCTGGGAAGTGCGCCAACTCCAAGGCCGGCGGCGCCGCGCCTTCCGGCAAGAGCGGCCGAGTCCCTCCCGCCAACTTTGCCGCTGAGTGATCCGCAGCCCAGGCGTTGGGCGCGAAGAGACTGGCTGCAGCCGTGGCCGCGGTCGAAGCCAGGAATTGTCGTCGGTTCCAAGCTGAAGGTCCGCGTAAGGGGGTCACGGTCACAGGTTAGTCAGAGCCGTCCGATTCGCCAGTCTTATCGTGATGGGATTGATCCTCATCGGACGGAGCCCGACGGTGTCGCAGACCAGTCGCAGAATTGTCCCACGGCGCGTGTCGATCGAGACGTGCGCCACGCTTCGACCCGGAGAATTGCTCTCCGGAACTGATTTTCATGTTCCCCCAAAGGCAACTCGTGGCTTAGAGTGCCCTATGCGGATCGTCAATCTCAATCCGGACACCGGCGTTGGAGCCAGCGCGTGGTTTGTCGATTTCGAAGGCCATCGCATCTTGCTTGACGCGGGCACTCATCCGAAACGGGAAGGGCGCTCGAGTTTGCCGCTCTACGATTTGATCAAAGAGGAACCGCTCGATGCAATCGCAGTCACACATTGCCACCATGACCATGTCGGTTCATTGCCCGTCGCATTGCGCCACTTCCCGAAAGCGCAAGTGTTGATGAGTGAATTGAGCTATTTCCTCATCGAACGAGTGCTCCATAACTCGGTTAATGTCATGATTCGGCAACGGGACGAACTCGGGATCAAGGAATACCCGCTCTACAGTCATGATGAAGTGGATGACATCGCCTACCTCTTTGAAGGATTCAAATACAACCGCGAGATTCCCTGGGCATCCACCGAGCGGCGCCGTTCGGACTTAGACTCGCCCACACTCGAGTTTTATGACGCCGGGCACGCTTTGGGATCCGCCGGCGTGATGATTCGCGGTCAGAAACAAACGCTTTTTTATACCGGCGATGTTTGCTTTCACGACCAGACCCTCTTGAAAGCGGCGCGGTTCGAGGATGTGCAAGCGGATGTTCTCATCATGGAAACGACGCGTGGGACGCGCAACGTCCCAGCAGGCTTCACCCGAGCGGCGGAGGCCGAGCGGCTCGCGCAGGCCATCCAACGCGTCTTAGCGCGGCGCGGGAATGTGCTGCTCCCGGTCTTTGCCCTCGGGCGAACGCAGGAGATCCTGGCGCAACTCGCTTTGTTGATGCACCGGGGTGAGATCGCGAAACAAGCGGTCTACATTGGCGGCCTGGGCCGTGTCTTTACGGAGATCTACGATCTAGAAGCTCACCGGACACATCGGCAACATACCCATTTGATGCTGCACGAAGCGCTCAACCTGGTGGTGCTCGACCCGGGCCAACTCCAGTCCATGAAACTGAGTGGCAGCCGCCTGTTCGTGCTGACGGCCGGAATGATGAGCGAAAAAACCGCCGCTCACGACCTGGCCTTGCGCATGATTGGCGATGAACGGCAAGCGATCTTCTTTGTCGGCTATGCCGATCCCGAAACCCCCGGCGGCCGACTGAAGGCCGCGCAACCGGGCGAGACCTTCATGTTCAGCCCGAGCGGCGGAGAAGTCACCAAACGCTGCGAAGTTCAGGATTTCGACTTGACCGCCCATGCTAATCGCGAAGACCTGCTCCGCTTTGTGGGGCTGGTGTCGCCGCGAACCATTTTGCTCGGGCATGGGGATGACGAAGCGTGCCATTGGTTTGAAGACCAAATCCGGGCGCAGCATCCCAAGATCAACGTGATTCGCTCCACGCCAGGACTCTCGGTCGAGGCTTAAGCGGCGTTTAGACGCTTTCGCCCGTATCAGGACCACGGCTCAGGACTCTCTGGACTACGTCCTGGCGGAATCGTTCCAGTTGTCTCACAAAGCGCATGCCTTCACTGCCGCCAAACATGCGCTGGGCAATGGTGATCTCGGCCCCGTTCTTCAGACACATCGCCAGGATCAGCGTGACACGTTCGGACGCCATCTCCCCTTCCTGATCGGGATCGTCCGGCACCACCTGCTGACGAATGGCAAAGCGTTGAACATCACTCAAACGATAGGTCTGCTGCCGCCCGCAGAGACGCCCGGGCCCCCAGATCGTCACGCGATCCGCTTCTTTATCCAGACAACACTTGGTCCAGGAGAACCATGTCGCCCCAACCGCCACGAAAAACAGGAACGCTTCCGCAACGTAGATCCACGCGCTCTTGGCCACCACAATGGTCCGAGCCCCAGCTTTCGAGTCCGCGATGAAGGCATTCAACTGGGCGATGGCGTCTTCCTTTTGCGACTGTCCGCATTCGAAACCGCTTTCGGTTGGGACGGGGCCATGATCGGTCTGCAAGACAATCCGGCAGGTGTCATCAAAGACGAACGTCACGCCGGGTCCGCGTTGCACCTCATTCACCGACGAGCCTCCAGAAGTGGAGAATTGCAGGGATGCTTGGCGAACATTGGTCACGCCTTGGCGTGCCATTAAGAGACCGCACAGCCGGTGTTGAATTTCGCAGGTGATCTCTCCGGTCGGGGAACGCTGGCAAACAAGCGTGAGACGTGGGCCGATCCACAAGGTCACGGGCAGCGCGATCAACCAAAGCAGTGTGATCAGCCAGATCGGCAACCGGGCTTGGAGCGTCAGGCGCGTCGGAGTTTGCTCGATGATTTTGACGTTCACACTGCGGCTGACCTTCCTGGGACTTTCCCGGCGATCGCCTCTGCCTTCAGACCCGTTAGGACAGATCAAGGCTCCACCAACACGGGCGTTCCGATTTCCACGATCTCCGCCAGATACTCCGCGTTCCAATTGGCCAATCGAAAGCAGCCGTGCGATTCCGTTCGACCGACATCTTCCGGTCGGGGCGTGCCGTGAATGCCGTAACCCGGCTTGTTCAGGCCGATCCACGCGGTTCCGACGGGATTGTTCGGCCCTTGCGGGATCATCAACGGCTTTTTCAACTGCCGCGCTTCGTCCGACTCCGGGAAAATCTCCGGACTAAACTTGTAGTTCGGATTGAGGACGATGGTTTCCACTTGCAGTTTGCCGGTCGGACGCTTCTCCACTTGTCGAGCGATGCTGCACGGAAAACAAGCGAGCAAGTTCGTGCCGCGCCCGAATGCCAGGAGTCTTTTTTCTCCCAAGCGTATGCGGATTATCGCCGCTTTATATTTCACTGGTGGATACTCGACATCGGGGATGCGAATGGCGGTACCCACCGCGACTTTGTTCCAATCCACGGACGGGTTGAGCATTCGGATCAGGTTCGGGTGGGCGTGGCCTTTTTCAGACACGAGTTCCAAAATGTTTTCGTAGTCGAGCCGGTCCTGCAGCGATTTTGCCAGCCAGGTTCTTCCCAGCGGCGACAAGCGACCTAAATCCTGCGGGGTGATCGTGTAAAACCGCTCCATCGGCAAGGTCAAAGACAACCGGCTCTTGGTCGCTGCGTCCGCTTCGCCCGTGACGGGCAGGCGCTCGCTTTGCTGAAAAGCGCGCAAGGCCGCCCGGGTTTGGGAGCCAAGCCTTCCGTCGAGGCTGCCTCCGGAAATGGCCTGGCGTTCCAGGGCAATCTGGACTTCAAAAAGATTGCGCGGATTGCGTTGGCCGGCGGCCGGCGTTTCAAACGGGCTGGTGCCGTTCGGTCGAACCATCACCATGGTCGGCGGTGCGTTCGTCGCTTTATCCCGCGGGCCGCGAAAGACCGGTGTAACTTCCACCCGAGGCGCCTGTTCCGGAGTGGCGCCACGGTCCGCGTGCTGGAGGTTCTTCCACCAAATCCAAATGAGGAAGCCCGCGAACATGCAAACGAGGAGCCATTGAAAATGACTGCCCGAAGCTTTGCGCGTTCGCCGTGTGCGATATTTGGTGTAGACCCGCACGCGTCTATTAAGTCACAGAACGCCGCGAAGCCAAAGCACTTTTCCACTTCGGCACCAGGCTTTGTATCCAGCCGCTGCACAAGGCCTGAACTTGACCATCGGTTTTTCGAATGCTTGACCTTTCAGGATAAGTAGTCACATTACACGGCTCGATTTCGTTCGACCGATCGTTTATGCAGCACATACGCAATATCGCCATTATCGCCCACGTTGACCACGGGAAGACCACCTTGGTTGATTGTCTTCTCAAACAGTCCGGAACGTTTCGCGCTAATCAGGCGATCGCAACCGAAGAGCGGATCATGGATTCCATGGACTTGGAACGGGAAAAGGGTATCACAATCCGTGCCAAGAACGCCGCGTTCAAATATAAAAACTTCCACGTCAACATCGTCGACACTCCTGGACACGCTGACTTTGGCGGCGAGGTCGAACGGGCGATGAGCATGATCGATGGGGTGCTTCTCGTCGTGGATGCCGCGGAAGGTCCGCAAGCTCAAACCCGCTTCGTCTTGCGAAAAGCGTTGGAAGCCGGAGCCAAGCCGATCGTTGTAATCAATAAGATTGACCGCGAGAACGCCAATCCCAAGAAAGTGCTCGACCTCGTCTTTGAACTTTTCATCCAGTTGCACGCGACGGACGAGCAGTTAGATTTTCCGTTTGTATACGCTTCCGCGAAAGAAGGTTATGCCAAGCTCGATCTGAGCCACGTCACCGGCACGATGGAACCGCTCTTTGATTCGATCGTGAAGTATGTTCCTCCCCCTCGAGCCCACGCGGGTGAGGGGTTCCAGCTTCTCGTCGCCAACCTCGACTATAGTGATTATCTCGGACGTATCGCCTTCGGCAAGATATACACCGGTAAAGTCAAAGTCGGTGACCAATCCGTTTGTCTCCATGCCAATGGAACCAAGAGCACGGGCAAGATCACGAATATCTTCCACTTCGAAGGCCTGAAACGCATCGACATCCCCGAAGCGCACGCCGGTGATATCGTGGGCGTGACCGGGTTTGAAGAGGTCTTCATCGGCGAAAGCCTGGTCGATAACCCAGAGCGCCCGCCGCTACCCTCTAAACCAATCGATCCTCCGACCATCACCATGGAGTTCGCCGTGAACGACGGTCCCTTGGCCGGTCAGGACGGGAAACTCGTGACCGCCAGGCACATCTGGGAACGATTGGTGAAAGAAATCCGCACCAATGTCGCTTTGCGCGTCAAGCAAACGGAAGACCCCAAGGTCTTCGAGGTGGCCGGCCGCGGCGAAATGCAGATCGCCATCCTCGTAGAGCAGATGCGCCGGGAAGGGTACGAAGTGCTGGTTTCTCGCCCGGAAGTCATTTGGCATAAAGGCCCCAACGATGTTTTGATGGAACCGATCGAGCGCCTGTTCCTGGAAATCCCGCAAGGCCACATGGGCGCGGTCTTGGAAAACCTCGCTTGGCGCAAAAGCGAAATCGTGAACATGACTCACCATATGGATCAAGTGAGTATCGAAGCGCTCATCCCCATGCGTGGGTTGATCGGTTTCGAGACTGATCTCGTGAATATCACTCGCGGAATGGGCGTGATGAGTCACCTCTTTCACGAGTACGGTAACGACCGTGGCGAGATTCCGGCCCGCAAAAATGGATCTCTCGTTAGCATGGAGGACGGCTTAGCCACCGCTTACGCCTTGGACTCCATCCAGGCACGCGGCCGGCTGATGGTCGAACCAGGAGAAGCCATCTATCGCGGCATGATCGTAGGCGAAAACGCTCGCGACAACGACATCCCGGTCAATCCCTGCAAAGTCAAGCACTTGACCAACATGCGTTCTCAAGGCGATGGCAAAGGAATTCAGCTCTCCGCGCCGCTCAAGCTGAGCTTGGAACGAGCCTTGGAATACATCAGCCAGGACGAATACGTCGAGGCAACGCCGAAAAACTTGCGTTTGCGCAAGAAGATCCTGGATGAAACGGTGCGGAAACGCGCTCTCCAGAGTCGCTCGAGCAAGGTGCTAGCCGAATAGCACGGTCCTTTCGAGATTTTAGAATTCGCGATGAGCGCCCGCCGGAAGGCTGGCGCTTTTTTGTTGCTTGGCCATAACGCTTGCGAGGTTTCGACTGGGTGCCGGTGAGTTTCGATGCGCCCCGCTGGGCACCTTCTTGCCGCCGGGCACGCCGGGACCAAGGTGATCCGCCCGCAGTTTCGCCGATTCTCTGACGTTCATCGACTCTTGATCTACTATCAATCCACTATGGTTTCACTATGTTTACATTAAGATATCTTAGTTAAACCATCGTTCATTCCCACTTAATACACCCTATAGCAATAGCCGGACAGGGGAAGAAGAGCGTCAGGCAAGAACCGTTTTAGAAGCGCTAACGTTGCTGCTCGTGAGCCCGGCGCTGAAACCCGCGCCACGGCGGCAACGCCCGCACACCGACCATCCTACGGCGCGTTCCTTGTTACCTAGAACGAGTTCGACTGGTGAGCGTCTGCGGCTGGTCTTTCAGATCCAGCCGCACCCCGGTTAAAGCGAGTGAGCTGATCCCTATTCGCCCGCGTCAAACGCAAACAACGTCACACTGCAAGGGGCGACCGAGAGCTTTTCACCGGCGCGTGCGAGCGCCTTTTCCTCGATGGTCAAGCGCCCAGGCTGGCTCGGATCGTTGTAGACCATCGGATCGGGGTCCGCTATTTGCCAACACTTGCCCGCGCCACTCAGCTTCGCACCGCGCAGGTCAAACGGAATCTCGACGGCGTTCTTGGTCGGATTCACCACCCCGATCGTGAGGGTCTTGCGATCAGAACTCCAGGCCGCTTGCGCATCGATGAGCCCGGTGATCTCCGTGTGCACGGGCAATTCTCCGAAATGGTGGCGATATAATTTCAGGACCAGCCCAGTGGATTCCAAGGCCGCCGCGGTTTTGCTCGTTTTAATGCAGCCAATGACATTGACAGTCTGCGCGTAAAAGGCCGACGCCACGATGTCGCTCTGCCGCGCGTATTCGTGCAGACCGGAGGCAATGCCGAGCGCGTCCTTGAGGAAATAGCGAGTCCCCAGTTCACCGAACACGTGGGGCCCGTACCAATAGTTCCACTCGGTCATCGCGATGCGGATGTCTTTGCCCTTGAGTTCGGGGATATCCTTGCGAGCTTGGCGATGGAACTCGGCTTTGCGGCGAATTTCATTGGCGATCTGCCGGACATGGCCGCGCAGGGCGGGCTGTTCCTGGCAATAAAAGTGTTCGGCAATGAGATCCATGTGATCGGAGCAGTTCTTCAAAAGCCCGGCACTCCAAGGTCCGCTATTGCCGGACGAGATGCAGATAATGCTCGGGTCGACTTCGCGCATTTTATCGACGACCCAGTTCTGCTTGATCTCGTAATGCTCCAGCTTCATGAAGCCGAGCTGCCAGGTTCCCCACATTTCATTGCCGATGCCCCAATACTTCACGCCAAACGGCTTGGCCGCCCCGTTATCCGCGCGACGGCGCCCCCAAAACGTGTCAGCAGAACCGTTGCAATACTCCAGTTGCCCGGCCGCCGAATAGGCATCGCCGAATCCCGTGTTCACCGTGATCCACGGTTTGGTATTCACGAGTTCACAGAAGCGGATGAACTCGTGCATCCCGAAATCGTTATGTTCCACGCCCGTCCAGGCCGGGTTGGTTCGGGGCGGACGGCGATCGCGATCGCCTACACCGTCGCGCCAGTCGTAACCGCTCACGAAGTTCCCGCCGGGCCACCGATAGATCGGCGCGTTCAACTGTTTCAATAAGGCAAGGGTGTCCGCACGCATTCCTTCGACATTGTCTCCCGGCATGAGCGACGCCGTTCCGACCAGCACGTTGCCTTCGCGCGCGTGGATTTCGAAGTCGGCCTTGTCGGTCGCGGTGCCTGCGAGAAACTCAAACCAATAGCGGCGGTAATAATTCGGGATCTTCTCAATCCGCACGGATTGGGCATCCTTCGTGCCATCGCCCCAGCGAAGGCGGATCTCGGCGACCGCGTTATTTCCGTCCGCGCGTAGCCAGGCGTAGCCGACATACTTCTCCCCGGCCTTGACTCCCAAATCGCGCTGGCGAAGGCCCGCGCCAGATTCGAGCCGCGGGGTATGCCGCCCGACGAACGGACGGTTGGTCGACATGGTCACGGCGCTGGCCGAGCCAAGAATCTGCCAAGGGGAAGCACCGACCACTGGGAACGCAGAGTCCCGCAACGAGCGATACGGCTGGTACTTTTCCGTGATGGGGAAGTAGAACTTGCGATCCTCCAGCATCTCAGCCCAGATCCCGCCGTAGATGCACCGGCCTAGATGTTCGATAAATTGGCTGTAAATGTTTTCGGAAAGGGGAGCACCGACCTGTTTCGCGTCAATCACCAGACGCGGGGCTGGAACCTCTCGGGTGGCAATCTGTTCCAATCGGACCTCGTCAAACCAGGCTTTACCCGTGGCCAGGCCCCATCCTCCGAAAAGACAATTGATCTGCAAGCTGTCCTGGTCTTCCACATCGAATTCCACTTCGACGCGCTGCCAATCCGCCGTCCCAGTAATGGCCTTGGTCGCGGCAGATTCGAGTCCGTGCACATTGAGCAACGCTCCGCGAGCGTTAGGCGCAGCCACGTTCTCGGTCTTGATCCAGCCGGACAGGCGGTAGCGGGCGAATGGTTCCACGAGCGCGCTGGCACTCCAGCTCGCATCCGCCCCTTGCGTGGAGGCTAACGTGACGCTCCGTTGGCCGGCATGGGCCGCGGCGTCGGTGCCAAACGTGGCCTCGCCAGCGAACCGTTCCTGGCGCCATTGGCGTGGACGCCCAGTCTCTCCCTCTTCAAACGAGGCATTGCGCAGGAAGTTCTGCGTGGTGGCAGTTTCCGCCGCACGCAGGTCGCTGGCCAGCGAAGCGGCGCATAGCCCAGCGAGGAGGGCAGCGGCGAGTCGAGAATGGAAACGGGCGGTGCTCATGGTTAGGTTTAGCTTAACGGGTTCTAAGACGCAAGACCGTCACAGACACGGGTTTAAAGGAGTACTCGAACGAAGGGTCGGCCGGAGGCACGAGAACCGATTGCGGCGCGACGTGGCGAGGTATCTGCAAGCTGTTCTGCGCCTGGAGATCAGCGCTGGCCAGCACCAGGCCCGTCCCTTTGCGCACGCGCGTCACTCCGTCGAGATGAATCACGCTGGTGACAATTTGGCTCGTTGCGTTCACGACTTTGACAAGGACCTCGCCAGATTTGGCATCGCGACTGGCACTGGCGTAAAAGCGAGGTTCACCCGTCGGCATGGTCGGCACGCCGCTGAGCCGTGTGGGCAACAAGACATCCCCACGGTTCCGCGAGAAGAGCTGTTGCACATAGTAGTTGGGAGTTCCGTAAACCCCAACGTTGTCGAACCAGATCAGATTCGGGGTCCATTGCCAGGCATCGACATGCGCCAGCAGCGGCGCGTAGGAGGACATCACCACCACGTCGGCGTTCCGTTCCAACCCGATCATATAAGCGGCTTCGGCCAAGGCGCATTCCCACGTATTGCGATTGTCCGGGCTGACCGTTTTGACGCTCTGGGCTGCGTATTCTCCCATGAAGACCTTCGGACCGGACCGATCGTAATGATCGTAGCGAGTGGTGTTGTTCAGAAACCAATCCGGGCGGGCGTAGCAATGTTCGTCCACGATATCCGCTTTGAGCTCGCGGAGCTTCGGCCAGGCAAAGGCGAACTTGTCGTCCGCGGGTCCTGGACCGGCGCTGGAGATCAATTGAATCTCGGGGTGAGCAGCCTTTAAAGCGGTGGCAAATCGCGCGTAACGCTCGATGTACTGCGGTCCCCATTGTTCATTGCCAATGCCCAATAGATTCATCGTGAACGGCCGCGGATGTCCCATCTCCGCGCGACGGCGGCCCCAGGGGGTGGTAGGCGCGCCCTTGGCAAACTCAATGAGATCGAGCGCATCTTGAATGTAAGGATCCAATCCATCCAAGGGAACCAGCTCGCCAGTGTTGAACTGGCAAGCCATTCCGCAGTTCAGAATGGGCAACGGCTCCGCGCCGATGTCTTCACACATCTGGAAGAATTCGAAAAAGCCAAGTCCGAATGATTGGAAGTAATCGGGCGCCGGCCGGTGTTTGAATTCGTCATTCCAGCGATTGATCTTGCCGCGACGATCGGCCGACGGGCCGATCGTGGCTTTCCAATCGTAACGCTTGCTCAAGTCGCGTCCTTCCACAATACAGCCGCCCGGAAAACGAACGAACCCGGGCTTGAGATCGGCCAGCATTTGCACCAAATCCGCCCGCAAACCCTCGGGCCGCCCTCGCCAAGTCTTTTCCGGGAAGAGCGAGACCATGTCGAGGTCGACCGCCCCTGCGCCCTGTGCAATCACGCGCAGTTCGGCATCGGCTTCGGTCGTCTTCGGACGCAGCGTCGCCGTGCGGCGAGCCCAAGCGGGTGTGAATCGCTTAAGGTGCTCTTGAGCCAGGATCGTTCCGTCCGGCCGCACCAGTAACACATGCAGTTCTACAGCCGCCGGATGGGGCGTGCGTGCGAGAACGGAAAATCGATATCTCTCCCCAGCGCGGACGCTCAACTGTCGGAAACCACGATTTCCGATGCTTGCCGGTTGATCGGGGCTGGCTTGGAGGTGGAGGTAATGCTGGTTGGTAGCGCTAGGCGCGTTGTCTTCAAGTATAGTGACGGCTCGCGATTGGGCCAGGCCCGCTGGGACAGTCCAACCCATGAGCGGGTCGGGGAACTCAAACGAGCGATTTTTGACCAGTTCGCCGTAGAGGCCGCCATCGGCGCCAAAGTTGATATCTTCAAAGAATATTCCCCACATCGTGGGACGGATGGCCGCTCCGGGGTGCGCGACATCTACCGTCATGGTAACAGCCGGCGCGGCCGCGCGCGCCGATCCTGAGGTCCACACAGTGAGTGCCAGGGACCAGGCCAAAACCCTCCTCCATGCGACTGTGGGACGCCGCCGTGCTCCCTCCGCGCGGACCCAGGAAAGGTCCCGCGGGCCGACGGTGAATGCTAGCGCAGTTCTCGACATAGGCAGTGTGTGTGGGGGAATTCTACTTGACGGCTCGGGAAGCCCAACGCCAATTTGCGTTGAAATTCCGCCACTTTGCGAACATGAAAACTCAGGCCCGCCCGCGCTCGCGCCGAGGCATCCCGCGCATTGTGCTTTTGATCGAATCGTCGCGCTCTTCCGGACGCAGTCTCCTGCGCGGCATCGCCAATTATGCGCGAGAGCATGGACCCTGGGCGTTCTCATGGGAACCAGGAGGGTTGGAAAAAGCCTTGCCTCAGCTGGAGACGATCGGGGCGGATGGAATCATCTTGCGGGACGGGGAGAACATGGAGGAGGTGCTCCGGTATCGGATGCCCGCCGTCGTGGTGGGGCATCGCCAGCGGGAAATTGCCGGATTGGCCAACGTGATTACCGATTCGGAGGCTATTGGCCACATGGCTGCCGAGCATCTCTTGAACTGCGGCTTTCGCCATTTTGCGTATTGTGGTTTCGACGATATGCCCTGGTCGGCGTTGCGGGGGCAAAGCTTTCAGACTCGCCTGGCGAAGGCTGGGTTCACCACACAGTTCTGCCCTCCAGGCGCCGCCGCTCGGGAATTCAACGGACGCCGTCATGACCAATTGCTGCTCAACTGGCTGAAATCGCTTCCCAAGCCGTTAGGCATTATGGCGTGCAACGATGATCGGGGCGAACAAGTGATTGAAGCGTGCAAGATCGCTGGCCTGCAAGTTCCCGATGAAGTCGCAATTATCGGCGCGGACAACGATGATCTTCTGTGCGACCTCTCGGATCCACCGATGTCCAGCGTCGCGATCAACTTCGAAAGGGCTGGATACGAGAGTGCCGAGGTGCTCGACCGTTTGATGCAGCGGCGACGCGTTCGCCAATGGAAGATCTTAGTCCCAGCGACTCACGTGGTGCCGAGGCGCTCGACGGACATTGTGGCCGTCGAGGACCTCCAACTCGCGAATGCGTTGAAGTTCATTCGGAGCCACGCTTCGCAAGTGATTGCCGTACCGGACGTCGCGCACGCGGCCGGTTTGTCCAGAAGGGTGCTCGAAAAGCGCTTCCAGAAACACCTCCGCCGCTCGGTTTTGAGCGAGATTCGTCGGGTGCGCGTGGGTGAGATTTGCCGTCAACTCGTTGAGACGAGCGATTCGATCGGTCAAATCGGCCAAACCCTCGGATATGCCGGAACGGAACATCTAGCCCGCTATTTTCGACAAGAAAAGCAAATGACACCATTGGCGTATCGACGGCGTTATGGCCAAAAGTGAAGCTAGTCCGCCCCTTGTGGGCGTTCCGGCCAAGCGCGCCGTTGGGCCGGGCCAGCAAGTGCAGAAGCGGATTTTCGGTATGCGCCAGACCACTTATCGTTCGCAAAATGGTCTTTCTTTACCGCAACCTGGCGTTGCAATTCTTGATACGATAGCGAGAATAGGATCATAGCCCGTTCCGCACCGGTATGCGCAGGTCAGCTATCTGCAGTCTATAGGAACGACGGGCGCTGGCGTCTTCTGCGCAAGCGGTCCGAAGCACTAACTTTGTCTCAACTGAACGTATGGGTATGAACTTTGACGTGCATCGTCGCAAAGGCTTTACGCTGATCGAACTGCTGGTGGTCATCGCGATTATAGCGATTCTGGCGGGCATGCTGTTGCCCGCGCTCTCCAAAGCCAAGAGCAAGGCCATTAAAATAAAGTGCGCCAGCAATTTGAAGCAACTCGGAATCGCGTCGCTGATGTATGCACACGATTCGAATGACTGGTTTCCTCTGCTCCAGGATCCCGTCACCAAGTCGGTGGGGGCCTGGCCGTGGGACATCCCCGCTTACGTCGCCAACCTGCTCACCTCCAATGGCGGTCAACGTCACGTCCTGTACTGTCCTGGCTTCGCCAAACAGGATAACGACGAACTCTGGAAGTTTACCACGGACTCGGTAACCGAAACCACCCGGAGCAACACGGGCTATCGCGTGGCCGGATACCAATTCGCCTGGAAATTCGCGGGACGGGTCGTGGAAACCAATATCACCGAAAGCCTAAATCCGAAGCCGTGGAAGTTGACCGGCGGTATCGATTACAATCCGGGTCCGTCCGAACGGACGATCATTGCGGACGGAACGCTCTCGATGGGAAGTAATCTCAAGGAGCGGAATAAGAATCGTTACGTCAAAGTGGACGGCGGTTGGCGTGGTCATCAAGCGCCGCATCTCGGAGCTCGGCAGATGCCGGAAGGTGGCAATCTCCTTTACGGGGACGGTCATGTGGCATGGACGAAGTTCGATAAGATGGTCGTTCGAACCACGGGCGATCCGGCTTTTTGGTGGTAAGCGGCCCACTCACCGCCGCTCGTCTATTCCCGGTCGGGCGCTTTATTGGACAGCCTGCGTTTAGGCAGGAACGACCCAGCGTCGGCATCGCGGCAGATACAGCGCGGCGGTTGTTTTGTTTTCCCCTTTCAGGATGAAGCTGACATTCCCTTGCCAGGCCGGTTCTGCAATCATGACGAGAGCGTCGAGATGCGGTACGACGTGGACTTCGTGCCGGCGAACCTGATCCAAACGACGTCGGGTATGCTCGGCCTGGGCCGCCGCCAACCGATCCTGAACCTTGATCTTGGCACTGTCCGCGTGAGAACGCCGAGCGCGAGCGGTCAATTCTTTCTCGTAGGAATCAAAGTATTGATCGATGCGCTCGAGTTCACGGCGAAGGTACTGTTGCTGCCGCGCTCGAATGGCGAGGAGATCCGGCTCTAACTCGAGCGCAAAAGCTTCATTCAACCAGACGCGCCAAAGGTTCAGATCGGGCCGAGGCCAATCGAGCTTGGCGGGAGCAGGGGTCAATTCGACAAAGTCGAGGCTGGCGGGAAGAGTTTCGTCTCGTAGATGATTCACCAACGAGATCGCCAGGCGATGCAATGCCCAATGCTGGTCGATCGCTTGGATCTCGCAGCGCGCCAGCACCAGGAGTGAGAAATGCCAGCTCGCTGTCAGGTTGCCCAGCAATCGCCATCGACCAGAGCCTGGAAACTCAGCATGCCACAGGCGTTCCGCCGCCTCCAGGGTTGGAGCTTTGCCCCCGTCCGGGAGATGAAGGGCCGCCCGCTCCAATGGAAGGGGTTTAGGGCGAAGCTCCTCAGCCAATTTAAACGTGAGGGGGCAACCTGGAAACACCTCGTCATCCGCATGCCGCGGCGCGGTGTCGTTCGCTGGCACAAAGCGGATTTCCCGCTCTATCAACCCTCCTGCAGGATCCCAAAGCTGTGCCGGCTTGCCTTCAGCGACCACTTGCAGCTTGTCATGCCAGGTCCGCTCACAGATGGCCCCCGTCGCGTTCAACCCTTCTTCGAAGAAATCGAGAAGCGCAGAGGGCGAATGCTCAAGCCGGGTCAGTTTCATAAAGACTCGTAATCCTTGGCGAAGAGCGTCGTGTCCAGCTGCTGCACTTCGGAGTATTGCCGTTTCGCTTCCGCGAGTTCCTCGCCGAAGATTTGAAGCGCTTGGGCGACCTGTCCGTCCGAGTCCCGCCAGCGTCGCAAGATTTCCTCGGCAAACTCGTCACTGGTAAATTTCTCACCTAGGATGAGTCCCGTCTCACCCACGACCAATTCAAACAGGTTCAGCTTCTCCTGCAGGATCTGGAGCAAATGCTCCTGCAGCGTGCCCGCTTGCACGATATTGTTGATCTGGACAGGATGCTTCTGACCGAGCCGATGCAAGCGCCCGATCCGCTGCTCTATCTCCATCGGATTCCAGGGCAAATCAAAATTCACAAGTCGATGGCTGAACTGCAGATTACGCCCTTCCGTGCCGCTATGGGTCAAAAGCAAGGCGCCTCCCTGCGCACGAAACTGCTCGGTCAACGGTTGACGTTCGGGTGCGGGAGTTTGTCCGTTAATGACAACGGTCGACACGCCCGCGCGCCGAAGATGATCCGCTAGCGCCGCTTGAGTCTGAAGGAACTGCGTGAAGATGACCACACCCCCTTCGCCTTTGGTTAAGGGCGTCAGCGCTTGGCACTTCTTGCTCCAACTCACTTCCAACGGTGCCTGTTCGCTCCAGCGGTTCGCCGCGGCACGATCGGGAAATGATCGTAGTGCTTCCCGCCAGGCTGCCGGACTGCTTCCCGCCGCCTGCAAAAGCAATCGTCCCCAGAGACTGCCTTGACTGGCGTTCAAGTCCGCCAGCCGCAACCGAAGCTCCCCATCCCAGGCCTGCCAAAATTGCCTCTCCGCATCGTCCGGCTCAAAAACGACCGTCTCCGCCCGGCGCGGTGGCAATTGAATCCCGGCGTTGGCGCGAGTATTGCGAATCATGACCTGGCCGAGCAGTCGGCGGAGCTCCTCGGGTTCCTTCGGATGGTGAGGCCTTTTGGGATCGACGAAACGGGCTCGGAATTCTTTGGGCGACGGCAGCTGACCCGGTTGCAGGAGCGTGACCAGATTATACAGTTCCTCGAGCGAGTTCTGCACTGGCGTCGCCGTGAGGAGCAGCAGGAATTGCCGGGGCAGCGCGCTGATCGCTTGCCATGCCTGTGAAGTGCGGTTCCGGAGATAGTGCGCTTCGTCAACGATGAGGAGGTCCCACGTGACCGACTGAGCCACGGCCAGTTGGGCCGGTTGTTTCAAGGTGTGGAGAGAGGCCACAATGCCCAAGTTCTGCCGCCAAAATCCTTCCGGATCATTCCGGACGGCGGAGCGATTCGTCGTGGCCACGGTTAAGTGAAACTTCTCGGCCAGCTCTTCTTCCCATTGATCCACCAGAGACGGCACTGTGATCACCAGGAACCGTTTGACCATGCCCCGGGTCAGATACTCTTTTAGAACCAGACCCGCTTCAACGGTTTTGCCCAAGCCCACTTCGTCGGACAACAAAGCGCGCCCGCGCAGCGGCCCAATAACCCGGAGTGCTGTGCGAATCTGGTATTCCAATCGTTGGATGCTGCAATACGGCAACGCCAGCAGATCGTCTGATTGATTCGACACCCACCAAAGGGCCGCTCGTTCGCGCAACGAATAGCCGCGTAAGTCGGTAATCGGTAATAGGGTCTCCTGCAGAGAGAGCACGGGCACCTCGAGCTGCACGGGCACCTCTGGCACAGGGAGCTTGAGCGGCGCCGGAGTGACAGCCTGGCTGGGCGAAACATTCATGGCTCGCTCCGCCTTGGCTGCGTCGCGGCGCCGTGGTGCTGCAACGGCAGGCCGCGACGCTTCTCCAGTCTGTGCGCGCATCGCCTCCGGTCGGGGCCGCACCGGTTCCGTCTTGGAAGCAAGCCGCGTCGACCGCACTCGCCCGGACGCAGGCTGCGACGTCTGGCGGCGCTGCGCTTCGTGCCAGGTCAGCGTCATTTCTGTCCCCATTCGCAGGATCTCGTTCTCCAGCCATTCCCACGGGGCACCTTGAGTTCCCCAATTCGAGATTGAACGTGCGCAGCGCTTTCTGGGCCGAGTTTCATCCGGACCGATCTCGAGGGCGGTGATTTCCGCGTCTGGACTGATGCGTTTCTTGATTTTATCGATCTGAGCACGAATCCTTTCGCGACTCAGGGGGATTGGCTCGTCGCGGTTCTCGATGGCCCGCTTCCATTGCAAAACATTCGGCGCGACACAGCGAACGCGGACATGTTCAGCGAGAGGTGCCACCTTCGGCGTCTCATAGAATGTCAAATCAATGTATCCATCCGCGTAATTCACATGGATCTGCACGCCGCGCCAAAGAGGAGAAGGGGCTTCCGCTTTCGGCGCAAAGAGCTCTGGTTGATTCTGATTATTGCGTTTGGACATCGGACCGGCCTCGGAAGAGCGTTCCTCTCACGAAGTGAATCGTCAAGCTTTGGACGCGCCAGGCCTCGCCCCCGGTCCGAATCCCAGCTTGGCCTCGCGAAGGCCGCTGGGATAGGCTGCGGCTGCATGAACCCAGATTACGTGGATGGGATCAAGTGGTACCTGGCGTTTCTCGTCTCTACGGCGTGCCATGAGGCAGCCCATGCCTGGTCCGCCCAACGCCTCGGCGACGACACGGCAGCGTTAGGCGGACAAACCAGTCTCAATCCCGCGGTCCACATCCGCCGGGAACCTTTCGGCATGGTCGTGGTCCCGATCCTCTCCTACGTCCTGGGAGGGTGGATGGTGGGATGGGCCAGCGCGCCCTACAATCGAAATTGGGCCGCCATGTATCCGCGTCGCGCTGGCGCCATGGCCCTGGCAGGCCCGGCGGCCAACTTGGTATTGCTGCTCGTTGCGGCATTACTTTGCCGAGTGGGCTGGGAATGGGGCGTCTTTCGTCCGTCTCCCCACGCGGGGATGCTGCGTATTGTGACGGGAATTGGGCCATCCGACGGTGGTTGGGCGTTCGTGGCCAAAATGGTGAGCGTCTTTTTCTCGTTAAACCTGCTGCTGTTCACGTTCAATCTACTGCCGGTGCCTCCATTGGATGGCAGCGCCGCGCCGCTGCTCGTTCTGCCACCGCACTGGGCGGACAAGTATCAAGCGCTGCTGCAACAGCCTGCCTGGGCCTGGATGGGGCTGCTGCTGGCATGGAAGCTGTCCGACATTGTCTTCCCAGTGGTGTTTTCGGCGGCGACAAACGTGCTTTACTCCACCATGTCCCTGAGGTAAGACGAAAACGAGCGTGAACCCCTTTTCTCTTCATCCATGCGAACTACGAGTCACATCTTGAGACGTTGGATCTGGTGCATCCTTGTCGGCAGTACGCTGCTCGCGCAGAATTGCGTCTGGGGCGCTTCCGCAGAAAATGAGGCGCGCATTTCCGAGATCAAATCGATGGCGCAGCGCATCCACTACAAAGAAGGCCAAATTGAGCTGCGCGGCGGGTTGGCAACTTTGCATCTGACCGAGGAATTTCGGTATGTCGACCCGGCTGGGACGGAAACGATCCTCACGGGTATTTGGGGTAATCCGTCGTCGTCGCAGAGACCGCTTGGGTTGATCGTTCCCAAAGGCTTTAGTCCATTCGCGACCAACACCTGGTGTGTGGTGGTGAGCTTTGAAGAGGATGGCTACATCAAGGATGACGACGCTGCCAAGCTCAACTACGCCAAGTTGCTCAAGCAGATGCAGGAGTCGACCAAGGAAGCCAACGCCGAGCGCGTGAAGAGCGGCTACCCGAGTGTGGAATTGATCGGCTGGGCGACCCCTCCCCGATACGATGCGGCCACGCACAAACTCTTTTGGGCTAAGGAAATCAAGTTTGGCGATGCCTCGAACGGGAATACGCTCAACTATAATCTCCGCTACCTCGGGCGCGAAGGAGTCCTCGTCCTCAACGTCGTCTCGGGAATGTCGCAGTTTAAGGAAGTGGAAGCGGCCGCGCCCGAGTTGCTACGAATGGTCGATTTCAATGAAGGTCATCGCTATGCCGATTACAAACCGGGGACTGACAAGGTAGCTACCTATGGGTTGGCAGCTCTGGTTGCAGGCGGCATTGCTGCAAAAACCGGACTGTTGAAAGGGTTGCTTCTCGGCATTGTTGCCATGAAGAAGTTCATCATTATCGGGTTGGTGGCTGCAGGCGGTGCCGTGAGCCGAATCTTCAAGCGCCGCGACGCTTGAGCTCGGCGTCGCTATCGCCCACGCTGTCTTCTACTGGGTAACCACGCGGAAAAACCGCTGCGCTGCGGTGCTGGACGGCGACGTGGCCAGGAAGCTTCCATTCTCGGTCCCAGGTTGCACCGTCGCTGCCTCATCGACAGTCCACGGTCCGGCCGGATCGAGGGCGGATTGGATCTGGTAGCTGGCGTTGTTGGAATTCGTCACGCTAAATCCAATCTGGAGCCCCCCGTTCGTTGGGCGCCGCACAGAAGTAATCCGCAAAACCGGCGTCGTGCTGATTTGGGCGACCACCGTCTTGCCCGGGCCCCAGGGCAGCAATCGATCGAGAATGCGCGGCCGAACACTCAACTCAAACGTTCCAATCTCGCTCGGTTGGAATGGAAAGGAAGGCGTGGCGGGAATTTCGGCGACGACTTCGTCGGCGATGCGGTCGCCGTTAAAGACGGCAATCTCGTCGATGTGAAAGCCAACGGCCGCATCGGTCTGGCTGAAGAACGTGCCCCCTAAGTAGTCGTAAACAAACCGAACGTTAATCTCCTGCCCTGCAAGATTGCCCAACGGAATCAACTGATTATTGAAGCTGCTATCCC
Organism: Limisphaerales bacterium; assembly: GCA_044225505.1. Classification (GTDB taxonomy): domain Bacteria; phylum Verrucomicrobiota; class Verrucomicrobiia; order Limisphaerales; family SIBE01; genus JAXMHN01. The sequence goes on from JBGAIN010000030.1 coordinate 50,549, forward strand.
CGACGTTGCCCGTTCCCACTTGGGTCCAAACGTCCTGCCAATTGAGTCCGGTATTGACGCTGATCTGCGCGCGCGCCACCTGGTCGGAAGCAGCCCAACTCAAGCGGCTGGCGAATCGTAATTGCGTGTCGGATCGGACGCGGAAAGTCCCATTCAGCTGCAGGTATTGATCTTCTGGAGCGGAGTTCGTTCCACCAGGCCGGGGATGCGCCAAGTGAAATGAATTTTGACCCGCAGCACGCACCACATTATCGATCACGGCGTATCCAGGAGTGGTTTGAGCGGTGACACCGGCCAACCCAGCTTCGGCACCTTCACTGCCAGTGACGGGAATCAAACGGTTCGAACGCCACTGGTAGCGAGTCGCTCCGCCAACGACAGGGAATGTGTAGGTATTGTCCTGGCCCACGGCCGGACGATCAGGCCCGGAAAGCACCGGAGGTGAGTAGGACAAAACGTGGTCCAATTTCACGTTGTCATTGGTTACCGAAAGAGGCGAAGTAACGTCGGCCAGGCCGGGCACTTGGACTGTCACCGAGTAACTGCCGGGTCCAGGCACCGGCACGGAATAACCACCGGAGTTCGCGCTCACTCCATAAAACGTAGACCCTGGCACCACCACGCGCACTCCGCCAACTCCCTCACCCAGATCGTATTGGCTGTTCCCGTTCAAGTCATAATACACCACGCCAGTGACAAACGGGCTGAGCCCCTGCCGATTCCCAAAGTCCTGTGTGACCAACTGCGGCCCCACCGGGGCCTCATCCGACGGAGGCACCGGACTCTTGGTTCCGGTCACGATCCCAATTCCAATCTCACGGAAAGTCGCGTCATGGATATTCAATCGATGGCCGGGTGGGTTTTGCATCCCGCCAACCGAGGAAGGAGCGTTACCCCAATCCACTTCAAAGCCAGCGTGACCATGTTCGACCGACTGCGCATACGCGAAGACATTCTCTCCAATATTGATCCAAGAATATCCTTCGTCCGTGGCACGTTCGGCGAACCCGCGGCCATCAGAGCCGTTGTGCGCCTGAAAAACATGGTCTAGCATATCCTGACTGTGCAACCGGGCCGCCGTCGTCAGCAGCGGATTGAAAGAAAGGGGCGGAGCGGCGGGCAACGAGGCGATAGCGTTCGCCATAAGATCCAAATCCACGGAGAACATGTCGAAGTTCAGGACCAAGTCCGCGTCCTGGCTGGATTTCAAGCGGGCTCCTTCAGCGGCAGGGTTGCGACGTGCTCGATTGATGTATTCGAGATAGAGCTGTTCCAAATCGGTCGGTGAACCGATCGTATACGGACTTGTTCCGGTCGGGACGGCCATTCGCTGGACAAAAGCCCGACTCGACGGCTGGCGGGTCAACGCTGGTACCGATGGGGGCGGCGCTGGCGTGCGATCGGGAGTGTCCAGCTCCGGGACGGCCAGTGATGACGCCAAGGTCAAACCCAAGGCAAAGCCAGACACCGCGCGCCACCGACACAAGCACGCCAAACTTCGTCCCGCGAGACGATTCCTGGGGAAAGACTTCTCGGACTTCGTGGACTGGCCCATCGGGAATTGGGTAAGGCTTATCATCACCAGCCCCCAACTATAGCACGATTCCTGCCGTGCGAAACCAGCATGTCCAGGCCAACTCCGCGATTGGCATTGTGCCGAGTCCAGACAGGTGTGGCCGAGCGACCGAGCGCCGGGACTACGCTCTCGTAACGGGTTGATTTGCAGGCAGCCTCTGCGGCTGGCGCTTTTGGAATGCCCCCTGCCCTATGGGACAACGTGAATTCTCGGGGGTTTCCGCCCGTATCAACACTGCAGTTCAGCCATCCGTTGAATCACGGGCCCGTGTTTTGGCGGCGCACTTGGTAAAACTCCGCGCCACGCTCCGCAGCAGGCACAACATACTCGGTGACCGGGAAATGGCCTGGAACTGTCGGACCGGATTGAAAACCGCTGCCCAAAAGGCCGGTCGATTCAAGTCCGTATGACTCCCCGTCCAGGCCGGGCCAGCTCAATCGCAGGTAGCCTGGAGCGAGTTCCGTCAAATCAATCCCGAATAGAGCGGCCGGTGCCGTTGGATCCATCCCAATCGCCTGCTCGCGCGCGTTATTGAATCCGTCATGATCCGGATCGTCCTGCGGGCCTTGGTCCAGGTTGCCAAACCACTTCATTTCCCAGTAGTCATCGAGACCGTCCGCATCGCGGTCAGTGATTTTCACCCCTTGCAATATCAGTTCCGCGTAAGTGACCGACCCGGTCGCAGCGCGCGTTCCCGAAGGGAATGTGCGCAAGGTGGTATTCCGCTCGTCGCTAACCTCCAGTCGCCATTCGCCGGCGCTGCTTTCGTAGAAATGTTGTGCAGTCCAGTAGGTCCAGTCGACCGGACCTCGGGTGGTGTCAGCGTTGATCGACTGCAAGACCGAACGGGTGCCCATGGGCGAGACCAGCGTCACACGCACGTCCGCCCGTTGAGTGTGGGTCGTCTTCAGACGCACCCCGATATGTTCGCAAATGAGGGTCTCGCTGATCGGAATACGATAGACCGCCGGAGTGAGCCGAATCATCCCGGTAGTCTCCGGGTGCGCACTGATGAAATCGCGCAGGGCTTGACCGTCACTTAACCCGATACTGACCGCTGGAATGGGGACAAAGGTCGTGCCACCCAGCGCCTGAATCTGATTCGTGCCTTGGTTATTGTAGATGATAGCAAAGGCCGCCCCAGCCCGCGCGGCTCGCTCAATTTTCTCTACAAATAGACTTTGGCCCCGCTCGATCAGAGCTCCTTTCCCATGCAAATCGACCGTGATCTCTTCGTTGGCCATGCCAACATCAACGAGAGGCAAGGCCTGAGTGGGCGTGTCCGCGTGGGGTCCGAGACTCGGCAGGCAACGGATGGCCGTGAAGCGAACTGGAATATCGGGTGCTGCGCAGACCACACGCAACGCATCATCGGGAATGTCTTGCCGCACGGTGTTGGTGGCATGCACGACTTCCAGGGGTGGGTGATTGGACCACGCCTTGGCCAGTCGCACCGCCAAGCCCGCGTCTGGAACGCCGTAGCCTACGTTATGGCTGACCCACAAGCCCGCACCGTTCCGACGTAGATCCGGGTCCGAAACGTCATAGTGGTGAGCACTCTGCAGCAGGATCTGCTGCACGTCTCGGTATCCGAGATCGGGATTCGCACTGAGGATCAGCGCTGCGACGCCCGCCACTTGGGGACTGCTGGCCGACGTGCCGTCAAAGAAGGCATAGTTTCCCTCGTCGCCACTGGTCGTATTGTATCCGTCGCTGCCAGTGCGGTCAGTGGTAAGAACGTCTGGCGCATCGGGATCTGTGGCATCGGCCTGACCATCCCCATTGGTATCCAGCACGTCGCCGCTCGGAGCCGCGACCAGTAAACAGGCGCCTGGGCTGCTATAACTGGTGGCACGCCCGTCCTTGCGCACAGCCGCGACCGCGATCGCGCGGGGATCGGTCGCATAACCGTCGTCGTTCGCGTTGATCAGCTCTTCGCGTTCATTGCCAGCCGCACGGACCAGCACCACGCCCAGCCCGTGCCGGCCGCGGTTGACGGCATTCTCAATGCCTGCATTGGAAAGCGCATCGATCGGAGAAAAACTGGTGCTGGTACTTCCCCAGCTGTGATTCTGCACAGACACACGGTTGGATGCGGATTGAAACATGTTCATCAACTGTTCATCGGTCACGAAGCTCTCCACACCCCGAAACGATGTCCCGAAAATGACCCAACTCGCCAAGCGCGCTGCCGGAGCTACACCAGCCACCCCGACCTGGTTGTCCACAGAAGCCGCAATTAGCCCGGCGACACAGGTAGCGTGATTGGCATCGCTCGACGCGGGTCCACCGTTCGCCCGACTCCGATAAAAGTTGTAGCTGACAGACGCATCCGCTCGTTCGGAAAGCTCCGGATGATCGAGTTGAAATCCGTCGTCGGCCACGGCGACGAGCACGTTTTCTCCTCGCGTCAAAGGCCAGGCTGCGCGCACGTTAAGATCTGGGCCAGCCCGTTTCCAATCCGGGCCACGGTTCTCGAGATGCCACTGTTGCGGAAAGAGTGGGTCGTCCGGCAACGGACCGTAGCGATCATGTTTCTTGAACGGGCGACGCATCATCGGGTAACTCGCCAAAACGCCCTCCATGGCGGCCAACTCCGACGCCAGCTGAATTGCGGCAAAACTGTCTTTCGCCTGCAGTATGAACAAATCAGCGCTCACCGCCCGCACGAGCGTCAACGCCCGTCCTGCGAGATAGTTCTGAAGCGTCTGCCCGGCGTCAATTTGAAGCACGACGCGGCTCCCGAGATCCACCGTTTGCGTTGTCCCTTCCAACGTTGCTTGAGTCCAGGACTCCTCCCCCAGAGAGGCGGAGGTGAGCTGAGCCGCAGGTGACAGGACCTCTTTTGCAACCGAATATTCCCTGGGAATTGGCTCGCGAAAGGTGAACTGGACCGTGTCGTTCGTCTGAGCACGCACACCTGCGGCCAGCAGAAGCATTAAGCTACAGCAAATCCATCTGTCCATACGATGCTACGGAACTGGTTTCCGACTTTTGGTTCTGGTCAACGCGCGGCGACCGACCTCGTCGATCGGCCTGGGCTAGGCATAAGACTCAAATCGACAATCTCGCCAGGGAACAGCTTCGCCTCGCACGGTAAGCTCACATGGACTGGTAACCCCAAGTCCGAAGTTCCCGTGCTGCCCGGCCATCGCAAACTGGCGATAATCGGCTCCATCCGGCTGCCCACCCTCAACACTTTACCATGCCCGATCGAACCCCCAAATCCACGTGAGCGGATTTCCACCGCCATCCCCACGGCCAGTCGCGTCCGGAGTGGCGGACGAAGGTACGAGACAATGTGCTCCGGGTTGGTTCCCGTAATCGTCACGACCGGTTCGCCCGTCGCCAGGCTTTCCCCTGGGCGTCGATGCACAGCGCTGACCACACCATCGATCGGAGCCCGCAAGATCACAGGTCGCATCTCCGCTTCTGTTAAGCGGAGTTTGGCTTCCTGGACATGGATAGCAGCCTCGACGGCTGGATGATGTTCGTCCCGGCGAGCAGGGTTGAGGGCCATGGGCTCCGGCCGGGGCGCTGCCAATGTGGCTTCTTGTTCAGCTAACAACTTAGACCGCTCTTGAACCTCTTCCGCGAGCCGTTCATGCGCCGTCTTCGTTTGTTCCAAGGCTTGTTGCGATAGAATCCCACTGCGAAACAACTCCTGCGCGCGCCGCCACTCGCTCTCAGCCAACCCAAGCTTGGCGCGACTCGCCGCGAGTTCGACCCGTTGCTCCAGGCAGGCCAAGCGAAGGCGATCAAAACTAACCGCCAGGCGTTCGTGCGGAAGGAGAGGTTCGAGACTAGCGCGCAACGATTGGATCTCCGCACGAATCACGCCGACCGCTGCCTGCACGACTTCCGGGTCCGTGGTGAGGACTTCGGCCAGGACCTCGCCCTGATGGACAGGTTCCAGGCAGGTCTTTTGCAGTTGCGTAAGAACCCCGGCTTTCGAACTGCTGATCGTTGCGACCGGACCTTCCGCTTGCCCGGACAAAGTGGCTGTCGGTGAAGCCTGGCGCCAGAACCAGAGCGTGCTGACGATGGTTCCCAGGATCACGAGGAGTGGCAGAACGCGTATGCGAAACTCGCGCCAAAGGCACGTGAAAGGAATTGGGACGGCTGGGCGACGGTCGGTATCCATGGTCAAAGTTCAGATTCGTCTTCGGCGGCCAGGCTGCTCAGTTTTGAGACCCCGTCCAACCGTCGGAGTTCGTCGAGGAAATCAGGCGTTCGAGCCGGATCGCGCAGGAGCAGACGATAGGAAAGGTCCGTGCCCGTGTCCCCGTCATGTAGTCTTTGGCTGGCGCATTGCGTACGTAACGAGTAGCGGGACATTAAACCCGTCAAAGCTGCCAACTCGGTCAGCGGCCGAGCCCAGTGCAAGTTGAGGATCAGATCGTAGCGATGACGGGTCCCGAAGGAAGTCACGCGCAGGAAAAAGAACATGGCACAGACCAGAACCAGGCCGATGGTGGCCGTGGCGAACTTCATTGTGCCCGCTGCCATCCCTAAGACGATGGCCGACAGGATGAACGTGGTATCGAGAGTGTCTCGCAGAATATTGCGAAACCGAACGATCGCGAAGATCGCCATTAACCCGAAGGCCGTGACGAAATTGTTGCTCAGAACTTGCATCACCAGACAAACCAGGGCCGGCATGATCACGAGGGAACCGACAAACGAGCGCGAGTAGGAAAGCCCGGAATGCGTCCAAACATACGTCCAAGCGATCAGTTGTCCTGCGAGAAACGCCAAGCTCAGCGCCATGAGGAGCAAGGGCAGATTCAAGGGAACTGCCGCAACGTCCGCTTGTAACAATGACTCCCACATAACTCGGTCGAAGTGTCCCCGGGGGCTATGGAATAACGACTTGATAAAACCAGACCGCACTCGTGGGCAACGCCACCTCGAACCTTACTGTGCTGGTCGCCGTGGTCTGCGTGGCGACAGTCTGCCATGCGGCAGCCGTGAGCGCCTCCGTGGCACGGAGTTGATACGTCCCCGGTTTCGAGACTTGATACTCCACCACGAGTGTATTTGCTTCCCGTCGCATCGCCAGGAAGACCGGGATCACCAAAGTGACTTCCGCAGCCGTGCCGAGGATCTCTTCTCCTGCTCCATTGGCCGCGGCGATCGTGACTTTGCGGAGGTTCGTCGAGGCCGCAAAGGACGTTGTCCAGGTTTTCGTCGACGTCCAAGTGACGGGAACCGATTGGCCGTTGACCAACAGCGAAGCCATGTTCAGCGGCCCGGTGCCACTTAAAGTTACGGGATCGTCTCCTTCAACCGACGTAATGCCAAATGAAGCCGTCTCCTTCGTCACTTGCGCGAGAATATAATTCCTTGCCGACGTCACCCAAGTCTTGATCGGATCAGGAGAAGCCGCGGTGACGCCGTGCTCTTGGAACGCAGCATACTTGGCATCGAGAATTGGGGTCAGAAGTGCCGTTTGCATCGGTCCGTTCACGAGGTTGTAATAGGCCGTCAACAAGCGACGTTTAAAACCGCCTTGGGAGAACCAGCGCGTGAAGGTGGGATCTCCCGTCGTAAAGAGCGGGAGATTCGAAGGCCCGTCCGACCCGCTATTCCCCAGGACGATATTCGCATCCCAAATAATTAATTCCCACCGCGCTTGGCTCGGCTTGTACGAATAGGTGTTCTGTGCGTTGCGATATCCAATACTATCCCAATTTCCCAGGGCGTGATTGACAGCGAAGAATCGCATCCATTCATCCACGTCGACCAATTGTTCGATGTTTTCCTCGTAAGCCGGATTCGCGTAGTCGGTCGCCACGGTGACAAACTTCAAGACGTTGCTGTAATTGTTGGCGGTGGAATTCGCGCCGCGAGTCAGCCAGTTCCAACGGTACCGAGCCAGCTTCAGTTCGTTGCTGGTGGTTGTAAACCGGCTGATTGTGACAAACGTGCTGCTCTGCATGTTGAGGCTTTGCGTCACGGCGTCAGGAAATTCAAACCACGGTTGCATTTTAAACAGATCGCCGTCCGCATCCTCCGGCCAGAACTCTTTCACCAAATCGTCGCTGCCGACTTGCGTATCTTCCATCAAGGACTGCTTCTTGGATCCGTTGACATAGAAATGAATGAACCGGCGATGCAACCATGGGTTTCCCGACTTCCTCGCCAGCCAATACGCGATCTGTTCGCGTTGCAGTGTCGTATCGTCGAACGCGCCATTACCGGGAGCGTGAAGCTTGTTCAAACCCGATGCCCCAAGCACCCGATCATCCTTCGGCAGATCAATCGTGAAATGGGCGCTACTGGCCGGACCACTGGTAAACTGCTGGTGGTAAGGGCTGCCCGCGAATCGACCGCCGGCATTGTAAATTGCCCGTGAATTGCCGTAGACAAACGTACTCTCGATCGGCTCGTTGCTCAGCACAGGCCGGGTTTTCCACACGTCGGAGTTCGCTTGCGTAACCCAGAGACGATAAACACCAAAAGCGCCGCTCGGTGTGCCGTCACCAAACCGTAACAAACACTCGCGACCAAAGCCTGGGGGGTAAACAATGCTAACAGGCGTCGTGGCCCGGTCGCGCGCTTCAATCGTGAAGGCGACCAATGCGGTTCCGCCAGGCGCCGGAATCGTCGCGGAGAACAAACCATCCCCCGGGACGGCGTCCCCATCGCGCCCGAGATCATTCATCGGCACGGTCAGGACCGTCGTTGCCGGATCGATCCGATAACGGAGAGTCACCGCTGCGATCCCGTCCGGATCATCGACCTGCGCAGTCACTATCACAGGTTCGTCAATTGCAGGAACGACCGGGAAATGCTGCACTTCACCAAAGTTTGGTCCGGCGTTGGCCAGCGTCCGTGTATTCTTGCCGCCGGGCGTCCCAGGCGTCCGGGGCACAAGCAAACGGCCATAGGCTTCCAGACCGTTGCCATGGAGACGCAAAAGCACTTCCGGCCATCCCCGAAGCCATTTGACCTTGGCGCGCAGGGTGGCGGTATTCCCATTCGTCAATGCCGCCGAGAGTTTGACAAAAACCTTGTTGGCGCCGGTATCTCCATTACCACTGGCACGCAAGTGAAGTGATTGTTGACTCTCGAAGCCATCGCTGGTTTCGAGGGTGCTCCGAATGTGATTGCCTGAAACTGTCCAGCCTGACAGACCCTGTTCGAAAGTACTGTT
>JBGAIN010000031.1:0-59800 GCA_044225505.1 Limisphaerales bacterium
GATGCGGACCTGGCAACGGAGGAAAGCGGCACGGTCGATCCCAGCACGAGCAACAATCCAACCTTCAAGGTTGAATTCGATCCGGGCTCTCGGACCCTCCGGCGCTGGGATGCCAATTCGAACCCGACCACTTTTGCCTATGATTCAGGCAACCGGCAGGTTCAGGCCTCCGACGCGCTCGGCAACGCCAGCCAACTGGAGTACGATCCCAACTCCAACGTCGTGTCCGTTCGCCAGACGGAGGTGCCCGACGGCGCTCTTGTCGGTCAGGCCGAAACATATCTGACCACCTCCGTTTTCGACGAACTGGACCGCCGCACTGAAACCCACGAACTTGGGCTCAATGGCAGCGCTTTGGATCACGCCACTCTCTTCGCGTACGATTCCCGAAATAATCTGATCTTGAGCCAGGATGCGGAAGGGCAATTTGCCTGGCACACTTATGATGATCAGAACAGGCTCATCCGAAGCCAACGTTTCGCGGGTGACCCTCTCCTGGGCAAGCCAGCCGAACTGCTTCGTTACGAATTTGTCTACGATCGAAATGGGCGGAAGGTGGCTGATCGCGCCTTCACCAAAGCGACCGATCCGACCTCGGCGCAGACCACGCTCCGGGCGTATGATGCAGGCGATCGATGCGTCCGAGAAGTGCCCCCCGATTCGGACGACCCGATCACCGGCGGGAGCGATGGTTCCGACGGCAAATTCGACCGCGTTGAGATCCGCTATGATCCGAACAACAATCTGATCCGGTATCAGGAGCAGCGAGCCATCGTCTTCACGAATGAGTACGATCCCGGTAATCGATTGTTCCAACAGAACATTTCGCTTGCTTCGTCCGTGGCCGGGACGACCCAGCAACAGTTTGAATATGACCCGCTCAATCGTCTGACGAGCGCGCGCAACAACTACGCGCAAATCGATCGCGAGTACGACGCGTTATCGCGGCAAATCGCCGAAATCCAATCGATTCGCCTGGATGGCTCGGGTTTCCAGCGGGGATGGGAGCAGCCTGTGCGGGTCTTGTGTCGCTATGATCGGCAATCCAATCGCATCGGCTCGACCGTCTTGGCCGGGGCTAGCGCCAATCTGGAAATCTGGCGAACATTTGACCCGCTCAACCGTATCTCCACCATTGCCGCCTCCTATTTCGATAGGACGAATCGTTCGATTGCTTCCTATCGGTACCTTGGGTCCCAGCGAGTTCAGCGCAAGGAGTTGGGCAATGGTCTCACGCTTTCGGTCCGCTTCGACCCGCACCGCCGCGTTCAGTCGATGATCTGGGCTAGCGGCACGAATCAGCTGGCCGGTTTCGAGTATGGATACGACCGGATGAACAACGTCCTCTTCGAGCGATACTTGCACGACAGCGGTCGCTACGATCATTTTGCATACAACCCTCGCTACGAAGTCAGCCAAATCACTTACCGCTCCGACAAGGTGACGCCCCCTGCTGCGCCCCAGGATTCATTCTCCTATGACGACCTGTTCAACCGGGTGGACGCCAGTTTTCACCAGCCGTTTGGGACAAATCCGAATCTCGCGGACAAATACAATGTCGGCCCGGCGAACGAACTACTCGTCTTGAATCGCCAAGGGCAGGACTTCGTGCTGGAACACGATCAGGCTGGAAATGCCACCCGCTTGCCGCTCTTGCCGATCACAGGTCTGGCCGGTGCCCAGGACGTCCTGGCCTCCGCTCGCTGGGATGCATTCAATTGCCTCTTGGAGATTGATCCGGTCCAAAACCCGAAACAACAGTTTCGTTACGATGCCTTGCGCCGCCGCATTGCCGCTTACAATTCTGAAACCCGTCCGGAAGGAGGCCGGAGATTCATTTACGATGGCTGGACCGAGGTCGAAGAACGCACTTTCGATTTGGGCGCGACGCTGGCGGAGGCCCCTTCGACGCTAACACGCATTCTCGTTTCCGGACCAGAGCTCGATGAGCCTCTCTTGAGCGCCCTCGATCGAGACGGGGATAGGCGCCTGGGCGGCGCCAACCGAAAGAACGTCCGCGACATCGATGCGGATCAAGAGTATTTCTTCGCCCTGAACCGGATCGGAAGCGTGCAGACGCTGGTCGACGCAGACTCGTCCCGACATGCGCTGGAGTTCTATCGTTACTCAGGCTTCGGAGAGCCGGTTGTGCTCGCGGCGGTAGATGACAATAATGACGGCGTCGAAGATACTCCCACCGATCTGAGCGACAACGCCCTTCGTGGCGTCGAACGGGCCTCAGTCGAATTCGACAATTCCTGGCTTTTCGCCGCCAAGCGGTATGACGATCGTGCCGGGCTCTACCAGAATCGCGCCCGCTACCTGGAACCGCGGCAAAATCGCTATCTCTCGCGAGACCCTGGGGGAACATGGTTTGATCCCCTGTCCCTAGGGAATGCTTACGCGCACGCCGCCAATCGTCCAACCACTTTCATTGACCCTTACGGGCTCAAAGGGCGCAGTCGGATTGATTCGGGGTCCCACACGCGGCTGGAGAGTTGCTGTAATCAGGAAGAGGATTTCTGGAAAATTGCCGGCTTCAAGAGCGAATGGGATTGCTGGACATCCTGCATGGCAGACATGGCATCAAAGCCTATTTCCTTTGTTGTGTACGTCACGGGAAGCGTCGGCACGATATTAGGGGCCGGTTCGAGCGCAACGACGTCCACGGCCGCCGCTGCCGGTGGTGGCGCCGCCGCTGGAGGAGGCGCGGCCGGCGCTGGCGGAACCGCCGGGGCCGGAGCGACGATTGGCGGTCTCGGTTCCTTGCTCGGAGCGATCTCGGCTGGCATTGGGCTCGGAGTCGGAGCGGGTTGCGCGATCCATTGCGAATGGAATTGGTGCATCCGTCCCGGGACTTGGATTCCGGTGGGTGAAGTCCTGGAGAACTACAACGAGTTTGGACCCCTGCTCGCGGAACAAAGCATCTGCAGTCTCCAAAGACTGGAGTCCTCCGCTTCGACAGCCTGGATTTGCCTGGAATTCAAACGTTGACCTCAAGGAGGCGCAAGACCGTGAAGTGTTACCGATCGAATTGACATCGCACTTTCTGCCGATCTGGCGCGGTAGCGATTTGGGGTGTGTTGCCGGATAGGCATCGGGTTTTGCAGCCGAAGTGCCGCGATGCGGTCGTAGGGGTACGACTCGTTTGGCTCATTTGGAGAGAGGGCATCCGGTGGGCTGGCCCCAACTGGCAAGGGAGCGATTCTGTCAGGCTTGGCTGAACTGAGATCGGAGTTTGGGACCCGATGGCTGCGGTTGCGGCGGAGCGGCGGAAAAGCGTTTGCGCGCGGAGGGCGAGAGCTTGGCCCGGTTATTGAAGAGGATGCTGGCCAAGCTGCCGCCCTTGGGTTCTCGGATCCCGGTCAAGGGCCGGTGATGTGTCGCATGGTATCGGGGAAGGACAATCCCAGAACTTTGACAAAGAAGTCGATGGCGTTGCCCGCCAGTGCACGCTGGGGCCAGCGCCAGTAGGCGTCTTTGACGATCAAGCCGGGGAAAGCGGGCAAGGTCAGGTTACCCGCGTCGCGCGCGACGATTTGAAGGCCGCGCTTTTGGAGAAGCGGAGCTAAGGGAGCCATGCGGGCGGCGCGGATCTGCTCCCGGGTCCAGGGGGTGCGATTAGGGGGAAAAATGGCAATGGGGTCGTATCTAAATCGTTGACAGTTGCCAATACAGACCTCCGAGCGGTAACGCTACCGCACGGGTTTTCGCGCGCCCTGCCAAACCGGCAACTCCGCCACCGCGCCCAGAAACCGCTGCCGATCCGCGTCGTCCCAAAACAACGCTTCTCCCCGATGCCCTGATTCATAAAGTGATACCACGCACCTGCCACGTCCACGCGCAACGCTCTTGCCACTTCTCCAGCACGGGACCCTTCACCATTCTGTCAACTCTTTAGACACGACCCCATTGCCTTCTTGAGCGTAGATTGACATCAGTTTGGGTTGAAAAGAACGGAGCCTAGGTGAACGATTAGCGGTTTGAAGGCGAAGACCCCGCCAGGAAATTAACGGAAAGAAACACCGCGTGCCGATAGCTAGCCGAAAGAATTTGTTGAAACAAATCTCCGGCAGATTGAGTCTTTCAGCTGAGCATTATTTGCCAATTCGTAATGCGATAGCCATGAATAAACCCAGAGTTACATTTGACCAACTGCTGAGGCACCGATGCTTCGCCATCCTGGCCATGCTTGCGCTCGTCTTTTGCTGCAACGTCGGAGCCGCAGACGAGGCGACGCCGAGCTTCTCCAAAATGGAGGCTAACTTGGAACGGCTGCGCGGGCGCTGGAACGTTCCAGGAATGGCTGCCGGAGTGGCCCTCCGCAATCAGATTGTCTGGGCGAAGGGATTTGGATTGGCCGATCTCACGACGAAGCAGCCCGTCACTCCGGACACCGTCTTTCATTTGGCGTCGTTGACAAAACCATTCGCCGCCGTGGTGTTGCTGCAACTGGTTGAAGCCGGCCAACTCAATCTTGACGCGCCGATTGAATCTTTCGGTATCGATCTCAAGGCGGACGGGGGCATTCGAGTTCGACACCTGCTGACGCACACTTCCGAGGGAAACCCGGGCGAAGTGTTCCGCTATAACGGCAACCGCTTCGCCAAATTGGATGCGGTGCTGGAAGGCGCGGCCAAAAAGTCATTCGCTCAACTGGTCAGCGAGCGCGTGCTGTTCCCCTTAAGCCTGACCAACACCTCTCCTAATCCGTACAACCCTGCTGCCTGCGCCGCCGCCGGCCGCGTCGCGGATGACTTTCTTCAGCGCTCTGCGCGCGGCTACGCGTTCGACGGAAAAACGCCTGTTGACTACCCAAAACATTTTGTGACCGCGGCTGGATTGGTTTCTACGGTTGGGGACGTTCTGCGTTTCTCGATGGCCTTGGATGGCGATCAATTACTTCAACCTGAAGCAAAACGACTGGCGTTCACCGCTGCAAAATCATCAAACGGAAAAGTTCTGCCTTACGGCATGGGATGGTTCGTCCAACCGAGAAAAGGAGTCAAAATCCTCTGGCACTACGGCTGGGATCGCGCCAATTCATCTCTGATAATCAAAGTGCCGGACCGCGAAGTGACCTTCGTTCTCTTAGGGAATTCCGAAGCCTTAAGCCGGAAGTTTGATCTAGGCCAGGATGAAGACGTGAGTCGCTCTCCCTTTGCGCGCGAGTTCCTTAAGGCGATTGGCCTCTGAAGATCCGATCAGTGCTTCGGAGAAGAACCGACCAAGATCAGCGGAAAGAAAAAACGCACTGCTGCAAAAAAGCAATGCGGTTATGTGCAGTTTCAATCTGCCGGATCACACCCAAGACGTGCGATTTCGGCACTCCCGATCAAGCGCTTCACATAAATAGACGCTCCGCATAACATAATCATCCTTCCGGGTCAACGAAGCCAAGTCTCAATGACACCGTGGCGACCGAATCCCTGAAGAAGGCGGGCGAAATGATTGGAATTACACTCCGCGACCATATCATCGTTGGGAATGATTCCTTCTACTCGTATGCGGAAGAAGGCTGCGTCCTGTCCCAAAAGGGGAGGGGAATGGTCTCAAAGACGATTCCTCCCCACATTTTCACTCAAAGCGATGTCTCTTGCGCACACTCCCGCTATGCTGGTTGGGCGAGGCTTCGATCTCCTACCTATTCCGTGGCCCCACTTTCCCGAGGGCGCGCGAGCGGGCCATGATATCTTCTCCTGCGATAGAAGTGGAAAGCAATGGGGTCGTGGAAGCAAGCGACAGAAGAGTGTGCCGCTTTGATGTTGGAGGAATGGCAACGTTGCGAGTGGATGTAGGGGACGCGGTATCACGTCAGGGATGGGGGGGGGCATCGAGGAGAAGCGTTGTTTTTGGGCGACGCGGATCGGCAGAGGAATCTGGGCGCGGTGGGGGAGTTGCGGGAGCACTATGGGCTGGACTTCAGAGATTCTTCCTTTGCTGGGAGGCGCTGCCCGATGATCCCGAAGCGCCAAGGCTTTGTCGCGGCTCTCAGCAAACGATGTCAACGCTGTGGATACGACCCCATTTGCCTCTCGCTTATCTCGTTTCTGATTTCGAATCGAATCGGAATCGAAAATAGGGATCCGATTGGCTGGATTTCGCTCGCGGGAACCACGGATGGCGCGAAAAGGATCTCGATCCCGATCCCGATAGCGACCCCGACCCCGACCGGATGGGGACAATTCTGAGACCGGAAGACGACAAGAGCTCGCCAACATCGGTGGTCGTTTCGTTTCTGATCGGCGTCGGTATCGGAATCGGAATCGGAATCGAAAATAGGGATCCGATTGGCTGGATTTCGCTCGTGGGAACCACGGATGGCGCGAAAAGGATCTCGATCCCGATCCCGATAGCGACGCCGACCCCGACCGGATGGGGACAATGCCGAGACCGAAGACGACAAGAGCTCGCCAACATCGGTCATCATCTCGTTTCTGATCGGCGTCGGTATCGGAATCGGAATCGGAATCTAAAATAGGGATCCGATTGGCTGATTTCGCTCTCGTGGGAACCACGGATGGCGCGAAAGGATCTCGATCCCGATCCCGATAGCGACCCCGACCCCGACCGGATGGGGACAATTCTGAACCGGATGACGACAAGGGCCGGCCAACATCGGTGGTCGTTTTGTTTCTGATCGGCGTCGGAATCGGAATCGGAATCGGAATCGAAAACAGGGATCCGATTGGCTGGATTTCGTTCGTGGGAACCACCGATGGCGCGAAAGCGAGCCCGATCCCGATGGCGATAGCGACCCCGACCCCGACCGGATGGGGACAACGCCGAGACCGGATGACGACAAGGGCCGGCCAACATCGGTGGTCGTTTCGTTTCTGATCGGCGTCGGAATCGGAATCGGAATCGGAATCGAAAACAGGAAAAAAGCAATGGTGCCGTCTCTAACGAGTCGACTCAAGACGTTGCATCCCGTTTCTCTGGCCAGGTCAGGACGAACATCGCGGCGAGCAGGGGCAGTACCCCGGCCACCAGGATCATGGGAGCGAATTTGCCAATCGCCGGGGAATGAGTATCGGCGAAGCGCCCGACGAGCGGGTGCAGCTTGGAGTTGATCAACCAGACCGTGGCGCCGATTAGTCCGAGGCACTTGGAAGTGTGGGCCGGAGCGATGTCCTGGACGAACGCGTAAAACATGGCAAACACGCCCATGATCCCCGCCCCAACCAGGCAGTAGAGGGGAACCATCGTCCATCGATCGGGATGCAAAATGATGGGCGTTCCCGCCAGGCATAGCAACGACGCGATTACCATCACGAGTTTTCGGGCTCGTTCCACAGAACGTTTGCCCGTGGTGAGCTTTTTAGCCACGAATCCGATGAGGATGCTGCCGAGGTCAGCGGCCAAAAAGTAAGCCATCAGCAAGTACTGGAGTTCCTTGTTGGTGAAGCCCAGGTCCAAGACCAAGTGCCGCGGCAACCAGACCCGATAGAAATGCCACGACATGTTCACCGCAATGCCAACGGCCAGCGTGATCCAAAACGTTCTCAAGCCAAACACAGCCAGGAATGGAATCCGGCCAGGCTCGTTTGGTGTTGCCGCAACGGGAGGTCGCATTTCCGCTTCCCGTGCACCGCGTGTTCCCCAAAGCCAGAGAACGACCCATAGGGAACCGACGATTCCCACGATTTTGAATAACGAGCGCCAGCCCTCGCCGTGATCGCCAACCAGGGCAAGGACGAATAGCGGCGTCAACACGGCGCCAAAAGTCATACCACTATTGAAGACGCCGTTGGCAAAACCCTGCGACTCTCGAGGAATGATCCGGCGGACGACGCCAACGGCAACCGGCCAATTAAACGCTTCTCCCGCGCCCAGGATCGCCCGGCAGATCTGGAGCTGAAGCAGCGAACCGACATAGCCCGTGGCAACCCCCGCCACCGACCAAACCAGCACGGCTCCGGCATAAAGCCAGCGCAGGCTCCAACGGTCCGCCAGAAAGCCGGCGATGATCAAAGATATGGCAAACGAATAGCCGAACCACGCTTCGAGCGTCCCGTAACCTTCTTCGGTCAGGTTAAAATCTTGTTTGATAAATGAGCTGACGGACCCCAGCGCTTGGCGATCCATATAGTTCACGACGGTGGCCAGGAGCATTAGGATGACCACCCACCATTTCCAGGCAGGAATGGGTGTGCTGGCGGGAGAGGCAGCGCTGGGCATGTGAGTGCGGCCATCGTAAGGCCCATATCTGGCACCGGGCAAGTCAAAGACGTTGCTTGAAAGAGAACGGATACCCAAGTTTGAGTCCTGCGCTGGGGTTGAGAATCCGATCATCGGTCATCATCTCGTTTCGGATCGGCGTCGGAATCGGAATCGGAATCGGAATCGAAAATAGGGATCCGATTGACTGGATTTCGTTCGTGGGAACCACGGATGGCGCGAAAAGGATCTCGATCCCGATCGCGATAGCGACCCCGACCCCGACCGGATGGGGACAATGCCGAGACCGGAAGACGACAAGAGCTCGCCAGCTTCGGTCATCATCTCGTTTCGGATCGGCGTCGGAATCGGAATCGGTATCGGTATCGAAAATAGGGATCCGATTGGCTGGATTTCGTTCGTGGGAACCACGGATGGCGCGAAAAGGATCTCGATCCCGATCCCGATAGCGACCCCGACCCCGACCGGATGGGGACAATGCCGAGACCGGATGACGACAAGAGCTCGCCAACATCGGTGGTCGTTTTGTTTCTGATCGGCGTCGGAATCGGAATCGGAATCGGAATCGAAAACAGGGATCCGATTGGCTGGATTTCGTTCGGCGTCACTGCGTTTGGCAGCAGGAGTTGCAGCGACAGAAACACGGCGACAAGGATCACCACGCTCAAAAAGAAGTATGCTTTGCCGCCTGGTCATGCTCACCGATAGAGCGGTGGGACGTGGGAGAGTTGGGCCGCAGCGCTTTCGCAAGCAGCGTGTAGGATTCGACCAGGCCAGCCTCGATCTGCGTCCAGTCGTCCGGGGTCATCCGGCCGTCCGCTCGCTCGTCCCGGTACTGCATCATTTGCGCCCGTCGAAGCGCGGACGGTCGCAGGGTATCGGCGCTCGTCCCGAAGAGTTCCGCACCCACTCGGGCCACCGCTTCGCCATAGATGTCTGGGCCAACCTGTTCCCGCCGCAGTTGCCACCATTCCAGTTCGAGCCGGGCGGCGCGTGGCACGTCAAAGGATTCGCCTCCGTGCCGCTGCAGGACGGCAAAGTACCGTTCCAGATAGGGCAGGGCGGAAGCCGCTTCCTGTCGGCTGCGCGAGGGTTGAAAGGCCATTGCCGCTTGCGCGGTGGAATAGGCAATGAGCGCGCTGTCCCAAGGTGAAAAGCCGTATTCCGATCGATGGAGGCGGTAAAGGGCCAGGGCCAGAGGCCAGGACCGATGTTCGTAGTAAGATCGCCACATCTCCGTCTCCAATGCCCCGACCGCTTGCGGATTGTAATCCCGGAGGCTGGCGTGCCTGGGCCAGAAGAGATACGGTAAAATCAGCCCCAGGGCCAGTGCCGTTCCCCAACGCAGCCGCGGATTGAACCGGCGCGCCATACACGAGTCACAAAGTCTTGAGATACTCGATCAGGTCGCGCTTGGCACTGAATGGCAGATCGGTACCGTAATCATGCCCGGAATGGCTATTGCCCGACGTTGCCGTATCTAACACGTAGTGGCCGGCGTCCTGGTAGCCCATGGCCTCCTCGTCGAACACTCGGGTGCCGCGTTGGAACGATTTGGCCCGCGTTGCGGGTTTGTCGAGCAACTCGCGCAGGGTCCGGACCGAACCGTTGTGCAAGTAAGGGGATCGCGCCCAAACACCCGACAAGGTAGGCGCCCAATATTTCTGGGTGCTCCGGATGCCCGGCTGGGTCACGGGCGCATAACCGGGAGTTTCCAATCGGGCGAGCAGACCATTGAACCGTTCGGCTGAACTGGGATCGAACGAAACGGCGCGGTTGACGTCGGTGCCGAGTTCCTTGCAATCGTAGAGCCGTGAGTCACCCTCGGGGCCGGTGTGGCAGGAGGCACACGCCTTCTTGAAGTGCTCGGCGCCGCGGAGAGCGGCCGCGCTATCCATCGAAAACGGATACCGGGGTGCGCGAATCTTCTCTGTTAGCTCGGTTTGTTGCTGGATTAAAGCGAAGTCCAGGTCACCCCGGTTTCCGATCATAGGCGCGCCCAACCCGAGGGCCGCGAGGAGGTTGCGGCCGAGAGGCGATCGCGTATTGCCGTCCCAATGAACCCAAGGCCGCTCTGAGAGGTTCCAGACCAACCCGTATTTCACCGGCGCATAGGGCTGGGGCGCGCCAAAAAACACCAGCGACAGCAACCCGAAAGCGTCGTTTCGGCCCGGACCCGAAGCGGGCGGCGCTTTCGCCGGGACTTCATCCGGAACGTGCAGGGCGGCGCGAATGTTATGGAAAAGCCGCACCATGGCCTGGGTTAGGTCCGCGAGGTTTTGTCCATGTTCCAAGCGGTGCGCATCGATCTGGAGGTCCTCAGGCTTCAAGGAATGGAGCGAGCCTGGCGGGATGCCTTTGGCGCCAAAGGGATCCGCCTGCAAAACGGCCTTGATAAGAGGCTCCTGTTTTTGCCATTCCGACGCGAAGCGCGTTGCGGTTTCGGATCCTCCGCTGGCATCATTTTCCGCCAGATACGCCGCGAGAAATTTTCGCATTGCGTTCGGCTCAGCGGACTTGAACGTGGCGGCCAGCAATGCTCCAAAGAAACCTTCGGCATCGAAGTGACTGGTCATGCCCAGGACGCGGACGGATTTACCCTGGGCTTCGACGTTCCCAACATGGCAGGCCGCACAGTTGATTCCCACCGAAGAAAGTCCACCCAGATGGTCGACGCGCGATCGGCTGAAGCCGATCGGCCATCCGAAAGCCGGATCGGGGATTAGGCCGAGATGCTGGAAGTCGCCCGTCGGAAACAATTCTGGATAAACACGAATGAAAGCGCGCAGGACGGATTCCGGAATGACTTCGGTGCTCATCGATCCGTGGAGAAAGAAGTCCAGATCTGCCTGCGACCAAGACGGGACCTGCTCGCGGACTGTGTCCAAATCACTGGGAGGTGATGACTTACGGCCGGTTACCTCGCTAGCGGCAGTGGGAGTCGCCAAGCCGCTCAGCAATGCCAACCCAAGGAGGAAGGAGCGGGAAAGCGAAGGTAACGAGTCGAAGGTCGGTCTCATACGAGGAATCATCGGGTATTTGATGGGAGTGAAATCTGGTTCGGCGGTCATTTCAGCCAATATCCCTAAGAACGCTGGCAGCGGCCGTTTGGATGCATCCTGCCTCAGACGGCCTGTATCGATTGATGTTAGCGCGAAAGTTCCTCCGGGAATGTCCCGGTCGACACAACGGCCGGTCGGATCGCACAACCGGGAGCTGGACCGTGGAAATTAGGCGGTACAGCCGCGGTCCGTTAAGGCGTAGAGTGGCAGCGGCGTGCCGCCGCTGGCAGGAGTTCCGCTGCTCCATAGCGTTGCCGTCGCTGGGCGAGGCGCTGGGAAAAGGCAGCCAGAGGTCACTGGTTTTGGGGTTGGGTGACGCTAGGCCGATGGTCACCGAACGGCGAGGAGGGATTCGACTTGCCTAATTTAGAATTCAGGGCAGAGTTGAGACTTGTTCCAAGCTGCTCTGAGTTCGACGGATATGTCTGAAGAGGAGTTGTGAGGAGACGTAATATACAACCTCAACAAAATGACCATGCGAGAAGTTAAAAAAGCATACGGTAAAATAAGGCTGGCTAGCCTTCTGTCAGCGCTGCTATTAGGCGGGTTGACCCTTCAAGCCCAAACCACACCCAACGTAAAAGTTGACATTCTTGGCCTCGGGACGGAGTCCTTGCTGGGCTTTGGCGCAAGTGCGTCAAATCCTATCGGGCCGGTCACCGATCCGGAATGGGACGGTCTGGACGAACTGGATGCCGCCACGGATTCCTCCTGGAATTGGGTGGAAGCCACGGCCAGTATCGAACCCAACTTCGAAGGGGGCGAGAATTCGTTTAACATCTTCGATCACAAGGTTGGCGCGAGTAACGATAAATGGTGCTGCGACGATCCAACGATCGACAACCCGGTCTGGGTTGCCGTGCAATTGTCGAAAGCCGTGAGTATCACCCATTTCACGGTGGCCTCGGGCAACGATTCACCCGATCGCGATCCAACCGATTGGGCGATTCAAGGTTCCAATGACGGCACGACCTATACGGATATCTATCACTTCACGGATACGACCGTGCCTTGGACGGAGCGGAATCAGGTCGTGAAATTCACCCTCCCCAACGCGTCCCTTCCTTACAAGTTCATCCGTTACATTGCCTGGGAAACCCCTGGCACCTTACATCAGATCAACGAAATCGAGTATTTCGGCACGTTCGGAACGCCTTCGGACAGCGATGGCGACGGCATGCCGAACGATTGGGAAACCCAGTATGGCCTCAACCCGAATGATCCGAGCGACGCCAGCAAGGATGGCAATGGCAACGGGATCACCAACTTGGACGAATACAAGAAGGGCTTGAACCCGACGGACACGACCAAGCCGACGATCCTCTCCGCCACTCCGACGCCCACGTTGGACAGCGTCAAACTGACGTTCTCCAAAGAATTGGATCCGGCCACCGCGACCAACCTGGCGAATTACGCGATCAGCCCGAGCCTGGCGATCACCGGAGCGACCTATAAGAGCAAAGCGGTGACGCTGACGACGGCCAAGCAAACGGCCGGCGCGACCGCTTACACCGTGACCGTGAACAACGTGAAGGACATCAACAACTTCTCGATCGCCGCGGATACCAAGGTCGTATTCTACTCCTACATCCTGACCAAGGCGGGAGTGGTGAAATTCTCCTATTACGGAGACGGCGACTCTGGCTTGGGAACTAGCGTGGAATCGTTGACCAGCAATCCAAAATACCCGGCGACTCCTGATCAAGTCGGGGCTTTGTATAACCTCAACAGCCGCGATTACTTCCCGGATGACTCGCACGAGAATTACGGAGCGACGATTGAAGGATATTTGACGCCGACGGAATCGGGCAGCTATCGCTTCTTCATTTACAGCGATGACTCGTCCGAATTATGGCTGAGCACCGACGACAAAGAAGCCAACCTCGCTCTGATCGCTCAGGAAACCGGTTGTTGCAATAACTTCACGGAGCCCGCTGCGACCCACGACGAGATGCCGCGCACCTCGGATCCGATCGCGCTAGTGGCTGGAAAGAATTACTTCATCCGCATGCTCTACAAAGAAGGCGGTGGCGGTGACTACGGCCAAGTCGCTTGGAGAAAAGAGGGGGACACAACGCCGGCAGGTTCGCTCCGGCCCATCTCTGGTAAATTCCTTTCGGCGGCGGCCGAACTGCCTCTGCCGGCAGATGGAGTGATCACGACCCAGTCTCCAGGGGTCAACGCCAAGGGTGTTGCTCCGAACGCGAAGATCCAAGTGGAACATACGGATGGAAAGACTCCGTGGACGGCTGAGAACGTCACGATGAAGTTCAACGGCGAGGCCGTGGTTCCTACGTTTGTTAAAGGCGGCGCTTCGGCGTCGATCACCTACACGCCAGCGGCGTTGTTGCCGAGCGGATCAACCAACTCGGTTTCTCTGAGTTACCTGGATGCGGGTGGCAAACCGGTGACGGTTGATTGGTCGTTTGTGACGGCTTCCTATCCGACACTGACCAAGGCGCAGCAAGCGTTGACGGTCGACAAGACCAAGCCTGGTTTCCTCTGGAGAATGTTCCAGAACGAAGCTGTGCAGAACACCACCGTGGCGAGCACGGAACAAGCCCTGGCAGGTCAGCTGAAGGGAACGGACGGAGTACTGCTGCCGAACCTGGCGGATCCTGCGGCCGTGGGTGTCGCAGCCGGCCCTGGCACCAAGGTTGGAAACCTGATCCAATTCGAGATCCCGACCGTAATCAACGTGAGCCAAAACGGGACCGACAACGCCGGGAACTGGACCACGGATGACGTTATGCCTGGTATTCCAGGAACTAGCGGTGGCATCGACGGTATCGACGTTGAAATCATCGCGTATGTGGATCTCCCTGCGGGAGTCATCACCATGGGCGTGAACAGCGACGACGGATTCCGTTCTCAAGCCGCTTACATCAACAATCCGGCGGACGGTTTGTTCCTCGGTGAGTTCAACGGTGGCCGCGGCGCTGCGGACACCCTCTTCACGTTTGTCGTCCAAGACGCCGGGATTTACCCGATTCGCACCATCTATCAAGAAGGTGGCGGCGGCGCGAATATCGAGATCTTGTCGGTGAAGGCAGACGGCACGAAAGTGCTGTTGAACGACACCGCCAAAGGTGGATACGCGACCTACCGTATCGGAACGGCCCCGACCAAATCGGCGGAAGCCAAATTCACCGGCATCAGCCGGAGTGCTACTGGCTCGGTCGTTCTGACCTGGACTGGCAGCGGCACGCTCCAAACGAGCGCCTCGGTGACTGGCCCATGGACCGATGTGACCGGTGCAACCTCACCGTACACATTGACCTCGACCGCGGCAGCTCAGTTCGCTCGCATTCGGTAATAGAGCAACTCTAGCAAGTTCGTTTACACAAAGGGCCGGCTATCAAGCCGGCCCTTTTTATTCCGCCGAAAGCTCCGAACGGTGGGGTGTGAAGCGGAGAATTGGCGGCGTCCTTCCGCCGCGGAGCTTGCTGTGGGTTGAAACCCGCGCTCCCATGAGGTCACCGGCACTCGGGCGGCTGCCGACAGAGCCGCTCCACGGCTGGGCGACCGAACGACGGCTCCCGGCCCTCCCGCCACTTCTCGGTTCGGGAGTGTCTTGCCGGGCCCGAAACCCTAACACTCCCCGTCGAAAACGCTTCGTCAGCAGACCTCGACCGGTTTTCCGTCGGCCAAAGCCGAGGCATGGACTGCGTTCATTATTTGCTGAGTCTTAAGAGAGATTTCCGGCCAGCTCGTGTCCAGGCGACCTTGCAAGACCAGATCGGAGAACGTGCGGAACAGATTGCTTTCCTGCGCTGTCGGATGGCTGTTGGCGTATTCCGGCACGGTGAATTGTCGCCGATGCGATTCCATATTAAAATCGCACCCGCTGACCTCATGGGCGACATTGTTCACCTCGAAGCCCAGTTCGTTTCCGAAGAACGGCGCGACAAAATCATTCAGGAACAAGTATCCTTTGCTTCCACTCACGTGGGCCCATTGTTGATTCTCAGTGAGGAACGAATTGAAGAAACTGGCGGACAGTCCGTTATCAAACAGCAGCTCACCTGAGAACGAGGTGGGAACTGGTCCAGGGCTCTGCGGGGCGGAATGGGCGGCGAGAATGCGCCCGGTGACGCGCCGGGGCATTTGACCCCGTAAAACCCATAAGGTGAATCGGATGGTATACCACCCCAGGTCGCCCAGGCAGCCGTGGGGCTCCAGGGCGCTGCTGGCGCGGATATTTTCGCCAAAGAAGGCGGCATCCGCGGCGAAAGTGAACGCGGAAGAAATCCGGCGGATGTCTCCGACATTGGCTGGATCATCCAAAATCTCGCGCATCTTACCCAAACGCGCGCTATGCATGAACATGACGCCGTCCATGAACTGGACCTGGTGGCGTCGGCAAGCCTCCAACATTTCCTGGAGATCCGCCACGCTGACGGCGCAGGGCTTCTCGCACATCACGTGTTTGCCTGCGGCGGCGGCCCGCAAGACCCATTCCTTGCGCAGAGCGGTGGGCAGAGGGATGTAAACCGCGTCCACGTCGGGAGAGGCGAGCAAGGCTTCGTAGGTGCCAAGGGCGCGTGGCGCCACGGGAAAAGGGACGTGGCTTTGGCAAGCTTCGATAAAGCGTCGGGAACGTTCTTCGTTGCGGCTGGCAACCGCGACGATGGTGGCATTGCCACTGTTCCAAATGGCTTTCCAGTTCTTGCGGACGATTTGTGCGGTGCTGAGAATTCCCCAGCGCAAGGGGCGTTGAATCGTGGGATGCATCAGGATTTGGTGATCGTGGCGGAGCCTAAGACATCGGAAGCGGGGCGGCAAGGCGAAGTCTCGCTTCCCGCGTCAAACCAGTAGCCAAGCGCCAGTCTTTCCGATAGATAGTTCGGTTATGCAATTCACCAGTTCCGTTTCCGTTCTAGTGGCATTGGCCGTACTCGTGTTCCAAACGGGTTGCAGCAAGCCAGCGGCTCCCGGATCGGCCGAGCCCGCAGCCAAATCGGGGCCTAAGAAAATCGCTTTTGTGACGAACGGGGTGGATCCGTTCTGGAACACCGCGGCGGCCGGGGTTCGGGCGGCCATGAAAGAGTTCGATATCGATTGCGAAGTGCTCATGCCTCCGAAAGGGATCTCCGATCAAAAGCGGATGATTGAAGGGCTCCTGGCGCGCGGGATTGACGGGGTGGCGATCAGTCCGATCGACGCCAAGAATCAGGTGGCGATGATCAACGAGGTGGCGCGCCGTTGTCCGATCATCACCCACGACAGCGACGCGCCGGATAGTCAGCGCTTGTGCTTCGTTGGCATGGATAATTACAAGGCAGGACGGGCGGCGGGACGATTGGTCAAGGAAGCGATCCCGAACGGCGGGAAGGTGATGCTTTTTGTGGGACGCCTCGAGCAGTTGAACGCCCAGCAACGTCGGCAAGGAGTGATTGATGAGCTGCTCGACCGGCCGATGCAGGAGTTGGGCAAGGTCAACTACGACCCGCCGGGCAACCCATTGGCAGGCGCCAAGTATAACATTCTCGATACGCGCACCGATAACTTCGATTATGCCAGGGCCAAAGCCAACGCGCAGGACGCGATGGCCAGCACTGCGGATCTGGCCTGTATGGTCGGTCTGTTTGCCTATAACGGCCCGCTCTGCCTCGAGGCGGCCAAAGAGGCCCGCAAAACTGACCAGATCAAGATTGTAAGCTTCGACGAAGCCAATGCCGTATTGCAGGGCATTATCGATGGGCAGGTCTTTGGCACTGTGAGCCAGCAGCCTTATTACTATGGCTATCACTCCGTGCGCCTCCTCAAAAAACTGGTCGACGGCGACAAGTCCGTCCTGCCCCCTGGAGGGTTTCTCGAAGTTCCGATCGTCGAGGTTCGGCAAGCGAACGCCCAAACTTTCTGGACCGAGCTCAAGAAGCTGCAGGAGGCTGGAAAGTGATGGCACAAACGGCGAGCGAGCCGCACCGCCCGCGGGGTTGCCTCTCTCACGTTGCGGGCTGAGCCATTCGATGTCCGCGACGCCCATCTTATTGCAGGCTTGCGCTCTTTCCAAGCGCTTCCCGGGAGTGCGCGCACTGCACCGCGTAAACCTCGAATTGCGGCGGGGCGAGGTGCTGGCGGTCATCGGCGAGAACGGGGCTGGCAAAAGCACTCTCATGAAGATCCTCGCTGGGTTGCAAGAGCCGGATAGTGGCGAGATTCGCTGGGAAAACCAAAGGGTCCGGATTGGGAGTGTGCGTGACGCCGAGGCGCTCGGCATCGCGCTCATTCATCAGGAACTGAATTTGGCCGACAACCTCGATGTCGCGGGAAACATCTTCCTGGGACGCGAACCCCGGCGCTGCGGATTTGTGCAGCGGACCCGGCTGCATGAGGAAGCTCGGCAATGGCTGGGGCAAGTTGGTTTGGAGTGCTCTCCGAGCCGGCTCGTGAGCAGTTTGTCCCTCGGCCATCAACAAATGGTGGAGATCGCGAAAGCGCTCAGTACCCGAGCTCGGGTCCTGATCATGGACGAGCCCACTTCCAGCCTGAGCCAAGGTGAGACCGAACAGCTTTACCGGGTCGTCAAGGATCTCCGCGCCCGTGGAGTTACGATTGTTTACATATCGCACCGCTTGGGCGAGGTGAAAGAATTGGCGGATCGAGTGGTGGTTCTGCGGGACGGTCAAAATGCCGGGGAATTAGCCCAGGCAGAGATCCACCATGATGCGATGGTTCGTCTCATGGTCGGCCGCGACCTGGCCATTCACCATCGCGCGTCCTACGCCTCTGGCGAAGCGCGCTTGGAGGCTCGCGGGCTCCAAACCACGGCGTTCCCGCGCGAGTCCTTGAACTTTACCCTGCGGCCGGGGGAGATTGTCGGTCTGGCCGGCCTGGTCGGATCGGGCCGGACGGAATTGTTGCGTGTGCTTTTTGGGATTGATCCGTCCGTTGGCGGAGAAGTTCGGGTAGACGGGCAGGGGATTCGGCTTCATTCGCCACAGGCGGCCATTGGGGCGGGCCTGGCCTTGGTGCCGGAGGACCGGAAACAACAAGGCGTGTTTTTGGAAATGGCCGTCCAAGGCAACGTGACTTTGCCCAGTCTCGCGCGGCAAGCCCGGTCCGGTTTTCGCCGACCGCATGAGGAAAAAGCGCTGGCGGAGAAGATGACCCGTCAACTGCGGGTCAAATCGCCCAACCTGGATCAGTTGGTGCAGTTCCTTTCGGGGGGGAATCAGCAGAAGATTGTGCTGGCCAAATGGCTCGCTTTGCAGCCGAAGGTTTTGCTGTTGGACGAGCCGACGCGCGGCATCGATGTTGGCGCCAAACAGGACATATACCAACTTCTCGACGAGCTGGCGGCTGCCGGGATGGCGATCCTTTTTGCGAGCAGCGAGATGGAAGAAGTGTTGCGATTGAGCGATCGCGCTTTCGTCATGCACCAGGGCGCGATACGGGGCGAATTACAACGGCAGGATCTGAGCGAAGAGGCCGTCATGCACCTGGCTACGGGCGGTCAACCAGCGACGAATCAGAGGCAATCATGAAGAAACTTCTCGGCATCTTTGGTTTGTTCCTGGCCGTGTTCATCGTAACGGCGGTTGTAAATCCGCAGTTCGTGAGCCCATATAATCTCCAAAATCTGGTCCGCTGGATCTCTTTGTTCGGTATCATCAGCATTGGCGTTGCCTTTGTGATTATTACTGGAGGAATCGATTTATCGATCGGGTCGGTGATTGGTTTGGTGGGCTCGTTGCTGGCCTGGCTTCTCACCCACCGGGGCTGGAGTGTACCCGCGGCCTTGGCGGCGGTGTTGCTAACTTCTGTCGTGATCGGTCTGGTCCATGGCCTTCTCATTACCCGGGTCCGTTTGCAGCCGTTCGTGGTCACGCTCTGCGGTTTGCTCCTTTACCGAGGCATCGCACGCTATATCACCGATGACCAGAGCCAGGGCTTTGGCAGTGCTTACGACTCGGGATTGCGGCGCATCGCGACGGATCACGTGCACGTGACCTCTTCCTTCGCGTTGCCTGCGCCGTTTTTTGTCCTGCTCGCGGTGGCTCTCCTGGGGGCGGTGTTTCTCAACCGGACGGTCTGGGGACGCTATCTCTTGGCCCTGGGACGTAACGAAACTGCCGCCCGGTTTAGCGGCGTCAATACCGACGCGATGAAAGTGATGGCCTACCTGATTTGTTCCGTCCTGGCGGGCGTGGGCGGGATTCTCTTCTCGTTGGATTTGAATTCCATTCAACCGTCCGGATTGGGGGAGTTCTACGAGCTTTACGCGATCGCGGCAGCGGTCCTGGGCGGATGCAGTCTGCGCGGTGGGGAGGGGACAATTACGGGAGTCATCGTTGGCACGGCGGTCATGCGGGTTCTGTATAACGCCATCAACATCCTCGGCATCCCGACCCATCTGGAATTCGCGATCATCGGGGCGGTGATTCTCGCGGGGGTCATTGCGGACGAACTGGTCAAGCGGATGGCGGCCCGTCGTCGGGCCGCTCGCGAACTGGCCGGCGCAGAGGCGGCGTAAGTGGGAATTATTCCGCCCGTGGGGGTGACGCAAGTCCAAGACGTCCGAGAAAGAAACGAAAATCGAGTTTCCTTTCGGCGACAGGAATCGTAACCTTAAAGGGCATGAACCAGTCCCATTCCGTTTGCCTGGCCTGTCTCCTGGCTCTGGCGAGTCTTGCTCTTCACGCTGGACAAACCGGGCCAGGCCGTCGGTTTCTCGCGGCGGACGATTCCACCGGCCGACTGGCAATCATCGCCCCGGATGATACCTTCGAATGGGAGTTAAAGATCGGGGGAATTCACGACGCTCACGTCCTGGCGAACGGAAACGTCCTCTTGCAGCAAGGATTTCAGAAGATTGTGGAAGTCGCGCCGGATAAGAAGGTGGTTTGGGAGTATGATTCCGGAAAGATGAACGGCAATGAAGGCCAGCGGATTGAAGTTCATGCGTTCCAGCGCCTGGAAAATGGCCTGACCATGATCGCCGAGTCTGGGGCAGGGCGAATCATTGAAGTGGACCGAAACGGTAAAATTCAGCATTTGATCCCTTTGAAACGGGAGCATCCCAATGCCCACAGTGATACGCGGCTCGCCCGCAAGATCGAGAATGGCAATTACTTGGTGGCACAGGAAGCGGACGGCGTTGTCCGCGAGTATGATTCCAGTGGGAAAGTGGTTTGGGAGTTTGAGGTGCCGTTATTTGGCAAGACCAAGAAGGGTGGACATGGTCCGGAGGCCTTTGGTAACTCGGTTTTCTCGGCCATTCGGTTAGCCAACGGCAATACTCTTATTGGAACTGGGAACGGGCATAGCGTCCTTGAAGTAACGCCCCGCAAAGAAATTGCGTGGAAGGTTGAGCAAAATGATCTGCCAGGAATCACCCTCGCGTGGGTTACCTGTATTGAACGGCTTCCGAATGGCAACACCATGATCGGGAATTGCCACGCGGGCCCGGAGAATCCGCAGTTCATCGAGGTCACGAAAGAGAAAAAGGTGGTCTGGACATGGCAGGATTTTAAGAACTTTGGTAACTCGACGCCTGTGCAGTCATTGCTGGGTGCCAAGAAGTGAAGAAAACCAATCTAGCTCTCTTTCGACGGGCCAATGGCATCAGGACGCTATCGGTCGCCCTGATTTGGCTCTCCGGCTTTAGTGCACCCCCTCCGCTCAACGCGGCTGAACCCTCTTCCGCGGAGATTGAGTTCTTCGAGCGCAAGGTGCGTCCGCTCCTCGCGGACAATTGTTATTCCTGCCACGGAGAACAGAAGCAAAAGGGCAATCTGCGTCTCGACTCGCCTCAGTTTATTCGGGCCGGTGGCGACGGTGGGCCAGTGGTCACGCCAGGCGCGCCGGAAAAGAGCCGTCTCATTCTCGCGGTCAGCTACGAAGATGAAGACCTGAAAATGCCGCCCAAAAAGCGTCTCTCCGCGACGCAAGTGCAAGACCTGACACAGTGGGTGCAACGCGGCGCGCCCATGCCTTCCGGGGATGCGCCGGCGCCCGCGGCTGCCAGCAAGGGCTTTCAAATCAGCGACCAGGACCGGGCCCATTGGGCCTTTCAGCCGGTAAAGAGGCCGCCTGTGCCAATGATCAGCGACTTGGCCATGCGCGCGGCCAACCCCGTGGACGCATTCATTTTCGCCAAACTCGCTGCGAAGGGGCTGGTGCCAAACCCCTCCGCCACCCGGCTCGAGCTGATTCGTCGAGCCGCTTACGATTTGACCGGGTTGCCACCGTCCTTGGAGGAGGTGGAGGAATTCCCTGCGGGACGACTCCCCCAGCGCTTGGGAGCACCTGATCGACCGTTTGCTCAACTCGCCGCGCTACGGCGAAAAGTGGGGGAGGCACTGGCTTGATTTGGTGCGGTTTGCCGAGAGCAACAGCTACGAGCGCGACGGGGACAAGCCAAACGCCTGGCGCTTCCGCGATTACGTCGTGCGCGCGTTTAACGAGGATAAGCCGTATGACCGCTTCATTCGGGAGCAACTGGCTGGGGACGAGCTTTCCGCGGGGGACAATGAAGCACTGACCGCGACGGGCTACTATCGCCTGGGCATTTGGGATGATGAACCCGCGGACCCTGAGTTGGCCCGCTATGACGGCCTCGATGACATCGTGGCGACTACGGGCCAGGTCTTCCTTGGTCTGACGGTGGACTGCGCCCGCTGTCACAACCACAAGATGGATCCCATCAGCCAACGGGATTACTACGGCTTGGTCGCTTTTTTCCGAAACATCAATCACTTCCGTAACGGTGGGCCCACCGACGAAGTCCCCTTGTTCGCCAACGCGGAGGAACGCAGGGAGTTCGAGTTGCGCCAGAAAGAGACGGAACGACGTCGCGGCGAGGTGAAAGCGCAGATCGGGGCGATCGAAAAGGCATTTCGCGAT
This sequence comes from Limisphaerales bacterium, assembly GCA_044225505.1. Lineage (GTDB taxonomy): Bacteria > Verrucomicrobiota > Verrucomicrobiia > Limisphaerales > SIBE01 > JAXMHN01. The sequence continues at coordinate 22,095 of JBGAIN010000031.1, forward strand.
ACGTTGACAGCGGAGGAGGGTGGGGCGGAGTTGTCCAAGCGCGATTTCAAGAAGCTTCTTCGAGAGGAGGGCCAACGCGTCCTTGGGGCGGATGCCTTCTCGCGTTACGAAGCACTGCTCAAGGAGTTGGAAGAGATCAAGCCGGCCGTCCCGGCCAACCTGGCGCTCGCGGTCACTGAAGCGACTGGGGCGCCGCCGCCAACGCACGTGCTCTTACGGGGCAATCCTGGGAGGAAGGGCGACGTCGTGGAGCCCCAATTCATCGAAGTCGTCAGTAACGAGAAGCCTCTGGCTGTGCCGACGGCGCACACGAGCGGCCGACGCCTCGCGCTCGCAAACTGGCTCGCGTCGAGGAACAATCCCTTGACCGCCCGAGTGATGGCGAATCGCATTTGGCAGTATCACTTTGGACGAGGATTGGTTCGGTCACCGAATAATTTTGGTCTCCAGGGGGACCGACCGACTCACCCGGAGTTACTGGATTGGCTGGCGGACGAGTTCATGTCGCGAGGGTGGAGCGTGAAGGCCTTGCACCGCCTGATCATGACTTCGCAAACATATCAGATGTCGTCGAGGGGACAGCCGGAAGCTCTGCAATCGGATCCGCAAAACGATTGGTTTTGGCGCTTCGATATGCGTCGAATCACCGCGGAAGAGATTCGCGACTCGATTCTTGCGCTCACGGGTGATTTGAACCTGAGAATGTTCGGTCCGGGCATCTTTGTGGAGATTCCCGCCGAGGTGATGGCAGGTCAGTCACAGCCTGGGAAAGGGTGGGGCCAGTCGTCCGCTTCGGAGCAGGCGCGCCGGAGTATCTACATTAAGGTCAAACGCTCGCTCCTGACCCCGATTCTGGAGAGCTTTGACGTCGCAGAAACCGATCGGTCCGCGCCCGTTCGATTCGTGACCACCCAACCGACCCAAGCGTTGGGAATGTTGAATAGCCGTTTTCTCAATCAACAGGCGGAATTATTGGCCGCACGCTTGCGCCGTGAAGCGGGGGAAGATCAGCGACAACAAGTCCGCCTCGGACTCCAACTCGCCACGCTCCGCCGCCCAACCGAGACTGAGGTGACGCGAGGGGTCGAGCTGATGGAAAAACTCCGCGCGCAGGACGGTGCGACGACGGAAGCGGCGCTAAAGTGCTTTTGCTTGATGACTCTTAACTTGAACGAGTTGGTCTATCTTGACTAATGAGCAACATCGATCCCAACGGCCATTTCTGCCGCCGGACGCGGCGCGAGTTTTTGTGGGAGGCGGGCGCCGGGTTTACAGGGCTTGCCCTGACGGGGCTGCTGACACTGGATAGATTCTTCGGGCGCGACGCCCAGGCGGCTGTGGTTCCCGCAAATTTCGTGAACCCGCTGCAGGCGAAGCCAGCGCACTTTGCCCCAAAAGCCAAGAGCGTTATTTTCCTTTTTATGTACGGCGGGCCCAGCCACGTGGACACGTTCGACCACAAGCCCGAATTGTATCGACTCGATGGCCAGACCATTCCTGTGAAGACCTTTGGCCGCAGCGGCAAGCGCAATGTCGGGCGCGTGGTCGGTCCGAAATGGAAAGGGAAGCAGTACGGTCAATGTGGAAAATGGGTCAGCGATCTTTTTCCACATCTGGCGACTTGTGTCGACGATCTGGCCTTTCTTCATTCCATGACCGCCGATTCCCCGATTCACGGCTCCGCGATGCTGCAGATGAACACCGGCAAGATCCTGTCCGGGAGTCCCTGCCTGGGTTCCTGGGTCAATTATGGCTTGGGGAGTGTGAATGAGAATTTGCCAGGTTTTGTCGTGATGCTCGATCCGACCGGCGGGCCGATCAGCGGCGCCAAGAATTGGTCGAGTGGTTACATGCCCGCGACTTACCAAGCGACCATCATGCGTTCGGCGGGTGAACCGATTCTCGACCTGCGACGCCCTGCGGACATGAGTCCGGCGGCACAACGTCACCTGCTCGATACCTTGAGGGAATTCAATTCTGAACACCAGGGGCCGCGCGCTGATAACAGCAATCTGGCCGCTCGAATTGCCAGCTACGAGTTGGCCTACAAGATGCAAAGTAGCGCGCCCGAAGCGGTGGATTTTAGCAAGGAAAGCGAAGCTACGAGGGAACTTTACGGCATCAACGAAAAGCGGACCGAAGATTTTGGCCAGCGTTGTCTGCTGGCCCGGAGGTTGGTCGAACGCGGTGTGCGATTCGTGCAACTTTACGCCGGGGGCGCGCATAACGACGACAACTGGGATGCGCACGGCGATTTGGTCAAGAATCATACTTATCACGCGGGCCGCACGGATAAACCGATTGCCGGGTTGATCCAGGATCTCAAACAGCGCGGAATGCTCGATAGCACATTAATCATTTGGGGAGGAGAGTTTGGCCGCCAGCCTACGGCCGAATACGCGGAAGGCACGGGGCGCGATCACAATGCCTACGGGTTCACGATGTGGATGGCGGGCGGAGGGATCAAAGGCGGCATAAGCGTTGGTGAGACCGATGAACTGGGTTCCGCCGCTGTGACCGACCGGTTGCACGTCAAGAATCTTCACGCAACCGCGCTGCACCAGATGGGTTTGGATCCCGATAAACTCACTTACTTCTATGGCGGTCTGGATCAGAAGCTCGTTGGGGTGGAAGGGGCGGAGCTGATCACCAAGATCATTTAGTTTGTCCTGCGGTTAATACCGTAGGTTCTGAGAAGCTTCGACGTGCCCGTGATTTTCTTGATTCTCGAGCATGGGGTATTTGCGTCCCAAGAACGGGACCGGACTCCGTTCTTGTGCGCCCGTAAGTCGCTATCCGAGGCGATCCCAAGGACCGGTTTTTAAAAGCGGCATTATTTGATTGTTCCGAATCGACAGCACCGATGCAGCGGCGGGAATCACGAACAAAAGAGAGCTTCTATGAAATGGAAAGGACGATCCTTCACACCGAGCGCTGGACGCTGGAACTCAAGCCAAGCACTCGAGCAGGCGGCATTTCTGTGCGTCTGGATGACCCTAGCCGGGGTCACGTCGGGCTGTGCGAATTTTCGAAGTTCGGTGCCGAATGCAAGTTACGTGGGCCCATATGTTGGATACGAAAACAATCTCACGGTCAGGCAACTCCAATCCGATTTGAGGGCGGCATATCGTTTCAAAGCAGTGAAGTATCCGGGGGGCTTTGTAACGATCTTCGGGGGGTCTCGAATTCCGGAGAGTACTGCTCTCTATCAACAAGTGCGAGAGTTCGCGCGTTCCTGGACAACTCAGTATGGCACTAAGCTGCCGATCTTGACGGGTGCCGGTCCGGGAATTATGGAGGCTGGAAGCCGCGGAGCCATGGAGGCGGGCGGGCCGAGCATCGGATACACGACTTACTATGGGCCGGCAACCGACCATGGAGACCCTAAGCTGGCATTCCGTCGATACGTCTCCATCGAGACCAAGCAGACCAACGATATCATCACCGACGGATTGATCTTCCAGTGTGGCCGCAACCATGATGATCCTTCACTCCGCGGCCATGATCATCGCCCCGGGAGGGACGGGCACGGAATGGGAAATTTTCCAAATTCTGGAGACGATCAAAAGTCGTCAATTGGCCAGAGTGCCTATCTTTCTGGTTGGAGACAGAGAAGTGCACTGGGCGAGTTTTTTCCGACGATTGGAGGATATGGCAGCGCGAGGAACTGTGACCTTGAAGGATCTCCCGGACCTGGTGCCTGTCACGAGTGCTCGAGAGCTGCAGAAACAATTGGAGATCTCACTTCACTTGAGGGATTAAAACCGGACGCATCACAGCGTCGGAGTCGACGAATTTGGGACAAGGCTGCACATCGGTGGCATTCGTGGGATTGGCCTGTCACCAGCCCAGGGTCAGAAATGATTCTGCCGACCCTTTGGGGAAGGCGAGCCGTTGGTAAGACAAAGGAGCATCCGTCGGTTCGACCGTCACCGGTCCAAGCTTGCCAGCGGGAGAACGATCGAGTTTCTCGAGATGGCGTTGCCTGCCTGGGACCCTGCCGCCCAGGAGTGAGGATTGGAACGCGCCGGGAATATTCATCCGCAATTGTGGCCGTCGGCCTTAACGGAATCGCACGGAGGTCGGGGTTGACGGCAATGAGCAGCGAGGGCAGTATTGATCCGTTCCCGTGAATTGTTGCTGTCATCCGGACGTGTGGACCAGCCGCTGGTGTAGGAGTCGGGCGTTCACCCTCATCGAACTTCTGGTAGTGATAGCGATTATTGCTACTCTAGCGAGTTTGTTGCTGCCCGCTCTCACTGCCGCCAAGGGACGCGCTGGAATGGCGCGCTGCAAGAGTAATCTTCGACAAATTGGGCTCGGGCTGGCCCTTTACGTGACCGATGAGTCTAAATATCCGCATGAATTCCTCGATCCGCCGTCCGGGGTTCATGGCAAATGGTGGTTCCAATCGATTGAGCCGCACGTCGGCGCCACTTGGACGAACGAGCTTTATCGTTGTACTGCGAACAAGTATGGCCACGTTTTCGACGACAATATGATGGTGGATGGCATTTATGCGCAGGGCTCCTACGGCTATAATGCCCGAGGAACCGAACGCCTGAACGGGATGGACCTTGGGGTGAACCTGGGCTTGGGCAAGTTCAGCACGCTCCGCTATAGCGGACCTCGTCCGCCCAGCGTCACGGAAAGTGCGGTGATGGTTCCCTCGGACATGGTGGCGCTCGCGGAGGGAATTATTGCCACAGGCGATATCCACCCGTCGACCAACGCTGGGATCGCGAATCCATATCCAGCCAGTTCGCGCTCAGGGTGGCACAAAGTTGGGGAGAATGTGCTTTTTTGTGACGGACATCTGGAACAGCTGAAACGAGGCCAGATCCTCTACGTTCCAGCGATGGGCGCACGCTGGAATAATGACAATCAACCACACCCTGAGGTGTGGTGATCTCACGTGCGACGGAACCGGCCAGGTGCCGCCTCGCCCACCGCAGAATCCCAGGCCCGCCTTTGGGCCGGGCTCCAATAGCGCGACCTTCTGAGGGTCGCGCGCTTGTAAAGTGCGGCAGAGTTGCGCTAAGCAGAGTGATGCTTAGTTGTATTAGAGCCGTTCGCCCAGCTTCCGTGGCGCCTTTACTGGCTTGCGGGATCTTAGCGATGCTCCTGAGTGGTTGCCAAACCGCGGGCTATTATGCCCAGGCGATCCGCGGGGAATATCAAGTCCTGTCCCAGCGTCAGTCCGTGGCTGAAATGATGGCGAAACCAACCACCGACCCGTTGCTGCGCCAGAAATTCGAGTTGATCGAGCGCTTACGAGCGTTTGCCGCGAAGGAACTCGGGTTACCGATCCATCGGCATTACCAGACCTACGTCGATTTGCATCGACGATTCGCGGTTTGGAACGTCCACGCTGCACCAGCGTACTCTTTGGAACCGAAGAAATGGTGGTATCCAATGGTCGGGAGTTTAAAGTATCGCGGTTATTTCTCGGAGGCGGACGCCAGGGCGTATGCGGCGAAGATTGCGACGCAAGGGTACGACGTTTACACGGAAGGCGTTGAGGCCTACTCGACGTTAGGGTGGTTTGCAGATCCGTTGCTGAATACATTTATTTACCATTCCGAGCCCGAGTTAGCTGAAATTCTCTTTCACGAACTGACGCACCAGCGTTTATTTGTGAACGGAGATACGGACTTCAACGAGGCTTTCGCGACGGTCGTGGCGGAAGAGGGCGTGCGTCGTTGGTTGACCGTTTCGGGAAACTCCGCTGGCCGTGACCGCTACGAGTTGGATTTGGAACGTAACCGCCAATTTGTCAGCTTGGTTATGAATACGCGGCGTCAGCTCCATGCACTTTACGGCGAACCTCCACGAGGGCCAGCCCGGGCGTGGGCGGGGCGAGTTGGCCCAGCGTGGATGTGCGCAGAGAAGGAAGCGATTCTGGCGCGATCCAAAGAGGATTACGCGTACCTGAAGACAACTTGGGGAGGCGTCGCCGATTACGACGGTTGGTTCAATCGGAAGCTGAACAATGCGCAGCTCAACACCATAGCCGTCTACTACGACCTCGTTCCGGGACTACAGGCCTTGCTGCGAAGCAACCAAGGTCAGTTCGCCCCATTTTACGCGGCCGTCCGCGACCTTGGCAAGCTGCCCAAAGCGAAACGGCACCAGCGTCTCCATGAGTGGAGCGAGAAGGAGGAAGCCGGGCGGCGCGACGGTGACCAGGTCCAGCAGGGCTCACCGATCATCCATTGAGGCAGCGGCTGGCAATTGCTCCGGGTTCGTATTGTAGGCGCTGGTGATTTCCGACGGTTTCGATCGTCGCGACGCGGATTTGGCTTTCGCCGCGTGTGGTGGCTTCTCCTGGTGGTGAGGAGCTGCCGTCGGTTGACGCTCTAGCGCGGCTTTCAACAGCTGATCGACGTTTTCCACTGGGACAATCCGCAGACGCTCTTTCACCTCGGCAGGAATGTCTGGCAGGTCCTTTTCATTCAGCTTTGGAATCAGAACCGTTTGCAGACCCGCTCGGAGGGCCGCCAGGGTCTTTTCCTTTAAGCCACCGATGGGCAAAACCAAGCCGCGCAGACTAATCTCCCCGGTCATGCCAATGTCTGGACGAACGGGGATATTGGTGAAGAGCGAGGCGATCGCGGTAAACATCGCCACCCCTGCGGACGGACCGTCCTTGGGCACGGCGCCGCTTGGGACGTGAATGTGAAGGTCGTTCTCTTGAAACGCCGCGGGATCGATCCCCAGCGTCGCGACGCGGCTGCGGACCAGACTCAAGGCGGCCTGAGCAGACTCCTTCATCACCTGGCCAATATGCCCGGTGAGGAGCAGTGCGCCTTTGCCAGAATACCGAGTCGCTTCGACGTGCAGAATTTCGCCGCCCGCGGGAGTGTAGGCCAAACCGGTCACGACTCCTGGGCTGCTCGATTGGAGACGGGTTTCTCGAATAAAACGGACCGGGCCGAGGATCTCCTGCAAGAGGGTGGGGGTGACTTCAATGTGGGGAGCTTCCCCGGCCGCGACGCGTGCGGCGACGGCGCGAATGACGGCGCTGATCTGACGTTCTAAATCCCGCACGCCCGCTTCGTGGGTGTAATCATTGATGATTTGGAGAAGGGTGGGGTCGGGCAAGGCGCATTGTTCCGCTTGGACTCCATTCTCGTGGAGTTGACGCTGAACAATGTAGCGTCTGGCAATCTGGAGTTTTTCTCGCTCGGTATAACCAGGGAGTGCAAGCACTTCCATACGGTCTCGCAACGCTGGCGGGACCGGATCGATCGTGTTCGCTGTGGCGATAAAGATCACCTGCGATAGGTCGAACGGCACATCCAGATAGCGGTCGACAAAGGCGTTATTCTGCCGAGGATCGAGAACTTCGAGAAGCGCGCTCGCGGGGTCTCCGCGAAAATCCGCGCCGAGTTTGTCGATTTCATCCAGCATGATGACGGGATTCCGGGTGCCGACACGACGGAGTTCCTGAATCAGTCGGCCGGGCATCGACCCAATGTAAGTTCGTCGGTGTCCGCGAATCTCGGCTTCATCCCGGATCCCTCCCAAACTTAGGCGTGCGAACTTTCGGCCAAGGGCGTCCGCGATTGATTGCCCCAGGCTGGTTTTGCCCACTCCGGGCGGACCTACCAAGCAGAGAATCGGGCCGCGTCCGTCGGGATTGAGTTTTCGCACGGCCAGGTACTCGATCAAACGGCGTTTGACTTTCTCCAGGTCGTAATGATCCCGATCAAGGACCTGTTGCGCCTGCAAAAGATCCAGGTTGTCGACCGTGGCTTTGGACCAAGGAAGTTCCGCGAGTATCTCGACGTAGCTGACGATGACCGAATATTCCGGGCTAGCCGGAGGGATGTAAGCGAGGCGTTTGAGTTCCCGGTGAGCCATCTGTGCCACCGCAGCTGGAGGGTTGGCTTCGTCGAGGCGGCGTCTTAATTGTTCGGCCTGTTCTTCCGTGCCATCAGAGGATTCCCCAAGTTCGCGTTGAATCGCTTTGATCTGTTCCGTTAGATACGCCCGGCGCTGGGCATCGGTGAATTGGTCCGCGACGTCCTTTTGCAGCTTTTGCTGGAGTTGCGCAATCTCCAGCTGCGCGGAGACTCGGAGTTGGACCGAGCGGACGCGTTTAACGACGTCGAGTTCCTCCAGAAGATCTTGTTTTTGCGGCGTATCCAGATTCAGGCTGCTGGCAAGGAAATCGGCCAAAGTGCCAGGGTCTTCGATATTGAGGATGAGCATCCGGGCCTGCTCGGGAGCGTCCGGCGTCATTTCGATCAATTTAGCAGCCGATTCGCGCAAATTGTTTACTGAGGCGGTCCATTCGGTGCTGGCCGGTGCTGGCGCGACGGATTCGATCACTTTGACCTGAGCGCGAATGTATGGATCCGACACCACGACTTTCTCAATAACCACACGTTTCAGAGCCTGAACCACGATCAAGACGCTGTCATCCGGTTGGCGCAACAATTTCAAAACAAGCCCCGCCACGCCGATGCGGTACAGATCATCGGCACCTGGATCATCCTGGTCTGGCTGGCGCTGGGCAAACAAAGCGACGACTTTGCTTTGGGGAAGCGAATCATCGAGGAGGCGTCGCGAGTTGGGCCGGCCAATTGTCAAGGGCACCACAGTCCCAGGAAAGACCACCAGATTCCTGACCGGCAGAACGGGTAGCACTTCAGGGATAAGCGGCTGCCCGTCGTCCTTTTTGGCAACAGCGATCACCGCGGGTTGCTGCCCCTCGACCGAGTCGGCTTGGGGCGGATTAACGACTGGATTCTCTTTCGTATTCATATGCTGTCCGTTCACGACAAATGGGACGTTTTCTTGGAGCGGAGGCTCTCGGCTCTCAGGCATGGCAACGCAGCGGGAGGTAAATCCAAAGCAATCCATTCCGCTGCTCAGCCGTAACCTTGTCCGGCTGGGTGTCCGACGGGAGCGTGACGACGCGTTCGAATCGTCCGTAATCGATTTCCATAGCAAGGATTTGCACGGGCTTGTGCGGTTCCGGCTCGGGAGGACGCCTTTGTCCCCGAAGGGAGAGACGAGTCGGCGTGACCTCGAGCTGAATTTGGTCTCGGTCAACGCCAGCCAGGTCGACGCAAATGACGACGCAGTGCTCGCAACGGTAGGCATTCAAAGCTGGCTGCCACGTTTCGGGAGCACTGAACCGGGAGAATTGAACCTTGGTCATCTGGTAAACAACATCTCCCAACTGCCCCTGCAAACGTCGCAAGCGAATACTGTGGTTGTTCTCCATGTTTCCTTTTTGAGTCCTTAATCCACCCCTGCAATCTAGCATCGGCTTGGCTCATGGCCAAGGGCACGTGCCTTTTTTGGACTCAATCGCGAAGGGTATGGCCCACGGTCGGATTAGCATCTCTTGGCGTCGCCCACGCCGAGAACCTTCCTGCGCCTGGACGCGCCCAAGCCAACTGTTCAGGCCTCGCCGCCTTGATCACGACGAAAATCCCTCGCCGCAGCGCCCCTCTGCTTTTTAAAACACGCTCTTAATGCAAAGCGGCGCGCAGGGGCAGCGTCAGAATGATCTGCCCTTCCGCGTGATTCAATTCCCGAAGACGGGAGTAAACCGACTTTTCCTCGAAATACTGGAGAGCCATTTTGACGAAGATATTGCCGTGCTTAGCTTCTGACACCCAGAGGTCATGGTAAAAGAGTTGCAGTTCCTGGTCTCCGGCGACGGCTGAGGCAACGAGGCGGAAGCGCTCGGCGCCCCGACATTCAATAATCGAGGCCAGGAGCAGGCGATCGAGGAAACGCCGCTGGGGGTCCGAATGACACAGGTCCATCAGCGCTCGAATGTACGGGTCCGCGGTCATCTCCTTGGCGAGAAGAACGCCTCGTTTCTGCATGAGTTGATAAACCTGCTGAAAGTGCTGCAACTCCTCTATGCCAGTCTCAATCAGCTCTGGAATAATCTCCACGCGGTCCGGGTACTTGGCGACAAAGCTCATCGCCATCGCCGACGCTTTTCTCTCGCAATCGGCATGATCCTGCAGAAATGCCGGCAAGTTCGAAAGAACTGTCGGAGCCCAATCTGAAGGGGTAGCAGCAGTCAGTTCTAACGAGTATTTCATGGCTAGAAGTTGACAGTTGCGCCGCCGCTGCGAAAGCGCAAAGAATCTCGCGCTTGGCCGCCGATTCATTGGAATACTACTACGAAAGGTTCGGCTACTGCGACCGACAAATCGTCGCGCCGCCGTCGCCTGAGCTTGGAATCGTTGTGGTCATTCCGTGTTTCAATGAGCCAGATTTGGTTGGGAGTCTCGAGGCTCTGCGCCGATGCGTCCGCCCGGCGTGCGACGTGGAGGTGCTCGTCGTGGTCAATGGCTCCGAAGATTCTCCCGCGTTCGTCGCTACTCAGAACGAGGTGACTAGGGTGGAAGGATGCGCCTGGGCACGAGCACATAGCCAACCGGGTTGGAAGGTGCACCTTATCTACTGCCCGAACCTCCCGCGCAAGCATGCCGGTGTTGGTCTAGCGCGCAAGATTGGGATGGACGAGGCTTTGTGGCGGTTGTCGGCTGTGGGCCGGAGCAAGGCGGGTGTGATCGCATCGTTTGACGCCGATTGTCGGTGTGATCCGAACTACTTGGTGGCGTTGACAACGCACTTTGATGAGCACCCAGCCACGCCCGGCTGCAGCGTCTACTTTGAACACCCGCTTGAAGGCGAGCTGCCGGAAACGATCTACGACGCTATCCTCGCGTATGAGTTGCATTTGCGCTACTACGTGCAAGGGCTTGCACTGGCCGGAGCGCCGTTCGCCTTTCACACCGTTGGCTCCGCCATGGCGGTGCGGCCAAGCGCCTATCAAAAACAAGGCGGAATGAACAAACGTCAGGCAGGAGAAGATTTCTACTTTCTCCAGAAAATTATCAGTCTGGGTGGTTTCACCAACCTAACACGCACCCGGGTGATTCCTTCGCCAAGACAATCCGACCGAGTCCCGTTCGGGACCGGACGCGCCGTAGACAATTATTTGTGCGGGCGCGAGGCGCCGGACTATCCCGCGGAGGCTTTTCTGGACTTGCAGCGGCTGTTTGCCAGGATCAACGAGCTGTTCCATGCCTTGTCGTCCGGGGAGCAGACAATCTCCGGCCAGCTTTCGCCAGCACTCCAGCGCTTTCTTGTTGATCAAGAGTTTGGAGAAGCCCTGGCTGAGATGCGAGCCAACGCAACCTCTGAGGCGACTTTTCGGAAACGGTTCTTTGGGTGGTTTGATGCGTTTCGGACGATGAAATTCGTTCATCAAGCTCGCGATGGCGAGTATGGACGCCGTCGAGTGCAGGAGGAATCGGCGCGACTGCTCCGTTGGAAAAAAGGCAGCGGTCTCCACGAGCCGATTGGTTCGACCGGCGAACTCCTGCGCCAATACCGGGCTCTAGATCGACAAATGCCCGAGTGCCCAACTCCGTTCGGCGCTCTTTAAGACGTGTGCCTGTTCGTGACTACCGGCCTGGCCCTCGTTTGTTTTCAAGTGTGACAGAGATGCTGCGAAAACGACGGGATGCTGGGCTCAGATCTTTGCACGACCTCCCGTCCTGTTTGCCACTATCGTCGCTTAGGAGTTGGATTTCACCCAACCCGGTATCGGGGTAGAGGACGATGGCTTCCGGGTTCAGTCCTTTCAGATCTATCTCCTTCAGGTGCTTGGCGCGTGAGGTGCCTCCCGACCACTGATAGAGTCGAGACTTTCCTCCACCGTCAGATGCACCCGCGATGATGAAATACTCGCCCTGCCAGTATCCTAAATCTCGAACACCCAAGCCGTTTAGGTCGAGAAGAATGGGTTTGCCGAGTTTGGCAGGTTCTCCCGAGATGACTCCATCAGGGTTTAATAAAGGAATGAGAAGGGCATCCCCGTTAGGAACGGGATTGCGAAAGCCGATCAGCAGTTCGCCAGATTCCGTTGCGCAAAGCCCCTCAATGTTCAGTCCACCGGGAGTTTTGGGCGCCACGCGAGAAGCGGCGCGAAAGTCAAACCGTTGCAGCGCGGGCGCCGCAATGAGGTCGGCAAGCAAGTTTTTGTAAGGCCGTCCGGTGAAGACGACTTGAGGCTGTCCGTTGGTCTCTTTTAGGTCCGTAGCAAAAAAGCGATAGCGGTTAGCATGCTCTTTTCCAGCTTGGTTCCGACTGTGCGACGAAATCCAGTAGATGCGGTTGCCAATGCGCGCCGCACCTTCGATGTCAACTTCCGCAGAGCCTCGATCCAAGGCGAGGTCGGAGGTCAGCCGAGTGACGCGCAGGGGGGGGCCACCTTGTCGGCGGGGATAAACCCGTAATTCGTTGGCTTCGTCATCAGCGACAATGAAAAGATCATTTCCTATCGCTGCGGCCGCTGACGCTCCACAAATTCCGGAATAGATCGTCGGTTCAGAGACAATCGCGTGATGGCGCGGACGACCAAACGCATCCGAGCCTCCCCAAACCATAACCAAGGCTAAAATTAGACGTTGCACAGTACGATGAACGTAAGCGTTAGCCCGTTTGGTTCAACTGATAACTGCAGCGATTTGAATCAGCGATGGAGTAGACGGGCCGTTACGCCGACACCAGAAAAGAATCGTAGGAACCCGAATTGGGGCCAGCTCAGCCGAAGATTCTCTGGCGGCAGCACCTGTCTTGGCTTTGAGCACGATGTCTCAGCCTTGGACCTCACAACAACGCGGACTTGAGAGAGGCGCTCGAGGCTGCCGGCCTTTAAGGGGAGGGGCAAGGTCCCTCTCCGAGCCACGATGTCAGGCAACCGCGGGGAGCTTGAATTTGGTCGATTAGGCGCAGTCTGGCCAAAGCCGATCTACCGGGATTAGAGGCAGAACTGCGTGGTGAAGGCCCATTCCAGTGGGGAGGATGTCAATTGGCAAGTGGAGTGCTCAAGGTGTTGTGGGGCGTTTTCGATAACAAAAACGCGGGCGGATGATTTGCGTCCATGAGAATTGGAAACGGTAGGCTCCGAAGCCAAGGCCAGGGCGGCGTCACCTTGATTGAGGTGGTGATGTCGATGGCCATTGGCGGGTTGATCGTTGCTGGGGTCGCCACGGGCTTTATCCAGTGCATGCGACAAGCCGAATGGTCCTCCTATTCCCTAGCCGCGAATTCTTTGGCAATGCAACGAATGGAACAAACGCGCGCGGGAGTTTGGGATCAGGCCGCGGGGATTGACCAGGTGAAAGACCCGTTTTTCCCGGCGGAAGCGCAGATTCTGGATATCCCCATCAACCAATCGAATATAGCCTACGCGACCAACTACACCACCATCACCACGGTATCGACAAATCCACCGTTGCGGATGGTTCGTGTGGACACGGTCTGGAGATGCATGGATCGCGGACCGTTCACAAATACGATCGTCACTTACCGCGCTCCAGACACATGATCTTGCGATATTCACCAAGAGCGACGGCACCGCTTGAAGGACGGAACGCGGGCTTCTCATTGCCGGAAGCCATGATGACGATGTGCGTCACGATGCTCGTGTTGGCGGGTCTCATTACGACACACCTCTTCGGCTTGCGGCTGTTTGAGTTTGTCCGGCCGAAACTAGCGGCCAGTGATAGCGCGAGAACAGCGGTCACACGCTTGGTGGGAGAACTCCGTTCAGCGAATCTGATTCGAATCGGCCAAGGTGGTTTCAATTCATTTACAGAGGTGGGAGTGGGTGAGTTGCAGCAAGCGAACGCTATCCAAGTCTACGCAACCACAAATACGACAAACTTCTCTCGATACTACTACGATGCTGCGGACCAGAAGCTCAAGAGCGTCACGAACGGTTCCATTGCGGCGCAAGTCATCTCTCGATCGGTAAGCAACGCCCTGGTTTTCACTGCCGAAGATTTCGCCGGCAATGTCCTGACCAATAATCGAGGGAATCGCGTCGTGGGGCTCACTCTCCAGTTCTCGCAAATTGAGTACCCGATTATGAGGATCGGAACGGGCGAATTTTACGACTACTACCAGATGCGGACCAAGGTTACGCAGCGGAAACTGGCGCAGCCATGAAGTTGATCGGACAACGACGGTTGCGACCGAGCGAAGGCTACTCGATGGCTCTGACACTGCTCTTCGGTGCCATCAGCTTGTCTGTGTTGGGCAGTGCATTGCGTTGGTCGACGCAATCCATGCGAATGAACGCGCGAAGCAATCAGTACTTTAGGACCGTCGCAGCTGCGGAAGCAGCGACCGAATCAGTGATCACGCGTCTGTCGACGGATTATCGGACGGGAGGAGACGCCTTGGTGCAGGCGAACTTGAGTAGCTATCGGATGATCGTTCCGAGCACCAGCGAAAGCTCGTATTGGTCCGGGTACGCCTTCGGGAACAACCTGGGCAATTCGAATCTGACCCAAGTCATTTACGCCCCGCCCATGGAGTATCGAGAGCTGTCGTCGAAGTATCGAGGTTTGAACGGTTATGCGAGTTCCTACCAAGTGGCGTCGATCGCCAAGGAATTGAACTCTCAGTTCGATTTCTCGGCTGGGGTGCAACAAAATGTCGAGGCAGCGACCATTCCATTGTTCCAATTTGCCATTTTCTACAACATGGACTTGGAAATAAACCCTGGCCCTGACATGACGATTTCGGGCCCGGTTCATAGCAACGGCAACATCTATTCACAGCCTCAGGCTCTGCTGACGTTTCAGAACGATGTTACCGCTGTTGGATCGATCATTCACAATAAGAAGCCTGGCGATCCGAGTGGGCGAACGCCTGGAACGATTGTCTATAACGGAGAGCACGATGGCGGCGTCAATAGTTTAACGTTGCCTGTTGGGACGAACAACACCGCGGCGTCAGTGCACCAAGTCGTTGAAGTGCCACCCCTCAGTGAGCCCGCGAGTTCAAGCTTAGGTAAACAGCGATTCTATAACCAAGCGGATTTGATCATCAAAGTGACGGACGGTGGCGTTACTGGAACAAGTGGAGCGATCGATAACTTCGGCACGACTATTCCCGTGACTCAGTTGAGCAAGTTTGTTGATACGACCGTGACCTTCTATAACCAGAGAGAGTCTGCGACGATCAAGACCACCCAGATTGACGTGGCAAAATTGCGCCAATGGAGTGCGACCAATACGTTGCTCAGACCGATTTTACCCTTTACCGACGTTCGCATTGTCTATGTCCTCGATGAGCGCACTCAAACTGCCAGCTCCGAAGCGGGCGTCCGGTTGGTCAATGGCGAGACTCTCCCGCCGCAAGGGTTGACGGTGGTCACGCCGAACCCGCTTTACGTCAAAGGCCACTATAACGCTCCCGTTGCTGCTCAAGGCACCGCGGACACCTCGCAAACGCTCCCCGCCGCTTTGATCGCCGATGCCATTACGGTCCTATCCCCAAACTGGAGCGACGCCAATAGCTCGCTCGGGCTGGATTCGCGCGCGGCCACCGAGAGCACCGTCAATGCCGCATTTATGGCTGGCATCGTGGAAACGGTCTCGGGGAGCTATAGTGGAGGGGTGGAGAATTTTCCACGGTTTCTGGAGAACTGGTCGGGCGTGGAGTTTACTTACAACGGTTCCATGGTCGTCATGTATCCGAGTAGCTATGCCACAGCGCCTTGGAGCGGCACAGGCAGTTCAATCGGAATTTACAATCCGCCCGTTCGGCGTTGGGCGTTTGACACGAACTTTAAAAACCCGGCCAAGCTGCCGCCAGGAACACCTTCCGCTCGAGTCCTCATCCGCGCAAGCTGGCTAACCCTGGCTCCGAGTTTTCCTCTCTGATCGCCACTGTTTTTATGCTTCAGACCCGGAAGCGACTGGCTCTTTTGGCAGGACTCGCCATGGCTTGGCTGCCAGTCGTCGCGGGGCCCGAATTCTCGATGCGTGAAGAGAAGATTCGCCCGCCTGAAATGGGAGAAATAACGCGCTACGTCGTGGTTGACGGAACCGAGGAGTTTCCTTTTATCGGCCCGCTCGACTGGCGCGTGACCGTCGAAGCGGACCGGCACCGGTTGCTCTTGCAGCCGAATGATCGAGCGGCGACTATCTTCGTGACATTCACGCGTCACAGTGCGGTAGAAGGCACTGCTCTCGACGTTGAATCGTGGCGAGCCGATATCAAAGCACGATTTTCCGGATCTCAGATTATCGACGAGTTCACGGCTTATTCCGGAAATCTCTCGGGTCGTGGTCTTGACGTCAAATGGATGGCGCCCGGCGCCGTTCCGATGTGCTCGCGCGTCTCGGTTTTTGTCTCCACGAGCCGAACCATTGAATTTTGTCTCACAACTCGATCCGATCGTTTTCCAATGTTCCGGTCGGCTTTCGCTGCGCTCGTTCGATCCTTCCAAGAGTCGGGAAAGTCTGTGCGCCGCGTCGTAAAGCCTTGAGGGACTGGACTTCGTGCCTCCTCGAGAGGACCCCCATCCCGCAAGATCAACGGCGGTGATGGGAGGGCGGCTAGGCTGTCCCGGCCCTCTCGCCAACCACACTCGCTGGGAGCAATGGACGACGAAGGCTTGCTAGGGAGCTGAGATAGATTAATATTGCACCTATCGTCGTATCAGTGTAGCTATTAATACACGGGGGCGCTTTGTGCCAGCCTGCCTGGAAATGAATCATGGGTCTCAAACGCGTTGAACATGAAATTCGCATCTCTCCTCGTTCTCTCGACCGCTCTCCTGGGCGCCGGTGCTGTGAAGGGCAATCTGATCGTCAATGGTGATTTCGAAGACCCGCCGATTCCCGATCGGGCGACTGGATTTCAGACGTACTATCCGGGACAAAGCTTGCCAGGTTGGACGGTAGCGGGGGATTCCATTGACGTCGTCAGCGATGATCGCAGTTCTTGGGTTTCTTGGAATGCTGCTTCGGGCCACCAGTCCGTGGATTTAAATGGCTATGGCAAAGGCTCGATTTCGCAAGATCTGACGACCGTGCCCGGGCAGAGTTACGATCTGAGCTTCGCCATGGCAGCCAACCCATCGAATTCGCCGTGGGTAGTCACGATGGAGTTCCTATGGCATGGGGAAGTCGTGGACACTATTTCCTTTTATACCCATTACGGCCGCGATCCCGGATGGGTCTATCTAAACTACGTTTTGACGGCGGCAACCGATTCGGCTCGGCTTACGTTTGGTAGTTTGGTGAACGACGGCACGGCCGGAGCGGCGATCGACGATATTGTTCTGACGGCGATTCCACCGACCGTCAGCGCCGAAGCTGTGCCTGATCTGGGCGGATCGTGGTTATCTCTAACCCTATTAATTCCGCTTGGCGTCGGTTCCATCGTGCAGCACCGCCGCCGAACCGAATCAATCGCGGCTGCTTAAGGTAACCTCTAGAACTGTGGTGGACCCGGGCGGAAGCGATAGGGCATTGCGTTCGACATTCCCGGATTCGACACAAACCATACGGCGAAACTCGTCAGGCCCAAAATCCGCGAGCACCTGCGTCGTCCAAGGATTCCAAACCACCGTCGATGCGGAGCCTTTTTTATCAACACGAATCGTTCGATTCAGAACGGGGTCTCGAATTTCTACGGCCTCCGTTGTGTGGAGGTAAGTTCGATCTGTTTGGGCGACGATTCTAATGGGATCCGCGGATTGTTTCTCCGGCGACGGATTCTGCATTTTATCCAGATATCGGACCCCTTCCAGTCCGTGAATCGATATCTTGTTGATGTCACCGACAGTGAAGTAGGTATGCAAACAATTCTCGAAGCGGAATAGTTGATCGCGAGATTGGTTGGTCAATTGCAGTTCCAAGGTTAACGATTCGCCGACGGTGACGACCAACTCGGCCAGAAAAGGCGGCCAGGGTTCAGGCCGTTTGAGAATTGGAAGGCGCAGTCGGACGACGACCTGGCCGCCGCTCAATTGTTGCGTCTTTTCGAGTTGCCATTCCGTAATGCGAGCGAAGCCGTGCGCCACGTCGCCCGTCCGTGGTCCAAACCATGGGAAACAAATTGGAATGCCGCCGCGAATGGCCTTACCTTCCGTAAAGCGGCTCGATTCGCTCAAGAAAAGGAGGGGTGGCTTGCCCTGCTTTTGGAACGAAGTCACTTGCGCACCATAAAGGTAAATATCCGCTTGGCTCCAGGGCGTCGTGACGTGGACTCGAGGAAACCGATTCACTCCGGGGCCAATTTCGACCGCACCTGGAATGGCGTGAGATTTTAGATCAACCATGGCCCGCCACCTTAGCGAATCTCGAGCTTAAGCGGCACAAAAATCGACTTTGGTTGATGCGCATTACCCCTTGGCTGAAGATGGCACACCGACATGAGATCGAATCGGTTCAACTCCAATGGTGCCTTTCAGAGAACCGAGATACTCGTTCGAATCTACGTAAGCGAGTGTCTTCCGAGCGCGCACAAGGCGGTCGGGAATTCCCAAGCGGACCGCTTCATCCGCATGGCTCGAGCGTTTGACAAAGCGGTCGAGGTAATCCACGTGACGTTTCCAGAGTTGGCGGTCGAGCTTTTGCTTGCAGGCAAGACGTTCGGCATACCAATCGCTCGCCAATAGCGTCTCGCGGGCAAAAAGGCGGCGAACCTCAGGATCGGCCAAGGTTTTCCCTTCCCATTGGTCGTCTTTCATCAAGTGGAGTAGGGCGCGTAACGGCGGGCAAGCCTGGGCGACACTGCCGTCGTCAAAATAGAGCTGGGCCACCCGGCGTTGAGTGGTGACGATGTTATCCATGCCATCAATGAACACGTCGATGTCTTGAAGCTCCGGACGGAGCATCGGTTCAGTGAACACCGCGTGTGGGTGATTAAAGATGCGCCCAAAAAAACCCTGAACGAACCGATTGTTGATGCGATAGCCCAAACGACTGGCTTGGACTTTCTTGCCTTGATGTTCGAAGTCCGTACACCGCTCCAGATACTGATGCTGAATTAAGTAATGCGGATCTCGCTCTTCCGCGCTCATGCGACACCAAAGTTCCGGAACGAGGAGGCTCACATCATGATCGACCCGGCTGTGCGGACCAACGTAACCTGCCGCCGTGACAAACCCGTGATGCCCAGTCAAAAGCCAGGAGACAAGCGCATTGTTAAGATCGATAATCGGAGGGAGTGCATTGAATGGGCCTTTCGTTAGCGCTCCTTCCGAGCCTGCGCCCGTGGTGGAAGGGGACTTACCCGTCATGCTGCAGATGAACTCCATAAACAGTTCAGGCAGCTCAAAATAGTGAATCGGATTAAAGACGGCCAGCGGACGAATTTGATGTTCTGGCGGATTGTTCCGGCGTCCAGGAAGGACTGCTCCGACGGGCTGCAAGAGCGGTTGGTGAAGGGGCAGCCGTCGGCGTAGCCGAGCGCCCACATTCGCTAAGTAACTCTCGCGGGGATCGACCAGGTCCGGCCGGAGTTGAAGGTAACGCGGGTTCTTCGTCGGTTTACCATCCACCAGTCTCGGACGAGCGGAGCAGACAAAGACGTTCGGTCGTTGCCCTTGGGCGGACTGCCGGATTAGCGACTGCATCGGATCGGTGAACTGGTAAAAGTCGATGGCGTTTTCGATGAGTTGCTGCGCATCGGTTCGGTGGAGGGGTTGGTAGTTGGAAAAGAAATTGTCGCTGCGGGCGAAATCCGATTCCGTTTGTTTATCATATCCAGGATGGATGGCCTCGTCCGGACGTTGAAAAAGGCGCTTCTCGGCATTCTGGACGAACTTCAACGAGCCGGCTGCTTCAAACTCCGGGACGGTGGGTAGCGAGCTCGTAGGCGCTACAACAGACGCGGTAATGTCGTCTTCGGCCTGAATCTTTACGGCCGGATGGAAATCTTTGCGGAGTCCGAACGTTCGCCAGGAACCGTCTGCTTCGAAGCCGACTCGAAGATAGGTCGTCACGAGTTTGCGGTTGTGGCATTTCAATTCGTTGGCCGGACTACCATTGATAATGTCGACGGTGAAATGCTGCCGCCAATCGTTGCCCCATTCCGGCTTGTAATACCGCTTCACGACAAAGACCAGTTCTTTGATATATTGCGGAACGGCCATCAACCAGGCGTTGTATTCGGGCGTGTAATCACATTCGTCGGGCGTGAGCAGTTTAATCACCGATCCGAGCGATCGTTCGGCGCTCAAGATCGGACGCGCGTCGCTTCGTGATGGGTCGCAAAATCGACGGCTATAATCCCGTCCGATCAACGCGGAAACTTGATCGAAATCTTTTTGAAAGTCCGCAACGAAGACTGGACCGGTCAACACTGCGTCGCTGATCGGCTTGGAAATCTCAGACTTGCCGCCGCCTGAGACGGTGCAGGGCTTGTGGCAGAGCAAACCTTCAGCCACCGTTCCGACCAAACGCCACGCGCGGTTCTCTCCGGGCTTCAAGACACGCACTTTGTAGCCCGACGGGCGGACATACGTTTTGCCAGGCAGCAGCTTGATTCCCTGTGTGCCTGTCTCCGTTGACCAGGATATTTGCTGTTTGTGCAAATCGAAATGGGCTCCTTCGGGCACATACACGATCTCGGGATATTTCTTGTCAACGGCGTACCCTCCCGGTTGAACCTCCGCGGCGTCGCCTAACAACTGGAGTGCACTTGCGAATGTATACGCCATGGGACGCACGTGCAGTTCGCCGCTAAAATCCTCACCTAGGTCATAGCTGGGAAAGACCAGCGCCCCGCCCGCATGCTCTTCTTCGCACAAGCCAAACAGGTTCGCGGCGAAACTGATTTGGGTCTTTACCTCTTTTTTGCAGTAACCGTAGTAATTGTCCGCAATGACCGTTACTATAACGCCGGACTCGTCTCGGCATGTAACCTTGAATGGAAGTCCTCCATTGTAGAGTTCTCCTTCGTCTTTCCAGCACATCCCATCTCGCTTTTGACGAGGCGTGGCATCCTGCCAGCCTGGCAGGCCTACCCCCTTCTTGGTGAGTCGAATGAGGTGGGGGGCCAGGATCACGCATCCGCTATGGCCCGTCCAATGTTCTGCGTCCAGCGCAGAGTCGTTTTCCGGCAGACCAGGGTCTCCGCCATTCCCAAAGATGCTTTCCACAAAATCCAGGTTGCTGACCAAACTGCCGGGCGCAAAAAAGCGGATTTCCATGCTCTTCTGAGGAGTAAACCCTGGGACCTCCGGGCAAACGACCGGCCTGAGTAACAGGGAGACGAAGCACTCGGCTGGCTGTGGTTGTGTGGCTGTGAAAGGCAGGCACAGCGAATCGGATGGCGGACGGAGCGCCTCAGTCAGCAGTCTGGAAAATACCAACTTCGGCACGGCCAGCTTGTCCTCGGGAATAGGTAATCCACCTTCCGCCACATGAAAGATCCCTTGGGTTGTGCGGCGGTCGCTTCGTGGGTTATGCAAGACTCCTTGCTTGACGCGATACGACGTCAGAATGCTCGAGGCAAACTCATCTCGGTCGCAGGGCAATGAGAGCAATCGAGCCATTCCTGGGACGTCCAAGACGAGCGTGCGTGCGGGCAAGCGCGGGACGGCTACGTCTTGGAGATAATCGAACAGGAACGACTGAATTCGCTGGTCCGCCGGGCAAAGATGGGTCGCGAGCAACCTCTCCTTCTCGCGGTATTGAGCAATGACCGGGGACAACAGCTCCGAGAAACTATCGATCCCTCCCGGAACGGCAGAGGTGACTCCAAGGAGCGCGAGCTTCAATCGAGCGTAGTCGCCGAGTCCTTCTTTTCCAGGTGTAATCGTTGCAAGCGGTGAGCCGTCCATCGGGAATTTCAATTTCAAGTTTTTGTTCGAGCCGAAGAACGCCTGAGTGAGCGCGTTACCTCGTCATTGAAAGAAGCAGGGCGAGCGCCAACCTCGATCGACGGGGAGATTGGCTTCGGTCCCGGGAAGAGTCCAGTTGAATCCGAGCGTTCTGGTTAAGGCCTGGACGCACTCCGAATCCAGGTGGCTCACGAACTTCGTTCGTCCTGGTTCGCGTGTCGCAATTTGATCTCGTTGGCTAGATTCCAACAGGTCGTTCTGGACTTGGCACAGCGGGCTAATCTGCTAGGGTTCAACCACCAGTTCGCAATTCTCATGAACAAAGGTATTCGCAGTCGATCTCTTCGGCTTTATGCGGTCGTAAGCTACATCCTTTCGGCTCTGGCCGTTGTTCGAGCTGCGGATTCGACAAACGCAGGCCTCGCTGTGATTCGAGAGGACAACGCCATCATCCTTCAATGGGCTTCAGACACCGTGCAGTTGGAAGCGACACCCGCCTTGGGGACCGCCGCTGCGTGGGAGCGAATCGCAAACCCGGTGCAGTTGTTGGATGGCAAGCAAAGCGTCCGACTCGCGCTCGCCGACACCGCGCGATTCTTTCGATTGCGCGCCGGGAGCGGTCCGGCGTTGAGAGTGGAACTCAATACGGCAGGGACGGTCCTTGTCTCGTGGCCAAACACCGGACAACCGTATCTCCTGGAAGTTGCGGACGCTCTGACCGGCAGCGCCTGGAAAGAAGCCGGGCGCGCACCCGTCTTGTCGGGCGGGCGTTACACGCTTGAAGTCAACACCGCGACCACCACCAAGTTCTTCCGTTTACGGGGGGCTGATCAGACTCCAGCCATCGTGATCGCGTTGAACCTTGCCACGGATACGGGAGTCAGCGCGAGCGATCGAATCACTCAACGCGCGACGATCACGGGGAGTGTTTCAAGTCAGGATGGACTGAGCCAGCTGCGCGCGGGATTCGACGATCGGCCGGTCGACCAGTATTCGGCATTGACCGATCTGCTCGACGCCGACGGTGGCTTTACGATGAGCCCGACGCGGCTGGATCAGCTCAACGGGGGCCTGCTCAAGGACGGGTCTCATACGTTGCATGTGATTGCCGAGGGGGTTACCGGGAAACGTCTTGGGGCAGGGGATCTGACCTTTGAACTCGACACGACACCGCCCAGCGCAGTGCTCGAGCCCGCGAACGGGCAACGCGACGTTTTGCCGACGGAATTCATCGTTGCCCGTTTCAATGAGCCCGTCGTTTTGACATCGCCCGACCATGGATTGAACCCGGCGACGTTAACCGTGGGAACCTTTGGCAGTGCGCTGCCCGGACGGTTGGTGAACGATCAAACTGGCACCCGCCTTTCCTTCATTCCAGCCCAGGAACTGCCTGGGAACACCGCGTTCGATGTGACTCTGATTGCCACGAACGTATTTGACCGCGCTGGAAACCAAGCAGTCGTGCCCACGCAACATTCCACGTTTCGAACGTCGAACAGCGAAGGTATCCCAGGCACCAGCTTGACCGGTTGGGTGTTTGATGCATCCCGCAATGTGCAAGGTGGGGAAAGTCCTTTGACAGGAGCCACCGTTCGCATTCTGAACGGAAGCTCGGCGACCGCGGTCACCGATGCCAACGGCAAGTTTGTCCTGAGTGAGATTCCCGGCGGAAAGTTGCTCATCGAGGTGGATGGACACGCGGTGCGAACGGATCCGGGAGCTTTTTACCCGACGGTGAGCAAACTCTTTGAAGCGATTCCAGGGGTCAGCACGATCATTGACGCACCGATCTACCTCCCCCTGGTGCGTGACTCGGCCTTTGTTCAACTGTCGACGAACGCTCCAACAATGGTTGCGAACAGTGCGCAATTGCCTGGGTGGACTTTGGAAGTGCCTCCACAAGCCATTCAACGCCGCGATGGCACCATGGCGACGCGCATTTCCATCTCGCCCGTTCCTCCAGACCGACTGCCCGCCCCATTGCCGTCCGGAATCAATCCAGCAGCGGTCATCACGATCCAGACCGAGGGCGGGGCGGATGTATTCTCGGAACCCGTTCCGCTCACGGCGCCGAATCTCGAAAACCTGCCGCCTGGCGCCAAGACAGTTCTCTGGGACTTTGACCATGCTCGGGGTGAGTTTGTGCCCGTAGCGACCGCCACGGTCTCTGCCGACGGCAAGACGGTGTCGACCGACCCGGGCCAAGGCGTTCTGCGCCCTGGCTGGCACTTTATCCGTGAATTCTTCGATGACTTCATCCAAGTCCTCACGACGGAGACACCCAAGAAGAAGAACCAGAAAGCCATCGATGAATACAAGAAACGCCGCCTTGCCGTGCAATTGGATTTGGCGGCCTTGGGTGCTGACGCCGCTGGGTTATATCCGCCCGCAAGCCTTATCGCTGCGGGTGCGGGCGCTGCCGCTGGCGCTCTTCGCGATGTCGTGGTGGAAGGAAATGGCCTGAACTCCGCCAGCCGTGACACCGTCCTGCTGGGGATTCAGGCTGGGGGCGATCAAGCGGGTAAACAAGCAGCCGAAGCGGCCTACCGATCCTCCCGGAACCTGGCCTCGCGCGAATTCGCCGAGGCGGCTCAAGACCTTGGGCTGCTCAGCAAGACGCTCAAAGGCACCGCCGGTGTCTTTACCTTTTTAAGTGCTTTGGATGACTTGAATACCCTGAAGGAAGATCTCGCTGCGGCCAAAAAGGCGTTGAAAGATCCTCCGGGCGATCTCTCCGACCAGCTCCTCGATTCCATGAGCAATCTGGAACTGGCCGCGACGGACCTGTCGGACACTCTGATCAGCGGACTCGTGCAGTATTTGAATGGACTGGGCGACGCGTTCAGCATGGTAGCTATTTATGAAGCGGGTCTGCCTTCCGCGCCTCCTACGGCCCCGGATTTAGTTCAACTTCGGGTTCTTTCAGCCAGTGGCGAGAAGCAATTCCTGGGCGCGGCCCGGAGCATGGCCGCTGTTCCGCCTAAGGTCGACGCTTTCTTAGCCAGGGCTGCTACCCTTCAACCGCTCCTCGCGAAGGAAACAGATAACCGGATTTATTACCGGTTTAGCCCATCGGTCGGGCTGGCCTCGCCGGAGTCTAGCAGCACCCTAAACTCAACAATCGGCGAGATTCGTCTTTCGCTTCGGGCCGGTGCCTCCGGGATCTTGACGGCCGTCGAACCAATCCGTGGGTTGGTGGGAAGCGCCCGCGTCGGTATCCCAGCGGTCATCCCTCCGGGCCAGGTGTCGTTTCGCGAGCCCCCGTTACTCCTGGAGTCTTCCGAAACGGAAGATTTGGATGGCAACGGCTTGCCCGACGACATCGACACTGTGCTTGGCCATCCTACCGGGGCCCAGGTCGCCGCGCTCAAGAATGGACTTCCCCCCGAAGGAGCGGGTATCGCGCCGTTAGGCGTCATCGGTCGACTCTCGCAGCGGACTTCCATAGCAACCAATGTTTTCTTTTCCAACGCTTATTCGGATCTGATTGCCGGCGACCGCGTCCTCTATGGAATTGGCGGGTCCAATGTGCTTGAGGTCATTGACATTTCTCGTCCGAGCTCGCCAATCAAAGTCGGCCGGGTGCGGTCCGCCGGAACGTTCATCGCGTCGCGGGGGGCGGCGCGCGGTCATCGGGTGGCGATCACTGGGTTCGGAGCTCGAATTTTTGATGTGAGCGATCCCCGGCAGCCGCGCGAAGTGCAATCCATTGACTACACGATCGCGGGCACGGACAGAGTCAATCCGGTCCTCGGCCCGAATCACATCGTCATTCCCAAGAAAAACGATCTGATCAGCTATGACTTGGACACGGGACAACCCGTTTCAACGCTTTCCCTAGCCGCGCTTGGTGTTCCTATCACGATGGAACTGAACGGCGATGTCATCTACGTCTTGACCTATCAAGAACCTCCCAACCTCCAATTCTCGGTCACCACTGTCCGGTTCGACAGCAACGGTCAGCTAACGTTCATAGGCGAAGTGCGCCCGTTTTTCTGGAGTACTCTCAGTCTACGGAGCCCGTTCGGACTCGCCATCAGTGACAGTGCGGCCTTTGTCGGCGCGTGGTTGATCAGCGTCGATCCTTTCGCTCCGGGCTTTGGGGCCATCGATATATTGGATCCTGCCCATCCGACCGTTCTTGACGGGGGCCGCCCTCCTCGCGAGCGACAACGCCGGTCACCTCCTGGCAACCGTGGCCGCTTCCCCGCAAAATCAAATTCTCGACGTCTACGATGTGAGCGACCCGAGCAAGACGGACAAGCGCATTTACTCGATACCGCTCGAGCAACCGGCCTACGCACCTCATTTTACCGGAGGCCTCGCGGTGTTTAACACCGAAGCATACACGTATATCGCGCGAGTGACGCCGATCGATATTCAAAAGAAACCGCCAGTAATCCAGGACGTCGTTCTCCAAACCGGTTCGATCGCCGTGGAAGGGAGGCATGTTGGCGTTCATGTGACCGTCACGGACGACGCCCAGGTCACGCGGGTGGAATTGCTGCTCCAAGGGGACAACGTCGTGGCGAGCGACGGTTCCTTTCCCTTTGATCTGGATTTCCTGCCGCCCGCGAGCTTGCCCGATCGCCAGAGTCTCGAGTTGACCGTGCGCGCCACGGATTCCGGCGGCAATCGCTCCGAGAAAACCGTCACGCTGACCTATCAGGCGAAGCCTCCGCGGGTGCTCAACGTCGTTCCTCCTCTGGGTTTTTCCACCAAACTGCCTTTGACCAACGGTCTCATCGTGTTCGATAAGCCGATGAATCGCGACACCGTGACCGCCGCCGATTTTGATCTCCGCACCTCGGGTGCCGATGGAAAGTTCAATACGCCGGACGATGGCCATGTGCAGCTCGCGAGCGCCGTTTTCAGCTCGGACAATACCCAGGTGTATCTCGACTTTGGCAAACCACTGGATGTCGGCCATTACATGCTCACTGCGCCTTCGGCGTTCTTGACCGATCGCGGAGGCAACGCGCTCGATGGCGAGTTCAACGGAAGTTTTCCGAGCGGTAACCAGATTGCGGGCGGGGATTTTACCACGACGTTTGACGTGCAACACGTGCCCGAGTTCTCGGCTAAAGCGATCCCTTTCCGGGCGTTTCCCACGGACGTCCGAGAGTACCGGAACTTCGACATATCGAGCGGTGCTAGCCCGCTTCTTGTCACCGACATCACGGGCGATGGCCGGATAGACTTTGTTCGGGCGGTTTTCAGCAACAGCCAAGATACCAATGGCTTCCATGCCGTCGTCGTCACGCGCCAGAATAGCGACGGGTCGTTCGCAAATCCCGTCACCTATGATGCCCCTGGGAACGTCGTCCAAATCGTGTCGGGCGACTTGAATGGGGATGGACTGGCCGACTTGGTCACAGTCCACTTCAACTCCGCCGCCGTTGGATTTCCAGCGCGTCCGCAGCCCTTGGAGTTGAACGCGCTGCTCGGCCGTCCGGCCGGAGACTTTGGCACGGCTTTGTCGATCGACACTCAAGGGTTGACCAACACGTCGCCAGGTTCCCTCTTCGTCGCGGATTTCACCGGAGACGGCCGCTCGGATATCGTCCAGTTCCTTCCCGACGTGAGCGTCAGCGATTTTACGACCGGGACAAGCACCAACGTGGTTCCGGCGCGTGTCCTGGTCTATCCCAATTTAGGGAATGCCAACTTCGGCCCGCCTGTTCTGACGTCGCTCGTGCCTGCCCGGCGAGATTTCCTTGTTTTCCGCACTACCGCGGTGGCGGCCGATTTCAATCGGGACGGCAAGATGGATTTGCTCGTCCCTGGAGATGGTGTCTTGGCCGATTCGGTCACTCTGCTGAGCGCGGGTGACGGGACCTTTAACGCGGTTCCGAACAAGAGTTTCAATGATAGCGATCGCCTGGCCGCAGCGGATTTCACAGCGGATGGCTGGCCCGATGTCATCTTCGGGAATCAGTTCTACCGTGGGAAGGGAGATGGAAGTTTCGAGCAGGTCAAGAATGCGGGATTGGCCGAGAACGGAGTGACGAAGTTCAACTTCGCTGGCAGCAGCGAGATTGTCGCTGATTTCAATCGCGATGGCAGGGTCGACTTTGCCGCCCTCGTTCCTGACGCCAATCGGGAATATTCTCAGATCGGAGTCTTCACGAACAAGGCGGATGGCACGTTCGGGCTCGATCGGAAGATAGGATTGGGCGGTGCGTCGCCGAATCGCCTGTATACCGCGGCGGATGTGGACGGCGATGGCTGGTCCGATCTGGTAACCGCGGTCGGTGAAGGAACGGACAGTCCATTCCAGGCCGCGGTGTTGTTCGCAAATGCGGATGGTGCGTTCCCGATCACACCGCGCGCGACGGGATTTAGTCGGCTTGGTGCGGGCGAATTGTCTTTATTAGCCGACGTCAATGGCGACGGTCGCCCAGACGTCTTGAGCTATTCGCGTAATCCGAATCCTCAGCCCATCGTCGCGGTTCTGCCGAGTACCCCCGATGGTTTCGGCATCGTCACGACCAATGCCATTGGCGTGAACGATCCCAGTTTCTTTATCCGCGCGTTGGGCGCAGGCGATTTTGACGGAGACGGCAAAGCGGATGTGGTGGCCTCGCAGGCGGCCGACCAATTCGGATTTGTTGAAACCAACGTCGTCTATCTGCTCCGCGGCAACGGCGACGCCACCTTTCGCACTGGCGAGCCGATTCCCAGAATCAAAAGCCTGGTGGGTGTGGCCGATATGACCGGAGATGGGAAACCCGATTTGATCTCCCTCCAAGGAGAGGCCGGGTTTGGCGCGGTTCTCGCCGTCTTTCCGTCGAAGGGCGATGGCACGTTCGCGGACCCGATCATCAGCCGCGACTCGAAATTCAGTTTCTTCGGCTCGCTCCTGTTGGGCGACTTCAACAACGACGGCCGGTTGGACTTGGTAGCTCGGGGCAGCAGCACTCTGGGGGTGTGGCTCAACGATGGAAGCGGGCGCTTCACGCTCGCCGGCACCGCGGCCAACCTTCCCTCGTCTTGGGATCTACAAAACATTGGTGATTTTGACAATGACGGGCACCTCGATGTGCTGGTGAATGATCGGTCCGGTGACATCCCCGATTACCGGTTGCTCCTGCTTTTGGGGGATGGGACCGGCAAGCTGAGCGCCCCGCGTTTTGCCGCGCAATTCCCGGGAACCTATAACAGTATCGCCAAGGTGGCCGACGTGAACGGAGACGGTTCTCTGGATCTCGTCACGCCTGGCCGCTTCCCGCAGGACTTTATGGAAGCCCGGGTCATTCTAGGTAACGGGGATGGAACTTTTCAGCCGAGCATCTCGTTTTTCGGCGCCGATAACGGATCCACGAGCAGCGTCTTCACCGGTGACTTTAACGGCGATGGCCGAATCGATCTCTTGGTCGGGGAAAGCGTCTTGCTGCAACAGAAGCCCAAGGTCCCGTGATGAACTGGCGATTCCGTCGGACTGGCTGTGTCTCAGAAAAACAGACAATCGCACCGTGTTTGAAAGTAAGGCGGTCGCCCTGGTCGTGCCGCGCCTCCGGCCTCGCGTGGCTTGTGGGCCTCGTTCTTGAGCTGCAAGTTGGCTTCGCGGCAAGCCCCGATCCCAGTATCGCGCGGGTTTGGGATGAAGAGATCTTGTCGGCCATCCGCATCGATCTGCCCAATCCACCGGTGCACGCGCGCAACCTCTTTCATCTCTCGGCCGCGATGTATGACGCGTGGGCTGCCTACGATGCAAAGGCCGTCGGCCTCATTTACCACGGCAAGCACCAGGCGGATAACGTGGCTTTGGCACGACGCGAGGCCATCAGCTACGCGGCCTATCGAATCCTCACCGAACGCTATCGATTCTCGCGGGACGCCGCCACGACCCTCGCCCAGTTGGATGCCAAACTGCAGGAGTTGGGCTACTCCACCAATGTCGTTTCGCTCGATCCCCAAACGGCGGCGGGTGTTGGCAATCGGGTCGCAGCGGCCATCGCCACGTTTTATTTTGCCGATGGAGCCCTGGAGGCGCGCGCGTATCAGGATTTGCCCGTAGCAGAAGGGGGTTACGAATCGATAAACCCACCGCTGATCACAGGCGCCCGCGGGACTTTGGCCGTGAATGTCAATCGATGGCAACCGCTCATCATCACGAATGCCATCAGCCAAAACAATATCCCTGTCGATCAGGTCCAGAAATTCGTGGGCGCTCAATGGCTTGGCGTTCGCCCGTTTTCTTTGACGAGATCGGATTCCTCCCGGCCTTGGTTTGATCCCGGACCTCCGCCGCAACTTGGCGGAATTGGCGACGCCGAGTTTCGCCAGGGGACGATTGAGGTCATTCGCCGCAGTAGTGAACTGACGCCGGACGACGGCGTGATGATGGACAGTTCTCCGGGCGCTTTAGGAAATAATCCACTCGGAGCGAATACCGGCACGGGCCACGCCACTAACCCGGTCACGCAACTCCCCTACGTTTCAACCCCGCTTCTGCGCGGCGATTTCGGCCGCGCCCTGGCAGAGTATTGGGCGGATGGCCCGAACTCGGAAACGCCCCCGGGCCATTGGAATGTCCTCGCCAACCGCGTGAGTGATTCGCCCGGGTTTGAAAGGCGCCTGGGAGGCACCGGACCTGTCCTGGACGCTTTGGAATGGGACGTGAAACTGTATTTTGCGATCAACGGAGCGTTGCACGATGCCGCTTGCGCGGCCTGGTCTTTAAAGCGCATTTACGACGGATATCGGCCGATTACAACGATTCGATTCATGGCGCAGCTCGGGCAATCGAGCGACCCATCAGGCCCGGCCTATCACAAGAATGGGTTGCCACTCATCCCGGATTTAATCGAGCAAGTCACTCCGGCATCCGTAACCAGCGGACGCCACGTTGGCTTCCCGCTCAATGCCATCGTGATTCGCACTTGGCCTGGCGAACCCGCTGACCCTGTCCACGAGCATAGCGGCACGAAATGGATTCTGGGCGTCTCCTGGCTCCCCTATCAAAAGAGGACTTTCGTCACTCCGGCTTTCCCTGGGTACGTCTCGGGCCACAGCACGTTCAGCCGGGCCGCCGCGGAGGTTCTGACAGCGTTCACGGGATCGCCTTTCTTTCCCGGCGGGATTGCCAGCACTACGGTCAGCAAACTGGCGTTTGAGCAAGGTCCGTCCGCGCCCGTGGTGTTGCAGTGGGCAACCTACTTCGACGCCGCGGATCAGGCGGGTCAGTCGCGCATCTGGGGCGGAATCCACGTGCAGGCCGATGATTTTACCGGCCGCACACTCGGGGCGGAGTGCGGACAGTCCGCCTGGACGTTGGCCCGCCGTTATTTCGATGGTTCAATCCTGGAGACGGCCTCGCCATCCGTGGTGCAACGCACTTCGAATGCGACCATTCGCGTGATCAGCCCAACGATTCGTGGACTGTTCTATAGCCTCCAAGCTTGCGATCGTTTGGAACGAACGTTTGAGGACTTGGGGCAAGGTTCAATTCAGGCAACCAACTCGCAAATCGCGTTCGATCTGCCGCTCAACGGGCCGAGTCGTTTCTTTCGAGTGTTCTCTTCCCCTTGAACCCGAGGCGGCGGAGCGGTTAGTGGCTGCGCACGTCCACTTTCGAATCATTTAGCAGTCCGTCCCGCAGGCGCAACAATTGCACGGCGGCGGCGCGGAGCGTTTCTTCCCGCTTCGCGAAATGGAATCGAATGTAGCGATGTTCCGGTTCGCGAAAAAAGCTGGATCCAGGAACCCCCGCAACCCCGATCTCGCGCACCATCCATTCGGCAGCGGCGGTGTCGGTGGGGAATCCGAGCGCTGAGATGTCGAGCAACACATAATAGGCGCCCTGGGGTTCGGTAAACGGAAGCCCCGTGCGGCGCAACGCGCCCAGAAAGAAGTCGCGCGCTTGGGTGTATCGATCCCGGAGACCCGCATAATACTCATCCGGAAATTCCAAACCCGTCACGGCCGCTTCCTGCAACGGCGCGGCCGCCCCGACGGTGAGGAAATCGTGCACTTTCCGCGCCTGCGCGATGACCTGAGGAGCTGCCTGGACATAGCCAAGTCGCCAGCCGGTGATGGAGTAGGTCTTGGAGAGGGAGTTGCACGTGATGGTCCGTTCAAATGCGCCAGGAAGCGCCGCGCCGTAAACGTGCTGATGCGGATCAAACACAATATGTTCATACGGCTCGTCCAGGATGACGAAGGCATCGTAACGCTCCGCAAGGGCGAGGATCTCGGTCAGTTCAGCCCGCGTGAACACTTTGCCCGTCGGATTGGACGGATTACAAACGATGATCGCCTTCGGCTGCTGGGCGAACGCCTTCCGCAGATCCTCAGGATCATACTGATAATCCGGCGCTCGCAGCGGAACGTAAATCGGTTGGGCTCCCGCTAGAATCGCATCGGCGGCGTAGTTTTCGTAGAATGGCGAAAACACGATGACTTTGTCCCCGGGATTGCACGCAGTCATCATCGCCACCATCATCGCTTCCGTACTGCCGCACGTCACCACCAGGTTCTCGTCCGGGTCTATTTCCAACCCGGTGAACCGGGTGATCTTTCGCGCCAGCGCCTGACGAAAACGCGGCGCCCCCCACGTCACCGCATACTGGTGGAAAGGGCCACGGGTCGCACGCTCCAGCGCTTCCAGGAGAGGTTCGGGCGGATTGAAGTCGGGAAAGCCTTGGGCAAGGTTGATAGCCCCGTGACGATTGGCTAGCCGTGTCATCGCCCGGATGACCGATTCGGAAAACTCACTCAATCTGGCGGCAGGTTGTGGCATCGTTTGATAGAAATTCCCTACACTCGTTTCTCCGCGGCGCTCCGCATTTATCGTCCAGCTAGGCAACGCGCGCCAGAGCCTGTTCCAGGTCACGACAGAGGTCAATCGGATCTTCGATCCCAACCGAGAGTCGAAAGATTCCATCGCCAGCAAAGGCGCGATACTCCTCGAGCGGCTGGCCACTCAGATGAAACGACGTCTCCTGCAGTTCATCCGTTGGGAGGTAAAACACCAGGCTGCGTTGGTGTCCCAGCGAGACCGCATAATGAATCACCGCCAGCTCCGACGCGAACGCTCGAACTACTCGAGCGGAGTCTCGGACCTGGAAGGTCAACATCCCCGAGAAGTTCCGCATCTGCCGCTTCGCTAGCTCATGTTGCGGGTGCGATGGCAATCCCGGATAGCACACTCGCGTGACCCAGGGGTGTTTCTCCAGGAATCGGGCCACGACCAAGGCCCCTTCTTCATGGGCGCGCATGCGCAACGGGAAAGTCGCCAGTCCTCGCAGGATGAGCCAGGCGTTAAACGGGCTCAAGATGCCTCCGGTGCGAATCGCCACCCGTTTCCTTAAGTCGGCCAGCACGGATTCACGCCCAAGCAACGCTCCTCCAATCGCATCCCCATGCCCTCCCAAATACTTCGTGAGAGAGTGCACCACGAAATCCGCGCCCAGAGCGATCGGCTGGGTCGCTGCCGGAGTGGCAAATGTGGAGTCCACGGCCAGCTCCGCGCCACCCTCATGCGCAATCTGAACTAGAGCGGAAATGTCCGTCAGCCGAAGAATTGGATTAGTCGGAGTTTCGATATAGACCAGCTTGGTGTTGGGTCGAAGCGCGGCCCGGACCGCGTCCGGTTGACTCATATTAACGTAAGTGACCTCGACTCCCATGCGCGGCAGCAAGTCGCGGCTGAGTTCGGCCAGGGCGGCGTAGCTCACGTCGCTCAGCAGCAGATGATCCCCATGTCCAAGCCGGTGCAGCAAGAGGCCCGTGATCGCAGCCATGCCGCTCCCAAACGCGACGCACGCTTCCGCCTTCTCCATCAGCGCGAGCTTCTGCTCCAATTGTTTCACCGTCGGGTTTCCCCACCGCGTGTAAACGTAAGGCATTTCCGCTTGAACCGTTTCCGAAGAGAACGACGCATCCGCCGCGGACAGAAACGTCGTCGACATCACGATCGATGGCGCCGATGCGCCCGTGATGGGGTCCGGCGTTTCACCGCCATGCACGGCAATGGTCTGTGGCCCAACATTGGGGGGGAGAGGTTTCGTGTGCGGCATTTCGGCAGATTAAACGTGGATTTACGCCCGGTTCCAATCACGAAATCGGAGGGGATTCTCACGAAATCACGGCCGCGGTTTCGCGGATCCAATGTCCTAAATGTTCGGAAGGAACGTTTTACGAAACCATCGGAATCAATTAGTGCCTGAGCACCGCTTGCTCGGAGCTCGGGGCTGGTTAGGTCCCTCAACGCATCTTCATTCGGTGGTCACCCACAGGTAACCCACTTGGAGTGGGTTACCTGTGCGTCAGCACCGTATGACCCCCCCGTATTCCTAGTCGTAATCGTAATCCTAGTCGTAATCGTAATCGTAATCGTAATCGTAATCGTAATCGTAATCCTGATCTTGCTCTTAATCCTTGATCTCAAGCTGCTTGGCTGGTTCTGGACGCCCCTGCCTTCTCCTCGTGAGCTTGTGCTGGTGACTTTTTGTCACCACCCGACCCTCGGTTTGGGAACGGTCCGTTCCCAAACCATGCGTCCATTGCTCGATTTGTTGCACACTCCGTCAACAAATTGTTGCCAGCTTGCAGAAGGCATCGACTGCGGCGGTGCGGCGAACGAGTTTTAGAGGCACCTTAGTCCGTGCGCGCCAGCGTCTTGGAATCCAGGAGCAATTTGCTCCTGGTATGTGAGACATATCGCTGGCCAGTCGCTCACTCTCGGGTGGATGGCTGAATACGTTCCGCACGCCCAGACGCGACGACGCCAAGATTTCTTAAGAAGCGGAGCGCTGCTCACTTTCGCCCTGCCGGAGATGGTCGAGTGCTCGTCGGCTACGGAAGGAAACCGTGGGTGTTAGTCCTCATGATTGACATAAAGTATTGGCGGCAGTAGGGGAGGGAGGTCATGCCCAGGCAACTGGATCTGGAATATCCGGAAGCGGCCTATCACGCGATGAACCGTCCTACCGCCGGACCGACGAGGCCCGGCGAGAGAGGGATTTTAAGACGGTTTGGGGTCGGCGTTATCGCAAAACGCGACGCGGAGAACCGGCTTGTGGCGGTGCAATCCTGTGCGGTGCCGACCCGTGCCAAGCGAAGGCTGGAGTTTGAATACGACACCATGGGGCGGCGAGTCTCCAAGAAAACCTACACCCACACCGGGTCGGCGGACGTCCCTCAGTCACAAGCCGAGTATGTCTGGGATGGATGGAACTTAGTGGCGGAGTTTGACGGTGCCGATGCTCTCATTCGGGCCTACTCGTGGGGAACCGACCTGAGCGGCTCGATACAGGGGGCGGGTGGAGTCGGAGGACTGATTGCCGTGTCGGTAGGTGGAACGATGTATTTCCCGGCGTATGATGGGAATGGGAACGTAGTGGCCTACGTCAGTGGAGGGAGCGGTCAGGTAAGCGCGCAGCACGAATACGGCCCCTTCGGTGAAGTGATTAGGCCACCAGTCAGATTAGCCCGTCCATCCCGATTCGGTGGTCCACGAAATACACCGACCTGGAGACGGACTTGGTTTATTACGGCCACCGTTATTACAACCCCTCCACCGGACGTTGGCTCTCCAGAGATCCTATCGGGGAGAATGGCGGGCTCAACCTGGATGGGTTCGTCGGCAACAATCCGATTTCCAAGAGGGATTCTCTTGGGTTGCAGTTCGCACCTGGCGATATTGTGCCTCCCGACTGGCAAGTTCCGCCGACTTCTCCGCCTGAGATCGACTGTTCGGGCTATTCTGGGCTTGGAGGCAAGACCTGCAAGAGCTGTGGTGGGTTTGGGCGTGATGTTGCTGATGGCTATCCAGGAAAAGCGCAGACGGTGTGCGAAGGCTTCAAAAAGCTTTATACCGGAACTTCGATGCAGGGACAGGCAGCGTGTGTTGCCCAGTGCTTGATCAACGCTGAAAAGGATATGAGCAAGTATCCAAATTGCAGTGATCGGAACTGTTCGCGTCTCCTGGCACACATTGACTGCTACGCTTCTTGTCGTTTCATTCCGATCAAGGGACTTCCCCCAGGAGGCGCGGAAGTCGGCTGGAACGACCTTCTTCCATCAGCCAGCCTCTCACCAAAGTGCCTGCTCATAGGGCGAGATGTGCTCAAGACGATTTTTCCAGAGGGACCAATCCCATGAGTCCTTTCATGCGGTTTGTCGAAATCGTGGGCATATCCATAGCAGCTTACGTGGTTGGTGGCGGGGTGCTGTTTTGCATGGTTAGTGGCCTCAAAACCCTGCTGGTCCTTCCACTGCTGTTGGTGTTCGGATGGTTTTACTTCATCCCGATCCTGGTCATTGTGTCATTGATGTGGGCAATCTTTCGCAACCTAAGTCGATCTTGGTGGATTGAAGCTGCCTTTGTAGCCGCTAGCGCCGCCATCTGGAGCTACCTCGCATTGCTATTTGGAGTAAAGGGGCCAGAACCATTTTGGGCAAGGGCCTATGTTGTAGCTGGGGCGACGGCGGGCATACTGGCTAGTGCCCTTACAATTGCCGCCAGGGCCAAATCTTTGGCATGTGCGGCAGAGCAGAGGCCCACGCCTTAGCACGGAGATTCCTAAAGAGAGACAAAAGAAGTGCTGGTCGCCATCACAGGTGCCTTTGGTTATTCCGGGCGCTACATCGCTCAACGACTTCTTGATGCTGGGCAGTCGGTATTCACGCTTACCAATTCCGTGGACCGGCAGAATCCGTTCGGTGACGCAGTTCGAGCCGTGCCCTTCAACTTTGAGCATCCCGAAGTTTTGACCAATTCGCTACGGGGCACAGAAGTGCTCATTAACACTTACTGGGTTCGCTTCGATCACCAACTGTTTACGCATGAGGGTGCCGTGACTAACACCAAGGTTTTGTTCAAAGCCGCCAAGGAGGCCGGTGTGCGACGGATCGTGCATGTGAGCATCACCAATCCCGATCTTGGCTCGGACCTACCTTATTTCCGAGGTAAGGCGGAACTGGAGCAGGCACTCACGGCCCTTGGGCTGTCCTATTGCATCCTGCGGCCCACTGTGCTCTTCGGCAAAGAGGACGTTCTCATCAACAACATCGCCTGGGCGCTCCGGCATCTGCCGGTGTTCGGCGTGTTCGGGTCAGGCGACTACAAGCTCCAGCCGATCTACGTGGACGACTTGGCGGCTGCTGCCGTGGAGAAGGCGACCGACACAGAGAACGAGATCGTGAACGCCATTGGCCCAGAGACGTTCACCTATCATGACCTGGTGGCCACCATTGGCCAGATCATTGGCTGTGAGCGTCCGATCATGGCTGTGCCACCGGCGCTGGGTTACTGGGCGTGTCGGCTGCTGGGCAGTCTGGTCCACGATGTCATTATAACTCGCGAAGAGGTCAGGGGGCTTATGGAAGGGCGTCTGTGCGTGGATGCTCCTCCACTGGGCCGGACAAAGCTGACTGACTGGATTGCCGACCATAAGGACAGCCTCGGAAGGCATTACACAAGTGAGATGGCTCGCCGGGTTGATCGTTCCTCGAAGTATCGGTCCAACTGACGACGCTCCGATCCAGACCCAGGGCCGCGCCGGAGCATCAGCCCCAGTTCAAGAGCGCGTCAAATCGGACGCTAAACCTCACCTGTATCCTGGTGGTGAAGGGCTTGCGCCGATATGACGCTTTTGGGAGCTGAAAGCGGGTTTTGGTATCCACAATATTTTGGGCAACGCACTGGAATCCGCGCCCGGCAGTGCCGATTTTGACACGGTTGATGCCCGCGATCCGAACGGTTGCAAGAGCTGGACTTTGCCGTTGTTTCGGTTCGCCTGGGCCGTGACGGATCGGACTGATGCGGGCGTGACGGATCGCATTGACGTTTTGGCCTGCGCTGGCCCGTCAAGGCCGCGATCCGTCACGGGCACCGTCACCGTCACCTGGAGCGCCAGAATCTTTTGACGGGCACCGTGGCGGTGGCCGACGCGCTGGTCTTTGACGGACGCCACCTGGCCTGGTCGTGAGCTGCAAAACTGCCGTAGTTGGCTCTTGCAGAGGAGAAATCTCCGACTTTGTTGGATGCCTTTTTGCACGACCGCTCTTGACGCGCCGTCAAGCACCGAGATTGCAATAGACCCCTGGACGATGG
>JBGAIN010000031.1:59866-61168 GCA_044225505.1 Limisphaerales bacterium
GGTGGCCATGACGATCAGGTTCACGACGACGATGACGACCCTTTGCTACCGGCAGCGGCCTGCTTGACAACAGCCGCGACTTCGGGCGGAAGATCCCGATGCCGGGCGAGGTAGTAGCTGGGAGCGCGAGGGTCATATTCCCAGAGCTGGTCAGGCTCCAGCTCCATCACCGGGACTTTCTTCCAGCCCAAAGAGAGCAGTTCGCTTTCCGTGAACCAACACCGGAGCGTTTCCCAGGCGTTCACGTCCACGAAAAGACCGACCTCAGCTTCCACCTTGCCGCTGTGCATAGAGCTGAGGAACTGGCGTGGATCAAGGCTGTGTGGGATGTGGTAGATGTGTCGGCGTTTGCTCTTGGGCTGTGTGCCCTCGCGGGCGAGCTGCCAAGCGTGGATGGCCACGGCCAGGGGAAGGAAGCCACCGATCTCTGGATGATCCTGGAAATAGGAGTAAGCGGCCTGCTTGTCAGCCAGGGTGAATGCACTGGAAGTGAGCGTTCCGGTGCGGACGATGGCTTCCTGCCAGAGGGCATGGAAGCGCATCGCCTTGTGCCAGGCTTTCCGGTCATCGTCGGTATCCAGTTGGATGTCGAAGGGGTCAGGCCCGCATAATGCAATATAGGTGTTGACGCTTGAGGTAAGGCAGGGGCAGGTTCATGGCATGGCGAGAAAGCTGAGACTGCAATAT
Organism: Limisphaerales bacterium; assembly: GCA_044225505.1. Taxonomy (GTDB): domain Bacteria; phylum Verrucomicrobiota; class Verrucomicrobiia; order Limisphaerales; family SIBE01; genus JAXMHN01. The sequence continues at coordinate 60,554 of JBGAIN010000031.1, forward strand.
CCGGGAGCCATTTACAACGGCGCGTCCTTGATGATGAGCGTGGCTGGCTATGCCGCCGGATCTGTCCGAGAGTGGCTCAAATAGTCGTGAGAAACTTCTGCCGAACACCGGACATGCGTATCTGCGGGCCTGCCCCCTAAACCGCCCCATCTGTCCCATCCGGCCTTTGCCAACCGGTCCGTTTACGTGCGAAATGATCGCGAAATCATCTGTGCCGACTTAAATCAGACCCAATAAGACGGACCGCGCCCCATCTGTCCGCAATTTGCGGACGAGCTCGTAAGTCGCAACGCCAGAACGAGATCGGGGACCGCGCAGAAGAGCGACATTCCACCACATCAGCGATTTGGGGCCGGTCCGTTCCCAAACCGTGCGTCAATGGTCCGATTTGTTGCACACCGTCAACAAATCGTTACCAGCCTGCAGAAGGCGTAAACTGGGATGGTGCGGCAAGGATGTGGGCTGCACCGCCCCCCAACGCGCGCTTTAGCGGCGCAACGATATCCAAGAGCAATTGCTCCTGGCATGTGAGACATTTCGCTCGAGCAGGCGTTCTCAACCATTCCGTAAACGGCGACGAGTTCGTGGGGTTTGGGGTTTCGTGTCACCGAGGCA
>JBGAIN010000032.1:0-60103 GCA_044225505.1 Limisphaerales bacterium
GCGTTCGGTGCCGAACTTGTGAATCTTCAGCAGTTGAAGAACCGCTGCGGTGTTAGGGGAAACTTCGAGATACGGATATCTGTGATGGAGCGACCGGAAACTCCCGTCACTTGGGGTTTTTGGCGCCCCGTGATCCTGCTTCCGAAAGCGGCCCAGGATTGGACCAGCGAGCGTTTGGAGGCCGTGCTTCTCCACGAGCTTGGACATGTGCACCGGCGGGACCACCTGACCCAGATCCTCACGTTCGTGGTTTGCTCCTTTCACTGGTTCAACCCGATCTTCTGGCGGGCGGCACGGCAGCTGGAAACCGACGCCGAGATCGCTGCCGATGACTTTGCCATCCTTGCGGGCATTCGACCGTCGGTCTACGCAGCGGAATTGCTTCACCTCGCTCGGCAGGCCCATTCCCGAGTTCGCATAATGAACTTGGCTGAGACTTCGATGGTGAAACTCACAACGGTAGAACATCGGATCACGTCCATTGTTGATCCGGCAGCAGCGCGTGGCCCGATCGGGCTCTGGCGCCTCGCGCTCGTGAAAGCCTTGATTCTAACTCTCTTTGTGTCGGCCGGTCTTTCGATCCGAGCCTTCAATCCAGAAGTCAAAGCACCGACCTGTCTGCCCAACGAGGTTCCATGAAAAAGCTCAGATTCTTGGCGTTTGTTTCCTGGTGTATCTGGCCGTTAGTCCGCTGCGTTGCCGCTCCTCTGGCAAATGTGGAGGAGGGTTTTGCACTTCGCACGGTGATGGAAGGGAAACATTTCAATTCGTTCGCGTGGGACGAACATGGTTTCCTATGGATAATCCGCGGAACGGGCAATCGCCTTACGGTGGAAAGGGCCGGCGCTGCAGGTCCGAGCGCTACGATTCGGAGCTCCGGGACTTATCCAGCGGGCCTTTTGGTGAAGGGGGATACGGTTTTCATCTCGGATGGCGGCACTATTCGCGTGTTCCAGCGGAACGGGAAACGGTTGATCGAGAATCCTCCATTGGTTCCACCCCGTAACGTATTTCCGCGGCAGACGCAAATTTCGTCGTTGCGATGGTCTCCATTGGGAGACATCCATTTCTTTTTTCATCATGAGGCTGGAATCGGACGAGTCCGGCCTGGAGGCAGCCAATGGGCTGTTTTGGCCCGAGGAATCGACGGAGGAGAATTCTCGTTCGACTCACAGGGCCTCATGGTCGCATCGGATAAAATATCGAGCCAGCTCTTTCGGGTTGCACATGGACTTGACTACCTGGCTGGATTGGAGAACTACACGAAGGAGGACGTGGCCATGCGGCTGGATCGAAAGGGCCTGAAACCATCCGCAGTCGGTGTCTATACGGGCGACCAGTGGCCCGCGGACAACGAAGGAACGTGGCTGCTCTACGACGTCCAAACGTCGACTCTCCAACAGTTCCGCGAGGATGAGAATCGATTAAAGCACCGGCGTGATTTGGTGGTTTGGCGAGAGCCAACGCCTGTCTCGCAGATCCAGATCGGTCCCGACGGTGCCGTGTGGTTTATAGCAGCGGATTCGATCGTACGCCTGGAACACCAGCCAGGCAAGACGGCGACATTCTCCTCGGATGTGGCGAGCTTAACGACCTCGGAAGTCGTCGCTCGCCTGGGGAGCTCCAACTCTTGGCATCGTGAGACGGCTCTGCGGGTTCTTGATTCACGAGAGGAACTTGTGGCCGCACGCGGTTTGCATCCTTCGACCGACCTGCACCGACTATTGTCCGAGGCAACCAACACTCCTCTGGCGCGCTTGCATGCGCTTTGGGCCCAGCACCGCGTCGGATTGTTAGACGAAGGGGGGCTCGAGACGGCCGCGGACGATGCCTCGCCTCTCTTGCGTTTGTGGTCCGCACGCCTTTTCGGCGAGAGGAAGTATCCCACTGGCACCGCGTTCGGGAAGCTGGAGAAGATGGCTCACGACACCAATCGCGCGGTCAGGATTGCGGTCGCGATGGCCGCGCGCCAGTTCGTCTCGGGCTCGCTTGTCGATGACACCCCTCCTCCGATCATGCCGATTCGGGAAGTGTTCACCGGCGGAATTCTAAGCACGCTCTGGTTTAGCACGGAGCAGGGAAGCACCCCGGAGTTCGACCTGCTGTTCTGGAATGCGGTAAAACCAATCAGCGCGTTTGATGCCGCTCATCCTTTGGGGTTCTTCCAAGGCGACCGCGAAGAAAAGATGCCTATTGCGTATTGGATCATCACGCGCATTGCTCGCCAGGTTGCCGAAATGACAGATCCCCTCAAACAGGAAGACGCGATGCTCATGCTCACCAACCTAAAGCCTGTCAACCATCGGATGCTTGGATGCGCATTGCGAGGTTTGAAGGACGGTTTGCACAGTCGAAAGGTGATTCCCACCGAGAAGAGTTTAGACGTGCTTCGTCAATTTGTCCGAAGCCAACATCCGGAGGTTGCGGGACTGGCCAAAGAGGTTCTGGAGGGCTGGAGCATGCCACTTCCAAAAAACGTGAGCCAAACAGTCTTGCGCGGTCGGGATGGTCGCCGTGAGCGCCCTTGCGCTTCGCTCGCGCCTTGCGGACGAGGCAAAACTCCTGGCCGCGAAAGCTTACGGAATTAGGGGTCGGCACACTAGCTGACGGTTTGGCTGCCGTGGACGCGTGGCGGCTCATTCAGCTTCTGGGGGAGAAACGCGACGACTCTTTCGGTAAGACCGACGATTTCGGTAGCCGCCAACATGCCTCTCGAGGATGCCTTCCGTCGCGCTACCCGCACGCCAAACACGCTCTAACCCCTATGAGACCCCTATCGCGATAGGGTTCTCATAGGGTTCTCATAGGGTTCTCATAGGGTTCTCAACGAGAGCCGCCGCTGGTATTCTTGGTCCGAATCGGGTCGACGGCAAGACGGATGCCGATCGGGTGTTCGAAACGCAGACGACGACCTTCGCGAAGACGTTAGATGCTCGTTAACGAATCCTTCGTAACCGGCGGGGTGTAAGTGAATGGCTGCAGCGTAATGGTTTACATCAGGCGGTGACAAAATGTCACCATTCGCTCCGGTCCGCCCCGCCTCCATAGATACACTTGGGAACGCCGAGGCAGACTGACGCTTGTGGAAGCACTTCGATGAGGCAATGGCAGATCACTCATGGGTTGCGCGAATTCGGAAATAGCCATTATTGCGATCGATAGGAGCCGTAAAACTTCCGGCCTGCCCATCGCCAATAACCGAGGCTCCGCCCGTCCAAGGTGTTGCGCCGGTTCCCAGCGTTGGCCTCGATTCGACGCGGTAACTGACCCCTGTTTTCGTGGGGAAACGAATCAGAACTTGATCTGCGGACCTAACTACTGACAGGCGCGGAGGTTCTGTATAGATCTGCGCGCCGGACAGGTTTGTGATGGCAAACGGCAAGGCGAGGTCCGCGCGGAAAATATGGCCACCGCGATGTTGCTCGTAGGAGGACGCGAAGCCCAGGGTGGCAAGGGCGTTGGTGAAAGCCATCGAGCCACTCGCCAGAGTGACCGAATCTTTTGTTCCATGCACGAGCTTGATCGCGGTCAGCCGGAAGGGTTGGGCGGCGTAGCGCGTCAAATCGCCGTTCTGGACGTCTCCCTCGCTTAAGGCCTGAATGGCCGCGGTGTTCGTTGTCAGTTGACCAGCCACCGTTTCGTAGGGGTAATCCGTGAACAACGGCGGGCGCTGCGGATTCGGTAGCAACCCTGCAAGAAGCGCTTGAGTCGCATCATTGGGAAAAGCCAACCGGTCGAACTGGGCGAAGGTCGATGGACGCACTCCCGCGAGGTTCCTGAAGAGCGATTTGGTCCGTTCAGACTGCGTATCGTAAAACCCTGCCTCAGCGACCAGCACCGAGAACACGTTCGGGAATTTTAGCGCCAGGTGGGCTGCGCCCCAGCCACCCATCGAATAACCGACAATCCCGCGGCTTTCTCGGACGGGAAGCGTGCGATAGGACGTATCGATCCAATTGACTAAGTCTGTCGCGATATAGGTTTCATAATCTCCGATCACCGGCGAACTGAGATAGAACGACCCGTACAGCCGGTTCGTCGCGCAGACGGAAACCACGATCACTTCACCCAACTGCCGGCTCGCGATCATCGTGTCAAGAAACGGCGGAATCGCCGATGGCACCGGCTCGCTGGCCTGGATGAAGAGGGTTTCATTATCGCCGTAACCATGAAGAGCATAGACCACCGGATAGCGATTGGTTGTGTAATCGTAGCTGGGCGGCAGATAGACCATGTAAGGTCGGACTGAGGAATCGCCATACAGATTTGTTTTCAAGCTTGGGCTGTCGATTTGCCCACGCTCAATCCGCCCGTGGGTCAGAGGAGGGAAAGGGCAAATCTCGTTGCCCTCCTGGGTCGCGCTAGCCAGAGGCTGAATGGTGACGTTTGTGGTCACGTTGCAGAAACGATTGCTCATCACCAGGGCGTTGACCGTGATGCCCAGGGCAGTTCCAGAGACCGGATCCCGGCCCAGCAGCCGAATGCCTTCCGGCATTTCTTCAAACTCGTTGTTAGAAATCGTCAGGCCGGTTCCGCTGACGACCACTCCTCCCGGGGTAATTCCAGCGGCGCTTCCAAGAAGATGATTATCGCGAATGATGGTTCCATTCGCTTTCACCAACGCAATATGGTTTTGGTTATCCCGAAGTACATTCCCGACGATTTCCAGTGGTTGCAGAGTCCCGTAGGCTGGGAGATTGGCTTCGTTGCTCGCCACGATGCCAAAGGAAATCAGGGGATCTGAAGTGGCTCCGACGTAGGACATTCCGCTGATGGTATTGCCCGCAATCCGCCCGCCAACACCTTCCCCAATGTAAATTCCCAACTGATGAAAACCGGTGTCGAGCGGCCCGAGCCCGACGATCGTGTTGTTCTCCAACGTGATCGTCATGCTCTTCTTGGAAGGCGCTCCAGCGAGGTAAATACTCTCGTAATTGTCAGTGAACGTGCAGCCGACGACCCGGACGTTGATGTTGGTGCTGTCTCGGGTGAACGCGATGATGGCTTGAGTGCGGTTCGGTCCTGGGACACGTTCGCGGAATCCGATGAAAGCGCAATCCTCTGCATCAATGCTGCTGCGGAGGCCAAATACGCCATTCAAATCCCCGATACCGGGCTTGACTAACTGGTCGGCCAAGCCTCCGCCGTCAAAGGTCAATCCCCTGAAGGCGACCTCGGAGGATTGGACGGCGACGATGGGAATGGACCCGCTCCCGGGAAAAAGTGACATTTCCGGGGTGGCGCGAAGAATCGCTCCCGGCTCTCCGAGCAAAGTCAACTTCTTGGAGAGGATCTGCACTTGGCCGGTATACACTCCCGAGGCGATGTGGATGACATCGTTGGTGTGGGCCGCGTCCACGGCGCTTTGGATGTTCGAATAGTCCACCGGCACCTGAAGATCTGCAGCGAAAGAGCTGATGATCGAGGTTTGGCGCAAAAGCATGGCAGCACCCAAGCCCATTGTGAGAAATCGTTTCATAAAAGCCCATCGGCAGAGTATCATCGACCTAATAAGCCCGAAAACTCGATTCTGATTACATGAAGAATCGGCTTGGCAGCCATTCTCCGATTTTCCATGCCCTGGTGAGCGTCGCCAAGTCGACTTGAGGTCAGCGACTTGGACATAACATCGGACTTGGATCGGAGGAAGCTGCTGTGGCTTAAATGCTTGCCAATTTTGGTGACGTTTCCGATTGCATTTGCGGTGGAGCATTCAAGACAAAGCCTTGCCCGGACTAACAAAGCGGACGCACCGAGCCTGACCGTAACGCTTTTATTCGAGAGCGAACGACGTAAATTGGGAACCAGTAAGCCGCACAGAGTTTTGGAAGAGCAATGGGCACAAATCCCGAAGAATTCTCCTGGGCTGCCAGCACGACGGTCCAATGCGTTGTGTCGAATGCCGGCTACGGATGATCGTGAAAATCGCCAAAATCCCGGGAACAGCTCATGGCCCGACCGTTTCTGACGCCGCCGCGTTTCCGCGCCAGGCCCGTTTTTCTTGCGAGCCTGATTATGGAACATCGGTGGTGACAAGCGTCAGTGTCCAGCCTCCGGCGATACGGCCCGCATTGCCTGCCCGGTCATCGACCACGTAGCGAGACCAGGTCCCGTTAATCGCGGCGGAAGACAAGCCGTTAAACGAGCTCAAAGACGTAGTGTAGGGTCCGCGAGGGCGGGTGCCGGCATAGCGTCGCCAGGCTCGTAGTCTGTCGGCTTGAAAGTCCCAGTACTGATCACGGAGTTTCGAGGAAGAAACGCGGTTGCCGAGTCGGACAAGGTCAAAGGTAACGTCGATAGCGCGCTACGTCCCCCATGGTTTGTGGGAGCGGTCCATCGCCGATCATAGCAGCTATGCCTTCAACGGCGGTAACTCTTTGGCTGCGTCCAACGCATGCATTGCCGGCCTAACTCTCAGTGCGATTCGCGAACCAGCAAAGACCATTCTCGTCGCCGAAGGCTCAGCTTACATTCCCTGGTCCTGGCATAGACCCAAACGCCCCCTAACACACGAGAATGCCAGGTTCAACAACGCCCTAAACATGACCAGCTTTGTGGAGGGTCATGTCAGCTACATTCAAATCTTTTGGGACGCCCGTCGTTCCGGACTCGCTCTCTATTATGATCCTCCTCCCGGATACGACTATCGCTGGAGCGGCAACTGAGGCTTGCGTTGCGGGGGCGGACCTGGAGAGTTGCTTGTCGTAGGGCCGCTTAGGAATCTCGATCTCGTTAGAAGTCACGTTTGCGCACGATTTCGCGGTATCGAACAGTGTTTCTAACGCTCAGGTATTTCCAGATACGCCGGCAAAGGACTGTAGGATCACTCATTGCAACGTTAACGGTTGTCGAAGCGGAAATTAGTTGCACAGAACGATTACGTGTGTAATCTGTCTATCGATTACACTTGTAAACGTATGCATGTTCCCAAGATCTCCGAAACTGAGTGGGAAATTATGAAGGTCATTTGGCCAAGCTATCCCTGCTCAGCGGGCGAAGTCATCGAACGCTTAGCCGCGTTGGATTCCGCTTGGCATCCGAAGACGGTTAAGACTCTTCTCAATCGGTTGGTTCAGAAGAAGGCGCTCGGCTTTAAGAAGGACGGTCGTGCTTATTTGTATCGGCCGCTCGTTTCGGAGGAACAATGCGTGAAAGTGGCAAGTGAGTCCTTCCTGGAACGAGTGTTTGGCGGAGCGCTCAAGCCAATGTTGGCTCATATGATTGAGCAACGGAAACTGAGTCGCTCTGAAATCAACGAACTCAAAGAGATTTTAGACGGGAGAAAACGGTCATGATCACCTTTTCCATGACGTCAGCGTTCGATCAGTGGCTGCTTCGAACCACCTGGCAAGTTAGCCTCTTGGTCTGTCTAGTGTTGTTCGTCCAAACGCTATGCCGTGATCGACTCAGCTCGCGCTGGCGCTTCCGGCTTTGGTGGCTGGTGATTATCAAACTCCTATGCCCGGTCTTTCCCGCGAGCCGACTCAGCGCCCTCAATCTCGTTTCGTCTACTCCGGCATCGGTGGTAGTGAGTGCGGTGACAAATTCACCTCGAGAGAATGCTTCCTCTTTTTCTGGAAATGCATCGAGTCCAGAACGGCCGACTACGATAGCCGTAACGCCGGCGACGGCTCCGCCGTCACCTGTTGCTACTACCCATTCGCGGTGGGAGGTGGTCACTTGGTCTGTGATGCTGCGTACGATTTGGTTTATCGGCGTTCTGTCGCTGCTTGGCCGGCTGATCTACGAACAGAAGCGAATGGCTGCAAGTCTCCAGTCTGCGAAACCAATCGAGGAGCCTGGGGTTCTGGCGCTGTTACTAGACGCTCGGGAACAACTCCGATTGAAGAAGCGAGTCGTGCTGTTGGAAACCGATGCGGTGCAGAGTCCAGCTCTCTATGGGTTCTTTCAACCGCGTCTCTTGCTCCCAGTTGGACTGACCAAGCGCTTTTCCGGAACGGAACTCCGCTATGTCTTGCTGCACGAACTGGCGCATATCAAACACCATGACATTGCTCTCAATTGGTTGTTGGCTCTGATTCAAGTCTTCCACTGGTTTAACCCATTTGTCTGGTTGGCAATGAGCCGGATGCGGACGGATCGAGAAGTAGCTTGCGATGCCCGGGTCTTAAGCTTGGGAAATTGTGATGAGAGCCGGGAATATGGAGCGACGGTGATTAAGTTGCTGGAGACATTCAACGCACGACCCTCCATTGTCCCGAGTCTGGCTACTATCTTGGAGGGAAAGGACCAGATGAGACTTCGAATCAAAATGATCGCGCATTTCGGGACTAACCCACGTTTCGCTTGGGTTGGAGCCATTCTCATTGCCGCACTGGGCGTTGTGTTTTTGACGGAGGCACAGCCCAAACCCAGTGATTCGTCGTTGCGAGCAAACTCGACTCGGCCAGATCTGAAAGCTGACGAGGGGAAGCTAGGGACGATTCCAGAGAACAGAGATCTCCTATTCTTGGTTCTAGATGGTGCGGACAATTCTCCACTTTCCGAGGTTCAACTAAAGATCACGTGTTGTCGCCAGCACCAATGCTCTTTGCTTGGCCGCTTTGCCACTCCTGCCTCTGGCCCGGCAAACATTCGATATCCTGCCGACGCCAGTTCGCTTGCTGTGCATTTGAGCAAAGAGGGCTACGTGCCAAAGTTGATCACTTGGCAGCCAAGTCGCAACGATCTCGTGGGTGGCCAATACTTCACGAAACTGGAGAAAGGTAGCACGATTGGCGGGTATGTCCGCGACTCGGACGGTCAGCCCGTGGCTGACGCCAAAATTTTCTTGAGTGGACCAGGCATTGAAGATCCCATCGCCCGCGAACATTCCGGCCTGCAGGGGAATGTTTCCGCTGCCAGTACTGACGTCCAAGGGCGCTGGACTACCTCTACCGCGCCTGAGGACCTCAGCCGGGTTTCGTTCGGCGTAGAACATCCACAATTCGCTCCAGGAGGTTTTGCGCATGATGGAGCAAGCGGGAGCTATTCAGATCGCTCCAAATTGATCCCCCTCAGCGATCTTAGAGCGCGCCGAGCGGTATTCACATTGAATCGCGGGCAGACCGTTATGGGCGAGGTGCTGGATAGCAGCGGTCGACCTATTCGCAATGCAACCGTACTATTGGGAGAGAAGTTTGCGCAGGCACCACGCCAGCAAAAGACTGATGAAAACGGTCGGTTCCGATTCGACCGACGCTCGCATGAGACAAGTGTAACAGTGGAAGCGAGCGGATACGCTCCCGACATCAAATTCGTTGATGGCAAGGAATCTGACCAACAGTTGACGTTTCGTTTGATGCCGGGCGGAGTGATCAAAGGGAAGGTGTTCGATGAACAACACCGTCCTCTTTCGGATGTGACGGTGAGCGTAGGCACCGCTATTTGGCGGGGAATACAAACGCTCTCCTGGGATACCACCACGGATGAGCAAGGCCGGTTTGCCTGGGATTCGGCACCGTTAGACGGAATTACCATTGGTTTCATGAAACGAGGTTACATGATTGTGGAACGGTCGTTCCATGCAGGTGGACCCGAGGAAACCATAGTGCTTGAACCCGAGCGTCGTTTCGCGGGACTAGTGACTGATGCTGATTCAGGTGAACCCATCTCGGAGTTGCGGGTCACGCCCGGTGAATCCTTCGGCGACGGCGCCAGTCAGATGGTGAACTGGCAACCGTTTCTGGGGGTTAAAGGGCGCAACGGCACCTTCTTACTTCATCCTGAGCGATCCATCCAGCTGATGCGCATTGAAGCCGATGGTTATATCCCTTTAGTAGCCTCGCTGTCGCAGGAAGCTAAGACGCTGAGTACAACCAACACTTTTAAGCTCAAACGCAGTGCCGCTTTCAGCGGAGTGGTTCGATTGCCCAACGGTTCCCCGGCGACTGGAGCTGAAGTCGCGGTGCGCTCGCGGGGTTCATTCCTGGAGCTTGGATGGGGCAAGTTCAACCGCCTGGGAGGACCTGAGGAAAGCAAGATTGCCACAACTGACACAGAAGGGCGTTTTTCCCTTCCAGCGCAAGCGGAGGTGACTTCCATCGTAGCGGTGCACGAAAAAGGCTATCTGGAGATTCCGGTTGAGAACGGCAGTGACCCGGTGCTGAAAATGAGCGAACCGCTCGTTCTTGAGCCTTGGGGACGTTTAGAGGGAGTCCTGCATGTGAATCATCGCCCCGCATCAAATCAAGCGGTGGCATTGACTCCGGATTTTGCAGATCCAAACGCTCTACGGTTCGCATTCGATCACTTTCAAGCGAAGACTGACAAAGATGGGAGATTTGATTTTGCGCAAGCTCCGCCTGGCAAAAGGATTGTGTCGCGCCTCATTCGATCAGGCCGACGCGGTTGGACTTACGCCTACGCGACACCTGTGATCGTGAAGCCGGGAGAATTGACGGAGATCACTGCTGGAGGGAGCGGACGGCAAGTGATTGGGCGTGCGTCATTCCCGAGTGCAAACCAAATTGATTGGAAGAGCGGCATCTTCTCGCTGCAAACCAAGCGCCCTAGACCGCCCGCTGGATTCAAAACAGCTGATGAAGTAAGGAAATGGGCTGAATCTCCAGATGTACAGGCGGCTCTGGCTGCATTTCGGAGCTACCCAGTGATCCTCGCTGACGACGGCTCCTTTACGATCGACGACATCCCTGCTGGGAACTACGAACTGAACCTAACCCTGACCGAGCCAGGTGGAGCGCTCGATCCCACATCCGGCTTGCGAATCGGTGCGCTCAACAAAGAAGTGACGATCGCGGACACCAGTGCCGCTACCCATAGCCCGTTAGATTTAGGACTGCTCGAGCTGCTGCCCGTAACCAAGGGAGCAACTGGCCCCAGGCCGCCGTTTGGGCCGCCCTAATGGGTTTAGCCGCATCCTGACAGCCTTACCGCCCAACGGCCTTGATCATCATTGCCCGTGCACGGCGTTGTAATCCTGAGATTGCGGCGATTCCTGGCGCAGTTTCGCCATGTTTCAACACCGGTCGGCTCAAGGAAATCGCAATCGGCTCCTGGCGTGCAGTCTAATCCCTTAATGTTAAAGGCCCACTCAAAGGTTTCCTTAAAATACAAACGGCGTCTCTCGATTCAAAAACCAGATTGCACTCTAAGGCCGCTTAGAGGATAACGAAGGGCAGGAGGTCAATGCCCATATGTTAGCCAAGGTGTTTTCGGTTGCTGTCAATGGTATCGAGGCGTACCCGTCGAAGTGGAGACTCGCTTGCTTGGACTCCATCGCGTGAAAAGCGGATGAAGCACAACATAACCACCAAGCTCAAGGTTCGGCGTGGTCGGACCGGAGCAACAAGTTAAGCCGGTACGGATTGTCGATTTTAATGCCGTTAGAGATGGATGCTGGGCCAAATTTCCGGGGCCGAAAAACGCTTCTACCGATGGCGAATCGGCTGTTCCGATGTGATCTCGGCGCGCCCTGCTTCGTAGCGGCAATTGGGCTTCCTTCCGACGAGTCCGGGAGCATTCTTGGTAGCCGAATTGGATCCCTGACTTTGGTGCTCGTCGGGGGTTAATCGTTCCAACGAAGTCGGCGGCTTGCACCATCGGTGAAGCGCGCCGGCAACCGAAACTGGAGTTCTTATTTCTTTGTCATGCACGCCCGTAATTCCTGAATCACTTCTTTCGTAGATGAGTGGACCGATGGTTGGACCCCGCCAATTTTAGAGATTCCAACGGAGATGCTAATTCGGATGTCGGTGGTGTCTTTGCCGGCTTCCATTTCCCGCACTTTAGGAACCTGGGGATGATATGACGGTGGGAGCGACAAGTCGTAATGCCCAGTGCTATCCCTTATCCGTAAGCGCGAAGGAGGCGGCATGATGGCATTCGGCCTCGTGCAACTCGGCTTGGCCATGTCCAGCCTGCGCGATTCGAAGGCTTCTTACGAGGTGCTGGACTGGCTGTCGGACCGCTTTTGGCGGCGGAACACGGCCACCACGCCTGATCCCAATGGATGAAACACAGTTCTCCCCCCATGAATCACTTCACCGGTCATTTGCTTGAGAGGACCACGTCAGGCGGAGATCGGGCTTCAATCGCGCTTTTCTTAACAGTCCTTAACGTGCGCCCCGGGGTCTCGCGGTGTTTCAATGATTGGCATGAGCTTGAACTTAAAGAACGAGTGCCAACATCGGGAGAGAACCAAGTCTTACCCTAACCTCTTGGCCCAAATCGCTTTTTCGGCGCTCGTATACGCTGGCGTGGTTCAAGTTTCCGCGCAGCCCTGGGGAGGCCGAGGCCCGGGGAGCCCGCGTGACAGCGGGGCGAACGAGTGGGTCGAGCCGGACAAGACCGAACCTCCGGGGACTCACTATCGCCTCTTTGCCACCCCCTCGCGCGGCGCCAACACGCAAGCCAGCTACCTGGTCTATTTGCCTTCGGGGTATGAAGACGCCGGCGCACGGCGGTATCCTGTGATTTACTGGCTGCATGGCGGCGGGGGCAATCAGCGCGAGGGAGCGTGGATGGTCCAGCAGATCGATAATCGGATTCGCAAGGGGGACTTGCCTCCGTTCATCGTGATCCTGGCGCAGGGATTGCGGGACGTGCGTTACATCAATTCCAAGGACGGCACCCGGCCGGTCGAGGACGTCATCATCAAAGACCTCATACCGCACATCGATGCCACATATCGGACGATTGCCTCGCGGGAGGGCCGGGCGGTTGAGGGTTTCTCGATGGGCGGGTACGGCGCCCTGCATTTGGGCTTTTCGCATCCTGACGTCTTCGCCGTGGTTTCGGGGCTGGCGCCCAGCATCCGGGAGATGAAGGACGAGGCGCCGATCGTCACCGACGTCTTTGGCAACGACCAGGCCTTCTATGACGCCGTGGGACCTTGGACCAACATCAAAGAACACGCCGACGCGGTCCGCGGACGGACCAAAGTTCGCTTGTTGGTCGGGGATCAGGACTCCCTCTTGGAGGTTGTCATGAAGTATGACCAATTGCTCACCTCACTTCACATTGAGCACCAGTTCGCCGTCGGGCCCGGGGCTGGTCATTCCGAACGGCAGCTCTTCGGGTCTCTGCCTTTCGACGCGCTGAGTTTCTGGAAGACCGCGTTCGCGCAGTGATCGACGGTATTGCCTGCGGACTGGTAGATTTGGCAGCGGTTTGAATCGGAAGAAACAACTATTATGGGACCGGGTCCGGGAAGGGGTCTTCCTCGGCCTGTTGGCCTTGTTCTGCCTGATCCTTCTGGTCATCCAGTATCGATGGACCGGCGAGTTGAGCCGCGCTGAGGGCGCGCGCCTGCGGGCTAGCCTGACTGACGGGCTCCGGGCCTTGGGGCGCGCTTTTGACACCGAATTGCGCGAAAGCTGCGCTGACCTCTTGCCCGATGCCGACGAACTTGACCGCAAAGGGCGGGACGGCGCTCACGCAAGCCGGTTTGAAGCCTGGAAGGCAGCTCAGCATCGGCCTTGTTTTGCCCGCATCGCCGTCGCCGTGCCGGAGAACAACGGGTTGAGGCTCCTGACCCTGAACCCAGCTTCGGGGCGACTCGCCACCAATTCCTGGCCTGCGGATTGGGCGCGGCTCAAGGAGCGCTTGGAAGCGTTGCGCCTGGGCGGCCCGCCCACCGCACCGATTGTTGACCCTGCCTCCGCCTTGCTGGAGTTCCCCGTCTTCGGCAATTCCGGTTTGGGGGGCCGCCGTCTGCGCGAACGGGAGTGGCTGCTGCTGGAGTTGGACCTGGACTACGTACGAAAAGTCTGGCTCCCGGAGTTGGTGTGCGCCCATCTAAACCCCGGCCCGGAGCCTTTGTTTGCTGTCGAAGTGCGGCCGTCGGCTGCGTTGAACACCGTCATTTATGCCTCAGAGTCTCACAGGGGCGTTCAGGAATGGAAGCCCGATGCGACCGCTTCCTGCTTTGCGGTCGAGTTTTTGCGCCGGCGCGGGCGCGGGGAAGACGGTGGTGCTCCTCAGGACACCGGACGCTGGCTGTTGCTTGGCCACTGCCGGGGCGGGAACCTGGAAGCGGTGGTGGCCCGCTCACGATGGCGCAACCTCGGCGTGGCCGGCCTGGTGAATGCGCTCATCCTGGCGGCCGGAGCGCTGCTGGTCAGGCAAACTCGCCAATCCCGCCGCGTGGCCGAGGCCCAAATGAACTTCATGGCCGGGGTCTCGCACGAGTTGCGCACCCCCTTGACCGTCATCCGTAGCGCGGCTCATAATCTGCTCAAGGGCGTGGTCCAGGACGGGGAGCGAAGGGCGGAGTATGCCCGACTCATTGCAAACCAGGCCGACCAACTCTCACGGATGATCGAGCAAGTCCTTACCTTCGCCAGTCTGCGCCGAGCCGGGGAGCCGGCCATGCCCGGTTCCGCCGGCAGTTGCTCACTGAATGTCATCCTGCATCGATCCGCTGATGCCTTGGGGCTGGAAATCAAGACGAGCGGGTGCAAGGTCGAATTTGCGCTCCCCGATGACCTTCCTCCGGTCCGTGGGGATGCCGCCAGCCTGGAGCAGCTGTTCCAAAACCTCATTGGCAATGCCGCCAAGCATGGCGCTGCCGGGGGGTGGATCGGTATTTCCGCCCGCAAGGCGGAGGCCGCCGGTGTCGAAGTCATCGAAGCGTGCATTTCGGACCGAGGCGCGGGCATCCCGGCGTTGGAGCAGGCCCGGATTTTCGAGCCCTTCTTCCGCGGGGAGCGCGCCCGAAGCCAGCAGATCCATGGCTCGGGCTTGGGGTTGAGCGTGGTTTGGGAAATCGTAAAGGCCCATGGGGGCATCATCTCCGTGCGGAACCCGGAGGGGGGCGGAGCCGAGTTTCGAGTCAGGCTGCCGATCGCGGCGCCGGAGGCCGCCCAATGAGCTCGCGAATTCTACTGGTCGAAGACGAGCCTGGATTGGTTATGACCCTCACCGATCTGCTTCGCGCGGAAGGTCACCAGGTGGAAGCGGCGCTGGATGGAAACCGGGGTCGCGAACTGGCCCTGCAAGGCCGATTCGACCTCCTGATCCTGGACGTCATGCTCCCCGGCCTGGATGGATTCGAAGTCTGTCACGCCGCGCGGCAGCATGGGTTTGACGGAGGCATTCTCATGCTGACGGCCCGGTCGCAGATTCCTGACCGCGTGGAGGGCTTGCGGATCGGCGCGGACGATTACCTCGGGAAACCGTTCGATCCGGACGAGCTGCTGGCCCGCGTCAACGCCCTGCTGCGCCGGGTCCACAAAGCGCCGCTCACGCCTGTCGAGCGGTTCCAGTTCGAAGACGTCAGCGTCGATTTCGTGCGGGAAACGGTGTCCAAGTCCGGCAAAGCCGTCGACCTTACCGCGAGAGAACTCCAACTGCTTCGCTGCTTGATCGACCACCGCGGCGAGGTAATGACACGCGAACAGATTTTGCAGCGGGTCTGGAAGGAGCAGCGATTTATTACCGCCCGGACCGTGGACGTGCATGTGGCCTGGCTGCGTCAGAAGATCGAAACCGAGCCGCAGTCCCCACGGCACCTCCTGACGGTGCGGGGCGAGGGTTACGTATTTGAGAAGTAGTTCTCCACTGCCGGCGGAGTAGGCTGAGCTGTAACTGCCCGGA
This sequence comes from Limisphaerales bacterium, assembly GCA_044225505.1. Taxonomy (GTDB): domain Bacteria; phylum Verrucomicrobiota; class Verrucomicrobiia; order Limisphaerales; family SIBE01; genus JAXMHN01. The sequence goes on from JBGAIN010000032.1 coordinate 15,559, forward strand.
TCCTCCGGCAAGTTCTTAACAATCCTTAACAAGACATTGGGCCCTGTTTTGGTGATTCTCTTTACGGCATGAGACAGAACGCGCGTGCCGGCGGAGCCGAAATGGCCACCAACGTCAAGCAGATGGTCGACGAGGGCAACAACATTAAGTTCGTGGTATTCGAGAAAGGTACGGTGTTCCCCGAGGCCATGGCTGACGGTATAGAACATATGCGAACCTGGGCGGTCGCCTACTCCATAAATGGAGCAAGGGACTGGCTCTTTACGTAGCACAAATAGCCGCGATCAATCCCTACTTCGCCAATCGTCGGGTTCCCCGATTCCAACTAACTACAACAAGAATGAATACAATGCTCACGCTAACCCGCAAACTCCTTGCGGGAACAAAGGAAATGAAGAGGTCGCAAACGCGCAAGTGGTCGCTGTGCTTGCTAGCCGTAGGCAGCCTGGTCTCGGCCCTGCACGCCGGGGGCTTAAGCGCGGTGGCGGGAGCCGGATACAGCCTGGTCTTCGACACCAATCAATTCACGGTCAAGACCTTGAAAGCGGGGGACCAAACCCTCCGCTACCGTGCCTATGAGGGCATCGTGTACGTGGCAAACCCCGTGGACACGAACTACCAGAGCATGAATGTCTATGTGCCGGTCGAGTACTATGAAGGAAAGTCAGTTGGGGCTTACAACGCGGAGACAGCTCCGATCTTTTTGCCGATCTCCGTTGGTGGTTACATGCCGGGGAGAGCGGCCAGACCCGGAGGCTTCGGAGGCCGCGGCGGCCCGGGAGGCTCGCCCGGAGGACCGGGGGGACCTGGAGATTTTGCAGGCCCGGGGGGCCCCAGTAGTCCAGGCGGGCCTGGAGGCTTTGGCGGTCCCCGCGGGTTTGGCGGCCCCGAAGGGCCAGGGGGACCGGGAGGAGGAGCCATTGGGGCCGCGTTGCTGAAGGGCCTGGTCGTTGCCGCCCCCGGAGCACGCGGGCGCACCTTGAGGGATGAGAACGGACGGTATACCGGCAAGGCCCCAGCCTGCATTGTGGATCTCAAGGCTGCTGTCCGCTACCTGCGCCATAACGCCAAGCTCATCCCCGGCAATGCCGAGAAGATCATCTCCAACGGGACCAGCGCCGGCGGCGCGCTCTCCGCGTTGCTGGGCGCCACCGGCAACAACGCCGATTACGAGTCGTACTTGAAAGCGCTTGGCGCGGCGGAGGCGCCCGACGCCATCTTCGCCGCATCGTGCTATTGCCCGATTACTGATCTCGACCACGCCGACTTGGCCTACGAATGGCTCTTCAATGGGATCAACACCTTCAGCGGGAGAGGCGGCGGCGTCCTGTCGCCGGATCAGATCAAGGTCTCGGATCAATTGAAAGCCCTCTTCCCGGCGTATGTGAATAGCCTCGGGCTGAAACGCCCTGACCAGACCGCCCTGACCTTGGACGCCAACGGAGAAGGTCCCTTCAAGGATTACGTAAAGTCCTTTGTGATCGCCTCCGCGCAAACGGCCCTGAGAGCGGGCAAAGACCTGTCCGGCGTGGCCTGGCTGACCATAAAGGACGGAACCGTCACCGACATCGACTTCGGCAAGTTCGTGGCTTATGCAACGCGAATGAAAACGCCTCCTGCCTTTGATTCCCTGGGGCTTCGTTCCCCGGACAACAACCTCTTCGGAACCACGACCATCGATAGCCAGCACTTCACCGCCTTTTCCAAGCAGCAGAGCCCCGATCATCCGCTTGCGGACGCGTCCGTCGTGAAAACGATGAGCCCGATGCCGTACATCGGCGCTCATGGGACCACCACAGCTGCGCACTGGCGCATCCGTCACGGCACCGTCGATAGGGATACATCCCTAGCCGTGCCAGTCATCCTGGCCACGAAACTCCAGAATCAGGGTTTCGACGTGGACTTCGCGATGCCCTGGGCTCAAGGACACGGCGGCGATTACGACTTGGATGAGCTTTTCGCATGGATCACCCGTATTTGCCGGTAACAAGGCGCGCGCGAAATTCCCGTTATCTGTCACCGTCTGCGAAGAGTTGGTGGATGCGTGCCGATGAAAGCAGAGTGATCCACGGGAAGTTTTGCAGCCAGATGCTCACGGAACAAGGCTGGAAGCCCTACATGAGCTGCCCCCTGGCCTTTTGCTCGACATTCGAATGCAACTTCGCGCCGATGTTGCTGAAAGGTCAGCCCATGGATTCCGTATTCCGTGAATCAGAATGCTGGGGATGAAAGGACGATGGGAAGGACAATGGGTTAGCAGCAGTATTACAGTTTGTCCTAACGCGGTTTTCACTGTCGGACACGGTAGAATTGGGAGGGGACGGAATTAGTGACGCGACGCGGCGATGTCGCCCGGGGAACGTCTCTCCATGGACCCTCAGCGTTCGCAGCGATTGTAAAGTCCCGTATCCCTTCCAGGTTACATTCCACGACGCCGCAGAGCGTCGAACGTCCAGAATAGCGGGCGGTACGGGTTGCCAGCCTCCCAGCGCTGTTTCAAGGAATTGAGCGACGGCCAGCACAACGTGTTCTTCCCATGGCCGTCCGACAATTTGAATGCCTATGGGTAAGCCCTCGCTGGAAGTTCCTGCCCGAACCACCGCCGCGGGCAAGCCCGCCAAATTGTAAGGGTCAGTGTAGGAGAGGTCGCTATTAGCCTCTGCTTGAGAGTGCGTTGGTGGAAGCTGGGAACTGACCGGACAGAGGATTACATCATAGTCCTGCATGAAATCCCGCAAGCCCTGCTTGAAAGAATCGCGTTGGGCCAGGGCGTCCGCTTGTTGGGTCGCAGAGAGCACGGGAAGGTCGTTGGCCAGATACTCGAGGCTGGGACCTGCCAAGCCCAATGGCGTGCCGGCTGCTTGGAGCAGGCCACGGAAAAAGGCCCGGCCGGCCACTTGAAACATAAGGAAGTCAAGTGCTGGTCCCTCACGCAACTGCTTAGGGATCTTTTCATCCACGACTCCGGCGATTTCTGAAAGGAGTCTTGCGGCCTTAAGAACGGCCTGGACGATCTCTTTTGCCGGAGCCGCCGTGCCATTGTTGCTGTGGAAGGCAATGCGCAGCGAACTCAAATCCACGCTTGTGGGATCTCCCAGCGGTCGATCCTCGACGGATAGGTCGCGGGGATCCGGCCCGGAGATGATGCGCAGGGCCAGGATCAGATCTTGGACGAATCTCGCGATCGGTCCTGGTTGAGTTTGCGGCCCGAGCGCCCCTCCCGGACCGGGGATGTGCCCGGCGAGCGATGCGCGACCTGACGTCGGTTTGAGACCCGCCACGCCACAACAGTGCGCGGGCCAACGGATGCTGCCTGAAGTATCGGATCCAATATCCAACGGTGCCCCACCAACGAGCACGTTTGCGGCTGGCCCTCCCGAACTTCCGCCAGGGGTACGTGTCAAATCGAAGGGATTATTGGTCCGGCCGTAGACCAGATTATCCGTAAACCCTCCGATGGTGAACTCGGGCGTGTTCGTTTTGCCTAGGACAATGGCACCCGCGGCCCGCAAACGCGCCACCACTGTGGCATCTTGAGCCGGCACGTAGTTGGAACGGCCCTTCGTGCCCGCGGTACTGATGATTCCCTCGGTCTCGTAGCTGTCCTTGACGGTGATGGGAACGCCATGGAGCGGGCCTTTAAGTTTGCCTTGAGCCAAGGCTTGATCGGCGGCCCGCGCTTCAGCCAAAGCACGCTCGGCCGCCATTGCGACCACGGCGTTGATCTTGTCATTGACTTGAGCGATGCGATCGACGTGTGCCGTCACCACCTCCACAGAAGAGACGATTTTTTCCCGTATTGCTTTAGCCAGACTCCCGACGGACCAGGACGAGAGATCCAGGGGAAGCTCGGAAGCCTGGGAGCTTATCCCATGTCGCGACAGCGGTGACCGGAAACCGCCGCCGGTCAAGAGGAGGAAAGCACCGATGGACTGCTTCAGCACTCGGCGGCGCGAGACCGGTTTCGCTCCCGTGTGCAGGACACGGGAGGTGCCGATGCGGATAGTTGGTTTCTCGTTCTGGAAGGATGGCATGGTTGTCGTAGTTCCGTAGAGAAAACGGCCTGGACTCACCCGTTTTAACAGAGATTGTGGTGGCTCACTTAGTTGAAAATTCATACGATCACACCCAGTTCTCGAGACCACCATGAATCGATTCGAAGAGGCGCGAGACGCAGAAAGTTCGCCCGTTCCTTCCGCACTCGAGAGTATTGGTATCGTGAATGCACCCGTCATCCCTGATCATCGGATGATCGGGCTCATTGCTACTGGAGCCTACGGTGAAGTGTGGCTGGGGTGTAACGCCGTTGGCACGCCTCGCGCGATCAAGGTGGTGCGGCGAGACCGGCATGCCTCCATCGAATCCTTCGAACGCGAGTTCAAGGGCCTGCAACAGTTCGAGCCGATTTCGCGTTCCCACGAGGGACTGGTCGACATTCTCACGCTCGGGATGCTCCCGGACAGCGCCGGATTCTATTACGTGATGGAATTAGCAGATGACGCCGCGGCGCCGCCCGGACCAATGGCTTCTGCGCAGCCGACCCGTGTCAATGCTTGCTCCGGCATTTATCGGCCAAGGACGTTGAGCGCGGACTTTAAATGGCACGGTGCGTTCCCAGCCAGTGAAGTCCTGGCCCTGGGCCTCAAAATAGCCCGTGCCTTGGCACACCTGCACGGCCAAGGGTTGGTGCATCGCGACGTGAAACCTTCGAATATCCTGTTTATCGACGGCGAACCGAAGCTGGCCGACCCAGGTCTGGTCGCCCGAGTCGACGAAGCCAGATCGTTAGTCGGGACGGCGGGCTACATTGCTCCGGAAGGTCCAGGCACGCCCCAGGCCGATCTCTATGCGCTCGGCAAGGTGCTTTACCAAGCTGCCTTCGGCAAAGACCGTCACGATTTCCCGGCGCTCCCAGGGGATGTGGCGTCGCGCTCAGACCACAAGCAACTGCTCGAACTCAACTCCGTCATCCTGCGAGCCTCCGCCACTGACCAGCGAGAACGCTATAAGTCCGCGGAGGAGATGCTGGCGGATCTGGCTTGGATCGAGACGGGCGGTTCTGTGCAGCGCCGGTTCCACTTGCAACGCAGGTTGCGCACGGCTGTAAAGCTGGGCACGGCTGGCGCGGCCCTGGCCATTGCCGCTATCGTTGCCTATTCGCTCGTAGGAGGACGAATGCAGCGGACACCATTCCATTGGTCGAAATGGGAGGAAGCCAACCGCGAGTACCTCGATGGCATCCGCGTTTACCATTCTGGGAACGATGCAGAATCGGCCATCAAACATTTCCAGGCGGCCATTAAGATCGACCCTCAGTTTGCCGAAGCGTACGCGCGCCTTGCGGGGGCATGGATCAACGCAGGCGGCTCAGATGCCATCCCTCGTGCACGGAAAGCTGCTGAAAAGGCCTTGTCGCTGAAAGAAAATTTAGCGGCTGCGCACTCGACCCTTGCGACGGTCCGGTTGGGTGAATTGGATTGGGCCGCGGCAGACCGGGAAAGAGCCAGGGCAGTGGATCTAGACCCCAATTCTGAGGAAGTCCTGCTGGAGTCGGCCCTTAACCTCGCCGTGATGGGCCGCCCAAACGAAGCCTTGGATGAATTGGCCAGGGCTCAACATTGCAACGGCGACGCCGGTTCTCAATCCCGCTTTCTTCTTTACGGGTTTGCCTACGCCTGGTGCCGCCAATTCGACCGCGCCATCGAGATTTACGAACAGTTCCCCCATGGCGGCTCGTGGATGCATGAGCAGGCCGGTCAGGCGTTCCGGGCCAAAGGTGACTACACGAACGCTGTGCGGATGGAAAAACTCGCGGCGATCGAACGCGGAGAAGATCCCGTCCGCGTTGAGGCCGACGTCGCCGCCTTGGAGCACGCCTTCAAATCAGGTGGAGCGCAGAAGTACTGGGAGCTTGAGCTCGCACTTGAGAAAGCCAAATCCGGCGAGGATCATCTCATGCGCCTCGCAGCCACTTACGCGCACCTGGGTCAGTTGGACGAGACCTTCGAATTCCTGCGTCGGGCCTTGCTCGAAACTCCGGCTAACTTCTCCATGGGCATTTGCACGAACCCAGCATTCGACCGACTTCGGCGGGATCCGCGCATGCACGAACTCATGGACAGGCTCTGGAGAAAGAGGTGAGAGCGCGTCAGCGCCACCTTATCGGGGCCAGGTTTCAAGGTGCGGAAGGTTGTCATTGTTCCAGCGGCTGGCATGGGTCTCGTCCGGATCGACAATCTCAGTCTGTTTCCAAGGGTGTCTCTTGAATTCGTCAGGGTTACTAGACTCTACGTGGCCATCCGTTCTCGGGGGCGTCCTAGAACATGTCTGGTAGGTATCGTGTGTGGTCGTCAACATACGTTCTAAGGGCAATGCCGATCGGGTGTAGCCTATTCTTGCAGGCCGTGCTTCGGGCCGATGCTTTGGCGACGCTTAGCGTGCTGAGCCACAAGGCGGCAAGAATTCCGATGATCGCAACAACAACCAACAATTCTATTAAGGCAAAAGCCGACCTTTTAGAGTCTGAGGGCATGGAAAATATTAGAGGTTTGGATGCGCGTGGGGCCAATTCCCGACATCTTAGGGTGCAAGCTCGACTCGGTAAAAGCGTTGCGGACTGGAGTTCGTATCAATTACGGTCGTGCTCGAATTCGTGGCTGTTAAAGGCTCGTTCAAGTTCGCCCAATTCGGCGCGGAGAGGTCGGTCGCGACCTGGACCTGGTAACGTTGCCCAGGAAACCCCGCCCAGGTCACGTGTGTCGTTTCATTCGCTCGCCCAAGCGAGGTTAATGATGGAGGGACCAAAAGCTGAATAATTCCGCCAGCGTCTAACGTTCCGCCGATGGTGGTGGCGTAGATTCTGCCATCGGCGCCACGCAGCAGTTGGTCCGCCCGGCGGACCCGGGCGCCGCTAAACCCGTCAAACGGGAAAGAATAGAGTAGGGTGCTTTCTCCGAACGGACTTACTCGGAAAATGCCGGTCGTCCTGACACCCCAATAATCGAAGCCGTATGTGCCAATCAGGCCGTAAAGGAAGCCGTCGCCTCCTTGGATAAAGGGCCATCTTGTAAAGCCGAAGCCGGGCAGGGCGTAATGGGTCACTTTGCCCTCCGGCGTCAATTTGAACAGGCCACCCAAGGTCGTCCCATAGAGACTGCCATCGACGCCCTTCATCAAGTGGTTCGGCTCGTCTCCGTTCGTCTCGTCGAAGGAGACGAGCGTGGTCAGTTGTCCTGACGGCGAGAGCGCGAAGACCGTGCCCCTTCGTTGTGGTCCACCCCAACGCGTGGTCCCGAAGAGTGTTCCGTCAGCAGCCAGTACCAGAGGCCCTTGAGGGTTCACGAAGTTGGCGCCATCGAACTCAAACGCAGCTAGAACCGTAAGCGTTCCGGTTGGTGAGATTGAAAACACCGTCCCGTTGTTGTGAGCGCCTCCTCCTTGAGTAATGCCGAGGAGATTGCCCGTGCGATCCTCAATCAAGGGGCCGTTTGGATAGGCCCCATAATACTCATCATGGAGGGAGGCCAGGACGGCGGCGGCTCCAGAACGTGTTATTCTGATAATGGCGCCGATTCTACTCGCCCCACCCTCACGCGAGGTGCCGTAGAAGTCGCCACTGCTGTGTTCGACGAGAGTCTCGGGCAGCGAATTCGACAAGCTGTTCAGTGAAACGGCGTTGGTTAAAGTGCCGGAGTTGGTGATATCCACCCAGAACGCTCCTTTGCCAAGAGCGCCGTCATGACGGATTCCATGAAAATTGCCTAATTGATCTGACAATAGTGGAAAGAGCGAGGGCAGTTCCTCTTCCCCCGCTCCGGAGAGATCACGGAGTTTTTGCACGTTACCGTCGGCACGGATACTGAAAACCGTCCCATAGCCCCCGGCACCGCCGTCATACGTGGTCCCGTAGACTTGTCCGTCAAGACCTTGGGCCAGGCACGTCCCAGACCATCCAGAGCTATTGATCTCGGAGAAGTCCGCTAGCTGCGTTATTGCGCCGGAGGACGACAGTTTGAAGATAGTCCCGGTTCCGCGGCCACCAGCTCGGGTCGTGCCGTAAAAGCTTCCGTCGTTGGCCTTTAGGATAGCATCAGGCAACTTCCCTGTGGGAAATGAGAAGGACGCCAGCGGCTTTAGGGTCCCTTCGGCGCTCACCTTGAAGAATGTTCCCTGACTTGGTTCAAGAGGATCGGGTGGTGGCCCATACCAAACGGTTCCATAGAGAAAGCCATCGTCGCCTTGCGCTAAGGTTGCTCCATTGCTGCCCCAAAGGACGCCGTCAAACGAGGCCATGGATTGTATCATTCCAGAAGTGTCCAGTTTGAAAATCTCGCCACGGCCATTCGCACCCGACCGGCTGGTGGTGCCGTAGATATTACCGTCTTGGCCCGACACAAAGGCCAAAACTTGATTACCCTCGATGACGTCAAGCGAAGTGAGAGTCGTAAGGCTTCCCTGCGGTGTCATTTTAAAGATTGTTCTCCCAAGCCCGGAGACAGGACTGCCGGCGGTTGCGCCGTAGAAATTTCCATCCTTCCCTTCGAGAAGGAATTGGGGCGCCCAACCGTTCGTCCCGCTAAATGAAATCAGCGTCACCAATGTGCCTGATAGACTGAGGCTGAAGATCGTCCCGCCTTCCTCGCGCGAATTCCCGAAAGCGCCGCCTCCCCGCGTCGTCCCATAAAGATTCCCGTCCCGAGCTCGAATGAGGGCGTTCGGCTCCACGCCGTTCGTCATGCCGAACGCAAACAGCGTGGTGAGCACGCCGGTTGGAGTCAGCCTGTAAATGGTTCCGTATCGGGCCGCCGTCGTTCCGTAGAGATTTCCATCTTGACCCTGCACCAGTGGCCCCGGATGCGCGTTTTGTGGCAAAGGGAAGGAAAAGACCTGTTGGAAAGGTCCGCTGTTTTGGGCACCGGCTTCGAGTTGGATGAATAGAGCGATCAGCAACACGACCAAGGGCGGTCGCAGCGTCCTGGATAGATTCAAGGTCGAAGCTTTGTTCATAGTGGCTTTATCGCTTTTGGAAGTTGAAGAGAGCCGGGTACGATATGATGGGATTATCCAGCAGATGATCGTCCTGGCCCCTGAGGTACTTCTTGAAAAAGGAGAGCATACACGCTCGGATGGCTGCCGTCCCGCGGCGCGCCGCTTCCGGGGAAAACGGCAGTTCGGTCAAATCTTTGAACTCGAAGTGGCTGGGGAGATGAGCCTGGCACAGGTAAGCGTCGGAACTAGCCTTGGCGAACAGAGAGCGTTCAACGCTGTCTTCCCGGTAAATTGCCAATAGCGGGCCATTGAGACCGGACTGCACCACACTGTTTGCCCCCTGTAGATACCCCTCGAGCATGACAACCCCTTTGAACCGAGGGTCGGCTTGCGCCAGTTCCACAAGATCACTACACCCCAGCGACCAACCCAAGGCTCCGAGGCGGCTCAAATCGAGGGTTCCCGCAACCACGGGTTCGGTGAGGTTCAAACGCCCAAGTTCCGCCAGGACAAATCGATCGTCCGACAATCGGTCCTCCACCGCGCTCGCTAACTCAGCGTCAGAAGCGGAGGGGGAAAATGTCCCGGGAATTGCTGAGCCATCCGTAAAAACAGTTAGTCGGCAGTCCACGTGATCCATGGCTACGGCGACAAAACCGTGGCTAGCCGGTTACTGTCGTCTCCCGGGGAATAGGGAACCGCCGACGAGAGCGGAGGGGCGAGCGCTGACGAAATGTAGGGTTCAGGCAGAGCCCCGGCACTGGGCTCCGCTGGGTACCAGACCGTGATCATAAATGAACTATTGGTTGCCACCTGATAGCGATTGGTGCGCGACGGATCGGAGATCAGGCGTGTCATTCTCCCCACCCCGTAGGGTCCAGTTGGCTGGGCCAACGCTGTACAAAAGTGATTTGTCGGTGTCCGGTAAAACCGCGCCGAACCATCAGGATTGGTCTCATCAGAATAGATGATGGAATTTGTGGCACGGTTGGTCCTGACCAGAGTTTTCCAGGGCATCCATCCGAGAAGGTCGGTAGATGCCTCGATAACATAGAGATCGAAGTAGTTCTCGAAAAGAGATGGAGCGGTCCCGAGCAATTTCAGCTCGACCGCCCGGTTTGCGCCGGCCGCGACCGTCCCAAAGCGGTGAACGCTAGACTGGGCCGAACTCCGGTTGGCGTGAAGAACCGCCATGCTGAGCAACAAGCCCATGCCAGCCCTCCGGACCATCTGGCGCGCAGATTTCCAAATCAGGCCCCAGCCTCGCTTCGATATTCCCGGTTCGGCGGAACGTGATCGTCCGCACTGCTGAGTTCCGGCACTTGCATCCATACGTGGAACTGAATCTGCCCTGGTAACGGCAGTTGGGGGGGCGTTTTAACAACTTTCTTGAAAATCGTGTTAAATTCTCGCTTTCTCGGGCGTTGACAGGTTGGAGCCTTGCATGACAACCAATGACGAATGTTCGATGGCCACACGGGTCAGCCTCCTGGAACGGCTCAAAGACTGGGGGCAGCAGACGGCGTGGCGAGAATTTGCCCACAACTACGGCCCGCTCATCCGAAACGTGGCCCGAAAAGCCGGACTGAATCACGCGGAGGCAGATGAAGTCGCGCAGGAGGTCATGATCGCCGTCGCGAGGAAAATTGGCGAATTCAGGCATGCCGGGAACGCCGGCTCGTTTCGGGCGTGGCTTTACCAGCAAACACGGTGGCGTGTTGTCGACCAATTCCGGGCGAGGGAGCGCGAAACGATAAGAAGCCAGGGAGCGGATCAAAGTTCGACCGAACGAGAACTCCCCACCCATCTGAACAATCCACCTTCGGAGGGCGCAAATTCCGATGTCCTTACCGAAGGCGGAAATGCCCCTCGACCGCAAGTGGATGCCGGCTTTCAGCAGCTATGGGACGGGGAGTGGACTAACCACGTTTATCGTGCGGCCCTCGCGCGGGTGAAGGGGCTGATCAGTGCCCGACAGTTTCAATTGTTCGACCTTTATGTGCTTCAAGGATTATCGGTGAACGAAGCTGCTCGCGCTGCTGGTGCGTCGCTTGCCGCTGTCTACATGGCCAAGAGCCGGGTGGGACGCCTCCTCAAGCATGAGATAAGAGCGGTCAGCACCATCGAACTTGATCGCTGACGCGGAGTTAATGCCGGGCCCATTCGGTGCGTGATCGTCATTGGCTAACCTTGAGACATTCGGCTGAGGGCGGTTCGATCCCAGTCCTGTCCGCTTGGAACCCTTAGGCCAATCAGCTAACCGTCATATCATCCCCAGCCTTGGGAACCTGGGGAGACGGAACACGAGGCAGGCCCGGTGACTTGCGCCATGGATCGGAGCGCAGGGGCAGATTTGCAAGTTCATGGTGGAGTCGATCACACGTTTCGGCCTGCCGCTTCCCTCATTGGCCTTACCCACCCTTCGTTAGCTTCGTTCCCTTTTGTTCCAGAGAGAGAGTACGACGGCACCTCCGTCAGCCCGATCTCACCGGGCTCGGGCACCCAGCGAAGACAAACACTCCTGTGAGATCCTGTCTTTCGCCTACTCGTAGGTGGCTGGTAAGAACCTTGCTCTTGCGTCGCCACGGTCGCATCGCTGAATTCGGCGGTCCCATTGACCGGTGCCGCGGCGAACCAGACTTACACGATTGAAGTCTCGACTCAGGTCCCAGGCGGCGCGTGGGAGAAAGGAGCTGACGTCATTGCGCAACCTGGCTTCGAACCGGCTTTGAAGGGACGGCCTTGCCGCGCGCGGCTCGGACTGCCTGTATGGACCCGAAACCCAACGCGGCGATTGAGAGAAAAACCAGGATTGCACTCTACGGCCGGTTGGCGGATAAAGAGGGCGGAGGATAAATAGCCCTATGCTAGCCAAGGTCTGTTCCGCTGCTGTTAATGGTATTGAAGCGTACCCCGTTGAGGTGGAAGTCAACGCGGGTTGGGGCGAGACGGTCATCGTGGTAGTGGGCCTGCCGGATACCGCCGTTAAGGAATCCAAGGATCGCGTCACCACAGCCCTGAGCAATTCCGGCTTTAAGTTCCCCATGGGCCGGACGACCATCAATCTCGCCCCGGCCGATGTTCGCAAGGAAGGCCCGAGCTTTGACTTGCCCATTGCGGTGGGAATGCTGGCCGCCGGCGAACAGATGCAATCCGCAGATCTCGAGAAGTTTGTGCTCACCGGCGAGTTAGCATTGACGGGAGCCGTTCGTCCCGTAAAAGGAGTGCTCCCTATCGCCTTGCGCGCGCGCGCCGACGGTCGAACCGGCCTGATCGTGCCTGCGGAGAATGCTCCGGAAGCCGCGGTTGTTTCTGGTCTGCAGGTCATCCCGGTGCGCAATTTGCGGGAGGCCGTGGGTTTCCTGGAAGGTGAAGTGACTATTCCACCCGTGCGAATCGACGTGGCGCGTCTATTCCAGGATCGTTCGGATGACGAATCCGATTTCGCCGATGTGAAGGGGCAGGAATCGGTCAAACGCGCTCTGGAGATCGCCGCGGCTGGAGGCCACAACGCTCTGTTGATTGGCCCGCCTGGCACTGGGAAATCCATGCTCGCCAAGCGGCTGGCGACCATCCTTCCGCCGTTGACGCTGGAAGAAGCGCTCGAGACAACAAAGGTTCATAGCATTGTGGGGTTGCTCTCTCACGGTCAGGCCTTGGTGACACAACGCCCCTTCCGAGCACCGCACCATACCGTGAGTGACGCGGGGTTGCTCGGCGGTAATATTAATCCGACTCCCGGCGAGATCTCTGTCGCGCATCACGGAGTCTTGTTTCTGGATGAGTTGCCGGAGTTCAAGCGCAATGTGCTGGAGACATTGCGGCAACCGCTGGAAGAAGGGCGCGTGACCATTTCGCGTGCGGCGGGTTCGATGACGTTTCCTTCTCAGTTCATGTTGATCGCGGCGATGAACCCAACGCCAGACGGGAAGATGCCCGGCGAAAGCCAATGCTCACCCAAGCAAATCCAGAACTACCTGGGGCGGATTTCAGGTCCATTGCTGGACCGCATTGATCTGCACGTGGAAGTGCCTACGGTGAAGTTCCAGGATATTGCGAGCATGCGGGCAGGGGAAACCTCAGCACAGATTCGCGAGCGCGTGATAGCAGCGCGTCGGCGTCAACAAACGCGCTATGCGCAACGTCCGCGTGTCACCTGTAACGCGCGTATGGGCAGTCGTGAGCTCAAAGCCTTTTGTGCCTTGGACGAACAGACGATGGATCTCTTAAAGTTTGCGATGAACGACTTGCGGCTCAGCGCGCGGGCCTATGATCGCATTCTCAAGGTCGGACGGACGATTGCAGACCTGGCTGGCGCAGAACAAATCCGGGTCGAAGACATTTCCGAAGCGATCCAATTCCGGACTCTTGATCGACAGTTGTGGGCTTAGGCGTCAACCGTGCTCGGGGAAGTGGCAGAGCCGTTAGATTCTCGGCAATGATTTACCGGAGCACGGGGGTGTTGGAGGCAGGCTATGCTGAATCCGAGTGAATTTTGATTGTGCCCGCCTGGTAAACTGTCTGACACAGGACGGCGTCTCTGCTAATTCTCAGGAATGACCCGCGTCTGCTCGCATGCTTTCGCTAAGTTCGCTGTGGCTCTATGGCTTGGCACCCTGAGCTGTTGGGCTGAGTTGTACCAGGTTGGCCCCCAACGCACCTGGCATAGCCTGGCCGCGTTGCCTGAGCTTGTCGCTGGGGATATCGTGGCGATAGACCCTGGCACCTATCATGAGGTCAAACGCTGGACGCGGAGCGGCTCAGCGACCCTGCCGATCACCGTTCGAGGGGTTGGCGAGGTTCGTCCCGTATTCGATGCGACCGGGTTGAATGTGAGCGGTTCCCTTCCAAATCCACGGGCGATCTTCCAGATCGAAGGGGATCACATCGTGGTGGAGAATCTGGAGTTCCGGAACGCTCGGAACGGCGACAATGGCGCGGGAATTCGGATCTCGGGAGCGTCCGATGTGACCGTGAGGAATTGTCGAATCACGCAGTGCGATATGGGGGTCATGTCCGATCACAACCGCGGTTTGCTAATCGAATCTTCGGAGGTAGCGTCGAATGGAACGCCGCTTTACGACGGGTATAGCCACAACTTTTATTTGGGCGGCAACGACGCCACCATTCGGTTCTGCTCCATTCATGACGCGTTGTTCGGGCAGAACTTCAAGACTCGAGCGCATTACACGGAATTGCTCTACAACTTCATTGCGGATTCTCAAGATGGGGAGGTTGGGATGGTCGATGCTGACGAGACCGGCGCGGTGGACAGCCACGCGCTTCTATTGGGCAATATCATCGTGAGCAAACCGCGGCAGGCCGGCTACAATTCCGGCCGGTTTATTCAATTCGGGCAGGATTCTGGATTACCCCACCGCGGCACCTTGTTCGCCTTTAACAATACTTGTGTGGCGGGAGATGGTAGGATTCGTTTTCTTGACGTGACTTCCCCGGAGGCTGCCGTTGTCGCGCACAACAACATCTTCTTTGGCAGTGACCGGGTTGTGGGACTTGCCGGAGCGGGGATTAGCGGCTCCAATAATTGGGTGCAATCCACCGCCACGGGCACAGCGTCATTCCAAGGCAGTGTGGGTGGCAAGAATCCCGGATTCCGGGACGTCGCCGTGCGAGATTTTCGTTTGCTTCCGAATTCGGCGTGCCGCCATCGCGGGCTCGAGCGGATGACCTTTCTGGACGGGGCTGGAGCCAGCCATCTAACAAGTCCGGAATATCAATATGTGAGTCCTGGAGCGGGGCGTTCTCGTTCAAACACTTCCGGTGTGGATCTCGGTGCACTCGCTAACAGCGTGGTCCTCATTAACGGGATTCGTTTGCGGGGAAGTTCGTGTGCCGTCAGCCTATTGGCGAACAGGGGTGACCGTTACGATTTGGAACGGATCGGTGACCTGGCCAATCGCGTGTGGAATCCCGTGATTACGGGGATCGCTCCCGCGGATGGGCTCTTCGAACTGATCGACACAGAGATCTCGTCCAGACCCAGACAGTTTTACCGAGTCATTTCTGCTCTGTGAGTGCCGCGCTTCTGAAAGTTCTTCAGGACGGAGGAGTGAATCACTCGACTGGGCTTTCAAGAACGTTTGAAATCAAGCCCTTAAGACGACGCGAATGGGTCGCAGGCCGTGCATTCAGGCGTCTCCATGGCAGCGCGAATAACCGGGATCAAGGAGCACATTTTTCTCTCTTCTTAATGCTGGGTTAATGCACCGCGACCTAGATTTGGCCCGGTTAATGTAGGCAAAGAGGCTGCGGACCTAGAATAACGCAGCCTGTGGCTCCCGTAAGAAAAGTCGTTCTGTAAAAAACGGTCACGCGTTATCGAATTTTCATAAGTCGCACTATGAACTCCCAGAGTATTGCCCCTTTGCTGGTTGCTGGATTGATTCAGGTCACTCCCGTTGCACGGGCGCTTCATCAAGTGGTATTGATGCCCGGCTCGCCGGTGGCCATCGTCCTGCGCTGGGTTATCAGCGCCTCGGCGCTAGCGGGGACGTTTCACGCTGTGTCTGCCGCGACCGCGGTTCTGGCCAGTGCGTCGAGCATTACTGGGACAGTCGGCACTCGGCTGAGCTACCAGATCAAGATTAATGATGGGAAGAACCGTTTGGCCGAGTCGTGGATCGTCGCTGGTCAGACTTATGGACGAACGGGTTCGGCGTCTACGGGGCTACCAGCGGGTTTGACTCTTTCGTTAGCGACCGCAATCATTAGTGGCGTGCCGACCGCGGGTGGGACGTTCGCTGTTCCAATCACTGCCTATGAACACCCGAATCTCAAGGGTGGAAAACTTAATTTCACTCTGAACTTCACGATTTCCGGAGGGGCCGTCGCAACGGAAATCACGACACAGCCCAACTCCAGCCTCACCGTCCATGTTGGGGATATAATGACCCTAAGCGTTGCCGCGACGGGCGACTCGCTGCAATATCAGTGGCGACGTGATGGGGTGGATTTGATCGGGGCGAGCGGAAACACATTCACGCTTGAGAGTGTCACCGCGGCCGATGCCGGGAGCTACTCCGTCTTAGTCAGAGGCGCCGGTGGAAGTGTCGCAAGCGACACCGCCATCGTAACGGTGATTCCGCTCGAGCTGCAGCTTAGTCTTAGTGGAAACGAATTGAGCTTAAGTGCCGAGACGATTGTCGGCCGGCAGTATGCGATCGAATCGGCAGACTCCCTTCTCGGGCCTTGGACGACATTCATCGAGCCGTTTGTCTACGGTTCGAGCCTGTTGCATACAATGACTATCAACGGAGGGGATTTTCGTTTCTGGCGCTTGCGGGTGTCGCCACCGCCCTAGGCCAATAGGGTCCAGGCATAAAACGCTACGACGAGATCCGAAACGCGCCTTCCTGCGGCTCTCGGGCGAGCATCTTCGGTTGTCCCACAAGGTTTCGAAGCTCATGAGTTGTGCTGTTTCATTCTGGCTATGACGCGCCGTTGTGTTTATGATGGCAGCGGATGGGGCAATTGCCCGCCATGCCTTCAACTCAGCCAGCGAAAAGGAACGAATAATGAGCGAGAACTTAACACGTCGTGATTTCCTCCAACGCGCGGCCATTGGGTCCGCTGCTTTGACTTGGGTTAGTTCGGAGGGTGGGCCTTCCATCCTCGCTGCGGACGGGGCCAAACCTGCTGAACTTGGCTGAACACCAGCTCACGCGGGAGGATGGCCTGACTGGCCCAAGTGGCGCGAATCGTGGGAGCCGCAAGTGATGGAGGTGTTGCGCAGCGGGCGATGGTTCCGGGGCGCTGGGGAGCATGTGGCCGAATTCGAAAGTGCGTATGCTCAACTGTTGGGGGCCAAGCGCTGCCTGGCCACGGCGAGTGGAACGACCGCTCTGATGGTGGCGCTGCACGTTATGGATGTCGACGCTGGTGATGAAGTGATCGTTTCGCCCTATACTTTTATAGCGACCTATAATGCAGTCCTCGCGAATAAGGCTTTGCCCGTCTTTGCGGACACAGACCCGGCTACCCTCACGATGGACCCGGCCTCGATCGCAAGCCGAATTACCGATCGCACGAAAGCCATTCTGCCCGTGCATATCTTCGGTATGCCCTGCGACATGGATCCGATCAACGCGGTAGCACGCCAGCATAAGTTGGCGGTTGTCGAGGATGCTTGCCAGGCGTGGCTGGCCGAGTACAAGGGCCGGAAGTGCGGCACGATTGGAGATCTAGGGTGCTTTAGTTTCCAGAACTCCAAACACCTTCCGAGCGGAGAAGGGGGCGCCGTTACCGGAAACAGCGACGATCTTCTGGACCGCTGCCAAGCCTTCCACAACTGCGGCCGGAGCTATGGCAACTTCAAAAGCGAGAAGGCTTACTTTACGCGCGGGAGTAACTACCGTATGCAGCAGATTCAAGCGGTGATTCTCATGCAGCAGTTCGAAAAGCTCATTCAGGAGACGAAACGCCGCCGCGAGAACGCAGACTACTTGACCGCGCAACTTCGAGAAATTCCTGGGATCCAAACTGTGCGGCTGCCTGAAAACAGCCAAGCGGTCTGGCATCTCTACCCATTCCGCTACGATGCGCAGCAGTTTCACGGTCTTTCTCGCAGCCGCTTTATGCACGCGCTCTCGGCGGAGGGCGTCCCTTGCTCAGACGTTTATCATGAGCAATATTTCGACGGTCTGCTCGATGAAACGATCAACTCGCGTGGGTACCAGCGGTTATTCAGTGCTCAGCGCCTCAAAGAGTACCGGGACAGCTTCCACGATTTGAAGGGAAACCGCCAGGTGTGCGAGACTACAGTTGCCATCACGCAGAACTTGCTCTTGGCAGAGCGTTCGCACATGGATCACATCGTCGAGGCGATTCGTAAGCTGCAGAGCCACAGTGCGGCACTGGCGAAGATTTCCTGAGCTGCTCGGAGAACGGTTGAACTCGCAACGAGATTAGATTCGCTCTACAGGTCTGAGCCAAAGCGCTCAAACCTTCCGAAGCGGAGCGCCAGGCTGGGCAGCACGAGCAAGTTGAGCAGGGTCGAGGTGATCAAACCGCCCAGGATCACGATCGCCATGGGCCCTTCTATCTCGCGCCCGGCGCTGGCGGAGCCGAGCGCAAGCGGAAGCAACCCGAGACCAGTGACGGTGGCGGTCATGAGAATGGGAAGCAGTCGCTCGGTCGCTCCGCGCAAAGCGGCGTCCGGTCCCCAGGTGAGCCCTTCGACGTTTACGAGATGTTCGAAGTGTGAGATCATCATGATCGAGTTGCGAGTGGTGATGCCAAAGAGCGTGATGAATCCCACCAGCGAGCCGATGGTGAGTGAGCTTTCGCTGGGCATGAGCAGTCCGCTGAACCAGACCGCGAAGACACCGCCCACGAGAGCAAAAGGGATGTTCGCCAGCACGAGCAGGAGATTGCGAGCGTTGCGAAAAACGGCTGCGAGCAGGAGAAGAATTCCGATCGCCGCGACCGTCGAATGAAGCAGGAGTTCATGCCGTGCTCGACGTTCGGCTTCAGCAGTGCCGCTAAAGCTGGCGTAAGATCCCGACGGGAAGACGACCTTCGCCGCGATTTGCTTTTTGGCGTCGGCGACAAAAGAGGAAATGTCCCGTCCACTTGCGCTGCACGTCACGGTCTGACGCCGCCTCGCGCCTTCGTGAAGGATGGAGGCGCGCCCGCCTGTCGGATAGATGCTAGCCAATTGACTGAGAGTTAATCGGGTCCCGGCGCTTGAGGTCAACAGTAAGGAGCCGATCGTTTCCGGGCGCTGACGCACTGCCGGGTCCAGGATCACCGCGATATCGATAGGTTGGTTGCCCTGGTGGGTTTGGGCCACGACGGTTCCCTGGTAGGCTGTCTGAATTGCTTCCAGCACGTCGAGCGGGCGGAAACCGAACTGATTCAGACGCTCGGGACGCAGGCGAATAGCGACGCGAGGCTCACCTGGGAGGGATTTCACTTTGACATCGGCATGGCCTGGAACGGAATTGAGAACTTGAGCGATTTCCTGGGCTTTTGCATCGATCTGGTCAAGCTTGTCACCGAAAACGTTCACAACGACCGGCGCCGTTTCGCCGCTGATTGTTTCACTGATTCGATCCCCCAGAAACGTCACGACCTCGTATTGCAGCCCGGGAAAACGGTCGAGCAAAGCTCGGATTTCATCGGCCACGCCGGCCTGATCGATCGACGCCCCCGCGCGAAGCTCGATGTGAAATTCCGATCGATTCGGCCCCCATGGATCTTCGCCAAGTTCGGCTCGGCCAATTTGCTGTTCGACCGTAGCGATATTGGTGTTGGCCAACAGTTGGATCGACAATTGGGCGCCAATGCGGCGCATTTCCGGCAGCGACATGCCGGGAGCGGCGACGACTTGGACGACGAAATGGCCTTCGCGGAATTCAGGCAAAAACTCTCCGCCAAAGAAGGGCACGCGTGTTGCCGCAATGATACAGAACATCGCCACGACGAAGACAATGGTTCTAGGCCGGTTCGCAACTCGTTCCAGCAAGCGGGCGTAAGTGCCTTTCAGCCAGGATTGAAAGGCCGGCTCGTGCGCTTGGCGGACTCCGTTCGCGAAGAGCAAGTAAGCCAAGGCAGGCGTGAGAGTCACCGCGACGAGTAACGAGGCCAAGATCGCGAGAATATAGCTTAACGCCAGGGGTGCGAAGAAGCTGCCCTGCAATCCCGTAAGCGTCAGCACGGGCAGGAAGATCAAGGCAACAATGAACGTCGCGTGAACAACTGCTCGCCGCACTTCCAGGGAAGCGTCCAGCACGACGTCGAAGATCGGGCGCGGTCGATCCAGGCGCGCGCTTTCGCGTAAGCGCCGGAAGATATTCTCGACATCGATGATCGAGTCGTCGACCACTTCGCCCAAGGCAATCGCGAGTCCGCCAAGGGTGATCGTGTTAATGGTAATGCCAAACCGTCCCAACACGAGTACTGCTGTCAGCAACGACAGGGGGATCGCCATGAGTGAGATAAACGCCGTTCGGACGCTGCCGAGCAGGAGAAATAACACCACGGCCACGAGTAAACCGCCCACCGCCAGCGAATGCCGCATGTTGGACAAGGCAGCTTCGATGAACGTCGCAGGCCGGTGCAACCGTGGGTAAAGACGAATTCCAGATTTCTCGAACAGCGGCTTTAGCTCATCCAAGGCTTCTTCCAGGGCGCGAGTGACCTCCATGGTATTCGCGCCATATTGGCTGGACATGGTGAGAAGGACTCCGGGAAATCCTTGAATGAGTGTATCCCCAAACTTGGGCTCCGACGCCTCGACGACGTGAGCCACATCTTTGAGGCAGACGCTAAAGCCATTGGTGTGAATCACGACCACGCTGCCGAGAATCTCCGGAGTCAGCGTCTGAGAGTCCATTTGCAAAGTAATTCGTTGATTCGACGTTTCGATAAAGCCGGTTCCAGTGACGCCGGTCGCGACCCGTGCGGCCCCGAGCACATCGGTCAGCGTGAGGTCGTAGGCTAGTAGTCGATCTGGAATTACCTGAACCTGAAATTGACGGACATCGCCCCCAAAACTGCTGCACTTGGCAACCCCAGGCACCGAAAGTAAGCGGGGTTTGATCGTCCAATCGGCAAAGGTGCGCAGTTCGGTCGGTGTTAGTTTCTCCGAGGTGAGTCCAATCTTCAGCAGGTCCAT
This sequence comes from Limisphaerales bacterium, assembly GCA_044225505.1. Classification (GTDB taxonomy): domain Bacteria; phylum Verrucomicrobiota; class Verrucomicrobiia; order Limisphaerales; family SIBE01; genus JAXMHN01. The sequence continues at coordinate 36,185 of JBGAIN010000032.1, forward strand.
GGTGGACGATGTCAGCGGCGTCATCCTCGGCGTTTTGACGGTGTTGGGCAGAGCGCTTGTTGTTTCGGCAAGTTGCTCGGCCAGAGTCTGACGCGCCCGGAAGACATCTACCCCTTCTTTGAATACCGCGGTAATGATGGAAAGCCCTTGGATGGACTCGGAACGAAGGGTCTCCATGTCTCCCAATCCAGTGATCTGGTTTTCAATCGGAAGTGTGACTAGCACTTCCACCTGTTCTGGTGCCAGGCCTGGACATTCGGTCTGAATGACCACTTGCGGTTGCACGAAGTTGGGAAAGACGTCCAGCTTGGCGTTGGCCACGCCGTAAAGCCCGCACCCGAGCAGCACGCAGGCCAGGGCGACAACTGTGCCTCGGTATTGAAGAGAGAACCTGACTAAGGCCTGGAGCATGAGAGGGATTTCGCGAGATCGCGATGGGTTACTCGATGTCCTGCCCTTTCAACTCCTCTGACAGCAGTTGCTGTGCACCCAGGGTGACCACCTTGTCTTGCGGCTTCAATCCGTCCTCCACGAACCAGCCGTTTTCGACCATGGACGAGAGCCCTACGGCGGTTCGCTGAAACGCTTCCTCCGAGGTCTGAACATAAACCCAAGGGTCACCGTTCAAGTACACAATCGATTCCTTCGGCAAAAGGACTCCATCCCGGGGAGTGGCTGGCAATGTCAACAGGCCTGTGATCGCTGCGCCAGGAACGAGACCTGATCGGTTGGACTGAACCAAAAAGAAATAGCCGGCGTCTTGCATCGAACTGACGGTTGGCGCTGGGCCCAGGTACTGGGCGTCGACAGGCGAAGCTTCCGCATCGAGAGGCAATAAACGCGCCCCGACCGGAGCGTTCTTGAGGCGTTCACCCGAGGGAATGCGAATTTCAACCAAGGCCGATTTCAACGAGCTCAGATTTTCGGCCAAGAGCGCCAGATCCTTACGCTCTGAAATAGNNNAGTGGCCAACAAGCGGAGGCGACTCGTTTCGCCTTGGGTGCGATCGCGGATCGCGGCGGTTTCCGCCGCTTGCAGAGCTCGTTCCGAAGCGTTGTTCTGGAGGGCGAGAGCTTTAAGGCGTTTCAGTTCAGCTTGGGAAGCCTCGCTCACGGCCTGGGCAATGGTCAAATCTGCAACCGAAGTAACAAGCGATGTCACATCGAGAACGCGCCCGTAACCCTTAAGCTCGGGACTGAGCTGGAATGGCGGCAGCGGCACCGTCTGGAGCCCGATCAATTTTTGCGTTGGAGCATCCACCGCGACAATCACGGCGCCCTCCGGAGTGTGGCGGACGCGGGAATGCTTCTCCGCTTCTCCTTCGTGCGGGGCTGCGGCGGGTTCGTTCCCTGGCCGCCCACACCCGCCGAGGAGTGCGAGCGCACCGATCATGAGCAGAAGACTCTGGGATTTCATTCGGAGCGTGGATGGATGCCCGATTCAAAGATGGCGTTGGGGATGTCGAGCGGTTGTTGAATCGCATCCTCCAGCGCGCCCAGGGCTTGCTGTAGTTTGACGACGGCATCGAGGCGGGTCAGCCGGGTGGCATTGAGTTCGAGGCTGGCCGACAGGACATCCAAGCGATCGGAAGCACCGGATTGAAACTGCTGCTCCACAACCTTTACTTGCGTTTTTTGCGCGGTGACTAAGGTGTCCTGCGCCACAAGATTTGTTCGGCATGCGCCGAAAGAAGCCGCTGAAAGAAGCGACTGCGATATCGACTTCTCGCCCATATCGCCTGACGACCTGAAATGAGCGGCGCTGGCTTCGCCGACGTGGCCGCCGCCTCGGCTATAGGCCCCGATGCCAGTTGAGAATGGCACCGTTGCCGCTCCCGCACTGCTGACCATGTCAGCCTTCGTCTCTGGCGTTCCAACTGTATCCGGGGCCAGCAAAGCCAGGTATTGCTTGGCGATCTCAAAGCTGCAACGCGCGACCGACTGCTCGATATCAGCCAGCGCCTGATATCGTCCGCGCGCTGCTGGCGCCGCGTCAGGGCGCTGCTGGGTCGTCCAATTCCTGCGGTCTGGATAATCCGTAGCAGGTCGCACAAAATCGACTTTAATCGCCCGCTGACAGTCCGCGCGCCCGCGCAGCCAATGGGCGAGCCTCCGCCAGGAGTCGTTGGGCGTCATTAACCCGCGCGCGCGCGGACGAGAGCCAGGCGTGTATTCCGTCCCAGCGCCGGCGACAGCGCCGGTCTGAACTGCTGATCCGGGCGCGTCATTAGATCGCCACGGGACGGCAACGTTTACCGGTTCTCGAGCAGGAGGTCGCAAGCTGCGCGGCTGCCAATTCCGCGCAGCCCCATCCGCACTCGACCTGCACGGTCCAGAAGGGATCGTTGCCACATTGAGCCAAAAACTTCGTTGCCAGGCATGCTCGGTCCGGGAATCCGGCGTTTTCCGGCCGTTTCGAAAGTGAGGTCGAAGATAAGTCCTGGAACCAGGACTGAACGCTCGCCGCCCATAGCGCCCGATGCGTGACCGCTGGTTTTGGACGCCCGGCGCGTCTGCTGGTTTCTGACGATTGCTGGGGCCTGCGCCTCCCTCCCAGGCTTGGGTGATGAAGAAAGCGGTCAGGCGTCAGTATCTCTAAAATCCCACCTGGCGTCGGCCATTGGGCTATGGATGACGAAGGTTCGCGCTGGAGAAATTCCTTGAGCTCGAATTGGCATGTCCGACTGTCCAGGCGTTGCCTGTCTCTCGCCGAGAGTGGCCTTGGTTCAAATCGAGCGCATCCGACGCACAGAGTCGTCAAAAGGATCGAAGTGGCAGCCAGCGCTCTCATGGGCAATGCCTCGAGTATGGGCTCGTTCCGGACGCTCCGCAAGCAATCGCGGGCCGACTAGGGCAACGTCTTTTCCGACCCGACCTCAACGACAAAGTCGAAGCGCTCGCCATAGCGAGTCCCGTCCAAAGTGATATCGAGTCCGACCAGTCGCACCCCAGGTTGCGCTCCGGGCAGGGCCCGGATCCGGACGGGCAACACGCGCTGCGAATTCGGATCTAAAGTGCCTTCGAACGTTGGCGGATCGGCAACGAGGCCGGACGGAGTATGAATGGCGATCGAATGCCTCTGATTTTGTGAGCGAAAACTCCTGACGCGCAGTTTTATCTCCTTCGTCTCGTTCGGCTTCAGATGAACGCGGTAAGGTTCGGCTCGCACCCAGAATGGATCGAACCAGTAGCGGTAGTCGACGTCCGAACTCAGAGCGCGAAACGTGTCGCGCATCTCGTAGGCCCAAGTGCGGTAGCGCTCGATGAAGGCCGCGGGATGATCCATCACAAACGAGTGTCCGCCCATTAACAAGTCCGGATTCAGACGTTTGAGGAATTCCGCGCCGTAGATGTAGCCTTCTTCAAGGATGGCGCTGTTGTGCGCAACCATCGCTTCGTGACCGGATTGCGCTGGATTATCCGTGTCCCCAAACAGGTTGTCGCCGGTGAACGCCACCAGGCGTCCGTCGATGCGGCCATGCAAGCAGAGGGCAAATTCGGTCTGTCCTGGCATCCAGTCGACCTTGAAACGATAGCCCTCCCACTCGAATGATTCACCCGGTTTGAGCGCGCGATCGACGCGCACCCCTTGAATGATGGCTCCTTTCGAATCTTTCTTGCCGTAAGCCTGAATGGCCGCGGCGTAATCGAACCACTCGGGATGTTCCATCTTGTCGACCATGTTTTCGAGCGCCCAGATCTTCGCTCCCCATTTCTCGCGCAGATGTGGGGCTTCCAGGAAATGGTCGCCGTGCATGTGCGACACGATGATGGCGTCGATAGCTTTCAAGCCAAAGTGGGCGCGCATGCCTTCCAGAGCGGTGTCGAGGAAGCTTTCGTCCAATAGCCCACAATCAGACAGGAGTGCCCGGCCATTCTCCGAGAGGATCAGCGAGAAGTTCGGCCAAAAGTTGAGGCGCTTGAACTTGAACAGGTGAGGGGATACCTGCCAGACGTTCGAGACGATGGTCGGCCGCGAGACTTTGTCTTGATACGCCACCGAGCCGTGCTCCACGTCGTAACCTCGGACGTAAACGCGTTCTAAATTCTCCAATTTCTTCGCGTAAGCGGCGAGCTGTTCCATCGGTTGGGAAATAACCGGGCCGTGCGAAGGCAGCAAGACGCTGGGCTGGCGCTCGGTCGCGCTTGCGACGGACGCGCGCAACGCTTGAATGCCTTTGGCGAATCCATAATCCCATTCGGTATCAAACCAGGTATGCATCTTGGCACCGTCCAGCATCAGATCGCCCGTGAAGGCGAGTGTGCGTTCACCGCGGCGAAGCCAATAGGACATGCTGCCAGGGCTGTTGCCACGCACGTCGAGACAGGCCAGCTCGGTCCCGCGCCACGCGAACACGTCGTTCGTTTGGAACGTCCGGTCGATCGGGATAGGACGTATGGGCGGCCGCACATAACTGGAGCCGTAGACCGTAAACGGGTCTCCCAAGGTCGCCTGCATCTTGCGGAACTCGGCTGGTTTCTCGAACAAGGCCCGTTCGGCTTCTGGACCTGCCAGTTTGGCCCCGGAACCTTCCAGGCGGGACGTCCCTTGGCACTGCTCGCGGTGATGATGGGTAAAGAGCACCCATTCCACCCGTTTCACCCCGATCTCTGGCAGATGTTCCAGGATCGATCCATCTCCCAGATCAATCAAAATCGCCGCGTCTCCATCCCGGAGCACAAAGACATTGCAGACGTCGGTCCAAACGAAGAGGTCAGGATCCAGTTGCGCGTCGACGAGGCGGAGATTGCTTTTCGTCGCATTTAAGGCGGTCGAAAGCAAGGCGGGATTTCCGGGTTGGGATTCCGCGCCAATCGCAGCTCTGGTCGCAATGAAAACGAGGGCGACAAATGTTAGAATATTCATAACCTTTAGCTTCATGGCAGAACATCGATCGAGGGCTTCCCTACCGTAGGAGTTTGGCTGCTGCCTGCCAATGACTCTTTTGTCCGGTTTTGCTTTCGGCGCGGTGCAATACGTTGAAAGGCTATGCTGACGGACATTGAATTGCTGACCCGTTATGCCACGAACCGTTGTGAAACGGCGTTTGGAGAGCTAGTCGCCCGTCACGTCAACCTGGTCTATTCGACGGCCTTGCGCGTGGTCGGGGGCGACGCGCATCTGGCCCACGATGTCGCGCAGAGCGTTTTTATTGACCTGGCGCGCAAAGCGAGCCGCTTATGCTCCCGTCGATTTCAAAGTGACGGTGCTCTCGAGGAAACGGCGCGCGCTTTCTGCCTGGCAGGCTGGCTCTACACAAGCACCCGCTTTGCCGGTTCCAAAGCGGTTCGCGCGGAGCGGACCCGGCACCGTTACGAAAACGACGTGTCCACCATGAATGCCTGTGAAGACTCCGTACCGAGTGAGTCGGATTGGCCCGCCATCCGAGCCGAGTTGGATGAAGCGATGGATTGCCTTTCGCCACTGGAGCGAGACGCGGTGGTGCTCCGGTTTTTCGAAGGCAGAAGCCTGCGCGGCGTCGGTGAGGTGTTGGGACTCGGCGAGGATGCCGCGCGCAAGCGAGTCGGCCGGGCGTTGGAAAAACTGCGTGATCGCTTGTCCGCTCGAGGAGTCGCTAGCACTACCGCATCACTTGCCGCCTTACTCGCGGCCCAGGCGGTCCAGGCCGCTCCGGCTGGCTTGACGCAAGCCCTGACAGGCGCAGTGTTTTCGGCGACGGCGCTGACGACGGCGACGACGCCCACCCTTCTTGGATTTATGATCACCACCAAAGCAAAGCTCAGCCTAACTGTAATTGCATTGCTGGCCTTGACCACGCCTTTACTGATGCAACGGCAGACTGTTGGCGAACTGCGCAGGCAAAATCGGCTCCTCACGGATGAACTTCGAGCGGCCCAGGTGTCCAGGCAAGCGGCTGTCATGGAAGCGACAGCGCGGCCCTCGTCTGCGGTAATCCTCCCGTCACCCCCTAACGCGGTAAAGCCCGTTTGGCAGCAGGTCGAATCCGGCAATTTTCAGGAGTATATGGCGAACCTGCGCGGGTTGGGGATGCCCGAACAAACGGTGCGAGACATTGTGCTGGCAGATGTGAATAGGTTATACGACGAAAAGAAGCGCGCGGTTCTCGACTCAATAGAACGAAAAGACGAATTCTGGAAACCGGGCGGAACTTCGCGCACGGCAGGGCCCAGCGAGATGGACCAACTGCGGACGCTGGCGAAAGAGAAAGAGGGCCTGCTGCGCGATCTTTTGGGTCTGGAAACCGACCAGCGCGACTACGCGAAGCCGTGAAGCATGGAGGATTGCAGAAGCAGTACGATGAAAACGTCAATCAGGCGCTCAACCCGGCAGAACTTGAGGAGCATCAGGTCAGGCATTCAGCATTGACCGCGCGCCTCCAGACCGAACTCCAATCCTTCCAACCTACCGAAGGGGAGTTTCGCTCTATCTTTCGCCTGCTAAACGATTTTGGCCGAAACACCCCTGGCCATCTGGTGCCGCCAGAGGCTTATGAGGAAGATCGCCAGACCTTTGCCAATCCCAAACTCCGAGAACGATTGCAGGAAGTGCTCGGCGCCGATCGCTTCTCACACCTCGAGCGAACTTTGAATACGACCGTCCCTGAGCAATGAGGCAGTCGGCTCTATCCTCCTGACATTTCCGCCGTCCCGGTCGCAGCGATGCGTAAGAACGCAATGTCAACTCGAGGACGCCACGTTCCGTGCCGAGCCGAAAGGACGTTGTCTTCGGAACTCAACGCCCGTCATCACTCACAGAAGTGTCCTGGTTGGCATCGCTATTCTTTTCGACAATCATCCGCTTCTTGACGGGGTGTTACGCAAAGGAGGGGAACGACGAGTGATTTCAAGACTCTGATGATCCGGGCCGAGAAGCGCATGCGATCGCTGAAGCTAAGATTTTGGCGGGCGGCAGCCAATGATTCTCTTGGAGATGCCAGAGCTGCCGCTGACTTCTATCTCATTGGTAAGTAATGCTTTAAGTGCCTGTTGACAAATTGTCATCACGCTGTTTGGGCGCGGCCTCCAGGGCGGGCTCACTTCATCGGATCGTAAGACTCTGAGTCGTTCCCGACGCGAGGCGCAACGATTTCCACGTGACCGTCGCACAAAGCCACGGTGGCGCGGCCTTTGGAATTAAAGACCGTACTCGTGACCCGGAGTTTCCGTGGCAATCCGTGGCGAGCCGAAAGAACGTTGTCCTCCGGAACCCAACGCCCGTCATCAATCACGGAAGTGTCCTGGTTGGCATCGCTATTCTCTTCGACAATCATCAGCTTCTTGACGGGATTCTTGATGAGGTCCGCTTTGAAGTGCAGCGGAGGTTGCCCGGTCGCATAAATAGAGGAGATGCCACGGTTGACCGACGTCACCAAGCTTGGGAGCGAATAGCTGTAGAGATAAGGATTCCCAGCTTTCGGAGTCTTTTGGTAAGCGGCATAGCGTTCGAGCACGTCTTTGTCGGACGGGCACCGGAACAAGTTGGTGGTGAACTGCCCGATATACGGGCCGATCGCACTGTTCTTCGGGTTAAGAAAGAATGGGTCGCTGCCGCGATTCACGTTCCAGAAGATCCAATCCTCGCGCATGGGTTGATAAGCGCCTTTGGACGCAGCTCCTGGAAACACTTCGTTGTTATCCGGCAAGTAGAGGAGAAACGCCAACGAGACCTGCTTCAGATTGCTCCGGCATACCGTGAGGTTGGCTTTTTCCTTCGCCTTCGCGAGTGCGGGCAGGAGCATCCCCGCGAGGATAGCAATGATGGCGATAACAACGAGAAGTTCGATCAAGGTAAAGCCAGTCGGCTTACGAGACCCTGGTCGGCGCTGGGGAGGCATTGGTGCATGCATAGCGCGATCGGTTGACGACCGGAGCTTAGCGCCAGCGTGTGCCGAGTCAATCCTCTCGCGATTCCCCAGACATCGCGTCCCGCGATTAAGCCGCGACCGAGGCCGGTTGGAGCGGGGCTGACTCCGGGGCCGGTGTTGTTTCGGGCATGGTGACGCGACGGCGCGACGCGATCTCCGTCGCTTCGTTATAGTGCCGTAGGGCTTGCTGCCACCAGCGGTGTAATTTGGATTCCGGCGCAACCCAGAGTTCCTTATGCGACGCAATGAGCGCCTCGGCGTCCCACAACAAGTTGTTTCGTTCTTCTTTCGAGAGCGCTGTTGGACCCTCGGCCAGCAGCTTTTGTCGGAGTTCTTCCGAATACTCCCGTGTTTTATCGGGCATCTGTTCGCGCAAACGCAGTAAGGAGACGTGCACGGCGTGCATGTATGGGTCGAGCACGGCTTGCAGCAGGCCAAAGTTCTCGGCGTATTCGGGTTGTTCGAAGAATGGGCTTTGGCGCTGCGGCGGAGTGTCGTTCAACCGGGCTAGTTCAATGGGCGGCGATGTTTCTTCCGGGATCAAGAACCAACCGCGTTCGCGGGCCAATTCACCGAGTCGACGGGACGCTGTCACACGCGCGAAGGGAATGGCGAGGGTTAATCCGGCCAGGACGGGCACGAGCCAAGGAATGGCGTTGGGAGCAAACCACGCCAGGCTAATCCATGCCAGCGCAGCGAAAAGCGTCTGCGTGCCGAGCAGGCTCCACAGTTCGCGCCAACTCGGGCGTTCCTCGCTGCGATTTTGCTTGCCCCATTTGACCGTCGTTCCCGTCAGAGCCGCGAGAACGAACTTAGTATAGAAGACCATGAGAATGGGGGCGAGGAGCGTTGAGAAGACGACTTCACTCAAGACGCTTAAAAAGACTCGGAACCCTCCTCCAAAGGCGCTCAGCCCTTTTTCGGTCTTCGCCCAACTGACCACACCCAGGAATTTTGGTAGCAGCAGCAACGCCATCACATAGGCGAAGAGCAGTCCTGATTTGAAGGCTGGTTCCTGCCAGAGATGGGCGTGGGTTTGCGTGTTCGAATCGGACCAGTGCGTGACCGCGGCGACTGTCGTCATGAGAATGGACAAGAACCAAAGCGGTGCACTGGCATAAGCCATGATTCCAAGGAAGATGTGGATACGGCTGCTAATCCGTAGGCCGCGCCGAAACAAAACCAGCAAATGCTGGATGTTTCCCTGACACCAACGCCGATCGCGCTGCAAACTCGCTACCAGTTCCGGAGGCCCTTCCTCGTAACTGCCTTCCAGGTCGTAGGCAAACCAGACCCCATAGCCTGCCCGCCGCATAAACGCTGCCTCGACCGTGTCATGGCTGAGAATGCGACCGCCCAGCCTGCCGAGCTTAGGCAATTCGGGCAAAGCGCAATGTTCCATGAAGAGCTTGATGCGAATGATGGCGTTGTGGCCCCAGTAATTGCCGCCCCCCAAATGCCAATAATGAGCCCCCGCCATGAAGACAGGGCCGTAGATGCGGGCTGCGAACTGTTGTACGCGCCGGAAGAGCGTGTTGCCTAAGACCATCTGCGGCGCTGTCTGAATAATGCCGACCGACCGGTTACGTTCCATCAGTTCAACCATGCGCACCAAGGTATTCCCAGACATGACGCTGTCTGCGTCCAACACGATCATGTAACGATAGTTCGCACCCCACCGCCGGCAAAAGTCCGCGATATTGCCGCTCTTGTGATGCAGTTGCAGGCGTCGTTTGCGATAGAAGATGCGCCCGAAGGCGTTTAGATCCCGACATAGTTCCAGCCAAGACCGTTCTTCTTCGAGCCAATGGTTGGGATCATTCGAATCGCTGAGCACGAAGAAATCAAAGGCTTCTCCACGTTCCGTTCTGGTCAAAGACTCTGACATGGCCCGAATGGCTTGAAAGACGCGCCCCGCTTCTTCGTTGTAGACCGGCATGACGATGGCCGTGCTCGGCAGCGGTCCGCTGATCCCTTCGGCGGGCAAAGTTCGCGTGATGCGGAAGCGATCGCCGCCGCGCCACAGGACAAAGAAGCCGATGATCGACAGCGTGACGCCGAAGGCGACGAGACTGAAAAGGATCGTGAACAAGACCAGGATCAGGATGTCGAGCGTGTTGATGCCGCCGCTCGCCAAGACGTCAGCCATTGGCAGAAAGCCAAGCAGAAAGATCAGGCTGGCAAGACAGATAAAGAGCAGTCGGCGGCGGCGCACAACGCGAAGCGGGATTTGATTCAGTGAAAACATAGCGGATCCGTCATTTAAAATAGAAAAAGACCGCCGTCCCCACGACGCCGAGGATGGCGCCCACCAGGACCGCTGAGACGCGTCCAACGCGCTCCCGGATCTCCTCGACCTTTTCCGTGTTGTCGGTCACGTCCAACGGGCGTGGCACCATGCTGGAAAGACGCAGGTCCGGCCCACTCTGTACCATGGTGTCACTCAAAGATGTTTTGAATTCGACAGGCATTTCGTCGGCGAGGAAGAGTGTTGGCCAGCGCGTGGTCGCTTCGGCCAAATACAAGGCTACTCGTCCAACGCTCGAGGCTCGCGCAGGAGATTCATCCGGAAGCAAGCGCCGAAACCATTCGTCGATCCAAGCGTAGGCCGCTTCTAACGCTAGCTTTGTCGGCGTTTGACTCGGATCGGCCGCATGCTGCACAGCGGCTTGCTGTAAAATGCGCAAGATAATCTGGCTTTGATGCAATTTGTTGAGGACCTGGTGGGCCCGGAAATAATCTTCCAATCGGTAGTAAGCCGCATTCCAATCTTCCAAGGTTCCGGTCTGGGGATAAAAGCCTCTCATGGTTGCCAAGTGTAGGTCCAAGTTTCCGTTACAGGTTCGCCACCGCGCTTAAGTAATGCTTGGATATCAACGGCTTTGTCGGGAGCGAGGATCTCAACCACAAGCCTCCAGGTTCCGTTGAGGTCGTTCCTGGCCACGGTGTCGGCGACCAACCGCGTGCCAGAGCCGTAATTGACTTCGGCATCGAGTTGTTCGCGGGCAGAAAGCTTTTCCATCATTGGCCCTCCGAAATCGATGACAAAGCGGATATTGTGCCGTGCGTCAAATTCGCCCGCCTTGACCAATCCGATGCGGGTTGCCCGCACTCGGCCGAGCGACGGTGGACTTAGCTCGTTTGTGGTCCAATGCAAGTTGTAGGCAAGTTCCAGCGCTTCGCCAGCCTTGGGCGGGTTTGACGGAACCCAAAAGGCGATCGCGTTGTCCGTGTACTCGATGTCTGTCGGCAGCTGGATTAGTTCCACCGCGCCGGAGCCCCACTGCCCGACAGGTTCCACCCAGACATTCGGGCGATTTTCGAAACGAGCCACAAGATCCTGATAATTCTCGAAGTTCCGGTCCCGTTGCACCAGTCCGTACCCGCGAGGATTGAGATCCGCATAGACGTTGACGCGCATCATCTTGGCGGCGTCCAAGGGTCGCCAGAGGGTTTGTCCTTTCCCACTGGCCATGAGTAATCCGTCAGAATCATGCACTTCCGGGCGATAATCGCTGTAGGGCGGGTGATTGTTGCCGTCATACCAAAACATGCTGGTGACTGGCGCGACTCCGAATTTACGGACCAATTGCCGAGGAAAGTACACCACACGAGTTTTCGCGACCGTCGTTGTGCCCGGAGTGATTTCATACTCGAAGGCGCCCGCCACGCTCGGACTGTCCAACAAAGCCCACAGAGTCAAGGCTCGATCCGTTGGCAAAGGCTTCCGCAGCCAGAATTGGCGGAAGGTTGGGAACTCTTCCTGGCCCAGATGCACCGTGTTCAAGGCCAACCCACGCGCGGATGCGCCAAACACCTGTTTGAAGCCCACCATTCGGAGATAGCTGGCTCCTAAAAAGACCGCGACTTCCTGCGCGGATTGGCCTGCACTGACGACGCGGAAGCCTGCGTAGCCAAGGTTGTCAGGCAAAGAGAGTCGATTTGTCTTAGCGAGGAATCCGTCGGCCGCGAACGGAATTGGGCGTGCTCCGTGCTCCGTTACTTCGTGCAGGGCAACAGTATCCCGGTGGCCTGCACCCGGGAGAAAGAACTCAATCCGAAAGGGCAGGTTTTCGTCAGCCCAGAGCGCTTTGTCATGGCGGAACTGAATGTTTTGATACTCGGTGTAACTCAAGCTCCGGAGCTCTGCTGGAAGGGAATTGCTGAGCGGCTGAAAGGGGCGGCTCGCAAGTTGCCGGGCCTCGTCGCGCACCTGCTGGAAATCAAAAGGAGCAGCGGCCAGTCCTGGCGCTATTAACCACTGTAGGGACAAAACCAAAATCCTCCTTAACCGCATTCGTTCTACACTCGGTCAAAAATCGCAATCAGCAACCGGAAAAATGGCGAGCGAACCTCTTGGCGAGAACTGAACAATCCGGCCAATGATCAGCAACCATTGGGCAATTTGCCCTCAGGGATTCACGGAAGGGGCGGGCAGGCTTCTTTCTCAGGCTGGCCACCCGCCTGGCGAAAGGCAATCTGGCGAATGCGAAAACGCCCCAGCAATGAGACGACGACGGTGGAGGCGATCAGCCAGCCAACGAAGGCGGGCCAGGAGATCGCTGCCGTCACTATGCTGCCGACGGTGCGAAACGTGGCGAGCAGGATCATCACACGGGCCATGCTCCCGCTATCATGTTGGCCTTGCAGAAGTAGGTATTGGAACTGGTTCGCTTGCGAAGCGGCGGCGGCGAGGCCCGCAGGCAAAAACAACGGAATGCTCGCTGCGTAGTGATTTGAAATGACGTTGCCGACCAGGAAGGGGCCGATGACCGCGAGAGCGCTCAGGCCCGCCACGGTCAAGCCGAGATACAGAAGGGTGAATTGATCGCAACGCCGCGCCAATCGATGCCAGTCCTCAGGCGTTCGAGCGGCATCGGCCTGTCGGAAGACAGCCGGAAAGACCCACTGCAAAACCCCGGCGGCGACCATATTCGGGATCACGCTGGCGATATTGCTCGCCATGTTAAAGACGCCGAGTTGCTCTTTGCCAAATGCGGCGCCCACCACCCATCGATCCGCGTTTTGCAACAGCCAGCCACCCGCACCCATAATGATGAAGGGCCGACCGAAGTGACGGAGTTCTTCAGTCCACTTGCGCTCTTGCGCCGGTTCCAGGGAGCTGGTGCGCCACGCTTTTTGAAATAGGAGCGCAATGGCCGCGGCGACCAAAAGGCAATGGAGGACAAAACCCCAGCTCAGAGTGATCAGCGTTGCGCTCACCGCGACCGCCAGACCTACGGGCAGCAATGCCCGGCCCGCGCTCGACAAGCCACTCAACGCGAGCACAGCCCAGTGGCGTTCTCCGGCGTTCAGGACGGACAGCGCCACCGTATAGAGCGCCATAACGACGTTGCTGACGACCAGGAGCGGCCAGAGTGCGAGCCAAACTCGCCCGTCACGGCCGGCTTGTGCGGCAGATAACAGCAGCAGCACGATGGTCAGAGGTGCGCTATAACGCCAGGTCTTGCCCCAGAGAAAGCGGGCGTAGGCGCCGGCGTTCGCCCGTTCCCGCTGCCAGTAGCGGGAGGCGTGATTGATCAACCCGGAGTGGGTCAGCAGAATCCCGACTTGCATCAGCGTCAGGAACAAACCATACGCGCCATAGACAGGCTTCGGGACGGTGTGCGAGATCAGGATGATCCCGGCCATTCCAAGAATGACAGTTTGCGCCTGGTTCCAGGCGATAGGAACAAGCCTGTGGCGCATCAGCCCAAGTTTCGCTCTTTGGGTGCGAAAATCAGATTGTCGTATTCGTAGGACCGGCGCACTTCGTGGGCCACAAAACGGCCGCCGGAGAATTCCCAGGCGCGATACCCCGAGTTGAGCAGGAGATCGACCGGTCGTCGGCTATCGTTCTTGCCATCGGTATCGCCCACCTCCACGGAAACGATCGGTTTATCGCCCGCCAGAAGCTCGCGTGCGCCCGAGAGGATCGCTTCTTCGGCCGATTCCGCGTCGATTTTGAGCAGGGCAATCGGTTTGCCGAGCGATTTGCGAAAGGTATCAAGCGTGGTGGTTTGAACTTCGAACTCGCGCGCGGGCGGCAGAGTTTCTTCCCCTTTGCTCTCGGTGAAGCTGTTAAACCCCATGCATTCCGTCCCGTAATCTCGGAAAGTAAGTTTCCCGACACTGGACCAGACCGCGAACGGGTGCACGGTTACTTGCGGAAACAACCCGACGTTGTGCTGCGCAATCTGGCGCGTGGAGGGTGTCGGTTCGAAAGCGTGAACTTGACCTTTCGGACCGACCAGGCAAGCAAAGAGCGTCGTGTAATACCCGATATGCATGCCGATATCGACCACGACCTGGCCCGGGGCGACCAGGTTCAGAAAGGCTTCCGTCAAGGTCTCTTCATAAACCCCGTAGCTCCCGATCCCTTCGCTCACGCGCTCCCCACTCACGACGGTGAAGCGCGGGCAGTGAAAGGTCTGGACGACCCGCAGTTGGCCGAGCTGCGACGGGGAGTAAAGCCTTTTGCGCAGCTGATTCCGGAGGAAGCGTCCCGGATCCACCAACGGCTTCTGCCAGCTCCGGGCCAGCTTGTAGCGGAGGTGGCGCTGAAAACGATTCAGTAATTCAGGATCGCCCATGCCTAGCGTTTACGTCGTAACCAAAGGTCTACCTGCCACAACCGGCCGGGCCACTGTCGGAAAGTCTCATGCACATCTTCCAGTTCAAAGCCCCAGCTCACTAAAGTCTGGAGCACTTCCGGCATCAAGCTTTGCCCAGCGTAGAGCGGGTGCAAGGAGACTTCAATCACCATGCGCTCCGCTTGGCTCAAGACGTTGCGGCCTCCCGCCAGCACTCGGCCTTCGAACCCTTGCACATCGATCTTTACCAGATCCGGCTTGGCCAAACCCCGTTCTTCCGCGAGTTGGTCCAACGGCATGACTTCAACCTGCTTTTCAGCGACCGCTTCCAGCGCCCCCATCCCGGAACCTTCCGTTTCGACCGGCGCGAGCAACGAAGACGCCGCCGCGTTCCGGGTGACATGCAATCGTTGGGTGATCTGTTTATCGCCCAGTGCAACCGGCAGCATCTGCCATTCGCCCCCTTGACGCGGTTGGCGGGTCATGGCTTTTTCCCGGACGTCCGCTTGGGGTTCAAAGAGCAAAATCCGCCCGGGGGAATAAATCGTTTGGCACATCTCGGACCAGAGCCCTTGGTGAGCGCCGATGTCGTAAATGGTGCGCGGTTGAAACCCTTCGTCATGCCAGCGGCGGAGTTGAATATAATGCGCGGTATCCCACCCTCGCCACCAGGCCTGCAACACCCGGGGATCATCGGCAAAAAGCACGCCCGCCGCGCAGAACCGCCGCAGCCGCGCCCGGCAAAAGCGGCTGAGCCTGCTCGGAAAATCGCGCGCCTGAAGGTCCCCGGACCGGGCCAGGAAAGGTCGCTTCGCTATGCGCGGTTGCGCGTGCATGCGGCGTTACGGCTTGGTCACGATAAACGAATTCCCAAACGTGGCGTAGGGCTGGTACGAGGTGTAGGTCCAGTCGCGTTGCGAGGCCATGAATTCGAAGAAGGCCTTTTGTTCGCCTTTGTGACGGCTGCCTTTGAAATTGAACCAGTCGTCAAAAAGCAGGATCGTTCCTTCCTGCAAGATCGGCTGGATGCCGCAGAGTACGGCGTGGGTCGATTCGTACAGATCGCAATCAATGTGCACCACCGATGCGGCCGTATACTTGCTCCCGATCACTTTCGGCAACGTGTCCGAGAACCGGCCCGCCTCAATTTGCGGCGCGGGAAGTTCGTACTTCTCGAAGAGCATCAAGATCACTTTCTCGCTCACCGGTTCTCCCTGCTTGCAGATGGGATGGAAGGAGTGATTGACGCGAAACATCCCTGTCTTCCAGCGCGGATGATCATCACCCCCGGGCAGACCTTCGAAAGAATCAAATCCGACCACGCGCCGAGTGAAATTAATCTGGTGGATGCTCTTGCGATTGACTTCGTGATAGTGGGAAAGCAGCGCCAGGCTTCGTCCGGTGTAAACGCCAAACTCAAAAATGTCGCCCGGCACGAGTTCATAATCCACAAACCGCGTGGCGTTTCGAAACATCGTGTGCCGGATATCGAAATTGATCAGCTCAGAGATACTTTCCATGATGAATTATCGGTAAATCGCCGTCAGTGGCAGGCCTGTTCTCAAACCATCGTCAGGGCTATCCGGCGGCCAATGCCGCGACATCCAGCAACAGGCAAATCGGCTGGGCAAAAGGGCGCAGTCCCGAGCCCGCCGCCAAGCGCACGTCTCGATCCCTTTGCGTGGTTCTTAAAGCCATTCCGACCATGGTAAAGCATCAACTTCTCTTTTCAAGAGATTTGCCCGGAGCCGAGGTTGTGTCGCGCCAGACGCCTCGCACCGAGAGCATCACGCAGCCGCCTTTGGCTTGCCTCTAGTTCCAATCTGCGCTTGGGTAGAGACGCACCCTCCCAGGGTCCCGAGAATTATGAAAAGACTGTTCCAAGCCTTTGTTGCGCTCGCCCTGCTCGCTGTCACCGGCTGGATCGTTTGGAACGATTGGTTGCGCCCCAGGTTCGAACTGGTCCCGGCTCCTATGGCGCCACCCATGGTCCCACCGCTTGCGCGTGAGGAACGGGAGATCGTGGGCATTGGTGCGGTGCTGAAAGGGGATGACGCATTCGATGGCCCGCTGGTTGTGGAAGTGCTCCCAAACTCGCCGGCTGCCAAAGCAGGCATTCAGGCCGGTGCGCACATTCAGAAGATTGACGATACCCCTACAGCCGGTCTCGCCCTGGCAGATTGCGTCCGCCGGATTCGAGGCCCGGTCGGGAGCAAATTGCGCTTGGAATGGGTCGATGAAGCGCTGAACGCGACGAATACGATCGAACTGGTGCGGGCGAAGGTCGAGATTCCGCAGAGGCTATGACGGAGATTGGCTGCGGCATAGAGCGGGGCGGGTAAAATGAGGATCCACGGTGAGAACGCAAATGCTTGAGGCTGCGACCGGGCTTCATTCGTAGATAGCAGGGAATGAACAAGGATTGAACTCGGAAATAACACGGATTCCAGCCGAGTTATTTCCCTGTTAAACCCGTGTTATATCCGTGTTATATCCGAAGGAAGGCCAGTTCGGTGCCGTTCGTTCAGGGCGGTTCTGACCGCCTTCCCAAGCTTGGCTAGAGTGTCTTTGAAGCCGGGCCAAATTAGGGACCGCGGCTGTGTCGTCAGGCCAGCCGCAGCAGTTCCGCCTCTTCAAGCGCTGTGTGAAAAACGCGAGGTCCACCTGTAACTATTCATGGACGCTTCCTACGGTTAGGCTCGACGGCCTCGCCCTCACCGCGTCCCGTGGAAGGTCCTGCGCCTGACCTCAACCAATTTGAGCTCGCCCGGTTGGCCAGCTCCTGGACTCGCGCTCTTGCCAAGAAGGCAGGAATGCCCGTAGTGTGCATGTAACTTAATTCCCGTGGCCCTGATTCCAATTTGGTTAACTGACCGTGCGCAGCGGATCTGGCAACAGCCTCCGCCCTTCGTCGCGGTCTGGGCAGATCGACTGATCTCCGCCCAACTGCCTCTCTGGGTCTCGCTTGTGACGGCCGGACTATCGTTTGCGGCCTCAAGCGCCGCGACATTGGCGGCTGGACCTGGGAGCGCCAAATCGGTCGATTACAATCGCGACATCCGACCGATTCTCTCCGAGAACTGTTATGCGTGTCATGGGCCGGACGCGGACAAGCGCAAAGCCGGCCTGAGACTGGACATTCGTGAGGATGCTTTAAAAGCACTCAAATCCGGGGCTTACGCGATCGTTCCTCGAGATTCGGCCAAGAGCGAATTGGTGCACCGAATTACGACGACAGACGAAGACGATCGCATGCCGCCTGCGAAATCGGGCAAGAGCCTCACCGCGGTGCAAATCGAGTTGCTGCGGCGTTGGGTCGAGGAAGGTGCGGCCTGGAGTGGCCATTGGGCTTACCAAAAGCCCGAACGCCCGACCGTTCCGGAAGTGCAGAACAAGTCTTGGGCTCGCAACGATATTGACCGATTCATTCTGGCGCGACTGGAGAAGGAAGGGCAAAAGCCGTCCCCTGAGGCCGACAAGAACCGGTTGATCCGCCGCGCGACGTTGGATTTGACAGGACTCCCCCCGAGCGTCGCGGAGGTGGAGCAGTTTCTTTATGACAATAGCCCGGACGCCTACGACAAGCTGGTGGATCGCTTGCTGCAGTCTACGCGTTACGGCGAGCGCATGGCGCAGGATTGGCTCGATCTGGCACGATTTGCCGATTCGCAGGGATACCACCACGACAGCCACCGCGATTTGTGGCCGTGGCGAGACTGGGTCATTCAAGCTTTTAACGATAACATGCCGTTTGACCAGTTCACCACCGAGCAAGTCGCCGGGGATCTGCTGCCGAACGCGACTCGCGCGCAGCGCATCGCCACGGGGTTTCATCGCAATGAGATGACGACGTCGGAAGGCGGTGCGATGCCGGAAGAGTATTCGGTGAAGTATGTTGTCGGCCGAGTGGATACCACCGCGCGGGTTTGGCTGGGAACTTCCATGGCCTGCGCGGAATGTCATGATCATAAGTACGATCCGATCACGCAGAAGCAGTTCTACGAATTCTTCGCCTACTTCAATACCGTG
Organism: Limisphaerales bacterium; assembly: GCA_044225505.1. Classification (GTDB taxonomy): domain Bacteria; phylum Verrucomicrobiota; class Verrucomicrobiia; order Limisphaerales; family SIBE01; genus JAXMHN01. Next base: position 54,653 of record JBGAIN010000032.1, read on the forward strand.
GCCGAGAATGGCTTGGACCAGGAGTTGAACCCGGTGCCTCGCCTGGTCCTGGACACTCCTGAGCAACGGCAGAAGCTGGAACAATTCGGCCGCGAGATTGGCGCGCTGGAAAAAGCGCGCGAAGGTCTCTTGCTGATTCCCAACGCCGAGCAAGCCGCGGCGCAGGAACAATGGTCTGCCAAGCTGAGAGACGTTGGGGTCGAACGTTGGCGTCTTTTGGAACCGGTCGGGTTATCCGCCACGAGTGGCGCAACGCTCAATAAGCTGCTGGATCATTCGGTTTTGGCGAAGGGAACCAACGCGGGTCCAGAGACTTATGAAATCCGGCTGCGCACAGACGCGCTCGGAATCCGCGGGCTCCGGCTGGAGGCGTTGGCGGACGAACGGTTCCGCGGGACGAACACCTCGGGCCGCGGTGCGGCGGGAGACTTTCTTTTGACGCAGCTGGAAGTGGTTGCGCGCAGTGCTCATCCCGAAGCCGCCACCCGAGTGCCCGCGCCGGATTTTGGTCCGTGGTATTCGCTAGGGCCATTCCAGGCCGCGACGGGCAAAGAGGCTTTTGAAAAGAGCTTCGGTCCCGAAAACGGAGTGGAGCTTTCGAAAACGTATGAAGACGGGAAGTTGAAGTGGATGTCGCACTCCGATTGGAAAGATGGAGGGGTGCAGGAACTGCCCGGAACGAATGCCGCGACGTTTGTCTACCGCACTTTGCAGGCGAAAGAGGCCGGGCCGGTCATTTTGTCGTTGGGGAGCGGTGGAGGTCTCCAAGTTTGGTGGAATGGGCGACGTGTTCTGTCGAAGCAAGTAAGCCGATCAGCGGCGCCGGACCAGAATCGCGTCGTCGTCTGGCTGGCTCCGGGAGAAAACCGTTTGCTCTTGAAGATCAATGCGGAGGGCGGCGGCGGCGGGATGTCTTTCAAACTGCTTCCGGATCCCGTTTTGGAGCACGCCGTTGAGATCGCCAACGTCGCGGCGGACTACAACCAGCCGGATTTTAATGTGCGCGGAATCCTGGATGGCAATCCCGAGTCCGGATGGGCCGTTGGCGGGACGGCTTCGGAAGCGGCTGGCTCACATCAAGCGTATGCCCAAGTCCAGGACGCCTTCGGATTCAAAGAAGGGACCGAACTGGTGGTTCGCCTCCGGTTTCAGTCAGAGAAAAGCGGGAGAGCCCAGGGCCGGTTCCGCGTCGCGCTCACCAGCGCGGAGGGGCTTGGCGATTTCATCGGCCTGACCGATCCGGTGCGGCGCCTCCTCCTGCGCCCGGCAGATCAGCTCGCGGCGGCGGAGAAGACCGAATTGCAGCGCTATTACAGGGAGAATTTCGTGCCGGAGATTCGTGAGCTCGGGACGTTGCTCGCCACCCAGCGGAAAGCGAAACAGGAGTTTAACGACAGCATTACGGTCACGATGGTGATGCAAGAGATGGAAAAACCGCGGGACACGTATCTCCTGGTTCGCGGCAACTTCCAACAGCGCGGGGAGAAGGTCGCACCGGGAGTGCCGTCGTCCTTGTTCCCGATGCCAGCGGGTTATCCAACGAACCGCCTCGGCCTGGCCAAGTGGCTCACGCATCCGGACCATCCGTTAGTCAGTCGGGTGACCGTCAATCATTTCTGGCAGCACTATTTCGGAACGGGATTGGTCAAGACAGCGGAAGATTTTGGGTCTCAGGGCGAATGGCCGAGCCACCCCGAGTTGCTCGACTGGCTCGCCACGGAGTTCGTCCGCACGAAGTGGGATATCAAAGCGATGCAGCGATTGATCGTGACCTCGGCGACTTACCGGCAAGCCGCGACCGTGAGCGCGGAAGGGCTGCAACGGGACCCGGACAATCGGCTCTTGGGACGGTTTCCAAGGTTGCGACTAGATGCGGAGTGTATTCGGGACAACGCCCTGGCGATCAGCGGGCTGCTCAATTCGAAAATTGGCGGACCGAGCGCCTATCCGTATCAACCCCCAGGGTTATGGGAGGCGGTGGCATTTGAAGGCACGCGCAAATACGAACAAAGCCAGGGCGCCGAGAACTATCGGCGCGGACTGTATACCTATTGGCGGCGCTCGCTGCCTTACCCGTCGCTGATCACGTTTGACGCGCCGGTGCGGGAAACGTGCACCGTGCGCCGGCCGCGCACCAACACCCCGTTGCAGGCGCTCACCCTCATGAACGATCCGGTCTACGTCGAGGCCGCTCGAGTGTTCGGCCAGCGCATTCTCCGCGAAGGCGGGGGGACATTGGACTCTCGCATCGACTATGCCGTTCGGGTCTGTTTGGGACGGTCCCCGAGCAAGGCGGAACGCAACGTTTTGGAAAAGGCCTATCGAGAGCACCTGGCAACATTCGAACAGAATCGGGTTTCTGCTGCCAAGCTCCTGAATATCGGAGCGTCCAGCCCGCCGATCGATCTGGATCCGTGCGAGTTGGCAACTTGGACGCTTCTAGGGACCACGCTGCTCAATCTGGATGAGACGATTACGAAGGGCTAAGACATGTTATTTCAAGACCAGTTTGATTCCCTGGTAAGTCGGCGCGCGTTCTTGCGGAGCAGTGCCTGCGGTTTGGGGGCCTGGGCCTTGGGATCGTTGCTCGGTCCGCGCGACCTCGAGGCGGCCACTGCGGTTGCGCGTCAATCCTTCGGAGTTGTCGATCCGCTTCATCTCGCGCCGAAGGCGAAACGAGTGATCTACCTGTTCATGTCGGGCGCACCGTCTCATCTCGATCTCTTTGATCCGAAGCCGAAACTAGCCGAGATGACAGGGATCGATCTGCCGGAGTCCGTGCGCATGGGACAGCGCATCACCGGAATGACGAGCGGCCAGAAACACCTTTATTGCGTCGGGTCACCCTTTACGTTTCACAAACACGGCCGGTGCGGCATGGAATTGTCCGAGTTGCTGCCGCACACCGGGAAGATTGCTGACGAAATCACATTGATCCGGACGCTCCATACCGAACCAATCAATCACGATCCGGCCGTCACCTACCTGGCCACGGGGCATCAGCAGCCCGGTCGGCCAACGCTGGGCGCCTGGGTCTCTTATGGCTTGGGAAGCGAGAATGGAAATCTCCCGGCGTTCATCGTCATGATTTCCGGAAAAGGTGGGCAGTCGCTCCAGAGCCGATACTGGGGAAATGGTTTTCTGCCGAGCAACCATCAAGGGGTGCAGTTCCGCGGGCAGGGAGATCCGGTGTTGTTCTTTTCGAATCCGCCCGGTCTGAGCGAAAAGACGCGGCGCCGAATGCTCGACGATGTCGCGATGCTCAATCGCATGCAGTTGGATAGTTTGGGCGACCCGGAAATTGCGGCGCGCATTGAGGCGTATGAGTTGGCGTTCCGAATGCAAACCAGCGTTCCGGAACTCATGGATATTTCCAAGGAATCGAAAGAAGTGCTCGACCTTTACGGAGCCGAGCCTGGGAAAGCGTCGTTCGCGAATAACTGCCTGTTAGCGCGACGTTTGGCTGAGCGGGGCGTGCGCTTTATCCAACTGATTCACAGGGACTGGGATCACCACGGAGACTTGCCCAGGGAGATTCGACGCCAGGCTGAGCTTACCGACAAGGCGTCCGCAGCGTTGGTGATGGATCTCAAACGCCGCGGTTTGCTAGAGGACACCTTGGTGGTTTGGGGTGGCGAGTTTGGTCGGACGGCCTATAGCCAAGGCGACATTAGTAAAGCGAGCTTTGGACGAGATCACCATCCTCGATGTTTTAGCCTGTGGATGGCGGGCGGAGGAATTAAGGGAGGGCTGACTTATGGGGAGACCGACGAGTTTGGCTACAACATCGTTCGCGACGGCGTGCACGTTCACGATCTCCACGCCACCATGCTCCACTGCCTGGGCATTCAGCACGAGCGCTTAACCTACCGATTCCAGGGAAGGGATTTCCGTTTGACCGATATTGCAGGAGAGGTTGTGAAGCCGATCCTGGCGTGACCTTGACCGGACTCTGGCGATCGCGTCAGAAGTACTCGGGCTCGCGACGCGAGGAAACGCGGCGGCTCCTTTGCCGGCGGCCCGTCTTGGAGGCCCGATCCCAGACGGCCAGTTGCTGTTCGATGGCCGCTAATGAGGTCGTCATCTCTTCCAGATCTGACTGGAGAGAGGCGCGGGTCTGACGTTCCAACCGCTCGCGGTCAATTCGTTCGCTGAAATTCCAGGCGGGCTGACGGCGAAGCTCGGACAAGCGTGATCGCAAGGACCGCAAGGTGCGCTTCAGATCGTTGGTGATTTGTTTTAACAGAGAAACACTCGTGCTCGCCGTGTTCCCCTGCTGCTCGATCTCGCAGTAAGTCAGGATGACCTGCAGCCGATCGGTGTCGCCCTCTTCATAGGCTGCCTGGGCTTGGTGCCACCATTCAAGTTTCTGTGCGGTCATCTTCTCTTGCACATCCGGATGCAACAGCCGGACCACCGCGCGGTACAGGTCCTTAAGGCGGGGCAGGACTTTCGCGGACTTAGGAGCGTTTAGAGGTAAATCGCCCGAATCGAACATTCCGTCAAAGTTCTTGGAAAAGCGGTCTCGGATCTCTTCGAACAACGAGTCGAAGAAATCACCCTGAGTTTTCTCGCCTTTCCCGGCGTGCCCAGTTGGTTCTTCCTCCGGGGCCGGGGCGGGTTCGGGTTGTTCCTGGCGTTTCTTGACTCGCTCGTAAGCGTGGGTAAATGAGCAACCGCGTTCGAACGCTTCGGATTCAATTTCGAAAAGTAGCATCTGTTGGGCTTGCAACTTTCCTGAAACCTCTCGAAGTTGGGTGAGCAACGCCCCAAACTGTTGGTGAAACCAGCGGTGGTACGAAGGCTGATCGTGTTCCTCGAACCGTTCGATTTCAGCTTGAGCTTTCCCTAAGTCGCGCCGGGCGCGCTCGTACTCGCGTCGCGCCTTTTCCCGGATGGGATGTCCGTTCACCTTGATCAAGGACCAAGGTCCGCACGGAACCGTTGGTTTGGCCCTGTTCTGCTTCCTGCGTGCCACGCCAGGACACTCCTGTGTCTCGAGGCTTTTTGCAAAAACATTTTGTTTTTCGAAAGCGCTCCTTTAGGTTGGATGGCATGGATCTTGCCGGGAACTTGGAATCGATCACGCAGCGCATGCACGCGGCTTGCGCCCGTGCAGGTCGCGATCCGGCCAGTGTGACCTTGCTTGCGGTTGCCAAAGGCCAGCCTCCTCAGCGGGTTCGCGAGGCGGCGGATTTGGGACTGACTTTGTTTGGCGAAAACAAAGTGCAGGAAGCCAAAATCAAAATCGGGCAATGTCCGGGAAAACTCCGGTGGCATATGATTGGCCATCTGCAATCCAACAAGTGCCGCGACGCGGTTCACTTCTTCCAGATGATCCAGAGCGTCGACAGTCTTGAGCTAGCCATGGAGCTGGATCGTTGCGCGCAGAAGGCGGCTAAAACCGTCCCGATTCTTTTAGAAGTCAATGTCGCTGGCGAATCCAGCAAG
>JBGAIN010000033.1:0-58982 GCA_044225505.1 Limisphaerales bacterium
GGCTCAAATAATCGTGAGAAACTTTTGCCGAACACCGGACATGCGTATCTGCGGGACTGACCCCTCCACTGACGCCTCGGACAAGAGCAGGCGCTCCGAATCAGCGCGGCTCAAGATTACACCACCCAAGCGCTCCGGAAGCCACTGAAAGAATGGCTTGGCCTCTGCGGATGTGTTTGCGACAAACTCAAGTGAAATCCCGATGAAAGCCATGCAGGTTTGCCGTGATTGGGCTTCGTTATTGATAACTCTTGTAGCGCTAAATCTCTCGTCGCTGTGCGCTCGTGCCGAGGTTCAACCAAAGACCCAGCTTGATGCCGTAAAAAGCGCGATCAGCTCGGATCGGCTTTCAATGCAGCTCAGGGCGGTTCAGAGGCTCGGTTTGACCGCCGTTACGAATGCGGCCTGGCGGGACTCTTTGGTTGATCTTCTCTGGGAGCAAAAGAGCAGCTTGGTCAATAGCGAGGCTGTGTTTTGGCTAACGCGCCTCGGAACTATTGGGCTCAGGGAGGTGGAGAGGCGAATGATAATGGATGGCAAACTCAATGAGCCGATCCTTGAGAGTGTCTCACAACTGGGAAAAACGGATGAGCGCACAATCGCTTTCCTTAATGCGAAACTCGAACAGGCCGATTCAGCCCGACTTTTCGGGCCAGAGCTGGAGGTTTGTATCGCCAATCTTGGAGATCGCGTAGCTGAGCATGAAAAATCCCTCATTCAGAGCTTGAGATCCGGGAGTCCACAGACGGAAAAAACTCTGACTTTCCTCGAATACGCGCCTCCCAAATGGGGTGTCTCGAAACAATTTACTGATGTTCTAGTAGCAAATCTCGCAACGAACAACTACAGAGCGGCCATGTCAGCTATGATCTTGGTTCAGCTTGGAGGCTTTGAAGGCTCGATTGCAGAAACAGTTGAGGGGCTTTACAATCAGTCGAAAAGCGACGATTCAAAGCCAGCTTATCGATTGCTCTACGCCATGATCCTTGCCAAGGGCATTGAGCAGCACCGTGGAAAGTATCTCTCCGCTGCAGCCGAGTTCTTCGGGTCTGAGGATAGTTTTAGCCACACAGTCCAGGCAGCCGCGTATCATGTAATCCACCGATTAATGGATGATGAAACAATCAACCGATTCATTAAGATGTCCGAGGAGGAAAATGACAGTGCCGCTCGCGGGGCTATTCGTTGGACAGGAATGTTGGGCCTTCGAGCCGCCGATGCCGTTCCGCCGCTAATTCGAATTGTCAGATCAAAACGTAACGACGTTATTCGGGAAGCAGCAGCCGTCGCGCTGGGTGCCGTTGCTCCGGCAAATCGCAGTAATGAGATTAGAGAGCTTCTGTCCCAGGAGAAATCGCGGTCTGTCCGCGATGCTTTGAGCGAGAGCCTTTCGTTGATGCTGTTAGAACCGTGATGCCACCGCCCTTTTTGCGTAAGAGAGGCGCGGCGCTCAAACCCTCTCCAGCTCCGTCGAAAGGGTCAGGCCCGCATAATGCAATATAGGTCTTGACGCTTGAGGTAAGGCAGGGGCAAGTTCTTGGCATGGCGAGAAAGCTGAGGCTGCAATATCCGGGAGCGATTTACCGCGGCGCGTCCTTGATGATGGGCGCGGCTGGCTACGCCGCCGGATCTGTCCGAGAGTGGCTCAAATAATCGTGAGAAACTTTTGCAGAACACCGGACATGCGTATCTGCGGGACTGACCCCTAATCCACACTCTGCCGGTCAGTTGCTTGTGATGTCGTTAACGTTCAGATTCGGCCTTGCGCTTGATTTTGAGGGCTCAAAAGGCGCCGTATCGCAGAGACGGTCAACGCAATGATCGGCGATTTTCCTTCGAGCTGCGAGTCTTTGGCGTAGGCTACAGAGCCGTGACGCTCTCGATGGCATCGCCGTGTTGTCCGCCGATCGAACGTTCTCGCCGCCGTCGGCACTGCCGCGCGAATCCAAAATCACTGTACCGGGTTTTTCCAAATGCAATAACAGGCCATCGTTATTACAACCCCTCCACGGGACGGTGGCTGAGCAGAGACCCGATTGGGGAACTCGCCGGAGCGTTTAACTCTTCTGGCCAACAACAGGAAAAGAATGCTCTGCCAGTTATTGTAGTCGCAGGAGGTAATCCCTACTGCTTTGCCCGGAACGCGCCGACAATCCGCTATGATGCCTTCGGGTTGTGGTGTGGTTCAGACGTGCCTGGATTGGGATTGGACCCGACTGTGCCAGATCACCCGTTTGGTTTTGATTTCTCCGGCGCATGTGAATCTCACGACAAATGCTATGGAAGGTGCGGTTCAAAGAAGGGCGACTGCGATAGTAACTTCTACAACGACATGGTAAACAAATGCGTCAGTTACCAGCCGCAGCTCGCCAATCCCGCATTCTGTAAAGCCGTAGCGTCTCTCTACTATCAAGCGGTTAAGCGACTAGGAGATACGGCTTATGCACAGGGGCAACGTCTTGCCTGCTCTGACCGATGCTTCGTTGTTCCCAAGGACTCTCCCCCTATCATCTCGCCACCCACTACCATCATCATTCGTGAGTGACGATCTCCAGGAAGTGAGCAAAGCGGTAGGCGACGGCTTCCGATTCAGGAAGTTCGCATTCTGGAGTGGCCTTGCTTTAACTCTTGCTAATGCCGTGTTGATGGCGCGGTCGCCTGAGAATAGGGCTTCCCTGGGCGACTGGTTCGCTGTCCTCCTCTTTTCGGGTTTGGTTGGATTGCCGTATTTTTTAATCGCGGTCCTGAGACCGATAAGCAAGGTTGCGGGCACAGCGTTGTTGGTCATAACTGTTGCGCTGACGCTTGCTGCTGTTTGGACCGTTTACTTTCATCCGAGAGGCTCCGCATCCGCACTGGCGCTCATTTTCTACCCGGCTTACGCTGCGATACTTACTGTGGTGGTCGCTCTAGTTTGTTGGGGGATCAACGTATATCGAAAATAGCGCTCACCCGTAAGGAGACTTTGCTCAGATCATGGAGCGTCCAGGATATTTGATCAAAGCTCCGTGGCGATTCGCCACTAGCCCCGCGCTGGAGCGTCGGCCCACGTTTGACGAGCGCGTCAAATCGTTTGCCACAACTTGACGCGGGAATTTGACATCTGAGTCGTCCGTTCATCCGGCGCGAGGCCGGGTGGACGTCGAAGGGGTCAGGCCCGCATAATGCGATATAGGTCTTGACGCTTGAGGTAAGGCAGGGGCAGGTTCTTGGCATGGCGAGAAAGCTGAGACTGCAATATCCGGGAGCGATTTACCACGGCGCGTCCTTGATGATGGGCGCGGCTGGCTACGCCGCCGGATGTGTCCGAGAGTGGCACAAATAATCGTGAGAAACTTTTGCCGAACACCGGACATGCGGATCTGCGGGACTGACCCCTACATTGCGGGGTCCCCACGACAAGTAAATTCTCCCGTTCTTCAAATGCGCTGGGTTTGATGGTTGCGGACTGTTGTCTGAGTTGCTGAAAGCAATCTTACCGAAGAACGTCACGCCCAGCATTGTCCCCTATCCGAATGATACTCCGCACTCGTTCCAAGAGTTGAGTCAGGGAGTGCTTGATGCCGTGTCGGAAGCAACGGCCTACGTGCTAATTGTTGAATCCTTCTCCGGGCCTGTCGCGATCCGAATGGCCGCGACGGCACCTGTCCCGCCTTTTGCATTGGTCTTCTGCGCTTCGTTGGTTTCAGGCGACTGAAATAGCAATGGTGGTTGTTTCATGTCTTGCGTGAACAATGAAATAGTGAAATCCTGCCCCGGGAATGGCCAAGACTTTGGGTAAATTGCATCCCGGCAGGGTCTCCGGGCGGTGGATCAAAACGCTGGAGGGCTACCGAGCCTTCCATCCCAACCCGTTACCGCCGCTGCTGGATTGGACCCCGACGCTGGCGGCCGCGCTGGCGGATGCTTCCATGCTCGTGGGCAGACTGGCCGGTGAAGGCCGACGTCTGCCCAATCCTCATGTGCTGATTCGTCCGTTCATCCGGCGCGAGGCCGTGCTGTCGAGCCGCATCGAAGGCACGCAGACGACTTTGGGCGAATTACTGGCCGCCGAGGCCGGAGCGACCGTCGAGCGCAGCCCGGATGATTTGCGCGAAGTCGGGAACTACGTGAGGGCGCTGGAACACGGATTGAAACGGTTAGAATCTCTGCCACTCTCGCTGCGGTTGGTACGGGAGTTGCACGATCGCTTAATGGCCGGAGTGCGTGGCGGACACGCCACCCCCGGAGAGTTCCGCCGGTCGCAGAACTGGATTGGCCGCCCGGGCGAAACACTGGCCCAAGCCAAGTACGTGCCGCCACCGCCGGACGTATTAGGAGAGCATTTGTCAGCATGGAAGAAATTCCTTCACGAACGCATGTTGCCGTCCTTGGTGCATGTGGCGCTAGCGCATTACCAGTTCGAGGCCATTCATCCCTTTCTGGACGGCAACGGGCGCGTCGGGCGGCTGCTGATCACCTTGCAACTTTGCGAGCGGGACATTCTTCCCGCACCGCTGCTGTATCTCTCCGCGTTCTTCGAGGCAACGCGATCGGACTACTACGCCGGTCTGCGTGCCGTTTCGGAAGACGGCGATTGGGAGGGATGGGTGCAATACTTCCTGAATGGGATAGCTCGACAGTCGGAGGATGCGTTGAGCCGAGCCGAGCGTCTGAATCAATTGGTTTCGAACTGGCGGGCTGAGCTTTCCGGACAGGCCGGAACAAAAGTGGCGCTGCGTCTTTTGGATATCGTTGTCGCCAATACTTTCCTTACGCCCCGAGGTGCGGAGGAAAAGCTGGACCTGGCCTACAACACGACGATGCGAGCCATCGAACAGTTGGAGAATTTGAAAGTGCTGAAAGAGATCAGCGGAGCGAAGCGTGCTCGAGTCTATTGCGCGAAGGCGATCCTCGATATTTTGGAGGAGCCGACGCGCCTGACCCCAAACCAAGGCAGATGACCATCCCGAAGACGGTCAACGTGACAAGAGCTGCGCCTCACCCAGATCGCTCTGGATTTCGACCTTGCTCAGAAAGATATGCACGGTCCATGAAAGGAGGTGCGCTCTGCCGGCATAATCGTGTGAATCGAAAATCACTGTACCGGGTTTTTCCAGATGCAATAACAGGCCACCGTTTCTACAACTCCTCCACCGGACGATGGCTATCGTGAGATCAGAAGGACGTTCCAGGAGAGGCTGACTCAGGGTGCCCGCTCCGGGGCGCTCATCCAGACCAAAAAGGCGAACTGGTGAAAACAGCGGCGTGGTGGCAGGGGCAAATCATGGGAATCGACCAGCGGATCGTCCGCTCGTATTTTTTGGCTGGCGATGGGAGCGTCTGTCGCAGCCATTGAATGAAAAGCTGCAATGTCGTAGAATGGAAACCTGTGCCACTGACACTGGACCAAATCGTCGAGGAAGCTCGCCACTGGCCGCCGGAAAAGGTGGGTGAGTTGGTCGATCGATTGACTCAGGAGTTTCATTCGTCGGATCCTGGTATCGAAGAGGACTGGCGAAAAGTAGCACGCCAGCGTTTGGCGCAGATTGAAAATGGGACCGTGCAAGCCGTCGGCGGCGAAGAGGTCTCTGCGCGCATCCGTCGGACTGTGGGGCGGTGAAGTCGCGTGCCTTCCATCCGGCTGCGGATGTTGATTATCGCAATGATGCTTATGAAACGCTGGCCCGGCTATTGGAAAGATCGTATCAAAAAAGAGACACCTAGCGGTGTTGCCGTTCCTGTCGAGACGATTTTCGGGCTGTAACTGTCATGCTTGGTCTCAGCCGTATTTCGCAAGGGTTCTGTTTAGCGAGGCGGTGGAACGGAGGCCCGGATGTGCTTGAAACAACCAGAGGGATATAGATGAACAGGTCTGAGGCACTGCCTCGCTAGTGTGGTGACCGCTAAGTCCTTGCACTTTCGCGGCGAGGGTTTTTGCGCGCCCGCAAGGCGCGAGCGAGGCGCATACCCGTCCCGACAGGTCGGGAGAACGAGCGAGGAACGCGGCGGGCGCGCAAAAGAACCGCCGCCCAAAGGGTTGCGCTGAAAATGGGTCCTGGCTTTGTTGCTCCTCGGTCAGAGAGCGCGGCGGCTATCTTCCGTCGTCGCGCCTCGCCAGGATCCATTTTGAGCGCAACGAAAGTATAAGGACTTAGCGGTCACCACACTAGAGAGAAGTTCCATGCACGACATCGTTTCCATAGTTGACGCTTCATCGTTGTTGGCCGCGATTGTTGATTCGACCGACGATGCCATCTTCAGCACGGACCTCGACGGTATCGTGCGGACGTGGAACGCCGCCGCGGAACGCATCTTTGGCTATTCGGCGGATGAGATGATCGGTTCGCCTCGGAGCCTGGCGCTGCCGGCGAGCCAAATCGGGGAGAAGTCAGGATTCTTAGCGCAGATACACCTGGGAAAGCAACGAGTCCGAGGTTTTGAATCCATTCTGCAGCGAAAGGACGGAACGTCGTTTCCCGCTTCGCTGACCAGCACGCCCGTTTTAAGTCCATCGGGTCAGAGTGCGGGGGTCGTGACGATTGTGCGCGATATCACTCCTCAAAAAGAGATGGCAGAGGCCGCTCTGCTGAGTGAGCGCCAGGCCAGTTTGATCGCGGACGCGACGCCGGCGTTGATCTCCTATGTGGACTCTCAATTGCGCTATCGATTTGTCAATCGGGAGTATGAAAGGTGGTTCGGGCAACCGCAAGAGCGTCTGCTCGGGAGGACCCTGTCCGAGGTGCTGGGAGAGCAAACGATGAAACGCTTGCGACCGTTTGTGGACTCGGCTCTGGCAGGGCAGGAAGTCCATTTCGAAACGGAAGCTCCCTACCTGGAGGGAGGAACCCGCTGGATTGAGGCGCACTATATCCCGCACCGAGGTGTGGAAGGGAGAGTGGTCGGGTTCTATGTCATGGTTTCCGATGTCTCGAAACGAAAGCGTGCAGAGGAGGAATTGCGAGAAAGCGAGCGGCGATATCGGGAGTTGGCGGAAGGTGTGGCACTAGATCGGAACAAACTGGCCGCGGTGATCGAGAGTATGGCGCATCCGGTCATGATTGCCGATGCGTCCGGCCGATTCCTTTCCATGAATCAGTCGAGTTTGCGGCTGCATAGCATTCGTTCGGTGACCGAACTCGAGGCGGGCGTGGGGCGTTTGGCTGAGCGATTCGAAATTCGGGATGCGGACGGGCAGTTGTTGCCTTTGACCGAATGGCCATTGAGCCGAGCCGGGCGCGGCGAGCAGGTCGACCAGGAGTTACAAATCTACGATCGAGCGACGGAGCGACGGTGGACGGGCATTTACACAGGAGGGCCCGTTCGAAATCAGAGCGGCGATGTCGTGGTCATCGTCTTGACCATGCACGACATTACGGAGCGTAAGCGGATGGAGAAAGCCTTGCGGGAAAGTGAGACACGTTACCGCACGATTGCCGAGGCTATGCCCCACTTGGTATGGAGCGCGCGTCCGGACGGGACGTTGGAGTATTTCAATCAGAAATGGACGGATTACACAGGGCTTTCCTACGTGGCGTCGCAAGGCGGGGGCTGGTTCCAGGCGGTGCACTCGGACGATTTGCCGCGGGTGCTAAGGCTTTGGCGTGATGCGCTGCAATCCGAATCGCCGATGAATTGTGACTATCGCTTGCGCAGTCGTGATGGCACGTTTCGCTGGTTCAAAAGTTGGGGCATCCCGCTGCGCGAGACAGCTGGGCGCGTGAGCAATTGGTTTGGGGCTTGCACAGATATCGATGACGTCGTGCGCGCCCGTGAGGTGCTAAGCCAGGCACGAGACGAGTTGGAGAAGACAGTTCAGGAACGCACCGCAAAGCTGCAGGAGATGATCACCGAATTGGAGACATTCTCTTACAGTATTGCTCACGATATGCGCGCTCCGCTGCGCGCGATGGAGGGTTTCGCGGGCGCTGTGCTGGAAGACTACGGCGACCGCGTTGGGGCGGAAGGCAAAGACTATCTGCAGCGAATCAAAGCGGCGGCCGCCCGGCAAGATCACTTCATTCGCGACGTGTTGAACTATAGCCGGCTGGTTCGGCAGGAATTGGTGTTGGAACGTCTGGATCTGGACGTCATTCTCCGAGACCTCGTCAGGGAATACCCGAACTTGCAGGTGGCGAAGGAAAGCATCCAGATTGAGCCGCCGCTCGGAACTGTTTGGGGGCATGCGCCTTCTCTCGCGCAGTGCCTCTCGAACCTGTTAGGAAACGCGCTGAAGTTTGTCGCGCCTGGGACGATCCCGCGTGTTCGAGTTTGGTCCCGACGGCAGGGGCCTAGGACCCGCTTGGTCGTCGAGGACAATGGCGTTGGCATCAGCGAGGAAAACTACTCGCGAGTGTTCCGGTTGTTCGAACGATTGCATGGCCAGGATGAGTATCCCGGCACGGGAATCGGTCTGGCCGTAGTGCGTAAGGCGGTCGAACGAATGGGAGGGTCGGTGGGCCTAGAATCGGAGCTGGGGAAGGGGAGCCGATTTTGGTTGGAGCTGCGCGCGTGTCCCTAAGCTCGAAGCAGTGGTTCGGCACCCGCCGGCCAGGCATCTAAAGGTTCCCAACCCAGGAGTTGCCGGGTCGATTCCAGGTCGAACATCGATTTGTTGATGGGTCGGCTAGCGGCATAAACCGCCGCAAACCCGGGGCCCAGCGGAGCTTCGACCGCGCTGCGGAAGAAACGGGCGGCGTCGCCAGGACTAAAGTAAAGATTCGGCCCGCGGTCCGTGGCGGCCAACTCCGCGGCGTGCTCGGGCGTGCGTGGGAACCAGCCGAGCCGAACGGCGATAACGCGCATCTGGTAGTTGCGGGCATAGCATTGCCCCGCCATCTCCGCAGCTACTTTTGTGACCGCGTACCAATCGCGTGGCGAATAGGGAGTGTGCACGGGAACGGGCCACGGCCCTTCGAGAATCTGCCACCATACAACCTGGCCGGTGCTTGCCAGAACGACGCGCTTCACGCCGTTGAGGCGTGCTGCTTCGAGAACATTGTGAAGGCCGACCAGGTTGTTCGGGAGCAAGCGGGTTAGGAAATCGTCATCGTCAGGAAATGCCGCGAGGTGAACGATCGCCTCTACACCAGCGGCAGCCCGGTTGAGAATGTCTCGGTAGCCTAGGTCGCCGACGACGGACTCGCTGACATTGGGGCTAGGCACTCGATCAAACCCGCGCACAAACCAACCGCCGTCCTTCAGACCGGTCACGGCCGCGCGCCCAATGCTGCCGGCGGAGCCAGTCACGAGCACCTTTCTTTGGAGGACTTGCACCGGCATTGTTTATACTGAACCCCATCTGGGAGCAAGTAGCTCGAGCGCGAGACTGTTCAAGTACCGAGGTCCGACTCCACCGGGCGATGGAGCCCAGTGAGCGCGGCGGACGTCCGTGGGATCCGAGCACGCCCTTAGTTCGCCTCGATCAGAACGACTGCTCCATCCGCTTTGTTAACGATCTCGAAGGGTTCCAACATGGCAGTGGCGGGCCGCAGGAGCGATTTGCGCACCTCGGGCGAGTTCTGCAGCAGCTCGAGAAGATAGGCGCTTTTGAGGGAATAGTTCACGTTCTGGGGGACTGCGCCAGTGGCCCAGAGCAAGCGCCAATCGTTCAATCGAAGCGTGACCAGCCCGATCACATTACCGGACCGATCGAGGAGCGGTCCTCCGGAGTTCCCGGGTTGCACCGGGGCACTCATTTGAAAGTAGCGTGAGTCATCTTTAATGCCTGCCAGACTATTGATCTCGCCGCGCGTAAGTTTCAGTTCCTTGCCTTGGACACCGACATTGGGATATCCGAGCGCGACGACTGGATCGCCCAGCTTGGCGGTGCGGCTGTGGCTTACGGCGAGGGCGGGAAACGTTCCCGACACTTTAAGTAAAGCGACATCATTGGTTGAATCGACCTTGACGACCTGGGCGGGAATTGTGCCTCGCTTGGTCGTTACTTGAATGCGGGTGGCCCCTTCGATGACGTGGTAACAAGTGACCAGGTATCCGGCGGGATCCACAAAAAATCCAGTGCCGCTCTTGTGCAGTTTCTTAGAGGCCGACGCTTCGGGAGCCGGGCGAAAGGCGATGGCGCGGCGTTGCCCTTCGGAAATCTGCTGAGGGGTCAGCAAGCGAGTCAAAGACGTTCGGGCGTCGCTGGCCCGCTCGTCGCCCTGTGCGGCTGCGAGGTTGAACCACTTGTAGGCCTCAATTAAGTCGCGGCCAGCGCCTTGGCCGTCCGTGAGCATGGTGCCGAGGGAGCGCTGGCCGTCACGATCCCCTTGATTCGCCGCCCTTCGGAACCAGCGCACGGATTCCGAAGGGAACTTGCGCACGCCGATCCCATCGAGGTAGAGCCGCGCAAGGTTTACTTGAGCAGCGGGTAGGCCTTGATTAGCAGCTTTGTTTATCCAGCGGAACGCTTCGGCGTTATTGACCGGGAGACCTTGCCCTTTGAGGTAAAGCACTCCGAGATTGGATTGTGCCTCTGCCAGGCCGTTTTCAGCAGCGCGACGCAACCATCGCGCTGCCTCACCGGCGTGTTGCGGAACCCCCTGTCCCGAATAATAGAGCATGCCGAGCGTCAGTTGGGCCTCGGGATTGCCCATTTCCGCTTGGGACCGAAGATCGTTAAGCGCGGTTCCGTCGAGGCTTTGCGCGGACGCGAGCCGTGCTGCCGCCAAGTACAGAATCAAAATGCTGAACCAGGCTCTTTGGCCGGCGCTGACAGCCATACACACTAGACCAGGGAAGCAATTGTTCGGCGCAGTTCGTCTCGCGTGAACGGTTTTTGCAGAATGCAGGCGAAATCCGTAGAGAGCCCCGCTGGTTTGTGCCCGGTTAAGAGGACAACGGGGAGAGTTGGTCTCCGGGTCTTGATCTCGCGCGCGAGTTGGTCGCCCTTCATGCCGGGCATAACGAGATCCGTAAAGACCACGTCGAACGCCCCAGCCTCGACTTTCTCGAGTGCTTCCGTTCCTCCGGGCGCCGTTTCAACGACGTAACCGCTGTTCCTGAGTAACGCCGTCACAAGATCACGAACAGCAGGTTCATCATCTACCACCAGCACACGCTTTGGAACATCTGGCATACTAGAAAGATTCTGAACTGCATTCTCCGCCTGCGGCGGTGGTTTTGGTCCCGAGCGGGGGATACCCCAAACTGAGACGCGACACTCTGTAGCCGATCGCCGTCCCTGTTCATTCATGTAAATCAGCCGGGGTGATCTTGCAAGCTGCAAAGCGTCCTCAGGCGGGGAAGCGGCGCCAGTTTGGAATGCGAGGAGCAATCTTGCGCCGCGTCGTTGATGTCTGATACGGTCCAAGAGTTATTGAAAGAGACCGACGCAACGGTGCCTTCGCCTCAAGCCTGGCTTCGGCTCTGGGTGTAGCAGCAAAGACCATGCAACTGAAATACCTGACATTGGATGACGCGCTCTACCGATACGCCTGCGCGATGCGAAGTGATACGGCGGATCCGGTGCTGGCGGCCCTACGCGACGAGAATCAGCACTACGGTGAGGACGCCAAGTGCCAGATTAGTGAGGAACAGGGCTCATTCCTGACTTTATTGGTGGCCGCGGTTGGCGCTAAATCCGCTATCGAAGTTGGCACCTTTACTGGATACAGCTCGATCTGTATCGCCCGTGGACTTGCCTCGGACGGACGGCTGATCTGTGTCGACCAGAGCGCGGAGTGGACCGCCGTCGCGCGCCGGTACTGGAAGCAGGCTGGAGTTGAGGCGAAAATCGATCTTCGCGTGGGGCCGGCCATTCCCACCTTGCGCGCCTTGAACGGGGACACGGCTTTTGACTTTGCCTTCATTGACGCGGCTAAGCCCGAATATGACACTTATTTCGAGTTGTTGCTCCCTCGCGTTCGTGCGAACGGGATCATCGTGCTCGACAATATGCTCTGGGCCGGCCGATTGACCGGCAATCTGGAGCAGGACGTTTGCGGACAGGCAATTGACGCCCTCAATCGCAAGCTGGCGAATGATCCCCGGGTGCAGACGGTGCTCTTGCCCTTCGCGGACGGCATCCAGGTATGCCGCAAGCTCGATCGATGACCTAATCTGCTGGGTTACGGCACTGGGTCTGGCCCAATCGCGGCGGATTGGGCGGACGCCTGGTCTGACGAATGTTGCGCGGGTCGAGGTTCTGACACCGCCATGAACCCGATGAACATCTCTTCAAACGATTGATCTCCCCAATGCACCTCGGAGGCGGGATTCGGATTGTCCGGATTGTACTTCGAATTATCAAATCCGCCGGTGCATAGGATCCGCGTGCCGGCTGGCAACAGTTTCGGTTCGATAAATCGATACCCATGCTGCCAGTTGAAGTTGTAACGCGGCACGGAAAGGAGCGTTTCATATTTGCCGTCCGGGTAGAGCGCTTCGTAACGAAACCACGATCCACGCTTGTGCATGTGCGGGGCGAGTTCATAAACCGTCGTATCTTTGGCCAGATTCAGGATTGCCATCGTCTGGGCATCTGCAGCGTGGGGTGGAATGGAAAACTCAAGATTGGCCGGGCCTAACATCTGCATCTCGGAGGCGGGCGCTTTCTGATGCAAATAGAGGCCAAGTTCTGTGAGATCCGTGGCTTCCTTGCCATACGGTGTGTAGTGAAGCTGAAACCTGAGTTTGCAGCCGGCCGGCAGGAACTTGCCTGTGCCTTCAGGATAGAAGGTCGGTTTGGCGCCTGGTGCCCAGCCGATGAGCCATTTGTCTTCCCACCGTTCGCTACGGGCGTGTCCTTCGGGATACTCCAGATAGACAATAACATGGTGGAGAACCTTGCGGTTGTCCGGTCGGATGACTGCCCCTTTCAACCAGGCATCGGCCGGGATTGGGCATTCCACAATGTTCGTCACGTAGTCCATCACCCCAGTCGCTTTGATCTCCATCCGGTGCGAGGGCGTTACGATGTAGTCTGGCCGACCTAGAGGCCAAGCTTCGGGAGCGGTCTGCTGCTGAGCGAGTTCAGCCAAACGATCCGAACCCTCGCCACGGGGAGTGCCCGCGTCGATCCATCGAACCAAGGTTCGCATTTCATCGATAGAAAGAGCGCGATCACCCTCGAACCGTCCGTAATGCGGGTCCGCGCTCCACGGCGGCATGCGTTGAGTCAAGATCTCCTCGCGAATTTGGTCTGAGAACCCCCGAACCTTCGCATAACCCGACATAGCGAAAGGGCCGATGTTGCCGTTGCTGTGGCAAGAGACACATTTGCGCTCGAGGATTGGCGCGACGTCTTTGGCGTAGGAAACCGCCTGTCCATCGCGATTGGACTCGTAGTGAACGAGACAGCCGGCGGCCGCTGTGGTGGCTGTTTCGACCGGTTGACTCTTGAGGAATGCCGACAACGCATTCTCCAAGTAAGGCTGACTCACTTGCGCTTTGACCGATCCTTGAACCGATTGATCATCGAAGGCGCCCCGATAAAAAATCGTCCAATCTTTCGTGCTGATGGCGATGACCTCGCCGGTGCGTTTCACGCCGAGCGAAGCGGCGACCAACTGGGATTCATCACGCAAAATGGGCAGATCAATGCCAAACTCTCGAGCCTCTGCCTGGATGCTCGCGACGTCGTCTTGGGTGTTGGGCGCGAGCAGCCAGAAGCGGACTTTCGGGAATTTACTGTGCAGCTGTTTTAGTTTGGCGACGTTTTGCCGAACGACTGGACAACCGTTGCCCGAAATCATTAAGACTACGGCGCGCGCGCCATAGGGGCGGCGCAGTTGGTGGGCCCGGCCGTTTTGGTCGAGCAAAGCGAAATCGCCGACCTCTTGATGTTCAATTGCTTCTGCTGAAAATGTTAAGCACGACAAACAGGTGGTTAACAGTGTCGTGAACCAAGCTAGCCCGCGCGTTCCAGAGGGGAACTGGTGTATCCCTTGCATCGGACTTTCATCAATGGAATCGCCCGAATTGTCAACGTGATTTCATCGATGCCCGTGGACAATCGTTGTTTGCCCACGAGCAATGGAGGTGACGGCAAAGCTTATTTCTTCGCCGCCAGGTCTTTCTTGGGAAAGAGTGCCGCGGGATCGCCAATCACATGGCCTGGAGCCAGTTCACCCCATCGCGTCGACCTGAGGTCAGAGGGTTTAGCGGCAAGACCGAGTTGAGAATCGATTCGGGCGGCGGTGCTCGGTAGAAAGGGCCGAATCAAAACGGCCAGGAGCCGGCATGTTTCTGTCAGCGCGTAGAGCACCTGATCGAGCCGACCGGCTTGTGCGGGATCTTTGGCAATCTTAAATGGGGCCGTTTGATCGATATACTGGTTAGCGCGAGTGATCAGCGCGTTGATAACCAGCAAGGCTGCCTGCAATTGATGCGCTCCCAAATGGGTGATCACACTTTGGATGGCTTGCTTGGCGTCGGCTTCCAAATCATTGGAGGTTGGGGGAACGACTCCATTGCGATAGCGCTTCAGCATTGAGAGTGACCGGTTGACCAGATTGCCGAGCCCGTTCGCTAACTCTGCCTGGTATCGACCCTGGAAGCCAGCGTCGGTCCAGTTACCGTCCGCTCCGATATCCAGTTCTCGGGTGACGTAGAACCGGAAAGCATCGACTCCCCATTCTTGGATCACCGCGATGGGATCGATAACATTGCCGAGACTCTTGCTGATCTTCTGGCCGTCTTTCTGCCAAAATCCGTGGGCGAGGACCTGGCGTGGCAACGGCAGGTTTAGCGCGTGCAAAAAGATAGGCCAATAGATTGCGTGGAACTTCAGAATATCCTTTCCAATCACATGAATATCCGCGGGCCAGAGCTCGAGCGGCGTGGAGGGAGGAGGTTCCGGTGGTTCCAGGTAAGATCCAAGGGCCGCCAGGATCACCGGATCACCGAGGGACGCTGGAGCACTGGCGTAGTTTAGCAATGCGTCGAACCAAACGTAGGTCACATACGCTGGGTCAAAGGGGAGTGGAATGCCCCAGCTCAGGCGAGCCGCGGGACGTGTAATGCAAAGATCCTCGAGGGTATTGTTCTTGAGAAAGCCCAGGACCTCGTTGCGGCGATAGTCCGGTGCGACAAACTCGGGATGGGTTTCGATATAGTCAATCAGCCATGCCTGGTCCTGCTTCGTGCGGAAATAGTAATTCTGCTCGGATAGTTCAGTGATCGGGCCCCAGGAAGGGTCGAAGCTACCGTCCGGCCGTCGATCTCGGTCCGTGAGAAATGTCTCCTCTTTCGCGGAGTAAAATCCTCGGTATTCGGCTTTGTAGAGTCGGCCTTCAGCATTGAATTTGGACAGGACAGCCTGGACGAATTTCTCGTGCCGACGTTCTGTCGTCCGGATGAAATCGTCGTTGGAGAGGCTCAGTGTCTTGGTCAGTTGTTTCCAGACGATGGCCAGTTCGTCGCAGTAGGTCTGGGGATCTTTACCCTGGGCAACGGCAGTTTGCTGGACTTTTTGTCCATGCTCGTCGAGCCCCGTGAGAAAAAAGACAGGTTCACCCAGAGACCGATGAGCGCGCGCAATCATATCCGTGATGACTTTTTCGTAAGCGTGCCCCAAGTGAGGCTCGCCATTTACGTAGTCAATGGCCGTTGTGATGTAGAATGCTTTACTCATCGGCGGTAACTGTGGAGGACAGAGCGTGGATTGGCAACAGTTGGGTAGGATCGACCGGGGCACCAGCCTGCGATGCTCCGGTCCAGAACTTCACAGGGCGAACGAGAGTCCGCCGCAAAGTGCGGCAAGGAACCAGATAATCAAAACCGCTTGGCTTCTGCTCCAGCCGCTGCGAACCAAGCGATGCGATAGGTGGTTAGTATCCCCAATGTAGACGGGACGCCCCGCGCGCCATCGCAGAATCACTACCCATGCCAGATCGACTAAGGGCACCGCCAGGATCAGGAGTGGACTCAGGACGGCCAGTGCCTTGGGATTTTGCCGGGAGTAAAAATGCGGCAGAATGGCCAAGGTGGCGAGCAGGTAACCGACCAGATGGCTTCCCGCGTCTCCCAAGAAAATGGTTGCCTTGGGAAAGTTGTAAGGGAGAAATCCTGCGAGAGCTCCGCACGCGGACAAGGCCAGCACGGCTACGAGATAATGGCCATGCAAGCCGGCGGTGAGGGCATAGCATCCCGTCCCGATAACGCCCAACCCAGCGCAGAGTCCGTTCATGTTGTCCATAAAGTTGAGGGCGTTGGTGAGTGTGACGATCCAGAGGATTGTTACCAGGTAGCTGAATGCGACGTTCGGCACAAAAAGCGTAATCCGGACCCCGGCGGCGGCAACCACGAAGGAGATGATTAACTGTCCCGCGAGCTTCTTGGCTGGAGCCAATTCGTGCTTGTCATCCCACCATCCCAAGGCTGTCATGGCAACGGCTCCAAAGAGGAGAGCGGTTAGTTGCCCGCCCCGCCTGGCAAAGCCGTAGCTCAATAGGCCAAAGGTGTCGTGGCCCAGATCTGCATCGGGAGTCGGCTGGATAGGAAGCTGGCCAGTGAGTGCAATCCAGATTCCTGCGAGCGCAGCCGGCAAAATTAAGCCGCTTAGAACCGCCAAACCGCCTGCCAAGGCGATGGGTCGATCATGAATCTTGCGTCGTCCTGGATCATCCACAAGTCCGGTGTGGTAAGCCCACCGGCGCCAGAGAGGCATGCCAAGCAGGCTCACGGCGCAGGCTCCGACGAACGAACCGAGATAGATATTAAGAGGGAACGATAGCATGACCTGAAAGCGTCATTTAACGACGCGCGAGCTCGGTCGGCCGCTGCCGTAAACGTTGATAAAGGGCGTAAATAGCGTCCACCATGACTTCGACGGGAAAACACCCCTGAACGAGCGCTCGGCCACGTTGGCCGAGTCGATTCCGCAGCTCCGCGCTTTGCGCGAGGTCGAGCAAACGTTCCGTCAGGCTATGAATGTCGCCCGGTTCAACCAGAAAGCCTGTCTCACCATCGAAACAGACTTCACGGGCACCATCGCAATCATACGCAATGACCGGTTTCCCTGCCGCGAGCGACTGGGGCACGACCCTAGGCAGACCTTCGCGCCGGGACAAGTGGACAACGATATCCATGATTCCAAGCAAGCTGGGAACGTCGCTGGGAGGGACAAGGCCTGTGAAGATAAAGTGTTCGGCCATCCCGCGGTCGCGCGCGATTGTTTCGAATCGTTCCCGCCACTCTCCGTCTCCTACGAGAAGGAATTTAACATTCGGATATTTTTGAATGAGGGTGGGTGCGGCGGAGAAGAGGTCGTCGTGGCCTTTGAGTTTGAACAAACGTGCGATTTTTCCGATGACGAGATCGGTGGGCTGAATGCCAAACCGGGCGCGCTTGGTCGGCGAGTTCGATGCCTGGACGAACGGCCCCAGATCAAATCCGCTGAGAATCCGAGTGTACTGAGAAGGAGTGCCAATGCCAGCCGCCAGGTATTGAGTCGTCATCGCATTCGCCACGGTCACAAAGTGCGTTGTAAATCGACCCGCATGGCGCTCGGCGCTGCGGAAGAGTTGGTTGGCGAGAGCGCTTTGGAACGGTCCAAACGACGGCCCATGAATCGTGTGCACGATGATCGGGACTTGGGCACGATGTGCTGCGGCGCGACCTAGAATTCCCGCTTTTCCGCTGTGAGTGTGGACAATATCTGGACGCCAATGCCGGAAAAGAGAGGTCAGTTGGCGACGGGCTAGCCAGTCCTTCCAGGGGTGAAGTGGACGAACCAAACTGGGCAGAATCGTCAGAAGCCTTGGGATGGCGGCGACCTCTGTTTCGAGGGACCCTTCCGGGCCAAGCGACAATCCAGCGACGAGGTCGACGTGAAGGTGGTGGCGGTTTCTGAGGCCCAGGACCGTCGCAATGGTGTTCTCTTGCGCGCCGCCCACGATCAGGCGCGTGATGACATGAGCAACGCGCATTCGCGCTCAGCGCTTCTTCTGGGGCAAGGATTGCAGTCGAATCTGCACGTTCTTTTTCTCTTCAGCGAGTTCTGGGTTCTCGTTCTTAGGAGCGTGTTCCAGATAAAGCGTATAGTACTTTCGTGCTTCGTCTAAATGGTTGCGCTTGAATGCGATCTCACCCAAACCGTAGTATGCGACGTAGACATAATCCCGAGAGATCAGACGTCGCATCGTATCATAGTCTTTTTCGGCCTTTTCAAGCTGCCCGACGTGCAGGTAGGCAATAGCCCGGTCTCGGAGCGCATTAGCATTGTTCGGCTGTCGCTTTAAAACATCGCTCAACGATTGGATCGCGGCTTCGTACGACTTCGTTTCAATATCGATGACTCCCTTATAGAGGAGTGCTTCTGTGTTCTCAGAATCGACGTTCAGCAGAGCGTCTATGGACGCTTTAGCTTTGGCATAGTCTTTAGTCTGAATCAGCAGGAAAATCTTATAGAGAAGAGCCTGGGGTTGCTGCGGTGATTTTTGGAGAATGCGATCCACGGCGGCCACCGCTTTTTCGTTCTCGTTTCTTGTTCGATAAAGCGTTGCCTGGTTAATGTAGGACTGGGCTCTGCTGGGATCGGCACGGATAATCTGTTCCGACAATTCGATCGCGTCATCAACCCTTCCAGTCTGAGACAATACTTGGAGCAGAGTGTCGAGGATCCCAGGGTATTTCGGATACTTCGCAAATGCGGCGCGCAGGACCTGTTCCGCCGCGGCCGTGTTTTTGAGTCCAAACTGCGCGGTTGCTTCGATTCGAGCGACCTCAAGCTCCAACTCGATCGGGATCGATTCGCTTTGATGTTGGGACCGGAATTTTTGAATCTCAGCGAGGGCTTGTTGAGGAAGTTGGGCGCGCGTAAAAACTTCGGCGAGGCCGACTGGGGCCATCAGGTTAGTGGTTTCCAAAGTTCGAACCCGGTCGAGCTGGATCGCGGACTGGCGGTAGAGACCTTGCCGGCCGAAGATCTGGCCCAGTTGCAGGCAGAAGTCCGGATGATCAAATGGGCCATTCTCGACGAGCATCGGCTCCCAACCCCGATAGGCACCGAACTTATCTTCGACGCTCTTGGCCGTCTCCACTAAGCGCGGGCGACCTGTTCGCATGGAACGGTTGAATTCCAGGTTGCTTTCAGCTGGCACATTATTGGTATTGAGATCCGCTGCGATTTGAAAGGCTTTGCCTGCCTCCTCTAATCGCGATTTCGATTCGACGGCGGGATGGCGCTGCAGGGTCACGGCCCACTGATTCAGCGCGCGCGAATAGTATCGGCTAACGTAATGAGCATCTCGGGAATCGGTCTTAGCACCGGCGGCCAAGGACCGCAATGTGCCTTCGAGTTGGCCCCAGAAACGTCGGTTGCTCTCCAGTTCGGGGGCAGTCAGGGCTGGAGGGTAAATGTCGTTGGTTGAGTATAACTGCAGCCGGTAAACGAGGCCGCTAGGCTGCGAATAAAACGTTTCAAAGTAATAGCCGAAACTCGGGTGCAAGTAATAAATGTCACTGGATCGGCTTAGCATCGTGATGACCTGGAGCAAACTTCCGTCGTCGATGATCTCGTCCGGCGGTTGGTTGGTGAAGTAGTTGATCCAGCGGTTGGGATAACGCTTGCTCAATTCGCGATGGTAATCAGATCCAAGCAATGATCGGGTGTGCACCAGCAAATACTTGTTAAGCGTTCCAGCGTGGCTCAATCCTGCGCTGAGCAGCAGGAGACTATAGGGATCGTCGCTCATGACGATGGCTCCCGCAGCAGGGAGGGCCTTGGTTGAGAGCTCGGCAAACTCTCTTAGAACCGGTCCATTCGTCGTGCGGATACTCTTCCAATTGCGCGCCACCAGGGCGATCGGCATGCCAATCAAGGCGAGCCAAACCAGTCCGACCACCAAGCGGTTCAGCAATTGAGATCCGCCAGAACGCCGGTGTCGGGATTTGGATCGACTTTCTCCAAACACGAGCAAGAGGTAGCCGCTGAAATACCCGATGGCCAAGGCAGCAAGGTAATAGAACGTTAGAAAGGGCGGCGCGTAAGGGAGCCGTGAGCCCACCAACCGAGGGCTAAACTGAAAATCCAAAGCGACCACAAGGCAAGCGGCCAAAAAGACGATGTGCACGACGCGGAACATGATGTTGGCCAATAACGCTCCCGCTGCACTCGTATCGCCAAAGGTGGAAGGCCAACGGACCCCAATAATCAGAACAGGGACAAGGGATGTGACGCAAAGGATTAATGCCCGACTACGCAGGTTGGGCATATCCCATAAAGCCATTTTTTGGGCGGCAATATTCGACCGCAACGCTTGCCAGAAGCTGACGGTAGGATTGTCCGACACCGCCCAGACCAACGGAAGCAACAAATAGAGAGAAAGACCCAACAGCCCGAACCCCAGCATCTTCAGGAAGAACCGAAATTCGAAGAAGCTCTTCCCGCGAATCCAGAATACCGCGACCAAGATGCAGGGGAAATAGCCGATCATCGCGAAATTGTTGGTCACGCCGAGACCGTAAACAAAGGACATTCGGGTCAGCCACGATTCCCTTTGGCTAATGCGGAATTCCAAGAGACAGCGCACCACGTAGGCAAAGACCAGCAGATCAAGCGCTTCGTTGGTCGCGGCTGTGGAATGTTCCCAAAAGGTCAGCTCCAGACCGCAAACGAGCGCCGCCAACACTGGAGGCAGCCAGGCAGTTGGGATACTCAGAAGGGAAAACTCGCTGCGTTCCCGCAGGCGTTGTTCGTGCGTTCGATCATGCGGCAGCAGCGCGACTGACCGTGCCAAGAGCGCTAAGGAAAAAGCGGAACATACTGCCGTAAAAAGGTTTAGAAGAAAAGGTTGCCAGGAGCCGGGAAAGAAGCGAAAGGGGTAAGTGACAACGAAGAACAATGGGGTCTGGTAAGGCAACGTCCAGTCCCAGCCCGTCACTTTCGAAACGTACGGCAAGCTGTCGAGTGTGACCCATCGATTCAACGTCACCACATAGAGGAGCAAGGCGGCCACAGCAATGCCCCAGGGCAAGGCCGTCTGGGTCAGACTTAAGCGCGCACGATGATTTTCTTGCATATTGAGGTGGCGGATAGATTGCAGGGTGAAGACGGCTCTTGGCAAGATTGAATAAACCCGCCACTAAGCTTCTGATTCCTGACGACCCTGCAGACACAGTCGTTTGCTGCCCGACCTCACGCTGGAGCCCGGCTCCTCGAGGTGGAGGGGGTTTTCTACGCTGAGGTCGAGCATCCTGCCGCCGAGGGGCTGTTGCGAGTGTTGCTCCACGGTGTCAGCAACCACGAGCAAGCGACTCTGGCCGCTTCCGTTCTGGGGGCTACCGCTCAACCGGTGGCGGAACCGCGGACGGTGGTTTTGTAGCGTCCTTCGGCCTCGGGCGGTGGGGTTGCCCGATACTCCCGATTCGCCACCGTTGCTCTGTGCTGAGTTTTCCGATAGGAATAATCCATGAAGAGCGGTTCTTCGTCTGGCTCCTCCTTGTCTTGCGCTTCCGCAATCGGGATTATCCCTGCGCGATACGCCTCTACTCGGTTTCCTGGCAAGCCACTTGCGCTCATCGACGGCAAGCCATTAATTCAACACGTGGTCGAGCGTTGCCGCCGGGCTCGCAGCTTGTCCGATGTCATCGTGGCGACCGACGATGTGCGCATTCGCGCGGTGGCGGAGCGGTTTTGCACGGTCGAAATGACCCGGAAAGATCATCCGAGCGGGTCGGATCGGATTGCGGAGGTGGCCGAGCGGTCGGGTCATGGGTTGATCGTTAATATTCAAGGGGACGAACCGCTGATCGATCCAACGGTGATCGATGCTGTCGCCACGATCCTGGACCGCTATGAGATAGCAACGGCGGCGTCGCCGCTGCGAGGCCCAGAGGAGTACACGAATGCGAATGTTGTGAAAGTCGTTGTCAGCCGGGGCGGACGCGCCTTATATTTCTCTCGCCGTACGATACCTTACGTTCGGGACGCCGCCATTGGTTCGGTCGACGAGCAGCTGGCGGCTTTTCCTTTTTTGAAACACTTAGGCATTTATGGGTATCGACGGGAAACGCTTTTGCGTCTGGTGCGCATGCCGGTGTCTCCTTTGGAGCGCGCGGAGAAACTGGAACAGTTAAGAGCCCTGGAGAACGATATCGAAATCGGACTCGTGCAAGTCGATTATGACAGTGTGGGAGTCGATCTACCGGACGACGTCGAACGTGTCGAAAGGCTGCTGCGCGCGAGCCGTCCAGGGACGCCGCTCGAGCCAATCTGAGGTCGCATGAAATACATTTTCGTTACTGGCGGAGTGGTTAGTTCCTTGGGAAAGGGGCTGACCGCGGCTGCCCTCGGCACTTTGTTGGAGAATCGCGGGCTGAAGGTCACGCTGCAGAAGTTCGATCCTTACCTCAACGTGGATCCGGGCACAATGAGCCCATACCAGCATGGCGAGGTGTATGTCCTGGATGACGGTGCGGAAACGGACTTGGATTTGGGGCATTACGAGCGGTTCACCCGCACCAAACTGACTCGGTTCAACAACTTGACGAGTGGCCAGGTCTACCAAACGGTTCTGGACAAAGAACGCCGCGGCGATTACTTGGGCAAAACAGTCCAGGTCATTCCTCACGTGACGGACGAGATACAGAATCGCATTCACCAACTGGCCGAGCAATCTAAGGCGGACGTCATTATTACCGAGATTGGCGGGACGACCGGGGATATCGAAGGATTACCATTTCTGGAAGCGATCCGCGAGTTCGCACTTGATGTGGGATATAGCAATGCCATTTTCATGCACGTTACCTACGTGCCGTTCATTAGGGCTGCCGGAGAACTGAAGACCAAACCTACTCAGCAATCCGTAGCCAAACTTCGGGAAATCGGCATCGCTCCGCACATTCTAGTCTGCCGATGTGAACAGCCGTTGAGCAAAGAACTACGCCAGAAGATTTCGCTCTTTTGCAACGTTCCGTACGAAGCTGTGATCGAGGAGATCGACGTGGAGCACAGTATTTACGAAGTTCCATTGATGCTCCAACGCGAGCGCGTGGATGATCTTGTCTGTCAGTTGCTTCGTTTGGACTGCCCGGCCGCGAACATGTCGCACTGGCAGGATATTATACGTAAACTGATCGCTCCTCAGCACCGAGTTCGAATCGGCGTCGTCGGCAAGTACATTGAGCTTCAAGACGCTTACAAGTCCGTTTACGAAGCGGTGATCCATGGTGGAATCGCCAACGATTGCGGTGTGGAGATCGAGAAAGTCGACGCCGAGGACATCGAAAAACATGGTCCTGAAAAGATCCTCAAAGCGCTCGGCGGGATCCTCGTTCCGGGAGGTTTCGGCGAACGTGGGATCGAAGGTAAAATCCTCGCCGCCCAGTACGCCCGCCAAAACCGAGTTCCCTATTTAGGACTTTGCTTGGGGATGCAGATTGCCACCATCGAGTTTGCGCGAAATGCATTGCATCTCGAGAAGGCACATTCCACAGAATTCGATCTGGATACGCCGAATCCGGTCATCGCGTTACTGGATGACCAACGCAAAGTAACGCGAAAGGGTGGGTCGATGCGTCTTGGAGCACAGCCCTGTCAACTCGTCGTTGGATCGCGCGCGGCGCAGCTTTACGGAGCTTTCATTGTCAACGAGCGCCATCGCCACCGGTATGAGTTTAACAATGCGTACCGCCACCAGTTCGAAGAAGCTGGGTTCGTCTTTAGTGGAACCTCACCGGACGGGAAACTTGTGGAGGTTGTGGAATTGAAAGATCACCCTTTCTACGTGGCAAGTCAGTTCCATCCCGAATTCCAAAGCAAGCCCAATGCACCCCATCCTTTGTTTAAGGGGTTTATTGCTGCTGCGCACACTCATAGTCATCACCGCCCGTTAGCTTAGGGCCGAGCGGCTCTGGCGATTTGAGGTTCCCGTGACCTACGCAGAATCGATCCAGTTCCTCTACGGCCTGAGACTTTTCGGCACAAAACTGGGCTTGGAGAATACGTTGCGCTTGGCCGAGTTGGCGGGAAATCCCCACCGATCGTCGACGTTTATCCATGTTGCCGGAACGAATGGCAAGGGCTCCACCTGCGCTATGCTGGAGAGTATCCTTCGATCGTCTCGTCGGCGTGTTGGACTCTTTACTTCGCCTCATCTCGTGTCGTTTCGCGAGCGAATTCAGGTTGATCGTCAATTAATCAGCAAAGAGGAGGTCGTTCGCCTCGTCGCTGAATTGGCAGGGTTTCTTCAAACTTTTCCCGCGGCGCACCATCCGACGTTTTTCGAGGTTGTGACAATCCTGGCAATGCGTTACTTCGCTGAGCAGCGGTGTGATCTGGTGGTGCTGGAAACCGGACTTGGTGGGCGCCTCGACGCCACAAACATCGTAACACCGTTGGCTAGCGTTATCACGAATGTAGATTTGGACCACGAAAAATGGTTAGGCAGCTCCGTTGGACAGATCGCGCTCGAAAAGGCGGGGATTATCAAGCCGAGTGTGCCCGTTATCACGGCTGCCACCCATCCTGAGGCCCTTCGGACGATACGTTACGTCGCCCATGAGCGAGGTGCCCCCTTAACCGAGGTTGCAGCTTCAGATCTGTTGCTGGCACCACTCAGCCAAATCGCACTCCCCCTCCTTGGGGACCATCAACGCCTCAACGCTGCCTTGGCTGTGAAAACTCTGCGCGTTCTGGAGCCTCAGGTCCAGGTCTCCACCCTCGCCATGATCGAAGGATTGTCAAAGGTTCAGTGGGCTGGACGCCTGCAGCGTTTGACCTTGCCGGACGGTCGCGTCATCGTTCTGGACGGAGCTCACAATCCCGCCGGGGCTCGCACGTTGAGAGACGCCTTAGCGCATCATTTTTCTGGGCAGAGCCTTACCTTGATCCTCGGGGTGATGCGGGACAAGGACTGGGAAGCGATGTGCGCTTTGTTAGCGCCTTGCGCCGAGAGGATTCTCTTGACCCCAGTTCACAGTGAAAGAACGGCTTTGCCAACGGATCTCACTCAGGCTTGCCATCGAATCAATCCAAGCGCTGTGGCCATCCCGTGTTCCTCTCTCGCCGAAGCATTGGGCAAAGCAACGAGGGACGCCGTCGTCATCGTTACAGGGTCTCTCCACTTGGTCGGCGAGGCGATGGAACTGCTCGATTTACTCCCAGGAGTCGGGGCCGAGCGGCACTTGAATGAGTGGGACGCTGCGATGCAACGGGGCTCTTCGGCATCGCCATGACGCCGTTCGCAGAGATCCAGGCCGTAAGCTTTGATGTCGGAGGGACGTTGATCGAACCGTGGCCGTCCGTTGGACATGTCTATGCGACCGTAGCGCTGGAAGCCGGCTTGCCTAGCCTCGAGCCGGGGTTAATCAACGAGTCTTTTGCCAAAGTGTGGCGCGCCAGAGGAATGTTTGACTATACCCGCGCCAGTTGGTTTGAGATTGTCCGGGCGGTCTTTTCTGACCTAACTCCAGACGCCGTTGAAGTGGAAGGGTTGTTCAATCGCCTCTACGACCGGTTTGCCGAAGGCTGCGTTTGGCAGATCTATCCGGAAGTTCATTCCGTGTTGAGCGCTCTGCGGCAACGTGGTATGAAAGTGGCTGCGATCTCGAATTGGGACGAGCGTCTTAGACCACTGCTACGCCGGCTGCAGTTGGAGCGGCATTTTGATGTGATCGCCGTTTCGGGCGAGATCGGATTTCACAAACCGGCACCAGAAATCTTCCGTTGGACGTTGGATGCTTTGGGGTTGGCAGCGCCTCAAGTGCTGCATATTGGCGATACGTTAAACGAAGATGTCCGTGGGGCGCAGGGGGTTGGCATGATGGGCCTCATACTTCGCCGAGGAGGGCAGGGGGGCACAAGGGAGGAGGTCCGATCGTTGTCCGAGGTGCTCGAGCGGTTGCCGGACCGTTCCCGCTAGCAATGAAATCACCGGCTGTTAATCGCGAGGCAAGACCCGCTTATACTTAATCGGAAACGTTGACGTCGGGAGGCGAAGATCAGTAGATTGTGGCCCGGACTGTGGGTTCGAGCGGTATCTTCCTCAACACAGGAGATCAGCATTGGCCCGTCACCTCGCAAGCCACGCGATCAGTGTGTCGGCCAGCCTTAGTCCCGATATAACATGAAACTCAGCTTTTTCCGTTCCTCACTCGGGAAAAAGTACGTCATGGCCGTGAGCGGGTTTGCGCTGTTTGTCTTCGCGATCGGCCATATGGTTGGGAACCTCCAGGTGTTTCTGGGACCTGATCAAATCAACACGTACGGTCATTTCTTGCAGAGTACCCCGGAATTACTTTGGTCAGCCCGACTCGGGTTGCTTGCGATGGTAGGGCTGCACATGGTTGCTGCCATGAAGGTCTCGGCGGAAAACCGGGCTGCCCGCCCGATTCCGTATGGTCAATACACTCCTGTGGCATCGAGTTTTGCGTCCCGAACCATGTTAATGAGCGGCCTGATCATCGCGACATTCGTTGTTTACCATCTCCTGCACTACACCGTGCAGGTCAAGGCTATCAACCTTACGGGGCAGGATTTCGTGCCGCTGCACGACGCGAAAGGTCGGCATGATATTTACCGAATGATCGTCATTGGTTTTTCGAACGTGTTCGTTTCCGGGTTTTACATTTTAGGAGTGGGGCTGCTTTGCGTTCATTTAAGCCATGGCGCGAGCAGCATGTTCCAGTCGATGGGTTGGAAATCAGCGCCGATAGGGCCTTGGATCGATCGGTTGGCCAAACTTGCAGCCGTGGCCCTGTTTTTGGGCTACGCTTCCATTCCCCTGGCGGTGTTAAGCGGCTTCTTGAAGTGAGCGGATCATGAAACTTGACGCAAAAATCCCTTCCGGCCCGATACAACAGAAATGGGATCGGCATCGTCTTGACATTAAATTGGTCAACCCGGCCAACAAACGGAAGTTCGACGTGATTGTCGTGGGCTCGGGATTGGCAGGCGCTTCCGCGGCTGCGTCCTTGGGCGAACTAGGGTATAACGTCCAGTGTTTTTGCTTTCAGGATAGTCCTCGGCGAGCCCACAGCATCGCGGCCCAGGGGGGAATTAACGCGGCCAAGAATTACCAGAACGACGGGGATAGCATTTACCGGCTTTTTTACGACACGATCAAGGGCGGCGATTTCCGCGCACGAGAAGCTAACGTCTACCGCTTAGCTCAGTTGAGCGTCAACATCATCGACCAATGCGTGGCACAGGGCGTTCCGTTTGCTCGAGAGTACGGCGGCTTGCTTTCTAATCGCTCGTTCGGTGGGGCACAGGTGTCGCGGACGTTCTATGCTCGCGGACAAACTGGTCAGCAACTCTTGTTGGGCGCTTACCAGGCGCTTTGCCGCCAAATCAGCGCAGGCCAGGTAAAGATGTTTCCTCGGACGGAGATGCTCGACCTGGTCCTGGTTGATGGTCATGCCAAGGGAATAATCGTGCGCGACCTACTGACCGGGGAGGTAACCTCCCATGCAGCCGACGCGGTCATTTTGGCGACGGGAGGATATTCCAACGTCTTTTATCTTTCTACCAACGCTCGCGGCTGTAACGTGACTGCCATTTACCGGGCTTACAAGAAAGGCGCGGCGTTTGCTAATCCCTGTTACACTCAAATTCATCCCACGTGTATTCCTGTCAGCGGCGAGCATCAGTCCAAGCTCACCTTGATGTCGGAGTCTCTGCGCAATGACGGCCGTGTGTGGGCGCCCAAGACCAAAGGCGACAAGCGGCCGCCAGGGGATATCCCCGAAAACGAGAGGGACTATTACTTGGAACGTAAGTACCCCAGTTACGGCAATCTCGCGCCGCGGGATATTTCATCGCGCGCTGCCAAAGAGGCTTGCGATGAGGGACGAGGGGTTGGCCCTGGGGGGTTGGGCGTCTACTTGTATTTTAGCGCCGCGATAAAGCGCTTGGGGCGGGAGACGATTGTTGAGCGTTACGGCAATCTCTTCGATATGTATGAGACGATTACAGGCGAGAACGCGTATGAGGTGCCAATGCGGATCTATCCGGCCCTGCATTATACGATGGGCGGGCTTTGGGTAGACTATAATCTGATGAGCAACATCCCTGGCCTATTTGTGCTAGGAGAGGCTAATTTTTCTGACCATGGCGCGAATCGGTTAGGTGCGAGTGCTTTGATGCAAGGCTTGGCAGACGGTTACTTTGTCATTCCTTACACCATTGGACATTATTTCGCTTCAACCAAACCACTCAAACCGTCGACGAGCCATCCTGAATTCAAGAAAGCGCAAGCGGACATTCAGGCGCGGACCAAACAGTTGTTGGCGATTCGTGGCAAGCGTACGGCGACTTCGTTGCATCGCGAGCTTGGTAAGGTGATGTGGGACAAGTGCGGGATGGCACGCAGCGAGGCATCGCTCAAAGAGGCCCTCCAACGGATTCCCGTCCTCCGGGAAGAGTTTTGGAAGAATCTGAACGTCACGGGCGGCGACCAGGATTTTAATCAAGCGTTGGAACAAGCCGGGCGAGTGGCTGACTTTATGGAGTTCGCCGAGTTGCTTTGCCTGGACGCACTCACACGCCGCGAATCATGTGGCGGGCATTTTCGGACCGAATTTCAAACGCCCGATGGAGAGGCGCTCCGGGATGATGAGCACTTCTCCTTCGTTTCCGCTTGGGAGTATCAAGGCGGGGATAAGGCACCCGTCCTGCACAAAGAACCGCTGGTCTACGAAGAACTGAAAATGACCCAGCGCAGCTACAAATGAACGGGCTAGCCATGCCAACGTCAACGCAGCGCTCGGCGATCTCCCCAGGCGATGTCGCTTTGGGCCTCAGTGCTCTATGGCGCGCGACCTACGGCTCCCGGCTTTCGGAAATCTCATGAACCTCACCCTTCGAATTTGGCGGCAAAAGAACACCAATTCGCCCGGTCAATTCGCCGAGTACCAGGCAAAAGGCGTCATCCCGGACATGTCCTTCCTGGAAATGCTCGACGTGCTCAATGAGGAATTGATCGGTCGCGGCGACGAGCCCATTGCTTTTGATTCCGATTGTCGAGAGGGAATCTGTGGAATGTGCTCGCTGGTCATTAACGGGATTCCGCATGGCGGTCACCGTGGGACGGCGACGTGCCAGTTGCACATGCGCCACTTCAAAGACGGTGAAACGATTACCATTGAGCCTTGGCGAGCTCGTGCTTTTCCGCCCGTCAAAGATCTCGTGGTCGACCGTTCGGCCTTCGACAGAATTGTGCAGGCTGGCGGATTTGTTTCGGTGTCGACCGGAGGTGCGCCGGACGGTAACGCTTTGCCCATCCCTAAAGATCGACAGGAGCTCTCGATGGATGCGGCTGCTTGCATCGGGTGTGGCGCGTGCGTGGCGGCTTGTAAGAATGCTTCCGCAATGCTCTTTGTCTCAGCGAAAGCGTCACACCTCGGATTACTCCCTCAAGGGGTCGTCGAGCAGGATCGACGCGTTTTAAGCATGGTTCGAACGATGGATGCGGAAGGGTTTGGGAACTGCTCTGTCACCCGGACATGCGAAGCTGTCTGCCCGAAGGAGATCAGCCTCGACTTTATTGCCCGGTTAAATCGCGACTATCTCAAGGGATGGGCTAAAGAACGTTAAATCCTGGATCCAGAGCCGTCCGGTGTCACTTCGGGACATTGTCGGTCTCCAAGGTGTGGATTAGGTCTTTTTCTGCTAGAACCCAGTCCTCCAATGTGAGTGCCCGGTAGGAAAGCCGGTCACGATACAACTCGAACGCATGCTGCCGTACTGCCGCTCGGGTTACTCCAGGGGTGAAAGGCGCAGGTTGCTCAATAAACGGTAGCTCCTCTGCACGAGTCAGGTGATTCATAGAGTTCTCCTTTGACTGAATAAGATCCATAACGATAACCCGCTCGGTCGCGGTGAAACGTTAGATCATTAGACAACTCGGGAAGAGCCTTTGTTCACGAACAGTTTCTGGGCTGTAGGGCAGAACCTATTCCTCGACCGGATCCTCGATCAAGGTCACGCCTTTGGCCTGGACTTTTGCATCAGAACACCTTCAATCGGTTCCAGTTCGTTGCGCCATGCTCCGCGACCCGCCTTTATTGAGTGTTACCGGTCTTTCTAAGACCTACTCCGCTCCAGTCCTTTGTGACGTAGACTTTGAGCTCAGGCCGGGAGAAGTCCATGCGCTCGTAGGGGAGAACGGCGCGGGTAAAAGCACTCTGGCGCGGATCCTGGCCGGGTTGGTCCCGCCCACGGCTGGAGAGATGCGGCTCCGAGACTTACCGTATGTCCCGCGATCCAAGGCGGATGCCGAAAGCCAGGGCATCCGCTTGGTCATGCAGGAACTAAACCTCATCGGAACTCTATCCATCGCGGAGAATCTTTGCCTGGACCGTTTGCCCAACCGATTCGGATGGATCGATTACCGTCGCCTGAACGAGGCGGTCAGACCGATCATGGAAGCGGTCGGACTTGGGGATTTAGATCCGAGTTGCTCGGTCGGGATCTTGGGTGTCGGTCAACAGCAACTGGTCGAGATTGCGGCGGGGATTTCTCGGAAGTGCCAGGTTCTCATTCTGGATGAGCCAACGGCTGCGCTCACCAACCCTGAGATCAATCGACTCTTCGTCCAACTACAAGCCCTCAAGAAGAACGGGGTTGGACTCATCTACATCTCGCACCGCTTGGATGAAATCCAGCGTATCGCCGATCGTATCACCGTCCTGCGTGACGGGCGAATCGTCGCGACGAGAGCCGTTTCATCAGTCAGCACCGAAGCGATTGTGCGCTTAATGGTCGGACGCGATCTTGTCAGTGCGAGCTCACCGCAACAGAGGTCTCTGGGGCCGATCGCTCTTGAGGTGAAGGGATTGTGCGCTGGCAAAGCCGTGCGCAATGTCGACTTCAACGTCCGCGCTGGGGAAATCCTCGGGTTCGCTGGCCTGATGGGGTCTGGACGAACGGAAACGATGCGAGCCATTTTTGGTGCTGATCGGCCGGAGCGGGGCGAGATTTACGTGGGAGGAGCATCGATACCGGCGAGTATTCGATCGCCTCGGGATGCGGTGCAGCTAGGAATGGCCTTTGTCACGGAGGATCGCAAGGCGCAAGGCCTCCTTTTGCCGCTTTCGATTCGGGAGAACACCACATTGATAAAATTGCCGACGTTGAGTTGGCGGGGCTGGATCCGCCCTGAGCGAGAAAGAAGCGAAGCCATCCGGTGGGTCGACGCCTTACGGGTCCGTAGTGCCTCGGTGGAGCAGCCGGTTGTCGAACTGAGTGGCGGGAATCAGCAGAAAGTAGTGATTGCGAAATGGTTAGCACTAGAAAGCAACGTTTTGATCTTTGATGAACCCACGCGCGGCATCGACGTCGGCGCGAAGTTCGAGATTTACGCTCTTCTAACACAACTTGCTGCAGCGCAGAAGGCTGTAATTATCGTATCGTCCGACTTGAAAGAATTGCTTGGGCTATGCGATCGCTTGGTCGTGATGTCGGCCGGCGCCGTGGCCGCCACCTTCCTCCGAGGTGATTGGAGCGAAGAGCGAGTTCTAGCAGCGGCGTTCAGTGGTTATCACCAGTCCGGATCCAACCCGGTCAGACAACTGCAGAAACGTGAGGAGGCCTAATGTCGTGCGGTTTGGTCGTTAGATAGATCAATCCGCTCCCCAGGGAGAATGGCGGGGCCGCACCCTCCTCATTGTGGTTGAACGAAATTTCTTGACGTCAGCCTGCCTTTACACAGCGACGAAAGTGAGTATATTGCTAGGCGCTTCTGAGACAGGTCCCGACCCCAGACAGATCCAATCCCCGGCGCATTTCGGTTACGGGGAGATATCCCTGGATTGTCTCGTTTACGGCATTTAAGGGGAGGGAAGGTCGTTCCAGGGCGAGCGTTGAACATAGTCCTAATCCCTGCACGTCTAACGGACGGGCTTATGTGTGCTATCAATTTATGAAAAACAGGAAGAGACAGGAACACAAGAACGAGAGACTCGATGCTGGATGCTCCGCTCGGGAGGCCGGCCGCAGGGCAATTCTGCCTGAAGCGGAAGTCGGGAATCTTGGCAAACGGGTGAACCTGCAAGACGACACGGAGTCGAAATGGGTCAAAGCAAACCGTGACGTTGATGCGGCGAGCACCGCTTATACCCTTTATTTGCGAGAGATTGGTCAAACGAAGCTGATCAGTCCGCTGGAAGAAGTGGAATTGGCCAAGCGTATCCAAGCTGGCGATGAGGATGCCCGGGAGCTGATGATCCGAGCAAACTTGCGGTTGGTGGTGAAGATCGCCCGAGAATATGAGGATTACGGAGTGCCGCTGTTGGATTTGATCAATGAAGGCAACATTGGTCTGATGAAAGCAGTGGAGCGATTTGATCCGACAAAGGGGGCGAAGCTATCGACCTACGCCGCGTGGTGGATCAAGCAAGCGATTCGACGGGCGTTATCGAATCAATCGAAAACGATCCGACTGCCCGTTCATGTTGGTGACAAACTGCTTCACATCCGCCGAGCCTCACTTCGATTGGAGGAAGAGCTAGGACGGGAGCCGACGTTGGAAGAATTGGCGAGTGAGATGGATATGGTGCCCGCCCGTTTAGCGGCGTTGAGGAATGCGGCGGTGCCTCCGAGTTCCTTGGATGCGCCGGTGGGAGACAATGATGGCAAACGGTTTGATGAGTTGGTCGGGGACGAGAAGGCTGATACGCCCTATGCGCAACTCGCTGAGAAGACGCGCACGCATATGTTGTTGGAAATGCTAGACACTTTGCCCGATCGAGAACGGACAATCCTGCGATATAGGTTTGGACTAGTCGGGGATAGTGACATGACTCTCGAAGAAGTTGGCGAGCGCTTTGGGGTGACTCGCGAGCGAATTCGCCAGATTCAGAATCTGGCCTTGGAAAAGCTGAGGAAGATGATCGAGAAACGCGAGGCGGTGCAACTTGCCGCCTAGGAAGAAGCAGCCAATGTGGCCTTGTGTCTAGCCCTCTCCCGAAAGACATCGGGAGAGGGCATCGGCCGATGCGGCCAGTGAAAACTACCCGCCGACACTCACTAGCTCTTCATTAGTCGACGCGTTGTAAATCTTAAACTGCTCGGAATGGAAGGCCGGTTCTGACCGGAATGAGAGTTTGCCGAAGTATCGTTTTTCCAACGCAATGAGAAGTTGTTCGTCTTCAGTGCGGAGCCGTTCGAGCACGGTGGGATTAACGACGATACGGAGCTGAAAATCCGATTCGTCGCGTGGACGTTTCTTTAAGATTTCACTGAGCTTCCTCTGGATTTCAACGCTCATGGTGAGAGCACTCTTCACTTTGCCGCGTCCTTTGCAGTAGGGACAATCGTCGTAGACCGCAGCGCGCACGCTTTCGGAATGGCGCTGACGCGTCATTTCCATCAAACCGAGCTGCGAAATCGGCAGAATGTGCGTTTTAGCTTTATCCCGTCGAAGCCCTTCTTTGATGCGCTGATAAACGTTCTGCTGATCTCGTCGGGATTTCATGTCGATGAAATCGAGGACGATTAACCCGCCCATGTTGCGCAGTCGGAGTTGGCGACAGATTTCGTCGGCGGCTTCCAAGTTCACCTTCAGAATGGTGGATTCCTGGTCCTTGTTCGAGCTCTTATGGCGGCCGGTGTTGACGTCGATGGCAACCAGCGCTTCGGTTTCATCGATGACAATGTACCCGCCGCTTTTGAGGTGGACTTGACGGGAGAACGCACTTTCAAGTTGGCGGGAGATGTTGAATCGATCGAAGATTGGCTGTGAGTCGCTGTAGATCTTGACCTTGGAGGTCGACCTCCGGGAGATGCGGGCGATCATGTCTCGGACGCGATCATACTGTTGAGGCGTGTCGATGACGATGCGTTCGACATCTTCGGTTAGGAAGTCGCGCACCGTGCGTTCGATCAGATCGGGTTCCTGAAAGACGCAGGAGGCCGGAGGTTGATGGTTGATCCGATCTTGGATCTGCTTCCACTCATCGAGAAGGAGCGCCAGATCACGGACGAAGTAGCGCGCCTGCTGTCCTTCACCGACGGTGCGAATGATCACGCCCATGCCTTCGGGAATCTTTAAGC
This sequence comes from Limisphaerales bacterium, assembly GCA_044225505.1. GTDB lineage: Bacteria > Verrucomicrobiota > Verrucomicrobiia > Limisphaerales > SIBE01 > JAXMHN01. Next base: position 33,920 of record JBGAIN010000033.1, read on the forward strand.
TGCGAAGGATCTTCTTCAGCCGTTGGCGTTCTTCGACGTTTTCGATTTTACGGGAGATGCCGCTTTGGTCGGAATTAGGAAGCAAAACGAGGTATCGTCCCGGGAGCGCGAGGTTCGTGGTGACGCGCGGGCCTTTGGTGCCGATCGGGCCTTTCGTGACCTGGACAACGATATCCGTACCGGGCGGGTAAAGACGTGGAATGTCTTTTTGAGTGATGCGAGGTTTGTCGCGTCGGCGGTTATCTCGTTCGACAAGCTCAACACCGCTATCAAAACTGGCTGGGACAATGTCCCAGTAATGGAGGAACGCGTTCTTCTCAAAGCCAATATCGACGAAGGCGGCCTTCAGGCCGTCCTCCAGATTACGGACTTTGCCTTTAAAGATACTGCCGACCAAACGCTCGTCCGAACTGCGTTCGATCGTGAATTCTTCCAGCTTGCCATCTTCCAGCACCGCTACCCGGGTCTCGAGAGATTCGGCATTGATCACCACTTCCTTGTGAATCTTCTTGACCGGCTTGATCAGTTTCTGGACTTTGCGGATCACTTTGGACGCCGCAGATCGGAGCGTGCCGACGATCCCTTGAGTCGGTTCTTTGATCGGAACCGGTTCAAAAGCCGTATCTCCGTCCGGCCGGGCGGCGGGGGATTCCGGCCGGTGTTCTCGTGCTTCGGGCTTTTTGGGAGGTTCCGGTTCCTGGACTGGAGCCGGTTCGGGCGCGGGAATCGGTTCGGCGGGAAGGCCTGCCGCGATGTTCTCGGCGCGGTCGATCTCGCGCTGGTGCCGGACGCGGTCGAAAATCTCTTCAGGCGGGGCCTTATCGGTGAGGGCTTCCGCGCGGGCTTCCGTAGCCGAACGATCGGGGCGAGGCACATGGGCGGACATGCCTCCGGTCGGGCGGAAGCGCATGCCGCCCCGACGCCGGCTCGAAAAACTTCGTTCACTCATATCAATAGGAATCTCGATGGAGATGGATGTTCTGCAAAAGCCCAGCAGCGATCAACGAGCAGAGCACTGAAGTCCCGCCGTAACTTAGCAGCGGCAGTGGGATACCCGTCACGGGCATTAACCGAATGTTCATGCCGATATTAATAAAGACGTGGCTAAAGAGCATGGTGACCACTCCGATCGCAAGGAGCTTACCGAGTCGGTCGCGCGCTTGGCCGGCCACGTGAATCCCGGTGAACAGGACCACGGTGTAGAGCGCGATTATAATCACGCTCCCCAGAAATCCTTTCTCCTCGGCAATAACGGAGAAAATGAAATCGTTGTGGGCCACGGCGCGGGGCAGGTAACCCAACGCATTCTGGGTTCCCTGCCGCCAACCCTTTCCCGTCAAACCACCCGAACCAACTGAAATCAGCGCTTGCTCCACGTTGTAGGATTTCTTCTGCTGCATGGCGTAGCTACGCTGACGCTCCGCGGGGGTGTCGTTGCGCGGGGCAAAGTTTCTACCAAAGTAAACCAGCAATCGGTCGCGCTGGTAGTCTTCCAAAGGGATCCTTAGATTCGCCGGAGCATAAAGGACGTCCACCAGGATGATCGCCACCAATAGGCTGGTTCCCGTCACGAGCCGACGCAGGTGGCTAATCGGAACACCCGCAGCGAACATCATGACCAGAGTGATCGGCAGCAGTACCAAAGCAGACCCAAGATCTGGCTCCTTCAAGATCAGCACAAATGGAAGCAACGTGAGGCCGAGCGCTTTCAAAAACACACTTGGAAAGCGCAGTTCCTCGGGCGGCCGGCTCAAGAAGTGCCCCTGGACAAGAATACAGGCTAGCTTGGCAAACTCCGATGGTTGGAAGTTGAAAAAACCCAGATCGATCCAGCGCCGTGCGCCGAAAACTTTCGTGCCAATTTTGGGAATCAGAACGGCGATCAAGAGGAAGATCGTCAACCAGTAGATGACGAGAGACCATCGAGCCAGTCGACGGTAGCTAACCAGGCAAATCACCCCTCCTGCCGCGAGTCCCAACCCATAGAAAACCATCTGCTTGAATGCCGGTTGGCGGTACCACGCATACTGGCGAAACATCTCATTGTTCGCGGTGGCACTATAAATGAAAGCGGCGCCTATCATCATTAGCGAGAGAAGTGCCAGCAACATCGGCCATTGGATTGGCGACTCTCGCTCGTTGACTCGATTCTCAAACATGGGCTCTCAGTTGGCGACTAAACTGCCCGAGGTCCCCGCTGGTTGACGTTGTTCTTTCTTCAAGAGCGCCTCATAAATATCGTGAGCGACCGGAGCGCACGTGGCGCTTCCCGAGACCCCTCCTTCGATCACGACCACGACCGCATAGCGGGGGGAATCAAAGGGCGCATACGAGACAAACCAAGTAATGTACTCTTTCAATTTCCGGCCTTCCATAACCTGAGCGGTGCCGGTTTTCCCACAAACTTGCATGCCCTCAACCGCGGCCCTGCGGCCTGTCCCGTCCAAACGGCCGGCTGGATCCTTGTGCACCACGTCCAGTAACATGGCGTGTTGCACAATTTCTAAATTCTTCGGGTTCAAGCGGAGCTGCGTCCGGATCTGACCGCTCGGAAAGCGAATCACGTCGGCGTTCATCCCCGCCTCCCCGCCTCCTGCACTTCAATTGGCTGACCAGTCGCGGCTCCAGAACTTGGCCGCCGTTGGCGATCGCGGCAGTCATGACAGCCATCTGCAACGGCGTTACCAGGAGCTCGCCTTGGCCAATGCACAGGTTGGCGGTATCGCCCCCCATCCAACGCGTTCCGTCTCTTTTTACCTTATCGGACGGATCTGGATAGTATCCCGCAGCTTCCTGGCGAGTCGTGAACCCGGTCCGACTTCCAAATCCGAAGCGCCGGCCCATCTCGGCGATCCTTTCAAAGCCAATCTGCAATCCTCGATCGATGAAGTAACAGTTGCAGGAAAGATAAAACGCCCTGTCAAAGTCATACGTTCCCGGTGGGGCGGTGCAATTCCAGGCGTGTCCCTTGCCGTTGATTTGGTAAGAGCGTTTGCCTTCAACAATATCGTTTGTGCTCAACGACCCGGCCTCAAGCCCAGCCAAGGCGACGATAATTTTGAATATCGAACCGGGCGGATAAGTGCCATAGGTCGCTCGATTCAATTGCGGGCGTAGTTCATCATCTGACAATTTGGCCCAATCCTCTTCGGAAACTCGGGCCGTAAACAAATTGGGATCAAAGCTGGGCACTGACGCCATGGCGAGAACATCCCCATTGCGGCAATCCAGAACGACCGCTGCCCCTCGCGCATCCGGATTTCCATTCCGCAACGCCTTTTCCGCGGTTCTCTGGAGAGACAAGTCCAGGGTAAGGACAACATTTTGTCCGGGTTGGGGTGGGCTAAGCATTTCTTCGGCTTGCCGATACTGCAAGTTATTGACCAGGACAGATTTGACACCTGGCCGACCGCGAAGTTGCTGATCGAAGGCTAACTCGACTCCCATCACTCCGGAGAAATCCGGAAGGCGGAATTGAAACGAAATCTCGTCATCGTCGGTAGGACTGTTTTCCCGCCGAAGATGTCCGATGAGGTGGGCTGCTGTGTTTGTCCATGGGTACGCGCGAACGGGTTGCACTTCAAGCGCTAGACTCGGAAGCGCGGTTGATCGTTCCACGAAAAGAGCGACCTGCTGCGGCGTTAAATCACGCATCAGAGGAAATGGTAATGATCGCAAATTGTCATAGTGGTTCGTGAATTGTTTCAGATCTAATAAGGTCGGTTCGTTGACCATCGAACTCACGTGCAACATGAGGTTGCTGACCACTCGAAATCGCGCGGTGCTTTGCAAAACTTCGTCCGTTCGTCCGGTCGGTCGCACCTTCGGGTTCGCTTTGCGGAACTCACTCAATACCCGGTTGGTATATTCATAACGGAAATAGCGTCGGAACTCCTCCAGGTAAAGGTTGACGTTGTAACTAGGCCGATTGTCAGCCAATGGGATTCCGTTCCGATCCAGGATCTTACCTCGAATGGCAGGAACACGTATGATGCGCAAGGACTGTTCTTGGAGGTCGGCGCGGTAGCGTTTGGCCGAGATTACCTGGACGTACCATAGTCCTGCCAAAAGCACCGCCATGCCCGCGGCCACCCCAAGAGACACGCCGCGCAAGCTGCGGTCTCCTTTCTTGATTTGGTCAAAAATGAGCATGCGTCACGCGCGGCCGCGCTTGATTTCACGATCCGGACGGAATGTGCTCTCTGCGGGGCGTCCGTACGCCAGGGCCTTTTCGACGTGTTCAAACAGCCAGAAGCAAATTGGCGTGAACAGGCCGCCAGCCGTTGTTAGCACCAACCATTGCCAAAGCGATCCCCAGCCGATCAGCGGACGGTAACCACCTCCCCAAAGCAGCAGCACGGTCAGCAACGGCGAAAGAGCACTCGCGCTCGTCCCCAGCAAAAGCCGAGCATACGGTTGATCGCGTAGAATCAGGTCTCGAGTTCCATAGATCGCAAATCCGACCAGGAACAGAGGCAAGACGGTGATGCCGAGTGGGTTGCCTGACAAGGTATCAAACCAAAAGCCGCCAAGCACAGAAGTTAGAGTCAACGAGGTCAAATTCAGGTTTAACGCGCAGTAGACCACAAGGACTGGGAGCACGTCGATCTGAGTATTCAACCAATTGCGGAGCCCGCCAGGGCACGCCTCGACGAAGACGCCGAGGTAAGTGACCAGGAGAACGGCAGCCATGTTGAGATAATTCATGGGAGCACGACCCATACTTCTTCCAAGTTGTCCAAGTTCGCCCCCAGCTTGACTCTAGCCTCCGCGTAAAGTCCGTAGCCAACGCTGTTTGTATCGATAATATGCCCAATTAACATGCCTCGCGGATAAATTCCTCCAAGCCCGCTCGTCATGACTCGCTGCCCACTCCGCATGGCCAAGGGGCGATTGACGTAAGTGAGGTCAACGAGTGAAGAGTCCAGCACTCCACTTGACCCTGAGGAGATGATTCCAAAATCGCGATTGGGCCCATCTTCAACGACGGCGGCTACTCGACATTCCGGATCCCCAATCAAGGCGACTTGGGATCGGCTCGAACCCACTTGCTTGATCTTACCGACAAGCCCGTCCGGGGTTAACACGGGGAGGTCCGCCACAACGCCATCGCGTTGCCCAACGTCAATTTGCACGGTGCGCCACCAATTCGCAGGATCGCGAAGTATCACGCGCGCGCTGCGGAGCTTCCAGGGAGCCTGTTTTTGCCAGTTCAAGGCCTGACGCAGGCGATCATTTTCGCGCCAGATTTCCATGACTTGCATTTCGCGAGAACGGTACTGGGCGTTTTCACGACGTAGTTGCGCCAATTGGCTGACCAGGGTTCGGCGCGGAATGACAGATCCGCCTGCCTGATCGGTGAGGGCTTGGGCAGAACTGGCGAGTCCAAAGACGGGTAGGAACAAGGTGCTGAAAGCGAGCTTGGCCTGCGAAGCGGTCTGGCTTGGCAAGTTCAAGAAAACAAGCACCAAGAGCAGCACTGAGCTCAACGCAATGGAGTGCGGCCGTTTTAGCATTCAGTCACCCGATTTTCACTTTATCTATCGGGCGAACGTGCAGCGGGGATGGCTATCAAGGGCGGCCCGAATAGGCCACTCGCTTGAGAAACTGAAGCTCTTGCAGGACCCGCCCGGTTCCTTCGGCCACGGCCGTAAGCGGATCATCAGCAATATGTACTGGCAATCCAGTCTCTTCGGCTAGGAGACGGTCAATACCACGCAAGAGAGCACCACCCCCTGCCATGACGATACCTCGGTCGACTAAATCCGCCGAGAGTTCAGGGGGGCACCGCTCCAAGGTGATACGAACCGACTCTAAAATGCTTGTCAGGGGCTCTTTGAGCGCTTCTCGAATCTCTTCCGAGCGAACCGTCAGCGTCTTGGGTAACCCAGCGCTGAGGTCGCGACCTTTCACTTCCATCGTTAATTCCTGTTCCAATGGGTACGCGGAACCAACGCGGATCTTAATTTCCTCTGCGGTACGTTCGCCAATCATTAAATTATAGGCCCGCTTCATGTACGCCACAATCGTCTCGTCAAATTCGTCGCCGCCGACTCGCAGGCTGCGGCTAAAGACAATTCCGGCCAGGGAGATAATCGCGATCTCGCATGTTCCACCGCCAATGTCCACAATCATGTTCCCGGCTGGCTCGTGCACCGGCAACCCGACTCCAATCGCAGAAGCCATCGGTTGCTCAATCAAGTAAACTTCACGAGCGCCAGCATGAGTTGCGGAATCCTTCACGGCCCTTTTTTCGACCTCTGTAATCCCAGAGGGGACGGCCACAACCACACGTGGAGCAATTAACTTGCGGTGATGGATTTTTGGAATGAAGTGCCGCAGCATGGATTCGGTAATCTCGAAGTCGGCAATCACGCCGTCCTTCATCGGCCGAATGGCAACAATGTTGCCTGTGGTCTGACCCAACATGCGTTTGGCTTCTTCGCCAACGGCAAGGACATTCGTGGTCCCGGCTTCGATGGCAACTACGGAAGGTTCACGTAGCACAATGCCCTGATCTCGGACGTAAACAAGGGAATTCGCCGTCCCCAAATCGATACCAATATCGTTTGAAAACAGGCCTTTGAGTTGCGCTAACATGAAACGTGCCTAAACACGAACCACAGAGTAAGGACGGTGAGACCAGCCGGTCAAGCGCTAAACCGCTTGTCTAAGGTGGCGCGAGTTACTTGGGGAAGTCCCTCGAAGCGAACAAACTCTGCATCGGCTTCTTTCATGGCAAAAAAGCCTGGCTGCAAAACGCAACAGGGTGGTGCCAGAGGAGGGATTTGAACCCCCGACCAAAGGCTTATGAGTCCTCTGCTCTACCCCTGAGCTACTCTGGCCTGCGCGCCATTATGTCGCGAAGATCTCCGCGTCTGTCAAACGGAATGATTGGTGCGAGTTAACGGTTTCATTCAAAACGAAGGCTTGCCTTCTCATTCGGAGGGAACTAAAAAGGATCTTTACACGAGAAAGGTTAACCCCTAACGTCTGCCAGTTTTTTACGGCAAGCATTTACGGAAGTTATGGAAGTGAAGTCCAGAGTCATCGAAGAATTTCGGGTCCACGAGCGTGATACAGGTTCGGCGGATGTACAGATCGCCCTGCTCACCCAGCGAATCAACCAGCTGACGGAGCATCTGCAAAAGAACCTTAAAGATCACAGCTCCCGGCGCGGGCTATTGAAAATGGTCGGCCAGCGGCGTCGGCTGTTGGATTACTTGCATGTGACCGATACCAATCGGTACCAGACTCTCACCAAGAAGCTCAAGCTTCGCAAGTAGTCCACGTTCGGTGTTCGGTTTGTGGTTGCTGTTCAGTGGATAGGAGCAGTCATCTGCTTCCCAAAGTGGACGGGCCCCAGAAGACGCGACTGGGATCCAGCGTACTGCTAAACTCGCGCTACCAGTCCCATTGGCACTGGGAAATTTCATTGAAGACCTGCGCTGCCGGTGTTCAATGAAGTTCCTCTGGGCCAATGGGCTTTAGAATTCGGTTATGTCAGAAAAGATTACGTTTCAAGTCGGGGGCAATTCTATCACCATCGAATCGGGGAAGCTCGCCAAACAAGCAGATGGTGCAGTCACAGTTCAACTTGGAGAAACCATCGTTCTCGTCGCTGCCGTGGCGGCGACCAGCGCGAAACCTGGCCAGGATTTTTTCCCGCTGACGGTAGACTACCGCGAGAAAGCGGCTGCGGCTGGGAAATTCCCGGGCGGATACTTCAAACGCGAAGGGCGTCCCACGGAGAAAGAAATCCTTACCAGCCGGGTGATTGATCGCCCTGTTCGACCTCTCTTTCCCAAAGGCTGGTTCAACGAAGTTCAAATTCAAAGTGTACTGCTGAGTGCCGATGGCGAGAATGATCCTGATATCCTGAGCATTATCGGAGCTTCGGCGGCACTTATGGTCAGCGACATCCCTTGGGATGGACCTTTGGGAGCGGTGCGCGTCGGACGATTGAACGGACAATTCGTCGCCAATCCTACCCATGGGCAAATGCAGGAAAGCGATTTGGATTTGGTTTACGTAGGAAATAGCGCCGACCATGTGATGTTCGAAGGCTCCGCGAAAGAGATTACGGAAGCGGACTTCCTAGCGGCTTTGGAATTCGGCCGCCAAGCCTGTCAACCGATCATTGCCGCGCAGAAAGAACTAACGTCGCGCACCGGCAAGAGTAAACGTGCCATCAAGGTCAATTCCGTGCCGGAAGAGATTCTGCTGGAAGCAAAAGCGTTGGCGGCGGACCGGATCGTTCCGGCACTGTTGACGACTGGAAAACTGGCCCGCGAATCGGCCGTCACGGAGGTGACGACAGAGATTGCCCAAAAGCTCGTGGCGAAGTTTGGGCCTGAGAAGGTGACCGATAACGTCTTGAAGGACGCGTTTTATTACATTCAGAAAGAGTCTGTCCGTAAGCTCATTCTCGATAACGGCAAGCGTTTAGATGGTCGTGGTTTTGATGATGTCCGCTCGATTGTCTCCGAGACCGCCTTGCTGCCGCGCGCTCATGGTTCCGCGTTATTCGCCCGCGGCGAGACCCAAGTGGTCGCCTTGGCGACGCTGGGAACGACTGAGGAATCCCAAGAGTTTGATTCTTACACAGGGGGCGAGACGCAAAAGCAGTTTATCCTCCACTACAATTTCCCTAACTTCTCCGTTGGTGAGACCGGTCGCATTTCAGGGCCAGGACGCCGCGAAATCGGTCACGGCGCGTTAGCCGAGCGATCTTTGGAACCGATGATTCCGCTCCACGAGTTCCCCTATGCGATTCGAGTGACGTGCGAAATCATGGAATCGAATGGATCGACTTCCATGGCATCGGTTTGCGGTGGCAGCCTCGCCTTGATGGACGCCGGTGTTCCGATGATTCGTCCTGTCGCGGGAATCAGTGTTGGCGTTTGCACGGAGTACAATGATCAGCACCAACTTAGCCGATACAAGTTGCTGACCGACATTATCGGTTGGGAAGATGCCTTTTGTGACATGGACTGCAAGATCGCAGGAACGGAAAAGGGCATCACAGGTTTTCAATTAGATCTCAAACTGAAGGGGTTGCCCCATCAGGTCATGTCAGAAGCGGTGGAGCGCGCGCGCGTGGCGCGGCTTATGATCCTGGGTGAAATGGCGAAGTCACTTGGAGAGTCTCGCAAGGAAATGAGCAAGTACGCGCCGCGCATTCTCACGTTGAAGATCAACCCGGAAAAGATCGGTGCTCTCATCGGGCCTGGCGGGAAGAATATTAAACGGATCGTCGAGGAGTCAGGCTGTGAGATTAACATTGAGGACGATGGCTCGGTGAAGATCTACTCGGTATCGGAGGAGGGGATGAAAATTGCCCGTCGTTCGATCGAGGGTCTGACAGCGGAAATCGAGGTTGGAAAGACCTATCGAGGCAAGGTGGTAACGATCAAAGATTTTGGTGCGTTTGTGGAAGTGTTCCCTGGCAAAGACGGGTTGTGCCACATTAGCGAGCTCGCCAATTTCCGAGTTAAACAGGGTCGAAGACATCGTCAAGGTAGGCGACGAGATTCTCGTGAAATGCATTGGTATCGATGACAAGGGACGGGTCAAGCTTTCCCGGCGTGCGGCGATGGAGGACCGGGACCGCGAAATGGCTGGAGCCGGTGCTGCGCCAGCTCCTGCGGTTGGCGTCCCAGCGGAAAGCGATCGTCGGCCAGCTCGCGAAGGCTGAGTATTGCTGGAACTGGCTGAGAGCCTGAAGGGGAGATCCTCTCCTCCACTGCATCCACCGCGCCCGAACTAGCTTCCTGAAAGCTAGTCCCGGGCTTTTGGGCTTTTGTCGACGATTCGAGACCGACAGCATTATCAGCCGTGCTTCAGCAACAAACTTTACGCGAACCGGTTAGTTACGCCGGCATTGGCCTGCATAGTGGTAACCGGGTCAACATGACCTTTTTGCCCGCGCCAGCGAACAGCGGAATCCGCTTTCGCCGCGTCGACCTGGAAGGCAAACCGGAGATCGAAGCTCGGATCGAGAATGTCTCCGACACTACCCGCTCGACCACCCTCTGCAAAGGGAACGTCAAGGTCCACACCGTCGAGCATGTATTAGCGACGTTAGCTGGGTTCGGGATTGATAATCTCGTGATCGAGCTGGACGCCAACGAGCCTCCGATCGGAGACGGGAGCGCCAAACCGTATTGTCATATGGTCCAGACGGCTGGGTTGGTGCAGCAGGGGGAGCAGCGGAACTTCTTTCGCGTCGACAGGCCCCTGCAAATCGAGATTGGGGAGACAAGCATGGCGGTATTTCCACATGACTGCCTCAAGATCACGTGCACGAGCTCCGATAAACAAGGGCGGTTTACCCAGTACTTTGCTGTCGAAATCACCCCGGAAGCTTGGGAACGCGAGGTTTCCTCCGCACGGACCTTTTGCTTCTTTGAAGAGATCGAATTCCTCATTAAGAATGGGCTGATCAAAGGGGGCAGTCTGGAGAACGCGGTCGTTATTCGCGACGACGCTGTCCTAACCAACGAACCGTTGCGTTATCCCGAAGAATTCGTCCGTCACAAGATTCTTGATATTATCGGTGATTTGGCTCTTGTCGGGCGCCCGTTATGCGCGCACATCGTCGCGGTAAAGCCGAGTCACACGGTCAATTGTGAGCTGGCTCGAAGGCTTTCGGAAGAACGCAAGCCGCTGGTCAGCCCGCGGACTTTTGCTCCGCCAGCGGGAGCGGGGGCCGGAGCAACGCCCCAACCCACGGGCAAACCCAATCCAAGTGCGACCATCATGGATATCAACGAATTGATGAAGATTCTGCCGCACCGCTATCCATTCCTGATGGTGGATCGAGTCACTGGCATTGAAGGCAATACCATCGTTGCGCTCAAAAACGTTACGATTAACGAGCCGTATTTCCAGGGCCATTTTCCCAATCATCCTATTATGCCCGGGGTTTTACAGCTTGAAGCGATCGCCCAAGTGGCGGGTATTCTCATGCTGAAACAGGCCGAAAACACCGGCAAAATCGCTTATTTTATGTCTGCCGAATCCGTGAAATGGCGCAAGCCTGTTCGTCCGGGTGATACGCTCATCATCAAAGTGGAGTTGACTAAGTCTCGCGGCAAGATTGGGAAAGCGCGCGGCGTGTGCTCTGTGAATGGCGATGTGGTCAGCGAAGCGGATGTGGCGTTCATGTTAATGGAAGAATGAGCGCACACGGTGCCAAAGTTCATCCTAGCGCCATTGTGCATCCAGGCGCGACGATAGGTTCAGATTGCCAGATCGGGCCTTACTGTGTCATCGGCGAGCACGTGACGCTCGGGCCGGCATGTCAGCTCCATTCCCACGTCGTGATTGACGGCTATACCGTTTTGGGCCGCGGGAATGAAGTCTTCCCGTTCGCTACCATCGGTTTAAAAACGCAAGACCTCAAATGGAAGGGCGGCGTGACACGAACGCAGATCGGTGATTTTAACACCTTCCGCGAGTATGTCACAGTGCACAGTGCGACCAGTGACGGGGAAACGACGGTGATTGGTTCGCACAACCACATCCTGGCCTACTGTCATCTGGCTCATAATGTCCAGTTGGGAGACCGAATTATCATGTCCAATGTGGCAACGCTCGCGGGGCACGTGACGGTCGAAGACCATGCGGTTATCGGCGGGCTGGCCGCCGTGCATCAGTTCTGCCGCATCGGAAAAATGTCCATTATCGGCGGCTGTTCGAAAGTGGTTCAGGACGTGCCGCCGTTCATGTTGGCGGATGGCAATCCTGCCACAACGCGCACGATCAATAAAGTCGGCCTGGAGCGGAACGGTGTTTCGGAGGAATCGCAAGCGGCGTTGAAACAAGCCTACCGAATTCTGTTTCGGGAGCGGTTGACAATTTCCAATGCCCTGGCGCGTTTAGAAGCGGAGCTCAAGCCATTCCCAGAGATCCAGCACTTGATCGCCTTCACGCGCGCGAGCGAGCGAGGCATCAGCAAGTAACCTCGCGCGTCGCACTCCCAAGCATCCCCTCAGACTGCGCTTCTCCGACCTGCTACGTGGCTTTTTCCCATTTACCTCGCTAAACTCCACACATGAAGATTGAAATCTGTGTGGATTCTGTCGAAGGCGCGATGACAGCGGCTCGCGGCGGTGCTGACCGCGTCGAGTTATGCGACAATCTGATGGAAGGCGGGACGACGCCGAGTGGGGGATGCATCAAGCTGGCTCGGGCGAATCTCAGTATTGGTCTGCAAGTCATCATTCGGCCCCGTGGAGGAGATTTTCTCTATAGCGATATTGAGATGGCGGTGATGGTTGAAGATGTGCGTTTGGCGAAAGCTCTGGGTGCGGACGGCGTTGTGATCGGCTGTCTCACCGCTGACGGGGATGTTGATCAGGCCCGGACGTCCGCTTTGGCAGAGCTTGCGCGACCGATGAACGTTACCTTTCACCGGGCTTTCGATATGTGCCGAGATCCGCGGAAAGCTCTCGAAACCCTGATCGAACTGGGCATCGACCGCGTCTTGACCTCTGGCCAGGAAGCTTCCGTGCTGGAGGGCCTGGATCTCATTTGCGACCTCAACAAGCTGGCGGCCGGGCGCATCATTGTGATGCCTGGGGGTGGATTGACCGCACGCAACGTGCAGAAGATTGTGGAGCGTTCGGGTGTCCGGGAGGTGCACTTAAGCGCTCGTAGCGGCGTGGAGAGCAAGATGAACCACCGGAACAGCCGCTGTTTTATGGGGGGAGCACTGCGACCACCCGAGTTCAGTTGGAAAGCCACCGACGAAGCCGCCGTCAAATCCATTGTCGGACTGTTCCGCCCTTAGTGCGCCCAGTGGGTTAGTGCCTGGGGACGGGTGAAGACTTGGGCGTAACCAGGATGTTTCCTTCCAGGTCGCTCCAGGAGCCCCGGTTCCCGTGGGGTTTCACCGCCAGGTGCTCGAGGTAAAATAGGGTCGGTTCGACGATATGCTGATTGTTGAGAAACGGCTCGGTATACTGAATGGCGCCGAATTTTGTGCCGCCAATGTGATGCTGTTGTCCGACATGGTTGTTCCAATCCACGCCCTCCGTCAGGAAGCCGTAGGGCCCATAGTGATGCTTGGCGATGGCGCGCAGAATGGTAAGCCCACGAAGCTCCAGGTCCCGTCGGCGGGCGGGGGATAATTGTCGAGCGTGAGCGGCCGCTTCGAAATAAGCGAGGGCAGCCTCGGCATTCTCCCACAGGTAGGCCGTATCCCAACTCTTTTCCATGTAGAGCAGGCCCTTGGTCGCAATCCCATTTCGATCTTCATTCATTTGGAACATTTCCAGACCTGCAAGGCAGGTGTCATAGGCAAATTGTCGGATACGATCATCTCTCAGAACCTCGGCAACTTCCCGCAACGTTCGAAAAGCAACCGAGTAGGCGACGTTTTCCTTGGGATCGTAGGTGTCGTGGTTGATGCTGCCGAAAATCCCACCCGCGCGCATGAACACGTCTGCCTTCTCTCGCAACTCAAGGGTATAGTCGGCCAGATTTCGTCGAGTCAGACCCGCTTGAAGCTGAAGGATAAACAAACCGTCGGCGGAAGATTGCCAGAAAGGATCGTTACCGCCTTCGGGTGATTTCCGATAGACCTTGCCGTTCTTATCCACTCGGCGCGGATACCAACCATTGGGAACAGGCTCCATTTGATCGTGCAACCACGCCGCACAGCGGGTGGCAATCGTTCGAAGCCGCGGCGCTCTCGGATCAATGCCAAGTGCGTCTGCCCAAAGTAACAGCTGGTATCCGATCTTGGCCATCGATCCGGGGCAAAACCAGTCCGATTGATGCTTGTAATTGAGGCAGTACTTTCCAGTAGTCGTTTCCCGGTAGCCGCGAATAAACCCACTCGGCTCATCGATAAATCCACCGTTCAACACGTGGTCAAGGATGGAGACTCCTTTGGTTTGCCATTCGGGCGTCCTCAGGAATCGGCCGAGCCGATAGATTTCAAGAGCGCCTCCTGCCGCATTGGCCGCCCAACCTGGCCCTTCCAGGTTGCCGAAGTCATGCCAGCCCATCGGTTCACCCTCGGGGTTCACAAAGCTCGAAATGGAGACCAGTTCATTCCGGCCATCCGGACGAACCGTCCTTTCCAGCGTGAACCGGACCGAGTCGAGGCAAGAGTCAACGATGGTGTAACGGCGGTTCTCCGGTAAGTAAAACGGCTGTTCGCCAGCCGCGGCGGGAACTGGACGATCCTGGACGGGCATTCGAGCACATCCATTAGTAAGGACGAAAACGGCGAGCCATGCCATCCAATGGCACGGTGGCTGATGGCATCGGACGAGGTGCATAAGCCCGTGCTAAGGTGGGAAGCCGGCCGTCGTCAATTGAATTACGCGTTAATAATTCTTTTGTTTCCCATGGAATGGGGTTAGTTCCAAGGCGTCCCAAATGCCGCACACCGTCGATGCCCTTAACAATCGAGTCTCGCCAATGCCATGAACAAGAGTGGACGCGTTAAAGTGGGAATTATCGGTTCCCAGTTTCAGGCCGATATTCATGCCGAGTCTTTTCGCCTTATGCCTGACGAAGCGGAAGTCGTCGGCGTTGCCTCGCCGACTGCCGGCAATGCCGAGCGGTTTGCCCACAAGCATCATCTGGCGCGGCATTTTACTGATTATCGGCAAATGCTGGCTGAGCCTGATATCGAGATGGTAACGATTGCGGCCCCCAATCAACTCCACGCTGGGATGGTCGTTGACGCGGCGCGCGCGGGGAAGCATATCGTCTGTGAAAAGCCGCTCTGCATGACGCTGGAGGAAGCTGACATCATGATCGATATCTGCCGGCAAAAAGGTGTCCTGCTGATGTATGCGGAAGAGCTGTTCTTTACCCCCAAATACGTCAAAGCGAAGCAGATGGCTGACGAGGGCGCGTTTGGGAGCCTTTACCTGGTGAAACAATCGGAGAAGCATTTCGGACCGCATGCGCCCTGGTTTTGGGATGTCGACCGCTCGGGCGGCGGAGTTTTCATGGATATGGGCTGTCATGGCATTGCTTTTTGTTATTGGTTCCTGGGTCGGCCGGCCATCAAGAGTGTTTTGTGCCACATGGGGACTTACGTGCATAAAGACAAGACGCGCGGGGAGGACGATTGCGTCTGCGTTTTAGAGTTTGAAAACGGCGCCAAAGGATTGATTGAAGACAGTTGGGCGCGTCGCGGCGGGATGGAAGACCGGATTGAGGTTTACGGTGAAGGAGGAATGACCTGCGCTGACTTGCATATGGGGAATGCGCTGCCGACCTACAGCGAGTATGGCTACGGTTATGCCGTGGAAAAAGCGCCCTCGACTAAAGGGTGGAGTTGGCCAGTGTTCGAAGAGCTCTGGAACTATGGTTTTCCTCAAGAAATGCACCACTTCGCTCGTTGCGTCCGAGGCAAGGAGCGGCCTCAAGCCACGGGCGAAGATGGCCGGGTTGTCCAGGAAGTCTTGTGTGCGGGCTATCAGTCGGCCGGTTTGGGAGCAAAGGTTCAGCTGCCGTTTCGTCCCAAGAACGTTGTTCGCCCGATTGATCTATGGTTTAACCCAGTTCGTCAGACGTGCTAAGGGTCAGGATGCAGGCAGTCGACTTTTTCCGAGGGGGCTTTATCGTGTCGATCACGGAATGAGAAAGTCCGATTCACTCCCAGCACGACTCTTAATTGCGGATGATCAGGCCGACGTTCGCGAGGCACTCTATCTCCTGTTCAAAGGAGAGGGCTACCAAACCGACGTGGTCAATTCTCCAGCGCAAGTGATGCAGGCGCTGCGCGAAAAGGAGTTCGCCCTTCTCTTAATGGATTTGAACTACGCGCGCGATACCACATCCGGGCAGGAAGGTCTCGATTTGCTGTCGAGCATCCAATCGATGGACGGCGTTTTGCCTGTCGTCGTGATGACGGCATGGGGCAGTGTAGAACTGGCCGTGGAAGCGATGCGCCGAGGAGCGCGTGATTTCGTGCAGAAACCTTGGGATAACGCCCGCTTGCTCACCATCGTCCGCACTCAGATTGAACTCAGTCAGGCGTTGCGCAAAGGCGCTCGTCTAGAAGCGGAAAACCAGATGTTGCGCGGGCCATCCCGGCCCAATCTGATTGCCCAGTCGCGTGCCATGCAACCTGTCTTGCAGATCATCGAACGCGTTGGTCCGTCCGACGCCAACGTGCTGATCACGGGCGAAAATGGCACGGGCAAAGGCGTCATCGCCCAGGCCCTCCATGCGTCATCGACCCGGGCGAGCAAAGCGTTGGTGACCGTGAACACCGGCGGTTTATCGGAAGGCGTCTTTGAGAGCGAACTGTTCGGGCATGTCAAAGGCGCGTTCACTGACGCCAAGACGGACCGCGTCGGGCGTTTTGAAATGAGCGATGGCGGCACACTCTTCCTGGACGAAATCGCCAATGTCCCGCTCAGCCAGCAGCCCAAGCTCCTCCGCGTTCTCGAGACGGGTGATTTTGAGCGCGTCGGATCTTCCAAAACACTGCGGGCCGATGTCCGAATTATCTCCGCGACTAATGCGAGCTTAAAAAGCGAAGTCGATGCCGGTCGCTTCCGCCAGGATCTGCTCTTTCGATTGAATACGATTGAGATTCATCTTCCGCCCTTGCGCGAGCGCCGCGAAGACATACCGTTGTTGGCGCGTATTTCCTTGGAACAGCATTGCCAGCGATACCGCAAAAACATTCTTGGTTTTGAAGATGCCGCACTCCAGGTGCTGCTGAATCATCCGTGGCCTGGCAATATTCGTGAACTCAATCATGCCGTCGAACGTGGAGTGCTCATGGCTCAGGGCCAACAGCTCAAACCGAGCGATCTCGGCTTGAATTCGACCGCGTCCGAGGCTCGACCTTTGGAAGAAATGAGCTTGGAAGAGGTGGAGCGGTTCTTGATCAAGAAGACCCTGGCTCGCTGTGACGGGAACGCGAGCCGTGCCGCTGAATCGTTGGGCCTCAGCCGCAGCGCGTTTTATCGCCGGCTGGAGAAGTATCGGCTGTGAAAGCTTTAGTGTCACCGAAGGTGCGGGGCTCGGCCACCCACGATATGTGAAGCGTCTGAATCACGAGAAGCGTGTTTTCTTCCTGGCCCTGGCCGCCGGCTTACCTGGGGTACTGGTGGCGCTATTCCTCCTTTGGTCTGGGACTATCGCCCCGTTCGATAGCGCCCGGGACGGCGGCTGGCTCCCAGGCCAGGAAAGCTTCGAAACACCGCGATCTCATTATGCACTGCGGACGCGATGGATGGTCACCCTAGTGATGTTGGGGTTTTGGGTTGGCGGCGCGTATGCCGTCCGGGCCAAGGTCCGGTTTCCATTGCAGACCCTTTCCAACTTGCTCGCCGCGATTCGCGAGGGGGATTACTCCATTCGGGCCCGTGGCGCTTCTTACGACGATGCGCTAGGCGAGGTGTTGGCGGAATTGAATTCGCTCGGGCAAAACTTGCACGAGCAGCGCTTGGGCGCACTCGAGGCCAGTGCTCTGCTTTCCAAAGTCATGTCCGAGATTGAGGTGGCTGTTTTCACGTTCGATAACGAACAGAAATTGCGGCTGGTCAATCGTTCCGGAGAACGGTTGCTCGCTCAACCGGTCGAACGCTTGCTCGGTCGTAGCGCTCACGAACTTGGCTTGGCCGATTGTTTGCAGGGCGATACCGCACAGACTGTCCAGGCAGCATTTCCGGGGGGCATGGGGCGCTGGGGTATGCGGCGAAGCACGTTCCGCGAACAAGGCGTTCCTCATCAGCTCCTGGTCCTGACCGATTTAAGCCGGACTTTGCGGGAAGAAGAGCGCCAAGCTTGGCAACGGTTGCTCCGTGTGCTCGGGCACGAATTAAACAATTCGTTGGCTCCGATTAAGTCGATCGCAGGCAGCCTGGAAACGCTTCTCGGGCGGGAACCTAAACCTCTCGATTGGACGGACGACATGAAACGCGGGTTGAACGTGATCTCCAGTCGAACTGGCGCCCTGAACCGTTTCATGGACGCCTATAGCAAACTGGCCCGCCTTCCCGCGCCCAAGTTGCGACCGGTCGACGTCGCTCCTTGGATGGAACGGGTCGTACGGTTGGAAACTCGCATTCCGGTCGAGTTTCGTCCGGGACCCCCATTGATTTTGCAGGCTGATGCTGACCAACTCGATCAACTGTTAATCAACCTTTTGCGCAACGCAGCGGATGCCGCCCTTGAAACCCATGGCCATGTCCAGGTCAGCTGGAGCAAATCGGGCAGCTTTCTGGATGTTCACGTCGAAGACAATGGGCCTGGTCTCTCCAACACCGCCAACCTCTTTGTCCCCTTCTTCACGACCAAGCAGGGCGGATCGGGGATTGGATTGGTCTTGTGCCGCCAGATTGCCGAAGCTCATGGCGGCACACTTTCGCTCGAGAATCGAGTGCAGAGTCGCGGCTGCATTGCGCACTTGCGGTTGCCGCTCTGAATCGCGTGATCTATTCTAGAATGCCCTTATGATCCGTCGAGATTACCTGCTGCGAATGATCGACCAATGCGTCCGTGCGCTCATGCGGAGCCGCGAACTGGCCGACCTGCGGCAGTACGACCTTGCCCAGGGGGAAGTGGACCAGGCATTTCAGAGTCTCCTCGGAATGAGCGCCACGGATGCCCTGAAGCTGCCCGAACCGGAATTGACCGCGCTTTTGCTCCAAGGTGAACCACCGTTGGTTCTTCCTCAGAAAAGTCTGCTCTGTGTCACACTGTTCTACCGGGCCGGTGAACTTGCGGCCGGCCGCGGGGATCTGCCTGGGAGTCAGGCGTTCCACCTCAAAGCGTTGAACTTTAGGCTGCTCTCTTTATGGCGCGATGCCGATCCACTGGTCCCTGACTACGTGCCCAACTTGGAGGTTTTAATCGGAGCCTTGGACAGCACAACGCTTCCTCCCGAAATCTCGATTCGCTTGATGCAAGCGTACGAACAATCCGGGCAGTTTGCCAAAGCGGAGGACGTTCTCTTTGACCTGGTCGCCAATTTGCCGCACGAAGGTTCCATCGCAGAGTTCGGCCGCCAATTTTATCGGCGTCTCCTCCGACAGTCGGATGACGCCCTCACTCTGGGAAATTTGCCCCGGAACGAAGTGGAACTTGGCTTGCGTGATCTGGAATCCCGCCAGACGACGTAGTGTCGCCACGCTAGTGCCGCTCTTCGCCTCCACTCCGGGGGCGCGGCTAGGTGCGGAGCACTAGCCGCAGGTTCGGAAGATCAGCACGGGGCGCGGCTGTATGCCTAGCATCAGCCGCAGGTTTCGGCCTTTTCATCCTACTCGATCTTCGTTCGCGCCGTGGCAGCTCCGCTCCAGCACCCGCGCACGCCTCTCATGAAAATGGTTGCGCCCAGGGAATTTCCTTTTGACTCCGTCGCTAAGAATGCAAATTTCCTCGCATGCAGTTCCCTGAGTTTCTTTGGCGCCGAATTTTGCCCTGTGGCCGTGGGTTCGTCTGGACCCGAGTCGTCCATTGGCTGCCTGTGCTTCTGGGAGTGGGCATCGCGATGAATCAAGGGGCGGAGCCTTCCGATCGTGCCGCGGTTGCCGTCGAAGCGTTGCGGCGTTTAAAAGGAGTGGATCTGGAAGCAAACCCAGCGTTAAAACGTGCGGTGGAGACGATCCTGACGTCTGTGAAAGGAACCCCGCAGTTTGTGGAACTGGTTCGTGAGTTTAATGTGAAAGGCCAGGAACCCGCCCTTTTGGAGTTGGCGTTAAAGCATCCCAGCGATGCCGCGGGTGTGGACGCCCTCCGCTTGCTTCTGGCCAACGGCGGATTGCCTCTCATACAGCAGACGATCGAGAGCGAGCATGCCGGAGCGATGCTCCAGGTCCTGAGCAATGTCCCCGAGAAAGACTGTGTTCCCTTGCTAAGAACGGTCGCGGCCGACGCGCGACGATCTTTGGACCAGCGCAAGACGGCAATCCATGCGTTGGCCCAAACGTTCGAGGGCGCGGAATGGCTTATGACCACCGCCACTGATCCGTCTTTCGCTGGAGACCTGCAAAGGGCCACAAGTCTGGACTTGCTGGGGGCGCGCTGGCCTGAGATTCGAACCAAAGCAGCCGAGCTTTTTCCAAAGGCAGCCCATGCCGGGACGCTTTTACCGGCCGTCGCAGACCTGGTGAAGTTGAGAGGGGACGCGGTTCGGGGCGCTGAGGTGTTCGGGCGTGAAACCGTGGGGTGCATTCACTGCCATCAAGCGGGCGGTCGCGGAACTGACTTTGGTCCGAACCTTACCGAGATCGGCAGTAAACTTGCGAAAGAAGCGATCTATGACGCCATTCTCGATCCGAGCGCTGGCATTTCCTTCGGGTATGAACCTTGGGTGGTGGAGTTGCGCAATGGCGACGAAGCGTATGGGTTGCTCGCCAGCGAGACGGCCGATGAGGTGGCGATCAAAGCCCCAACCGGCATTGTCACTCGCTATCGGAAGAGCGAGATTGTCTCCAAGACCATGCAGAAGATGTCGATTATGCCCGCGGGGCTGGCCGAGACGATGTCGCGCCGGGACCTCGTCGATCTTATCGAGTATCTCTCTTCTTTGCGCAAGCGCGAGCCCACCGGACACGCTGGATCGGCCAACCTCGAAGGCCGGTAGATCCAGCCGGGAGCTTAGAAAAATATTCGTCCGGCCTTACCCCCGGCCGTCTGCCACTTCGCGGAGGTCCACACCCATTCACGCGCGACTCCTGGCGGAATTGTGTCTCCCTTTCCGGGCTGCCGTCGCTGCCCCTTGCCGTAGCTCCACCGCGTGTTCAAGTCGGAGCGATACGTGTTCGATCAGGTCGAAAAGCTGGGCCTGAAGATTTTTGCTCAGTTCCATGCTGACGGTAAATGAATCTTCCACTTCGACAGCGAGAAGATGGACACGTTCCGGCACGGGCAAATCCAGCTGGCGGGCCAGCGCCAAAACCTCTCCGATCCCAAGGAAATGGGGTGCGGCCAAAGCTCGCGAACGCAGGTCACCCAGCGAGATCTCGTGCAGAAAACCTGGCGGCGCTTGCCTGGTTTGAATCGCGTCGACCACGAAGAGTTCGCCGACTCCAACAATGTAATCGAGAAGGGCCAGCCCCATTTCGGAACTCTCAAGGAAGCTAATCTGGGGGAAACCGCTAAGTTGCTGGCGAACTCCGCGCACGATCTGCAACCCCACCGCGTCGTCACGGAGAATGTCGTTGCCCAAGCCGAGGAGCAAGATCGTCTGCGCAGGCGATGCTGGACGGCACGGCGGAGGCGCTTGTGGCGCTGTTGTTAGTTTTGCACGATCTGCCGGACGAGCTGGCGATCGTGGTTGTAAAGGCTCACGCATAGCGGCAGGTGGCCGGGCAGGGAGTGCGTTGCGCACCCGAAGCACGGGTCATACGCGCGAAACGCCATCTCCACCATGTTCAACAATCCTTCATTGACGTGCCCCTTATGAATAAGCCCTTTGGCCGCTTTATCCACGCTCATGGCAATGCGGGCGGCGTTGTTCTGGGTGGCCACAATCAAATTGGCTTTGGTGATGAGCCCAGCGGCATCAGTCTCAAAGTGGTGAATGAGCGTGCCCCGCGGGGCTTCCACGATTCCAATTCCGACGGTCGGCTGGGCGATTGGGAGAGTGCGAATGTCGCGGCTGGTTAGCTCAGGATCGCGCACGAGTTCAACCATCCGCTCAGCAGCGTAGATCATCTCCACCACGCGGGCCCAATGGTTGGCGAGCGTATGATGCACTGGGCGCCCTCCCAACTTCTCAAAGAACTCATTGCGGGCGGTCTGGGCGAGAGGAGTGGCCATTCCTTCGGAAGCATTCAGCCGGGCGAGCGGCGCGACCGCGTAGACGCTGCTCTGGGGGCTTTCGTCAAATCCGTGCCAGCCGAGCGGTTTCAAGTAACAGAACTTCACTTGGCTCCATGCCTCCACGCGTTCGGCAATGAAATCACAGTAGTTTCTGGCGGGAAATTTGGCGTACTCCTTGCCGCTGGCATCGACCACTCGCAGGAGCCCGTCGTAAAAGTTGACGTGGTTATGCTCGTCAACGAGCCCCATGTAATAGGTCCGATGGGTATAGGCATCCGACGTGATCAGCTTCAAGTAATCCGGGTTCTTCAAGACAATCTCCTTGAAGACTTGGAGCGTGAATTGGGCAAAATCGAGGGCTTCTTTCGCCAGAGTCTGGAACCCTGGCAAGTCCTCCGGTTTTAAACCTTTGGAAACCCCTCCGGGCAAGCCCAGCACCGGATGGATCACTTTGCCCCCGAAATACGCAATCAGTTCGCGCAACCGCCGGCGCATCGAAATCACACGTTTGGCCGTTTCTACCCCCACTTTCTGCACCACCCCTACAATGTTACGCTCCGCCGCCGGCGCTTGCGGCCCCACGATAAAGTCCGGACCCCCTAGCAGATAGACGTGCAGCGCATGGTCCTCGAGCATAAAGGCGTTGTAGACTAACTCCCGAATCTTGCGCGCGGGAGAGGTGGGAGGAACTCGATAGAGGTCGTCCAGAGCTTTGGTGGCGGCCATGTGATGGGCGGTCGGGCAGACCCCGCAGATGCGACTGGTAATCTGAGGCATGTCCTCAGCCGGCCGCCCGACGCTGAACATTTCGAACCCGCGCAGCTCCGGGATTTGAAGATACGCGTGCTCTACATCGCCAGCCGGATCGAGCAGGATATCGATCTTGCCGTGGCCTTCCAATCGGGTGATGGGATCGATCGTGACCCGGCGGCGCAAGGCTTCCGCGGCCACGGTGGCGCGGCTTTGAGCTGGGTTCCAGACGTCTTGGGTGGCGCGGTTCATGAGGACTCCTTCTCTTCTGGGGTGATGCGGTCGAGATCAATTCTCCGGCGGAGCAGGCTCTTGGCCAGGCCATAGCGATAAAACGTTCCTACCGGATCCGGAATGCCGCCGAGGATTTTGTCGATTTCCTCCTCCTCTTTGGATGCGATGTTGGCGCAGAGCGAAGAAAGAATCTTCGCGCCCTGGTCGCGGACACGGGAAGTGGGACCGAAACAGCCGCTGCACGGCATGCCCCCGGCCGGGCAGAGGCCTTCGCACCCGCCGCGCGTGGCTGGCCCCAGGCAAACGACTCCTTGCGCCAGGAAACAGAGCTCCGGATCCAAAGCGGTGAGGTGCGGCCGTTTGAAAGCGGAGAACCGAACGTCGTTCGGCTTGGTGTTTTTTCGAGCGCACTGTTCGCAGAGCGCCACGTCCGGCGCGAGCACTGCGCCTCTTGGTGGAAGCTTGCCCTCGAGGAGGGCTCCGACCGCCGCCTTGGTCCCCTTGGGGGTCGGTGGACATCCTGGGATGTAATAGTCCACCGGCACCACCTGATCGAGAGCGCGGACCAAATGGCGGAACTCGGGTAGAGTCAACTCATGGCCGTTCTCGCGCGCGTGGGTTTGCGGCCGTGTCTTGGCTTCATTAACGACGGTCGGGCTTTTTTCGTAAATGTATTCGAAGAGTTGCTCTCGCTGGAACTGATTGGCCAAACTGGGGATTCCGCCCAGTTGGGCGCAAGCGCCGTAGGCGATAAGATACTGGCTCTTCCGGCGGAGCAGGCAGGCCATCTCTTCCTGCTCGCTCGTCCGAATGGAGCCGTTGAGCAGCGTGGCTAGAATAGAGCCGTCGGCCAGTGCTTCTACATCCCGCTTCTTGAAATCCATCGCGACCGGCCAAAACACGATGTCGACCGCTTCAACGACGCCTAAGATATCTTCGGCTAGATCCACCACGGCCTCTTCACAACCGCCGCACGAGGCGCACCAGTAGAATGCGATTTTGGGTTTAGGCATGAGTGAGCTCCTCTCTGCTTTCGTTCACAGCGTGCTCCAGGGTGGCAACTTCCCGGTCCCATTCCTGAAACCGATTTGGCAGGCCCAGCGGACCCAATTTCACGATCGTCTCCGTCAAATCGTTGATGACCGTCCGGACCCGTTCCCCTTCCGAAGCCGAGATCCATTCGAGACGGAGACGCCCTTCCGCAATGCCCAAGTCCCGCAGCATCCGCCGCAACATTCGAAACCGGCGCAAGCATTTGTGATTCCCCTCGGCATAATGGCAGTCCCCAAGATGGCAGCCACCCAGCAGGACGCCATCGGCACCTTTGGCAAACGCCTCCAAGACAAACTGCGGATCCACCCGCCCGGAGCACATCAACCGGATGACGCGGACGTTGGGGGCATACTTTAGGCGCGACACGCCCGCCAGGTCGGCGGCTGTGTAGGTGCACCAGTTACAGAAGAACCCCACGATACGCGGCTGCCAAGCGCCGGGCACGGTGGTGGGAGGGGTGGGAATGGCGGAAGCTGAGTTGGCGTTCATAGCGAGAGGGCGAGAGCGATCGTTCATCTTGGATTCCAAGGTTCTGAGCTTGCTGCTCTCCTGGGAGCTTCGAGTTTGGTCTTTTCCGCTTTGATGTTTCAAATATCGGATGGGCCGCTCGACCGTCTGAGTCAGAGCGCCAGCACGCCTTCGATCTCATTGAAAATCTGTTCATCCTCGAACAGGTTCTGGCGAATGGAACCGCTCGGACACGAAGCCACGCAAGTGCCGCATCCCTTGCACAAGGCCGGGTTGATTTGAGCCTTCGCGGTGTCGGCGTTGAGCGTGATCGCGGTGTAGGGGCAGAGCGGGAGGCACGATTTGCAACCCGAACACTCCTGTTCGTCGATAAACGCGGTATTCGGTTCCTGCTCGATGTAACCGCGATCGATCAGAACCATGGCTTCGGCCGCGGCGGCACCTGCTTGGGCAATGCTGTCGGGAATATCCTTTGGTCCCTGGCAACAGCCGGCAATAAAAACGCCATCGGTAAACGTGCTGACCGGGGCCAGCTTCGGATGCTTCTCCAAAAACCATCCCTCCGTGCCGCAGCTCATGTTGAACAGCCGGCGCACATCTTGGGCGTCCGCGTGAGGCTCCATGCCTGCCGCCAGGACGATCATGTCCACCGGGATCCGGCGCACGAATCCAGCCAGCGTGTCTTCCACGCGGATGACCAGCTTCCCTTCTTCTTCAGCAGCCAGGGCCCAGTCCGTGACTTCCGCCACGCGACCGCGCACGAACTGAATGCCTTCCCGGAGCGATTTGTCGTAGAACTCTT
>JBGAIN010000034.1:0-10785 GCA_044225505.1 Limisphaerales bacterium
TCCTCCTCGTCGAGTGCTCGAAACGACTCCGCAGCCAAAGCCGCGAAATCCTCATCCGTCAAGCCATCCGACATCGGAACGACCTCCACAATCGCCCGGCGCAACTCTCGGCGCTCCGGTTCGGAGAGTCGTTCCACCTCCCCGAGAATGCGGGCAACTGCCTGTGTCATAAACGAAGGATACGAAAGGCGCCGAATGCGCGCACGGCCGTCATCTTCGGCTAACGAACCGTATACAAACGATACCAGCCCGATTGGTTCCGAGAAAGCGGTTGAGGGCAACCGCACTCCAAAACCTTGCGGAGCTTACTCGCCGGATGGTTGCGAACCAACGTCCGGCGCTTTAGGTCGCGAATGTGGGTCAGGGCGCGCTTCGAGCCGACGTTACGGCAAATAGAACTTCTCGGCGTATTCGCGCACCATTCTCCAGGTATTATACTTGGGAACCAGCGTCACCATGGCGCGTCGGATCATGCTGATCCAACGGCGCGGCACCCCTTGCGCATCCCGCGCATAAAACGTCGGCATCACTTCTTCAGTGAGGACGCGATAAAGATTTTCGCTGTCGCGCCGATCCTGCTCCGCGATGTCTTCGGGATGGGAATCATCCCCGATGGCAAAGCCGTTCGTCCCGTCGTACCCTTCGCGCCACCAGCCGTCCATAATGCTCATGTTCAAGCAGCCATGGCAGCTGGCTTTCATGCCGCTCGTTCCGGACGCTTCCAAGGGACGGCGCGGATTGTTGAGCCAAATATCGCACCCAGAAGCCATTTGGCGGGCGACATGGACGTCGTAATTCTCGATAAAAACCAAATGCCCCTTGAGCTCCGTGTACTTGCTGAGATGAATGATATGCTGGATGAAACGTTTGCCATCGTCATCCCGAGGATGCGCTTTGCCGGCAAAGACGAATTGCACAGGGCGAGCCTTATCCGCGACCAGTTTCACGATATTCTCGAACTGTTGGAAAATGAGCGGTGCTCGCTTGTAGGTGGCAAAGCGTCGGGCGAATCCGATCGTCAAAACGTCCGGATTGAGCAGTTGATCAAAGGCGATGAAGTCCCCGTGCATGAGGCGTTGGTTTTGCCCCTGCAAGAGCAATCGGCGTCGTGCGAACTCGATCAGTTCACGCCGCAGTCGGTAACGGAGAGCCCAGAGTTCTTCGTCCGTGACGAATTCAGGATCGGCAATGCGTGCCCAAAACTCGGGTTCATTTACCCCCTGCTCCCAATCATTCCCCAGCTTATCTTTCCAAAAGCGGCGCACTGGACCTTTCATCCAGCCGAGCAAATGAATGCCGTTGGTGACATGGCCAATCGGAACCTGCTCGCGAGTTTTTTGCGGGAAGAGCGGCTGCCACATCGCGCGACTGACCTGGCCGTGCAATTCGCTCACCCCATTGGCAGCCCGGGAAAGTTTCAACGCCAGAACCGTCATGCAGAAGGGCTCGCTCTCGTTCTGCGGTTGGACGCGGCCCAGCGCCATGAGATCGTTGAAGGACATCTTCAACTGCGACTGCATCTTGACCAGTGCGAACTGGGTTAGATCGCGACTGAACCGGTCATGGCCCGCTTCCACAGGCGTGTGGGTTGTGAATAAGCACTGATCCCGCGTCGCGGACATTGCCTTGGCCAATGGCTTGCCCTCAGCCATTTTCTCGCGCACGAGCTCGAGGGTCAGAAACGCGGCGTGTCCCTCGTTCATATGAAAAACGGAGGGCTGCAATCCCAAGGCGCGCAGCAGGCGAACGCCCCCGATCCCAAGCAGGATTTCCTGCATGATCCGCGTGGTGCTATCTCCACCATAAACTCGCAGCGTCAGGTCGCGGAAACGCTGTTCGTTCTCGGGCCGGTTTGTGTCCAACAAATAGACTTGCGCACGCCCAACGTTGACCCGCCAGGCCTGGAAATAGACTTCGGACATCGCGATCTCGACCATCCCAACCAATGGCTCGCCGCGCGGATTGAGAACGGGTTCGACCGGAAGATTCTTCGGATTGAGCAGGGTATAATATTCCACCTGCCAGTTGTCCTGGTTGATCATCTGTTGGAAATAGCCTTCCCGGTAGAAGAGGCTGATTCCCACAAAGCCGATATCCAGATCACTGGCAGATTTGGCATGGTCTCCAGCCAAGATCCCCAAACCACCCGCGGCAATAGGCAGGGTTTCGTGGAACCCGAACTCGGCGCTAAAGTAGGCAACCGGGTTCTGCTGCAAGGAAGCAGCGTTCTTTCGTCCCCATGTATTTTGGTCACGCAGATAGGTGTCGAAGTTCTTCAGCACCTGCTGCACCCGGCGCGCAAAGCGCTGATCTTGCAATCGCACGCGGAGCTCGTAGTCCGAAACTTCGTGAAGCACAGCCACGCCGTTATGATAGAGGTTCTGCCAGCCACGCGGGGAGAGTTCCTGGAAGATCTCCTGGGCCTCTTGGTTCCACGTCCACCAGAGGTTGCGGGACAACCGGTTTAAGCCAACAGTCAATTCCGTGAGTTCTTTGGCGCTGAGAATTCGATCACTCATCGTACATTTGAGCTTATTACAATTGCCACCAGTGTCCGGTGCGCCTTTGGCGGAGCGAACAACCCGCCACCCGCCAGGAGCCTAGCCGCCGCACGATAGCAAAGATTGGACCGTGTTAAAGCAGAAAAACGGCAACTTCCACTGAACAGCACGTGGTGGCATCTCCCAGTTGAGGGTCCGCCGCGCGTCGTGGCCGGGAAAAGCCAGTGCTACGAATGGATTTTGCGCCCCCCTGAGCAAGAGTATGCAGAGTGCGCTTTCTGGGACAGGCACGGCGTTAGTTTCAGGAAGCACTTACCAGCAAATCTCAGTTTCTGGGCCGCGAGTGTGTGCAGAGGAAGAGTCACAGTCTGCGACTACGCTTCGAGACAAACGCATTCTCTACGAAGATAAATCGAAGTTTAGCTACCTTGACTGAGGATTAACTCCAATGCGACGTTAGCCCCCGTAAGTTGTTTTGGGTTTGAGGCTGGTTTACGACCTATTCCAACGGATCGCGAGCACGCCCGTTGCGCAGTCGTTGGCGCAACGGATCGGGCATGGTGGTGCTTTGTGTCTGGCGGGAATGGACCGGGCGGCCTGCCCGGCTGTTGCGGCGTTGCTTCGGCATCTCTTTCCACAACGGACCATAGTGATCGTTGTCGCGGGGGTGAAAGCCCAGGAACGGGCAGACCAGGATATTCGGACATGGCTCCGCCTCCGGTTCGAGTCGGAGCTCGGTCCAGAAAAGCGGGTCGCGGACTCCGCGGCAGCTGGGGTCTGTTTTTATCCGGCTTGGGAAGTTCTCCCGCACGAATCGAAGCTGCCGCATTCCGACGTCATCAGCGAGCGCCTGGAGACATTGGTGGCGCTGTCCGAACGAGCGAACGCCCTGCAGCGTGCGAAACCGTTGATTGTCACCACGCCGGTCGCCCTCATGCAACGGACGTTTCCCAGGGGCGCGATTGATCAAAACACTCGCACCTTGCAGCGAGGCGATCGCCTCGATCCTTTGGACCTGATCGAGTGGCTGGAAGATCAAGGGTATGAACCGGAGGCCAAGGTGGGACAGAAAGGGGAGATCTCGCTTCGGGGTGGCATCGTGGACGTGTTTCCGTTAACGAGTCCATGGCCAGTGCGCTTGGAGTTTTTTGGGGATGAGCTCGAATCATTGCGTGAGTTTGATCCGGTCACGCAGATCTCAAGAGAATCCATCGAATCGATCACTCTCCCTCCCGGAGGCGAACTGGCCTTGCTGAAGCAAAGAGTGGAAAAGCCGGGATCGCTGGGCGGATCGGCCCTCGCCTCGTTGCTGGACCATTTACCCTCAGACACCCTCTTTCTGCTGGACGACCCCGCCATGTTGAGGGAACAAGCCGCCGCCTACCAAAATCAGATCCCGGGCGATGACCCGTTCCTACTGCCCTGGGCAACGTTCCAAACGGAAATGGCCGCGCGTCATTTCACCGTGATCAACATCGGGGTGCCAGAAGCCCAAGATGAAGGTGAAAGCGAGATTCCCCTCCTCGCCGAGAGAGACACTCTGGAACTCCCTTTTACCAGCCTGGAAACGTTTCGTCCCTTGTCCGATCGCCCGCAGGAACCGCAGATCGCCGAGGCACAGCGGCGCGAATTTTTCGGCCAGCTTCACCGCTGGCTCCGCAGTGGCTACTCCGTCCATGTGTTCTGTAACAATGAGGGCGAGCGGGATCGATTTCAGGAAATCTGGGCCGAATACGGACTCGCCGGGTGGCAGGATGATGCCGACGAGGCCGCGCCGACCGCCCCACCCACCTTGTTACCCGAACTCTCCGTTGGCGCACTGGCGCGCGGCTTCCTCTTTGAACCCGCCAAGACTGTGGTCGTCACAGACGCGGAGGTCTTCGGCCGTTACAAAGTCCAGAGAGCGCGACGGCTAAAGTCTCCCCACGCGGTGGCCGCGCGGTCGGCCTTGGACATCGATTTTACCGATTTGGAAGAAGGCGACTTCGTGGTCCATCTGCAGCACGGGATTGGCCGCTACGTCGGGCTGCAACTGTTGCCGCCCGGGGCCGGGAAAAAGCGAGGAACGGCCACACCTGCGAATGGCCCAGTCCCGGACGCTGAGGA
This sequence comes from Limisphaerales bacterium, assembly GCA_044225505.1. Classification (GTDB taxonomy): domain Bacteria; phylum Verrucomicrobiota; class Verrucomicrobiia; order Limisphaerales; family SIBE01; genus JAXMHN01. Next base: position 4,608 of record JBGAIN010000034.1, read on the forward strand.
AGGAGGACAGGAATGTCTGGTCATTGAGTATGCGCCAAACTCTCCCGAGCAGCCTGCTCCGAGGCTTTTCGTCCCGGTTACCGAAGCTCATTTGGTCAGCAAATATGTGGGAGCTGGCAAAGCGCGCCCGGCGCTGAACACCTTAGGTGGAACACGTTGGGCCAAAGCGAAAGCCCAAGCCGAACGAGCGGTTCGGGACTTAGCCAGCGAACTCCTCTCCATTCAAGCGGCTCGCGAATCGCAGTCCGGGCACGCGTATGCGCAGGACACCGCTTGGCAACGGGAGTTTGAAGCAGCCTTCCTTTACGAAGAAACACCCGACCAAATGAAGGCGATCGTCGAGACCAAGAAAGACATGGAATCGACCCGTCCGATGGATCGGCTGATTTGCGGAGACGTAGGTTACGGCAAGACCGAAGTTGCGATTCGCGCGGCGTTCAAAGCGGTGATGGAAGGCAAACAAGTTGCCCTCCTCGTTCCCACAACGATTCTGGCTCAACAACATTTCAATACGTTCCGCGAGCGGGTGGCGGACTACCCCATCCGGGTGGAGCAGCTTTCGCGGTTCTGCACGCGCCGGGAACAAAGGCGAGTTTTGCAGCAGTTGGCGGATGGATCGGTAGATATCGTGATTGGCACCCACCGATTAATCCAGGACGACGTGACTTTCAAAGAGCTCGGGCTGGTCGTGATTGATGAAGAACAACGGTTCGGTGTGCTGCACAAAGAAAAATTCAAGCTACTGCGCAAGTTGGTGGATGTGCTGACGCTGAGTGCTACTCCGATTCCTCGCACCTTGTATCTGGCTCTGACTGGCGCTCGCGACATGAGCACGATTGAGACCCCTCCGCAAGACCGGTTGCCTGTGGAGACCGTGATTTCGCAATACGACGAGCGGCTGATTCGGGATGCCATCCAGCGTGAACTCAACCGGCAAGGGCAAGTTTTCTACCTCCATAACCGAATCACCGATATTCACAGCGTGGCGCTCCGAATTTCCAGCCTTGTTCCCAATGCCCGCATCGTGGTGGGACACGGCCAAATGGAGAGCGACGAGTTGGAAGAGGTCATGGCCAAATTCATCAATGGCGAAGCGGACGTTTTGATCTCCACCACGATCATCGAAAGCGGAATCGATATCCCCAACGCCAATACGATTATTATCGAGCGGGCCGATCGATTTGGCTTGTCTGATCTCTACCAACTGCGCGGGCGGGTGGGCCGCTACAAACACCAGGCCTACGCTTATCTTTTGTTACCTCGCCATGCGGCATTGTTGCAAGACGTTCGCAAACGCATTTCCGCGATCAAACAATACTCCAGTTTAGGGAGCGGATTCAAAATCGCGATGCGCGATCTGGAGATTCGTGGAGCGGGCAACCTACTCGGAGCGGAACAAAGCGGCCACATCACGGCGGTGGGCTTTGATCTTTACTGCCAGTTGCTCAAACAAAGCGTCAGCGCGTTGAAAGGGGAAAAGGTCAAACCTCGAATTGAAGTCGAAGTGCGCCTTGATTTTCTACGATTGCACCCTGGCGACGAACGCGGAGAAGATTCCGCCCAAGAGGCTGCGCCAGAGCGGCGGAACCCAACCGAGGAAAGCGTCAACATCTCGGTGCCGCGGGAAGTCAGTGTCTATACATCCGCAGAGACCGATTGGGAGTATTCGGTAAGCAGTCCTGAGGAGTCGCCGCCTCCCACACGAGCGTCCGCATATATTCCATTCAGCTACATCCGCGAATCGCATCAACGCATTGAGATCTACCGCAAGCTCGCGCAAGCGACCGATAAGCCTTCGTTGGAACGGTTGCGGGCCGAACTTCGGGATCGCTTTGGCAAGATTCCCGCAACCCTGGAATTGCTCCTTGATCTGGCTGAATTAAAACAACTTGCAGCTGAGCGTGGCCTTACCAGCATTGAAACCAAAGGCGATCGATTAATGATTAAACGCAATAATGATTATATTACAGCCGCCGGCAAATTCCCCAGGCTCAACAAGAAAGAAGCCAAGCCGAAGCTGCGCGAGATTCGGAAGCTCCTGTTGACGTTATAGGATCCCGAAAAACGTCACCTTCTCAGGCTTGACCCAAATCAAGGAAACCGGTTTGCTGGCGGCTCTGGAGCCAATGAGTCCTGATAAACATACGCTGGACGAACTCCGCATTGACCGCTCGCACGCTCGCAAAGCGAGCGTTCCGGGCTGGCTCATCGTGGTTATCATTCTCCTCCTGCTTCTGCTCGGAGCGGGCGGTTGGTGGTTAAGCCGGCCGAAAATGCCCATGGTGCGCACGGCAACGGCGCAGAAGGCTTCTGCGGGAGGACCTCGTACGCTATTGAACGCGTCGGGCTATGTGACGCCACGTCGCCGAGCCACGGTCTCGTCCAAGGTCACGGGCAAAGTGATCGAGGTCTTGGTGGAGGAAGGAATGAGAGTAGATGCCGGCCAGATCCTGGCACGCGTCGATCCTTCCAACGTCGAAAAGAGCCTTCATCTCTCACAAGCTCAACTCGATTCTGCTCGTAAGGGCTTAAAAGAAACGGAAGCGAATCTAGAGAAGGCCGAGCGGGAATTGCGCCGCTCCACCGAATTGGCCGCCAGCAAAGTCGCCAGTCAATCCGTTTTGGATCAGGCGGAAGCCGATGCGAAATCGCTCCGTGCGCGGCTTGAAAAACAGCGAGCCGACGTGGTGGTGGCGGAAAGGGACCTGGCCCAGTGGCAGCAGCAACTCGATGACACGATCATTCGCTCGCCGTTTCCGGGAATTGTCACTTCAAAAAACGCACAACCCGGCGAAATGATCTCGCCCATTTCAGCCGGAGGCGGATTCACTCGGACGGGCATTTGCACGCTGGTAGACATGGCTTCGTTGGAAGTGGAGGTTGACGTTAACGAGAGCTACATCAATCGCGTTGAACCTGGGCAAAAAGTGGAAGCGACGCTTGACGCTTATTCCGATTGGCACATCCCTGCCAAAGTGATTGCGATCATTCCCGCGGCCGATCGTCAAAAGGCGACCGTCAAAGTGCGAGTTGGTTTTGAGCAATTGGATCCGCGAATCCTGCCGGATATGGCAGTGAAAGTCGCCTTCCAAGCGAGTGAGAGCGCTGCGTCACCTTCGACCAGAGTTCAAAGTGTGGTGGTTCCTAAAGCGGCGATTCAACAAACGGACGGGCATGATGTGGTCTGGGTCGTTCGCGGCGGCCTGGTGGAACGTCGGGCGATCACCGTGAGTGCGGCCGACAACGATCAGGCAACGGTTGTGGCCGGGTTGAGTGGTGGGGAAAAGGTCGTGCTGGACGCTCCTGCCAACTTGCAGGATGGCGCACATGTGAAGGAGGCAAAGCCATGAGTAGCGATCAGGGAGTTCTCGTGCGGGTCAAAGACGTGGATAAAGTTTTCCGTCGCGGCTCGGAGGAGATCCACGTGCTGTCGGGTCTAAGCCTGGAAGTTCCCAAGGGCGAATTCCTTGCGCTGATGGGGCCTTCTGGTTCAGGCAAATCCACGTTGCTGAACTTAATTGGGGGCTTGGACCGAGCCTCGAGCGGCACCGTCGAGATCGGTGGCGACCGCGTTGATCAGATGTCGAGCCGCGAACTCGCGGCGTGGCGTGCCCGGCATATTGGATTGGTATTCCAGTTTTATAACTTGCTGCCGGTGCTCACAGCGGAACGAAACGTCGAACTGCCCTTGCTCCTAACTCACCTTTCCAAGGCGGAACGCCGTCGGCACGTCGAAGCCGCGCTCAAAATCGTCAATCTCTCCCATCGGACGCGACATTATCCGCGCACGCTTTCCGGCGGCGAGCAGCAACGGGTTGGCATCGCCCGGGCCATCGTGACAGACCCGACCATCCTGCTATGCGATGAACCGACCGGAGATCTGGATCGAAAATCCGGCGACGAGATTCTCACGCTCCTGCAAGCGTTGAATCGGGAACATGGGAAAACGATTGTGATGGTGACTCATGATCCCCACGCTTCCGCCCGGGCGACCCGGACAGTGTATTTGGACAAAGGCCAGCTTTCCACCACAAAGCCGGAATGAAATACTTCTATCTGGTTTGGAGCAACTTAAAGCGGAAACGGCTCCGCACGTCCCTCACTCTGCTCTCGATCCTGGTGGCTTTCGTCTTGTTCGGAATCTTGAGCGCGCTGAAACTCGCCTTGGCTGGAGGCGTGAACCTAGCCGACGCCAATCGCCTGATCGTCCGTCACCGCGTCTCGTTCATTCAACCGCTTCCTCAATCGTACCAAGCGCGGATCGCTCGAATTCCCGGCGTTTCCCTGGTTTCGCACCAGACCTGGTTCGGCGGCATTTATCAGGACCCGAAAAACCAATTTGGAAGTTTTCCGGTCGACCCGGAAACCTATTTGGCAATGAACCCTGAAATCAGCGTGCCGCCCGAGCAGAAGGCCGCCTGGCTCAAGACCCGGACCGGAGCAGTTGTGGGGCGGACATTGGCTAACCGGTTCCATTGGAAAGTAGGGGACCGGGTGCCGCTAGAATCGCCGATCTGGCAGTCCAAAACGGGCGGCGCCTGGGAATTTGATATCGTCGGCATCTATGATGGCACGAAGAAAGCCACGGATACCTCGGCGTTTCTGTTTCGCTACGACTATTTCGACGAGGCACGCGCCTTTGGCACTGGCCAAATCGGCTGGTTTCAAGTGCGGGTCAATCAACCGGACCGCGTCGCAGCCATCGCTTCGGCGATTGATGCAGAATTCGCCAACTCACCCGCGGAAACAAAGGCCGAGTCAGAAGGCGCGATGTTCCAAGGCTTCGCCCAACAGATTGGCGACATTGGAAAGATCGTGACCGCCATCCTGGGCGCGGTCTTTTTTACCATCTTGCTCGTCGCAGGAAATACCATGGCGCAATCTGTGCGCGAGCGCACCCAAGAGATTGGCGTGTTGAAGGCCCTAGGATTTTCCGATTTGCTCGTGCTTGGCGTGATCTTGGGCGAATCCCTCTGCATCGCTCTTCTGGGTGGGCTCTTGGGCCTGGGTTGTGGCTGGTTGCTGGTGACCGCCATGGGTGAAGCGAGTTTCATTCGGGCTTTCTTCCCGATCTTTTTTATGCCACCGCGCGATCTGTGGCTCGGGGGTGGCCTGGCTTTAGCGGTGGGGATCGCCGCGGGATTGCTACCAGCACTGCAAGCCATGCGCCTGCAACTCGCTGTGGCGTTGCGCCGGGAAGGATAAGGCAAGGCGGGACCTTCAATGCCTATGATGAATTGGCTTTCTCAAATCGTGTCGGTGACTTGGTTTGGTCTGTGCACCATTCCGCGCCGGAAGGGATCGGCTTTGGCGGCCATCTTCGGCATTGCTGGCGTCGTCGCCGTGTTTGTCGGCGTCCTGTCCATTGCCCAGGGCTTCCGTCGCGCCGTGACTTCCACGGGCCGGGATGACGTCGCAGTGGTCTTGCGGGACGGCGCCAACAATGAAATGTCGAGTGGGCTAAGCCGGGATGATGTTCGGTTGATCAAGGATTCCGCCGGGGTAGCTCGACAGAATGGGTCCCCGATCGCATCGGGCGAACTGTTCGTTATCATCGACGTGCCTAAACGCTCGTCGGGCACCGACGCAAATGTTCCGTTTCGCGGTGTCCAAGCGGAAGCCCCGAATGTTCGCGGCAATTTGAAGATCTTGAATGGACGCATGTTTCAGGCCGGCCGCAACGAACTCATCGCTGGGCAATCTGCCGCCCGTGAGTTCGCCGGGTTGGAACCAGGCCACACCTTGAAGCTGGGCAAAACGGAATGGAACGTCGTTGGAGTGTTCTCAGCAGGCGGGGGAATGGCGGAATCGGAGTTGTGGGCCGATGCGACCGTGCTGCAAGCAGCTTATCAGCGTGGGGATACTTATCAATCGGTCTATGCCAAGCTGGTCTCACCGGCAGCGTTTCAGCAGTTTAAGGACGCCTTAACCTCCAACCCTCAGTTAAAGGTGAAGGCGATTCGGGAAGCGGAGTTCTATGCTGATCAATCGACAATCACGACGAACTTCATCACGACTCTCGGGACTTTGATTGCCTTGATGATGGCTCTGGGCGCGCTTTTGGGCGCCCTCAATACCATGTATAACGCCGTCGCCTCACGCGGTCGGGAAATCGCCACGTTGCGGGCGTTGGGCTTTGGAGCGACGCCTGTCGTCCTTTCAGTTCTGCTAGAGTCGT
>JBGAIN010000034.1:10791-58196 GCA_044225505.1 Limisphaerales bacterium
GTCGGTGGGCTGGGCGCTTACTTGGCGTTTGACGGTTATGGCGCGGCCACGATGAATTTCCAAACCTTCAGCCAGATTGCTTTCGCCTTTGCGGTCACTCCAAAGCTACTGCTGACCGCCATGTTCTGGGCGGCGGGGATCGGCCTGCTCGGTGGGCTCTTTCCCGCCGTTCGTGCCGCGCGGCTGCCGATTGCGACGGCGTTGCGTGAGACTTAAAGCAACCGCCCTCTTGGGATCTTCCAGATCTTTGAGCAGAGTTCTTTCGCAAGGCCAAACCGTGACGGCAAAGCGCGGCGGGACAAGAATCGCCTTGCGAAACGAAGGACCTCAGGCACTATTATACGACAAAGAGACCTAACCCGTTCGGCAGAGCAATCCGAGGCCATCGTGCCAGACCCAAAAAACCAGACGTCGATGTGATGAATAGCCCTCTGGTCGTGCTTTTGATCGAGGACAGCGAGGATGATGTGTTCTTCTTTCGGAGGGCGCTGAAGAAAGCGTGTCCGGATTGCCAATTCACGCATGTCCCGGACGGAAGCGCCGCGGTGCAGACCCTGGATCAAGCTGCTACAGGAGGATGCGTGATGCCGGACTTAATCTACTTGGACTTGAAGATGCCCGTCATGAATGGTTTCGAAGTCCTGGATTGGATTCGTCTCCAACCGTTTGCCGCCTCACTGCGATTGACGGTGTTAAGCGGCTCGGATCAAGAGAAAGATCGCCATCGCGCTAAGAGCCTGGGAGCGTCCCGATATCTGGTCAAACCCGTGACCCCACAAGACCTCCAGGATGATTTAGTGCGGCTCCGTGACACGCTCCCCGGCCGCGGTGACCGCCCGGCGAACGGCAAGGAGCGCGATCACGCTTGAACTCGGAATTCACGCCGGAATTGCAGTCGGATCTACTCGATGATTTTTACGCCGAGTGCGACGACCACTTGAAGCAAATACGGGAATTTCTCGTGCAACTCGATGCCTCGGTCGGCAAGGCGCAATGCGACGCACAGTTGCTGGATAGCTTGTTTCGCCACTTTCATTCGTTCAAAGGCATCTCCGCGATCGTCGGTTTAACGGCCGCCGAACAGCTGGCACACGCAGCGGAAGAACTTCTCCGCGAACTCAGCAAAGGCGCCATGAGCCTGAGCGCGCAAGCCTTGGAAGCACTCATGACCGCGTCCCAACGCCTTGAGCAACTGGTCGTTGCTTTCCGGCGCCAGGTAGAACTCCCGGATCATCAATCATTGCAGGACGAACTATTGCGGTTGTCCGCGCGTAACACCGCCGCTCCTGGATTAGCGCCGCCGCGTCCCCAGTCCGGGGCCAGGGTAGCGCCTCTAAGCAACGCTTGTGAAGAGGCGCGAGCTCAAGGCCGTGTGCTCTGGAAATGCGTCTATATCCCCTGCCCGGCGTTGGATGCACGAGGTATCAATGTCAATACGACCCGTCAGCGTTTGGCGAGCACCGGGGAGATCCTTTCCTCCAAGCCCCTCATTCGAGCTGGCGGCGAAATAGAATTTGAATTTGTCGTGGCCATGCGCGAAACGCCTTCGGATATCGCGCAATGGGAGTCGGAAGGAATCGTCTCGCAGTTACTGGACCAGGAACCCACCTCATTGCCGAGTAGCGACTCCCAACCAGCCGCGGGCGCTCTCAACCAAACCGACGCTTCCCAGAGCCCTTTTGTCGCCCCCTCCCACATCGTCCGAGTCGATCTCAACCGCTTGGATGATCTGATGCGAATTACGGGCGAACTCGTCATTGCACGATCAAAGTTCGACGAGCAAATCAATACCGCCGTCAGGAGTTCCGGATCTCTGGAAATTCGAAGTGCCCAGGAAATCAATTCGGCCTTAGGCCGTTCCCTTCGCGAACTCCGCCAGGCGATCATGCGAGTCCGCCTTGTTCCCATTGCAGAAATCTTTGCGCGCATGCCTTTCGTCGTGCGAGATCTCGCCCGAGACTCGGACAAGAAAGTTCGCCTTAACTTGTCGGGACAACAGACGGAAATCGACAAATACGTGGTCGAACGCCTGAAAGATCCGCTCTTGCATCTCGTGCGCAACGCTTTCAGCCACGGCGTGGAAACGCCCGCGGAACGGTCTGCAGTTGGCAAACTGCCGGAGGGTACCATTGCATTGCGCGCCACAAGCCTTGGCGATTCGGTACTTATCCAGGTGCAAGATGACGGTCGAGGTGTCGACGCGGAATCAGTGGGCCGCCGCGCCCGGTCTCTCGGCTTGAAGCTGCCTGCGGTTTTGGATAATGCCGGACTACTTGAAGTCTTGTGCTCGGCCGGGTTCTCCACCAAGGAAGAAGTGGACCGAGCGTCCGGCCGCGGCGTTGGCATGGCAGTGGCCCTCAACACGGTTCGAGAACTGGGCGGCAGCATGTCGCTTGAGACCGAACTCGGACGCGGCACGCGATTCACCCTGCGCTTGCCTCTCACGGTCGCCATCGCGGAAACGTTGATCGTTTCGGCCGCCGGTCAGACTTGCGCGATCGCCCAAAGCTTTGTATCCGAGGTGCTGCAGATCAATACGGCAGAGCTGCGCATGATCAATCAGGTCGAAGTGATCCCCTACCGCGGGGGCGTGCTTCCAGTGATTCGACTTGCCTCACTGTTTCGTTTTCAACCGGCGGATCGCCCCAAAAGTTTCCTGCTCGTGCTCAGTTCCGAGCGAGGCCAGACCGGCTTGCTCGTGGATCAACTGCATGGACAAAAGGAGGTCGTCGTCCGCGCGCTTCGGGACCCACTCATTCAAGTGGACGGGATCACAGGCGCCACGGAACTGGGAGACGGCCGTCCGGTACTTATCTTGGATGGGGCCATGTTAACGGCAGGAGCAGCCATGCCACACACCGCCAGGCACACGACCAACGGTCTGGCCCCGTCAGCAACCTGGAACGACGCCCTTGTATGACCGCTCAACTAGATAGTTACATCATCTTCCAATTGGCTGGGAACAACTACGGAGTGCTCAGTTCAGAAGTGCGCCACGTCGAAATGCTCGAACACATCACGCCGTTGCCCAATGCCACCGCCTCGATTGAAGGAGTGGTCTTCTCGCGCGGTCGCGTCATCCCTGCCATGGATTTGCGACGCCGGTTCGGGTTACCAGCCGAACCTCGCACCGTCCGTACCCGCTTGCTCTTCATCGAAGTGCGCGGCCGCCTGGTGGCGCTCATCGTCGATTCCGCTCGCGAATTCACCCGCATTCCAACGGAAGCTATGCGACCGATCCAAGAAACGTTGGTCGGTGTGGCCGCAAACTATGTTAAGGCCGTTGCGCAGTTGGGCGATCGACTGGTTCTGATTTTAGATCCGCCTGCGGTGCTTGCGACGGAATCGATCCCAAACCTGGGCCCAGGTTCCTTCCCAGCCACGTCACTCCCGGCCACGCTTTCCCCCGCATTAGCCTGACGTTAAGTTTAACACTCGATCCCGTGCCGCCTATGTCCAGAATGAACACCTCTAAGCCCAAACGAAAAGCGACGACACCTCGAGCGAAATCCAAAACTCGTTCCCTGCGCCTCCGCACGGCCCCAATCGCCGCCCTGCAAGGGGTACTCGTCGAAGCGAACACGCGCACCGGGGACCTAGCCCGATCCTTGGAAGATGCCGCTGGGCAGGCCGATGGAATAGCTCTCGCCGCCGAGCGTATCTCAAGTTCGAGCAAGGAAATGGCTGCCTCGATCGAGCACGTCACTTCCCACACAACGCAGGTGGCTGCTGCCGCAGCCCAAACGTCGGCCGCGGTCAAGCAGATGACAGCGTCTATACAGAAAGTCACTGGGGATGCTCACGAGATGGCGGTTTCGTCGGAGGAAATGAGCACGGCCATGGCCGAAGTCGCGGCTTCCATACGAAGGGTGAGCAAGGACGGGGAGGAGCTGTCCAATTCCCTCAATCAGTCGGCCGCGTCGATCGAGCAAATGACGCGGTCCATCCAAGGAGTTTCAAAAAATGCGGACGATCTCACCGGGGCGGCCGAACAAACCTCCTCGTCCATCAATGAGATGGCAGCGTCAATCGAAGAGGTTGGCGGCATGACGGACAGCTTGGCGACCGCAGTCGAGGAAACTGCCAATTCCATCGAGGAAATGGCACGATCCATCCAGGGTGTCGCTCAGAACAGCGACAACATCACCAGTGCCGCAAATGGCGCGGCGACCAGTGTCGACCAGATGGACCGGGTCAGTCGTTCTGTGAACCACCTGGTAAAACAAACGGAAGAGATCACATCGCGCGTGGCAAAGCAGGCCGTCGACGGAGGGCAGATCATCGAAAAATCGATCCAAGGGATAGCTCGGGTGTCTGTGGCAATGAATCAGTCCACCCAGGTGATGCGCGAGCTCAACAAACGGAATCGAGATATTTCCGGGATCGTCAACACGATCAACATCATCGCGGAACGGACCAACTTGCTCTCCTTAAATGCCTCGATTGAGGCCGCTCGTGCGGGCGAAGCAGGCCGGGGATTCGCAGTGGTAGCGGAGGAGATTCGGAATCTAGCCGATCGATGCGCCAAGGCGACCGCGGACATCACGGAAATTGTCCGGAGTTTGGAAGACGTCACCCGAGAGGCGACCGACTCGGCGAACGAAGGCGCCAAAATCGCCGAGGAGAGCAATCGACAGTCGGAATCGGGACTTCAGGGCTTGCGAACGATTCTAACGGGGATTTCCGAAACGAGTGGTCTGGTGACACAAATCAGCCGCGCTACGGAAGAACAAATCACCGCCGTTAAGACGGTGAATGACGCAACGACGACGACCGTCACTCAAGCACGCCAGATTGCGACTGGGGCCGCGGAACAGGCCAAAGGAGCCGCACAAATCGTCCAGGCGACCAATCACATGCGCAAAGCTGCCAAAGAGGTCTCTCAAGCGATGGGAGAACAGAGCCGCGCGGCGCGCGACGTGATCAAAGCCGCCCAGGTCACAACCAATATCGCCGGACAGCTTCGGACCGCTGTCCAAGAACAGTCTGGCGCCGCTAAAGACATCGTCTCCGCGGTCGGTTCCATGCGACAAGCAGCCGCGTCGACGGTTCGCGCGCTGACTGAGCAGTTGACTGCCGCGGACCAGATTTCGCGCGAAGTAGCCCGACTTTCATCCCAAATCAACCGTGTCAGTGCTGCCATGGCCGAACAAGCGAAGAACGCGGAGTCGATCGCTGGCGGGACTGACCGTTTCTCTCAGCAGGTCAACCAGTCCTCCCGCTCTATGGAAGAACAGTCTTCGGCCTTGCTGCGGGTTCGCAATAGCGCTGAGGATTTAGCCCTCCAAGCGCAATCGATCGCAGCGGCCAATCAGCGACATTTGCTCGCGGCGCGGACATTAACCCAAGCCCTGCAATCGGCGGAGGAAAACCCCAATCGCCATACCGCACACGGGTTCCAAAACGGAAGCAGCCACCGGACAAAATCGATGCGCCCACAACGAGCGGCGTCAAAAGCGAATAACCATGAACGACGACCACTGACGCCTTCTCGCGGTCGAAGCCGAGGTTAAAACCTTCCATTGGGGATAATTCCGTTTGGACATTTCGACGGACATAAAGTTGGGCACGCTGCGGACGCCTCCCGGGGTGGCATCTCTGCTTTCCTCGCTGATTCACGATCGGACGGGGCTCGACTTTGAGGCCGACCGGGCAGATCTCTTGCTTGAGAAACTGTCACCTCTGGTCCACGCACGCGGTTGCTCTTCCTATTTGGATTATTATTACCTGCTTAAGTACGAAGAAAATGGGATGGAAGATTGGGAAAACCTGATGGACGCCCTGTCCGTCCCAGAGACCTATTTTTGGCGTGAACATGCTCAAATCACCGCGTTTGCCAACACTGTCGTGCGGCAATGGTTTGCCCGAACGACAGCCCCCTTGCGGGTCTGGAGCGCTGCCTGCGCTACTGGAGAAGAGCCCTTTTCACTGATGATCGCACTTGCCGAAGCCGGTTGGGCCGATCACCCAATCGAAGTTGTCGCTAGCGATGGTAGCCATTCGGCATTGGCCGCGGCTCGCCAGGGCGTCTTTCGCGAGAAATCGTTCCGAAACTTTCCAAACCGATTGCGAGAAAAGTACTTTTCCCCGGACGGTGAGGTCTGGCGAATCCGTCGTCAAATTGCGGATCGAGTGCAGTTTCGCATGGCCAACCTCCTGGCCCCCGCTGAACTCGCCGGATTGGCCGATGCTCCGGTGATTTTTTGTCGGAATGTGTTTATCTATTTCTCAGCGCATGCCATCCGCCAAACGCTGGCATTGTTTGCCTCGCTCATGCCCGTCAACGGTCATTTATTTGTCGGTGCTGCCGAATCTCTGCTCCGGCTGACGGTGGATTTCGAACTTCGACAGATCGACGGTGCGTTTGTCTATGTCAAAGTTTGACCGAACCACGTCCATTATTCGAACTGTCGTCGTCGATGATTCCGCGTTTGCGCGTAAGGTGGTGCGCGAAATCCTGTCCCGAAGTCCGTTTATCGAAGTGGTGGGTGCTGCCCAGGACGGAGCAGATGCGTTAGACGTGGTGGCGGAGCTTAAACCGGACGTGGTGACGTGTGACCTGGTGATGCCCCGTATGGACGGTGTTGAATTTGTTCGCCGTCAAATGGCGCTGTGTCCCTTGCCGATCCTCATTCTCTCGGCTTCGTCTCAAGAAGGCAGCCAGGTGATCGAAGCGCTGGAAGCTGGAGCCGTTGACTTTTTGCAGAAGCCCACCTCACTCGCGACCGACCGCCTTTGGAATCTGCGCGAGGACCTCGCAGAGAAAGTGAAAGCGGCTGCGCGCGTTGAACTTGAAAAACTACCTTCGCTCGCAATTGCTCCTCCGCCCGTTTGCGCTGGCGCTTCGGCTCCGAACGTTGACATCGTCGTTATCGGGGTTTCCACAGGAGGCCCCCAGGCTCTAAGATACCTCTTGCCAAGGCTTTCAGCTGATTTTCCTGTCCCTATCGCGATCGTCTTGCATATGCCGGTCGGTTATACCGCATCCTTGGCCGAAAAACTGAATGCACTGGCGCCGCTGAAGATCACCGAGGCTGAAGAAGGATCCCCGTTGCTTCCGGGCACGGTCATCCTCGCTCGCGCCGGCTGGCATCTGACGCTCCAACGCAATCCCGCCGGCCAAGTGCAGGTCCACTTGGATAAGCAACCGCTCGATAAATTGCACCGTCCCGCGGTCGATGTCCTTTTCCAATCCGCCGCCGACATTTATGATGGAAGAGTTTTGGGAGTGGTCTTGACCGGCATGGGAGATGACGGAAAACACGGAGCCGCCTGGATCAAAGCCAAAGGCGGCGTCGTTCTTACGGAAGCGGAGGAAAGCTGCGTGATTTATGGGATGCCGCGCGTTGTGGTCGAAAGCGGGTTGAGCGATGGTTGCTTCCGACTCGAAAACATGGCAGAAGGAATCCTTCAACACTTATGAGTGCCAAAATTCTGGTCGTCGACGATTCGGGGTTGGCTCGGCGCACGATGCGTCAGGCGCTAGAGCAACTCGGCTATGTCGTCGAGGAGGCAAAGGATGGCGTTGAGGCACTCGAGAGTTACGCGCTTCACCGGCATGACGCTGTGTTGCTCGACATGGTGATGCATGGAATGGATGGGTTGGAAGTGCTCACGCGCCTGCGAGAACTCAACCCCAACGTGCCTGTCGTCGTAGCGACGGCGGACATTCAACAGTCCACGCGCGAGCAGGTCCGAGCAGCGGGGGCCGCTGCGATCCTAAACAAACCCGTACGGCGAGAGGAGCTTACAAGAGTCCTGACCACCGTGCTGGGAGGAGGGATCGCATGGAACTAACTCCAGGTCAAACGGATGCCCTGACGGAACTGATCAACATTGGCTACGCCCGGGCTGCGTCCGCGTTGTCGGACCTAACCGGGCACCGCATCAATCTGGAAGTCCCTCAAGTCGCGATTCATTTGATTTCCGAGATCGCACCCTTGCTGCAGGCTGTCATACGAGGAGAAGTCGCGAGCGTTAACCAAATCTTCGGCGGCCCGATCGCAGGCAATGCTCTCCTGCTTTTGGACAAACCCGCCGCCTTGCTCCTGAACCGTTTGCTCACGGATCGCCCGGGAGCGGATGACCTCGACTCGGCAGGCCGAGAGGTTATTACCGAAGTCGGGAATATCGTTTTGAACGCTTGTTTAGGTGTGTTTGGAAACTTACTTCAGGTTCAAGTCAAGTTCACGGTTCCGCTTTTGCAGATCGAATCGGTGCCGGAGGTTCTCCGGTCAATCACAGTCCAAGATCAGGAACTGCGTTTTGCCCTCATGATCCACACTCGTTTTCACCTGCGAGCCAGTGATGTGAGCGGCTACCTGGTGATCATCCTCGGCGTCACTTCTCTAGAACGATTGCTCGTTGAACTGCGCCGCTGGGAAGAAAGGCAACTCGCGGGCTAGGATTGGATCAAACGCGCATGCCAAGTCGTCCCCCATCGGAATCGAACTTGTCCCACACCGCCGTCGTGGCTTGGATGCACGACTTTGCGCCTTATGGCGTGATCACGACCGACCGCAGTTTTACTATCCAAAGCTGGAATCGTTGGATGGAAATTCACAGCGGCCGAGTAGCCTCCAACGCGGTAGGACGGAACCTGTTCGACTTGTTCCCGGATCTTCCCGGTCGGGGACTGCGCGGCTATTTCGAGCGAGCCCTGCAAGGCGAAATCAGTGTGCTTTCGACAGCACTCCATAACTACCTGTTGCCACTTCCCTCCAGCGTCAACGATCGGGACTTCCCGTTCATGCGGCAGTCCGGACGAGTCGCACCGCTCCGAACTGACAACGAAGTCAGCGGCACAATCATCGTTGTCGAAGACGTGACGCAGCGTGAACTGCAAGCGTTGACACTGCGACGGCAGCACGATCGCGACCAAGTCCTCTCTTGGGCTCTGGGACAGTTGCTTAAATCTGGCGATTTCCGCCGGACGCTCCGCGAACTGTTCTACAAGATTGCGGAGCATGCCGATTTCGATACCTATTTTCTCTACTTGCTCACACCGGACCAGAACACGTTGACCCTGCAGGCCTTGGGGGGAATCCCTCCCGAAGTAGAAGCAGAACTCCGGCTGTTACCGGCGGCATCAGCCTTGGGTAGCGCTCTCCATTGTTCGTCCTCTCCCCTGGTGTTGGAACATTTGGACGTTTCGGATCCTCCGGACGAACTCCTGCGAAAACGGTTGAATTTGTCAGTATGTGCGGTGCTCCCATTGGTGGCCGAAGAGAAACCCTTTGGAACACTCTGTTACGGCAGCTGCACGCGACCTGCTCTGGAGCAGGGTGAACTGGAGCTCCTTTCGACGATTGCTCAGTATGTCGCCATCGCTGTTCACAAAGAGTCCATCGCCGCAGAGCTGAAATCCGCGCAAGCACAACTCAATCAGCACGCGCATCAGCTAGAAAAACAGGTTTCCGAAAGGACCGCGCGCTTACAGGAGATCATTGCGGAAATGGAAGTCTTTTCCAATACGGTCGCCCACGATTTGAGGGCGCCAATTCGGGCGCTCAGTGGCTATTGCGAAGTGCTTCTGGAAGATTATGCCGCAGTCATTCCAGAAGAGCCACGGACCATTATCGGTCGGCTATCCGGAGCATGCCGGCGCCTCGACGCACTTACCCGAGACCTGCTCTTGTTCAATAAAGTCTCCACCCAGGAAATCCAGCTCAGCCCAACTTCGGTGGAGGATCTCGTTACAGAAGTGATCGGCTTCTTCCCGGACGGGCAACAAACGTTCGTGATCGTCTCGCGGCCTTTGCCCAATGTGCTCGCTCATCCGGCCTTACTGCGCCAGTGCTTCGCGAACTTGATTGATAACGCACTCAAGTTCGTAACCCCGGGAATCCAGCCAAGAGTGCGGATCAGCGCTCAGGAAGTCAGCACGCTCACCCCGCAGGAAATGCGTCCGCACTTCCCTCTTCATCCGTCCGGCCATGCGACCAACCCCGCCACAATGCCTGGCCATGATGCCAATCCGCGACCTTGGATCCAGATCTTCATCGACGACAATGGCATCGGCGTAACCGCCGAGTCTGGCCGCCGCATTTTTGGGATTTTTGAGCGCGGAGCGAGTTCGACTGGTTATCAGGGTACGGGAATCGGCTTGGCGATCGTCGCCCGGGCCATGCAGCGCATGGGAGGTCATTGCGGAGTCGCAGAAGGAGCCGATGGCGGAAGCCGGTTCTGGCTGGCGCTAAAAGGGCAGTAAAGCGGATCGCATTGACGGTCACGAACTCGAGGCTGCCTTGTCGGAATGCACCTATTGTTCGACTCTGGCCAGATCCTGCAATGCTTTTGCTCCCGTCGTCACGGCCACTGTCGCAGGATGGTAGATGCGGCGCTCCGCGGTAATCGCGTAAAATCGGATGCGGCAACTTTCGGCATTCCCCAAAATTCGAAACCGGTAGCGTTTGACCGCCTCCCCCAACGCGACTGTCGGTAGCGCAATAAAACCTCTCCCTTCCGCCGCCATGACTTTCATCAACGCCAGGTCTTCACATTCCGCGACGACGCGCGGCACGATCTGATGCTCGCGAAACCACATTTCCAAGGCTCGGCGCAAAACCGTATTGTCCGCAGGCAACAACGCTGGAGCTTGGTGCAGGGTCCGCGGGAAGTCCGTTCGAAGTCGCGCCGCCAGTTTTGCTTCCGCGCAAAAAGTTGCTCCGCTCTCGCCCAAGGGATGGCAAAAGGTCTTAAAATCTATGCTTGTCGAAGCCGGCTCATCAGCTAGGACGACGTCCAAGCGGTGGGCAGCGAGTTGGATCAGCAAATCGTCCAGCTTCCCCTCACGGCAAATCACATGCACAGCCTGGGTTAATTGAAACACCGGCTTCAGGATTTCATTTGTCACCAGCTTCGGAAAAGAGTCTGCAATGCCAACGTAGAACCGTAACGTCTTCGTTCCAGGACGCTGCTTCACCGCGTTCACCAATTCCCCGCCCAGCGCGAAAATCTCTTCCGCATACCCGAAAACGAGCTGCCCAGCGTCCGTTAAGCGGTTATTGCGGCCCTCCCGACGGAACAGCTTTTCGCCAAGCGCCGCTTCCAACTCGCTGATCTGCTCAGAAATCGAGGGAGCCGACACATGCAATTTGGCGGCGCCGCGAGCGAGACTGCCCTCTTTCGCCACCGTCCAGAAATAACGCAGATGATGGTAGTTCAACCACTCAGTCACCGAACCAGTTTGCTTCGGCGAAACCTAAGAGTCTATTCGGAAAGGCATATTAGTCGGATGCCGCTTTGCGCCGTAGCTTTTGCCATCGGTGAAGGTCCGAGGCGGGCTCCGGATAGCCCGCACTCGACCAACATCGTTAAAACAACTGAACAAATCGCATTACCTATGATTTGGATACTATTTCTCGGAACCATGGCCGTCTCACTCTGGGCCACGTGGCGGGTAAAGTCGGTCTATGGACGCTACAGCCAGGGCGTCGTCCGCTCGGGGCTTACAGGCGGTGAAGTCGCCGAGTTGATACTCCAGCGCTCCGGCATCGATAATGTCGAGATTACGCATGCCGAAGGGATGCTCGGAGACCATTACGATCCGCTTCACAAAAGGCTCGTCCTTTCTTCAGCCAACTATTTTGGTCGTTCTCCAGCTGCCTTGGGAGTAGCCGCGCATGAATGTGGCCATGCGATTCAGCACGCCCGAGCGTATCGTCCGCTGCTCTGGCGCATGGCGGCAGTCGGTGTCACGAGCTATGCTAGTCAGATCACGATGTTCTTACCCATCCTCGGAATGGCCACAGGTCTGGTTTCTCCGTTGGTCGGCGCCACCGTCTTGGCCGTTGCCTGGGGGATCATCATGCTCTTCAACCTAGTTACACTGCCGGTTGAGTTTGATGCCTCGCGTCGCGCTAAACTCGTCCTCGCGGACTCCGGTTTCATTGCTCATGGCGAGGAAGCCGTCGGCGTGAAACGAGTCCTCGACGCAGCAGCCTGGACTTACGTAGCGGCGTTTGTCACGTCACTCGTCTATTTTCTGTGGTACTTGTTGCCTGTGTTAACAGGCGGCAGTCGGTCTCGCTAACCGCACTTTCTAACCGTCAACCCATCTCGTTCTATGAAGCTTACACTGCAACATGTTGCGATCCGTTCTACCCGCCAACTGGACTCTTGGATGGAGGAGCGCCTCCTTGCTCTCAAGCCGCGGCTAAAGATCGACGAAGCAAAAGTCCGTCTGGTCCATGACCATCGGGCCAGCCCGCCTTACTCTGTCCATGTCCATCTGGTAACCCCTGGGCCCGATATCTTCGCGACGGCCTACGATCACACGTTATTAGCTGCTTGGGAAAAGGCGATGAAAGGGCTGCTTGAGTCGATTGGTAATCGCGTGGAAAAGCGGACGCAACGGCTTAAAGGGAGCCTCTCCTCGCCAACGACGCGTTCCCGACCTGTCTCAGCCCACTGAAGTGGACGAGAACCCAAACGGACCGCTACGCCAGCGCCGGGAGATGGGTCGGAACCGTAATAAACTTTGGGGACGCTGGACCGCTGCACCTCTCCACCTCTGCTATTGCCTGGAGAGGTCGTTCTCTATAAAAGGTGCGCGATGAAAATTGCCGAATATAAGACGGTGAGCGCTGCCAGCACCAAGGAATTGGATAATGCGGTCAATCGCCATTTGAAACTGGGCTTTCAACCGTTCGGATCCCCGTACGTTGCCGGATCCGGATCGCATCAGTCCATGTATCAGGCCTTGGTGCGCGATGAGAACGCCGTGGTCGCCGAAGAGGCAGCGGTCAAAACAGAAGCCCCCAAGGTCATCATGCCTCCCTCCCCCAGACATTAACCACGAATTCCTCGCGTTGAAATAATACCCTTGCAACCATCGAATCGTAGAGCCGCCGTTTGTGCTTAAGGTCGAATTCCATTGAGACCGACGGGAGACGGCGACGTCGCGGAATAATTGCAGGAACCGGCGGTGGGCAGGTTTTCAAGAAATCTCGTGCTCGCAGACGGCAGCGTGCAAAGATTAAATTGAACGGGCTCGATCCAACCCACTGGCTCGTTTCGCCTCGAGCGGCCGGAGTCATTGGTATGGACTGGCCCTACCAAACGGGGCCAAGCCTAACAAGGAATGCTATGTCAGGGCTGGAATGTGGCAAGCCCTGGCACGCTTGGGACCAGGAACGGCCATGATCGGCGCTCTTAAAGACCAGGTACTGTTCGGCCGCTGTGCTGGTGGATGACCGAGTGAGATTTAACAAGAGGATTCCAATCAAACAACTCAAACGACGGGGGATGATCGATGCGACGATACCCACCATCGTCATCACCCCCCCGAGAATCCAGCAGGTGATTCGTTCGTCATCCGTGATTTGAGGCCGTTGTCCCGTGAATTGCAGAAAGACACTGAATGCCGTCGGTGCCAAAACGACGATCGGCCCGACAATGACCAAAGCTAACATCACCGAAGTGGGCATGGAGTGTCCGCGGTAGGCAGCAACCCCAAGACCTACCGCGAAACAACCGATGAGGATCAACGAAACGGCCTGCGGGCTCATGAGCATAGATTAAAGGTTTGTCAGTTTTCGAACACGTTCTCAAATCTGCGATCCAATTTGCGGCCTCGCCACGAAACCTCTCCCCTACCGGTGGTCTCACATCACTAGGAAACGAAGTTTCCTCAGCCGAGCCGCGAATCGATCGACCCTGAACTCCGCCGGCCTTCGCCCACCTCGCTGCACTTGATGTCTGCCGACGATTTCCGACCGGGTGTTCCTGCGACCTAAGTCCCAGGCCGTTGGCCGTAATCCTCGAGCAAAAGATCGATCTCTGGACGCTCTTGGTACCATCGAGCCTTAACCTTGGGATGACTCGTTGGAAAGAAAAAGCCGCCAATTCCAGTCACAGTTTGCCTACGAGACAGGCCCACCTTAACGCCCAGGGAACACAAAGTCTCCTTCATTAGTGACGGACGATACGAGACTTGCCTAAACCCGGAAGATGGTGGGCACGACAGGACTTGAACCTGCACGGATTTCTCCACTGGATCCTAAGTCCAGCGCGTCTGCCAATTCCGCCACGTGCCCTCATCCACAGGAGACATTGTGCGCGCCACGCGAGATAACTCGCCGTTGCGTCACAAGCCGTCACCGCTCCATTCTTACACCAGAACGCGACGCCATCGCAAGCATCGCGATGAGTTTGACACGCTTCTGGGTTCGCACCATGCTCCTACCAAGCCGGTTCCATTCATGCACAATCGTATTCATGCCTCGGTTTTAGCGTTGGCGGCGCTGTCGTTACCGTTCACTGCGCAATCTCAAACCAATCTTCCCGTCCAAGCCACGCCTTACGTCGCACCAGCGTCGGGAGAAGCAGAACTAGCCATCAAACGCTTCCAGTTGGCCCCTGGACTTAAGATCGATCTTTGGGCCGCGGAACCGCTCCTGGCTAACCCAGTAACGTTTACCTTTGACGAAAAAGGCCGTGCTTACGTGTGTGAAACCTTTCGCCTAGGTGCTGGCGTGGATGACATCCGCGGCATCATGAGTTGGTTGGATGAGGAACTGGCGTCGCGCACCGTCGACGACCGTGAGGCGGAAATGAAACGCCACCTGGGCGAACGCTTCACCAAATATATTGAAAAGAGCGAACGCATCCGCCTGCTGGAAGACCGTGACGGCACTGGCCGCGCCAACCATGCCACGATCTTCGCGGAGAATTTCAATACGCCATTGGACGGCCTGGCCGCCGGCATCCTCGCTCGTAAAGGCGAGGTCTGGTACGCGAACATTCCCAATCTCTGGTTGCTCCGGGACACCAATGCCGATGGCGTCGCTGACTTCCGCCAATCGCTCCATTACGGTTTCGGTGTGCGGGTGGGGTTCCTCGGACACGATCTGCACGGGCCTCGTTTCGGCCCGGACGGCAAACTCTACTTCAGCGTCGGCGATCGTGGGTCGAATGTGAAAGTCGCTGACGGACGGAACGTCGGAAACGCGGACACAGGCTGCGTCTTCCGTTCCAATCCGGACGGCTCTGACCTTGAAGTGTTTGCCTACGGTTTGCGCAACCCGCAAGACCTTGTCTTCGACCAGTACGGGAACTTGTTCACCGGCGATAACAATTCGGATAGCGGTGACCAAGCCCGCTGGGTCTATCTCGTGGAAGGCGGCGATAGCGGGTGGCGCGTCGGGTTTCAATTCATGGAGAAGCCCTATTCACGCGGGCCGTTCAATGCCGAAAAGCTGTGGTATCCCCAGTTCGCCGGCCAGGCCGCTAATATTGTTCCGCCCATCACCAACATTGCCAGCGGCCCTTCCGGAGTCGCTTATTTCCCTGGCACCGGGTTGCCTGCAAAATACGCAGACCACTTCTTTCTCGTCGACTTTCGCGGCGGCTCACCCAACAGCGGAGTGCACACCTTCACTCTGAATCCGAAAGGAGCTGGCTTCGAACTGGTGAACCCAGAGCGCTTCCTTTGGGGAATTCTCGCGACGGACGTTAAATTTGGCGTGAATGGCGGTCTTTATGTCAGCGACTGGGTCGAAGGCTGGGGCATGACAGGGAAAGGTCGCATTTACCGCGCCCACGCTCCCGAACTCGACCAAGACCCAACGATCCTCGAAACAAAACGGTTGCTCGCCGAGGACCTGACTCGTCGCCCAATACCGGAACTTGCAGCGCTTCTGGCCTATACGGATATGCGCGTCCGGCAAGAAGCTCAGTTCGCCCTGGCGGATCGTCCCACGGAAGGCGCCGAGGCTTTTGAGGATGTTGCCCAACACGCCACGAATCGTCTCGCCCGATTGCACGCCATCTGGGGCATCGGCCAAATCAGCGTCCGGCAAAAGGAAGGAGCCATATCTGCCAGAGGCTTGGACGTGCTGCTAGGACTGCTGAGCGACGCCGACGCCGAAGTGCGCGCCCAAGCCGCCAAGGTTCTCGGTGACTGCCGTTACGGAAAAGCCCTCGTCCGCCTAACCGAAGCGCTCGGCGACGCGAACGCGAGAGTTCGGTTCTTTGCCGCTTTGGGATTAGGCAAATTACGCCAATCCAGCGCGCTGCCCGCCCTCTTCGCGATGCTAAAGGATAACCAGGACCGCGATCCTTACCTCAGGCACGCCGCCGTCATGGCCTTGACTGGGATCGGCAACATGGACGCTTTAATGAAAGCCGCGACCGATGTCTCTCCGGCCGTCCGCATGGGAGCGCTTCTGGCGATGCGTCGGCTGCAACGCTCCGAAATCGCCCAGTTATTGCACGATCCGGATCCCACCCTCGTCCTGGAAGCCGCCCGCGCCATCAACGACGAACCGATCAACGGAGCCATGCCAGAATTGGCCGCCCTCGCCGACAGCTCGGAACTCAACCGTTGGCTGACCGGACCGCTGACCAACGCCCCGCTCGGTGAGGCCCTGCTTCGGCGCGTGTTGAATGCCAACTTCCGCTCTGGAACGGCGAAAACGGCGATGACTTTGGCTTCCATTTCCTCGCGATCGGATCTCCCCGAGAATATGCGCGTCGAAGCCCTGGAGGAACTTGGCGATTGGCCGCATCCTTCGGGACGCGACCGCGTCGTCGGACTCTGGCGCGCCCTGGCTGCCGTGCGACCGGTCGAGACCGCCTCTCAAGCGCTGGAACCGAAAATCGCCGGCCTCTTGCGATCGGCGCCCGATGATGTCCGGGTCGCGGCTCTGCGTGCGGTTGGCAGATTGAATATGAGCATCGTGGGCGCGGGGCTGGCTGCCTTCATCGCCGATACCAACATTGCCGGCCGAGTCCGAGCCGAAGCCCTGCAAACGACGGCAACGTTAGGCCTACCGCTCGAGGCATTGCTCGAAGCCGCCCGCCAAGATCCCAGCGAGGATCTGCGCAACGCCAGCACACGGCTGGAAGGCAAATTCAAAAATGGAAAGTCTATCGCTCGCCTGGCTGCCACCCTCGAGTCCGGGCGCGTCCGGGAACAGCAAGCCGCCTTTTCCGCGCTGGCCAACTTGTCTGGCGAAGCCGCGGATGACCTGGTTGCTGAGTGGCTGGACCGGCTCCACGCGGGAACCGCACCCAAGGAATTGCAGTTGGACATCCTCGAGGCCACAAATTTCCGGTTGTCCCCCAAAATCAAGCGCAAGCTCGAGCTCTACGAATCGGCCCGTGCCAAAGACGATCCCTTGGCTCCGTATCAAGAAGCCCTGTTCGGAGGGAACGCGATGGAGGGCAAGAAAGTGTTCTTTGAGAAGGCGGAAGCGCAATGTGTGCGTTGTCACAGGATCGATGATGAAGGAGGCGATGTCGGCCCCAACCTCAGCCATGTGGCAGCCCAAAAAGATCGTCACTACTTCTTGGAATCGATCATCGCCCCGAATCAACAGATCGCCCAGGGCTTTGAGAGCGTGCTCGTCGTGTTGAAGAACGATGAAACCTATGCCGGCGTCCTCAAAAGCGAAACGCCGGACGAATTGGTCATCAACTCGGTCGACACAGGCGTGTTAACTGTAAAAAAAACAGATATCGAATCTCGCCGTACGACGCTTTCCCCCATGCCCGAAGGCCTGGGCCAGGTACTCACCAAACAAGACCTGCGCAATCTCGTCGAATACTTGAGCACACTCAAGTAGTCGCCTCTGCCGGAGAGTCCATTCTCCTTGGCTCGGCCTGGGTAATCCGCCGTCGCGTCATCTTCGCTTGACGGACGTCTGTGTGTCTATCACATATATGTCTATGCCATATATTCGGACGCCGATGCAGGATCGCGAACTCAAGAAAGGCAGCGCCGAACTGTTGATCCTCTCGCTCGTCCAGCAGCAACCCAGGCATGGATACGAGATCTCGAAGCTCATCGAATTGCGCTCCCGAGGCGAGTTGCGGTTCAATGTCGCTTCTCTTTACCCCCTGCTCTACCGTTTGGAGAAGCGCGGCTGGATCCAAGGACGCTGGGTCGAAAAAGCCGGGCAAAGGCGGCGGCGTTTTTATCGACTCACGCCCGCAGGCCGAAAAGTCCTGCCGGCTCAACAACACGCCTGGCTAGCGTTTGTGGACGCTATCCAACGCATTACCTCCTGTGACCATGCCTGACTGGAAGCCCCACCTCCAAGCCAGACTCGAGGCCTTAAACCTCGACCCAGGGCGCGGACCGGACGCGATCGAAGAAATCTGTGCACACCTCGATGACCGCTTTCACGAACTCCTAGGCCGTGGCGTCTCAGAAGTCGAGGCGGTTTCATTGGCTCTAGACGAAATGATCGGCCCCACCCAACCGCGAACTCCCCGCCCGCTAAAACCAACGTCGCCTGGCTGCCCAAATCCAAAGCGGGCGGTTTGGCTGCGATGCGGGTTCAAATCCATTTTCGACGACGGGCGTTTTGCCTGGCGCGGCCTCCGCAAAGCACAAGGCTTCACGGCCGTGGCGCTCTTCACGCTGGCCCTCTGCCTGGGCGCAAACCTAACCATCTTCAGCATCGTAAACGGGGTACTCCTGCGTCCGCTCCCATTTCCATCCCCCGAGAGGTTGGTAGTTATGTACAACAGCTATCCGAAGATGGGTCGTGACCGCGGCGATTCTTCCTACATGAACTATCATACCCGGCGTGGGCAACTTCCAGCCTTCGCGGAAGTCGCGGCCCTGCGTGAAGACGCCGCCGTCGTCGGCGACGCGGGGACTACAGAGCAGGTTCACGTGACACGGGTTTCCGCTGAGTTCTTCGGCACGCTTGGCATTTCCCCATTGCTAGGACGCGCTTTTACCGACGCCGAGATGACGCCGACAAGCGATGCGGTCGCTCTCCTCACTCACGCGTTCTGGCGGGAGCACTTTCTTTCCGATCCGGCCATCGTGGGCAAAACCCTGCGGATCGATGGCGTGCCAAAAACGATCGTTGGAGTGCTGCCGGCCAACTTCCTGTTTCTCTCCTCTAAAGCGCGCGTGTACCTTCCCCTTTCCGTGACTGCCGACACCTGTCGGGTCGAGAACCTTCACAACAATGGCGTGGAAGTCATCGGACGACTGAAACCGGGAGTTCGTCTCGAACAGGCGCAAGCGCAAGTCGACGCCCACAACGCCACGATTGGCCGAACGTTCCCCTTCGCTAAGGAAGTAACCGCGGCCGGATTTCACACTATCGTCGCGCCGTTGCACGCCGAACACGTCGCCTCAATTCGACCGATCTTGCTCCTCTTGCAAGCGGGCGGACTCTTACTCCTCGCCATCGGGTTGGTGAATCTGGTCAACTTGCTTCTCATCCGCTCGAGCGGGCGAGTGAAAGAATTGGCCATCCGCCAGTCTCTCGGCGCAGGACGGCGCCAGATCCTCCAGCATCTGATGATGGAGATTTTCCTGCTCGCCTTGGGCGGCGCGGTGCTCGGTTTAGCGCTCAGTCTCACTGGTGGCAAACTCTTGGGACAGCTCGATCTTCACCAACTTCCACTGAGTCCCGAGGTGGCATGGAACGGGCGCATGGCCCTAGTTACCCTACTGGCAGCCAGCTTCACAGGGCTCGGGATGGGCATCCCCGTGGCGTGGTTTCACTTGCGAACTCCTCTAGCTTCGGCGATTCATGCCGAAGGGCGCGGCGGAACAGGCAACCTAGCGGCGCAGCGTTTGCGTCACGCCTTCATCGTGGCTCAACTCGGCCTAGCTATCGTGCTCCTGTTTGGCGCAGGCTTGCTCGGACTGAGCTTGAAACGAGCAATGGCTGTTTCGCCGGGATTTCGCCCGGACCATGTCCTGGCTGGGAAACTCTCGCTGAGCAAGACGGCCTATTCGGACGACGCGCTTCGCGCGAACTGCGTCGAGCGCCTGGTGCAAGCGGCCACCCAGCAGCCCGGGGTCGGCCTCGCTGGCATCACAACAGACATCCCCGTGACCGGAAGCCATCGTCCCAATGTCATGACGATTATCGGCTATACCCCTACACCCGGCGCAGCCCCTTTTCTTCACGAGCAGTACGGCGTCGCCGGCAATTACTTTGCTGCCATGGGAATCCCGCTCAAGGAAGGGCGATTTTTGGAACCTGCCGATTCCGCGCGACCCCAGCGTGTCTGCGTGATTGACGAAGACTTCGCACGGACCTACTGGCCCGGCAGAAGCGCGTTGGGTCAACGCATCTCGGATGGATCCGACACTCGATCGGAATCCGAATGGTTCACGGTGGTCGGTGTGGTTGGGGCCGTGAAACAAACAGATCTTACCGATCGAAAACCGGCGCGTGCCATTTACTTTCCTTACCGGTATTTCGCCATGGAAACCGTTTTTCTGGTCACCCGGACAACCGCCGCTTCCGAATCCTTGCAGCGAGCCCTGCAGCGCATGGTCCGGCAGGTCGACCCCGAGCTCCCATTGTATGACTTGCGATCCATGGAAGTGCGCATCACGGATAGCCTGATCCTCCGGCGTTCTCCCGCTCTGCTCTCCGGCATCTTCGCCACGGTGGCCGTTCTCCTCGCGGCCATCGGCACGTACGGAGTGTTGAGCTTTGCCGTCGCCCAGCGCCGAAAGGAGATTGGCGTCCGCCTCGCGCTCGGCGCCCAACCCATTCAAATCCAGCATCAGTTCCTGACCCTGGGGCTTCGCTTGCTCGCCGCCGGCAGCGGATTAGGACTTCTCGGCGCCTGGGTGGCCGGTCGCGCGGTGCAAGCCATTCTATTCGACGTTCCCGCCATTCACCTGGGAACGCTCGGAGCCACGGTCGCAATCATCAGCGGCGTGGCACTGACCGCCTGCTTTTTGCCAGCTCGCCGCGCCAGCCAGGTCGATCCGCTCGTCGCCCTAAGAACCGAGTGACGTGTTCAATCGCATCGCCTGCGATCTCCCTAGCGATTCCAGCTTACCTCCGCGGCTTCGACCGCCAACGATCTCGGCCCTAGAACAGTTCCAGACCCCGCTCGTTCAAGTTTTTGTTTATTCCCCTCGCTCTGGCCAGGACGTTCCGATATAGAATTCCCAATTCTGCGCGTGGCGTTGACTTGAAAGCTTTTTTCGAATGCGGACACCGTCGCGTACGTCAGAAGTGAACGTTAGATCGGATGCAAGACTCAGCTGTCAGTGTTATTCCCTGCCCCACCCTGGGCAAGCCACGCCAGAGTCGACGGAAGCGGATCCTGGTCAAATGGCTGATCGCCGTCAGCCTCGTCCTGGTCGTTCTTAATCCCAACCTGAAACGTGCCGTCCTCCAGGTCAAGCATACGCTCCATCCGGACACGCTTATTCAACCCCACTTTAGCGGCATCGAACGTGTCAACGCTCAGATCGATCGTTGGATCGCCGCCGACCGCGGCCGCCATTCGGAAGCGCGCTTAGTCGCCCGCTTTGTCGTCCGCCAGATCGCCTACGTGACGGACTATGAGAACTGGGGAAACTTGGAATACTGGCCAACCGCACAGGAAGCATGGCAGAAGGGTCAGGAAGACTGCGATGGCCGCGCCGTGCTTGCCACGAGTCTCCTTCGCTCTCGCGGGTACCGTTCTGCACGACTGATCGTAGGATTGGACCACATGTGGATCAAGGTGGACGAAAACGAGAAAGACCCAGTCAAGCCTCCTCACTACGTCGCTCTCCTAAACCCGAATCCAAACTTTAGCCTGGACCTGCCCGACCATCCCGACAGCCACGACCTATGGTGCCTCGTGCAAGCTTTCCTCCATCCCACCGCCCTGCGAGAGACTAGCACGCAATTCGTAGCGGACATACCATTAGTTCGGAAAATCATCCTCGTCGTCGCCGCGCTTTTGCTTTGCAGCTATCCATCTCGGCGTCTAATAGGTCCCCTTATTGGAATAGCTCTCGGCCTGCTCTCGGTTTGGGTGTTGGCCGATTGGGATCCAGACCGAGGCGACTGGCTCCGAGCTGGCCTAAGCGCCGGTCTTTTCCTCGCCGCGTCTGCGATCGCCCTGCTCTGGGAACGCTTCCCTCGTTGTTGGACGACCGCGCGACATCCCATCACGCCCACCGAAACCTGCGGCTGGTGCTCCACACACAGCCGCGCTCCACAAAATTGATCCATTGGCGCGCGGCTATGGTTGTCAGACCTAGCCGCAGCATTTTCTGCGCACCACCCCGTCGCGCCCGCTCAGACCGGCGGCGAGTCCTTCACCGATAACTCGGCTCCGTAAGATGCGAATTCCTTTCTAGCCTGAGTCCGTCCTTGTGCGGAGCGCTTGCGTGAGGAACACTCTGTCTACCGTATGGGCCTTCTGAAATACATCGTTCTAGGGATGTTCCTCTGTAGCTTTGCTCTCCCAATTCGGCCTGAGAATTGGCCCAACTGGCGTGGCCCGCGGGGCGATGGCACAAGCGCAGAGAACGATGTGCCTGTCTCCTGGAGCGCCACCGCCAACGTCCTTTGGAAAACCGCCATTCCCGGGTCCGGCCACGCTTCGCCGATCGTGTTCGGCGATCGCGCGTTTACTGTTGCTGCGCTGCCGGAAACAGAAGAACGATTGCTCCTTTGTTATGATCGGCGTTCCGGCGAACTCCTCTGGAGCAGAACCGTGATCAAAGCGCCCTTGGAAAAGAAGCATCCTCTCAATAGTCACGCCTCGAGCACTCCGGCCACGGACGGTGAAAAAGTCTATGTCGCTTTTCTTGATCGTCAGGAAATGGTCGTCGCCGCTTACGACTTTCAAGGCGAACAGAAATGGTTGGCACGCCCAGGCGAATTCAGAAGCATGCATGGCTTTTGCAGTTCCCCCACCCTTTTCGAGGACAAAGTCATCCTGAACGGAGATCACGACGGAGATTCCTATCTCGTCGCCCTGTCGCGAGCGGACGGACGCACCCTTTGGAAAACGCCCCGCGAAAATCATACCCGCAGCTATTGCGCGCCGTTGATTCGAGTTCTCGATGGACGAACGCAAATGGTGCTCTCCGGAGACAAATCGGTCGCGAGCTACGATCCGCGGGACGGCTCCAGGCACTGGGTGATTGACGGCCCCACCGAACAATTCGTGGCCTCACCAGTTTACAGTGCCAAGGAGGATCTCCTCTTCATCACCGGCGGCTTTCCCGATCACCACATTCTGGCCATTCAGCCAAACGGCCACGGCAACATCACCAAGTCCCACATCGTGTGGCGAACCAACAAAGGCGCGGCTTACGTCCCCTCGCCTCTCATTGCCGGCGATTATTTCCTGGTCGTTTCAGATTCGGGCGTGGCCCATTGTTTCGTGGCAAAGACGGGGAAACTCGCGTGGCAACAACGCCTCGGAAGTCACCACGCCTCGCTCGTCTCCGCCAACGGTTTGGTCTATTTCCTCTCCGACGATGGAGTCACTGAAGTGGTCCAGCCTGGACCGGAATTCAAGAGAATTGCCCGAAACGAGATTGGGGAGTCCTGCTTCGCTTCCCCAGCGATCAGCCAAGGCCACATCTTCCTTCGGGGAAACCACAACCTGTTCTGTATTGGGGACTAGCCGCAGCATTTCCGCGTCCCAACCTGTCGCACACATTCAAACGCGCGGATGGTGCAATCCACAAGGCTGCACTCCTAAAATTGACCCATCAAGGCGCAGCTATCTGGAAGACGGCGGGCTCTCTCTACCGCCGTCGGCGGCGCGCCGGGCCGAAATAATACCCTCCACTTAGCCGAACGCCTTGGATTCGTCCCGACGAGGCCGGGCGGCCGGGCTTACCCTCCTCAAAGAGAGCGGTGTACTGATAGGCATACTCGTCCAGTTTCACACGTTCGATCTTTTGCCCGATAAATCGTTCGATCGCCTCCACATGCTTGATGTCTCCGGCCACCATGAGCGTAAAGGCGTCTCCCGTCGCCTCGGCGCGGCCAGTGCGACCAATGCGATGGACGTAATCTTCCGGATGCTGTGGCACATCGTAGTTGATGACGTGACTCACATTGGCGATATCCAATCCGCGGGCCGCAATATCCGTGGCGACCAATACTTCAAACTTCCCGTCCCGGAAGCCGCGCAAGGCCTGCTCCCGCTCTCGCTGCGTCCGGTTGGAATGCAGGATGGCCACTGCGTGGTTCTTCTTTTTCAGCATCGTCCCGATACGATCCGCGCGTTCTTTGGTGCGGCAAAAGACAATCACCGAATCGTAGTTCACCCGTTTGAGCAATTCCCCGAGCAGCTCCGTTTTTTGCGCTTCGGCCACCGGATAAATCACGTGCTTAACGGTTTCCGCCGGAGTCCGGCGGGCACCTATCTCCACGACTTCCGGGTTCTTCATCGCCCAACGAATCAACGACTCGATCTGCGGCGGGACCGTGGCGGAGAAAAGGGACGTGTGACGATCGCGCGGACAACGATCGACGATGCGACGAACATCCGGGAGAAAACCCATGTCCAGCATGCGATCCGCCTCGTCCAGGACGAGATACTTGACGCTATCGAGCCGGCAAGTCCCCTGCCCGATATGATCGAGCAGCCGTCCAGGCGTGGCCACGAGCACATCGACCCCGGAGCGTAATGCGTCGTTCTGTTTTCCATAGCCCACGCCGCCAAAGACCACGGCGACACTTAAGCCGCTGAACCGTGCAAAGTCGCGGATGGCTGTCTCCACTTGCGCAGCCAGTTCACGGGTTGGCTCCAGGATGAGCACACGTGGGCCCCGTTCGTGCTTGGCCAATAACGACAAGATAGGCAGCGCGAAAGCGGCTGTTTTCCCTGTCCCCGTCTGCGCGCTGCCGATCACGTCGCGTCCGGCCAGAATCAGTGGAATGACGCGCAATTGGATGGGGGTGGGCTCAACATAACCCATCGCTTTGACCCCCTGGGTCACCTCGCGCGACAGACCTAGTGCACTAAATGGCATAACCTAAAGTAACAAGATACCCCTGCAAATAAAGGGAAATCCCACCCCCACTGCTCGCGAACACGGGCGGGACCCTGCGGGACAGCGTTGACGTCCACGTTGCCTCATCCCTTTCTTCCTGACCTTTCAGACTTGGAATTGACCCAACAACCCCGCCCGAAACGGCCCAGTCAGCATGCGTGCAAACCCTTCACTGACAAAGAGTCAAGCCGCACCATCCAGATTTCTTGAGAATTAGTCATTGCACCCGCCACCACTTACTGGAATAGTAGCCTTTCCTGTGGTTCGGAGCGTAGCTCAGCCTGGCTAGAGCACTTGCTTTGGGAGCAAGACGTCGCAGGTTCGAATCCTGTCGCTCCGACCATTTTCCCCTTCGCAGCTTCTTCAGGATCAACCCATTGGAAAGCCGATGTCTTGCGCGGCTGACACTGCCTCCGCTGAAGTCACCCACATTTCGCCGCCGTTACACTATAATTACACCCGTGAAGCTCAAGAAGGTCTGACGAGCGGTGGTCGCCCGGCCGAAGACCGGCCAATGGCCCACGAGCCGTTTCTGATCTTGCTTCAGCATGATTCTGTGACGCTACGCTCTCTGATACAGTGTATCTGCAATTTAAGAACAGGTGACTTATGGCCGTATCGCCAAGCTATCGCGAGTTTGTGCTCGAACAATTGGGCCAGATCACGCCGGTAACCAGCAGGTCCATGTTTGGGGGCGTAGGGATCTATGCCCAGGGACTGTTCTTCGCCCTCATCGCGGAGAACCGCCTCTACTTCAAAGTCGATGACTTCACCCGACCCGACTTCGAACAGAGAGGAATGGAGGCGTTCCGGCCTTTTGGTGAAGATAGCGCCATGGGCTACTACGAAGTCCCGGCCGAGGTGGTCGAGGATCTGAACCATCTCGGACCTTGGACGAAAAAGGCGATCGACGTCGCCGCCGCCGCCAAGAAGAAGAAGCGGTCGAAAAGATGAACGACCCGTTTCATTCCAATCGATGAGCAGCCCAATGAATGGTCACGTTCGCTTGCCGCATGAATCCGTCTTAGGTCGCCTGACGCTCGATCACGGAATGTTCTTCTTTTCCACTTTCCACCCTTCCGCCTTGGCCAGGCCGCACGGGTCGCCAACGAACATTTTCGCTGCTTCGTCGTCACCCTTTAGCTGCCATTCCAACCAGGCCGTAGCGACTTTGGCAAATTCGCCGCCATGTGGTTTTCCGTAGGTGCCACCGTGCCCGACGTTCAAATTCGCTACGAAGATCGGCAGGTGATTAACGCGCCTGAAATCGTCCATGCCATTGTTGTAAGCGATGTCCTTCTCACCACCAAGAATGTAGAGGAGGGGCGTGTGCAATTTTGCCAGATGATCCTTCCTCAGGCTGGGCATTCCTGGCATGCCTCTGCCCGGGTCACCGAGAATACCGCTGTTACAAATCATCGCCGTTGCAATCCGTGAATCGGGAGCAACCTCGAGTGTCTGCAACCCTCCGCAGGACATACCAGCGACTGCGATCTTGTTGGTCTCCAGCTTCTGATAGTACTGGCTCGAGGGTTCGCTGTTCTGCGCAACGGCCCAGTTGATCGCATCCACCAACATTGCGGACTTAGTCGGGCCGCCAGTACCTCCCCGCTGGCCCTCCGCTGGCATGGGGCCAATCGCGATCACAACAAACCCGTGAGATGCGACCTCGGACAAGAAGTTCACATGCTCCCACGGAGAATTGGCGCATGCCCCGTTTCCCCAGGAAACGATCGGCAGTTTAACCCGAGCACCAAGGGCACTCAGATCCTTCGGCCGAAAGACCGTATGCGTCGGCAGCGTCTTATCCGATACCATCAGCGCCTTGTATGGCCCTGTCCCGCCATCTTCAACGGTCCGGCCGGCCGCTTCCTCTGATGGGCCGGTAAGCGCAGAGCCTTCCGCGCCCAGAACCAGCTTGGGCCGTGGGGTCTCCGAGGCAAAGACAGAGCTCAAGAAGCCTGCGAGGGTCAGGAGTGCGACGAGAATTCTCATGGTGTTCTATTGTTAGTAATCGCTGCTGTTCTTTTTCACGCTTCCGGTTATGCCCGGTCCGCCAATTAGCTTTCCAAACCAAGTGCCATGAGCCAGTAAATTGCTCCTTTTAAACTTTGCGACGAGCACCAAATGCGGCCCGGTTTGTCGGAGGTGAGGGTTTACGAGTTTAGGGGTTGAACATTCCGCGTCGTGCAAAGCGGCATGTGACTACCCTCTTGAGGAGTTTGAGACTTGAGGCGTTGAGGAGTCTGTCCGATGCAACTTCCCTACCGCCGCCTGAGCGTTAACGTGTCTTTGAGTTTAACAAGTCAACGGGTGACCTCCCAACCCCTTAAACTCCCAAACTCCTAAACTGAAAGCTATTCCGACAACAGCGATTCGGCACAGGCGAACATCCCGGAAATGTGGAGCCGGGAGTTTTGGCGCGAGTTCCTCGACGAAATGACGCGACACCGATTCAACGTGCTCTCCCTTTGGAGTCTGAACCCATT
Organism: Limisphaerales bacterium; assembly: GCA_044225505.1. Taxonomy (GTDB): domain Bacteria; phylum Verrucomicrobiota; class Verrucomicrobiia; order Limisphaerales; family SIBE01; genus JAXMHN01. The sequence continues at coordinate 38,020 of JBGAIN010000034.1, forward strand.
CCCCAGCATCGAGAACACTCACGCATCGTAGACGATCTCCACAAGAGGGACCTCCCAATTCTCCACCTTATATTGCTCGCGCCTGCTTTCATCAGGATCCTGTCTGGACGATCGTTGAATCATTGCAAGGACTCTAACCTCGCGCACAGATGTGTTTCTTGAGGCCCATTTTTCCTGCGCCGAGCGCGAGAGACGAGCCACGCAGGTTTGAGATTCATTGAATAGTCCAACGCCATTTCCGGGCGCGGGTTGCATGGTAAGCCTGTCCTGCGGCTTTAATGCCGCCAGCGCCGCGTGGATTGGGTGATACTGATCAAATTGTCCGGCATAGCCTAGGTGCATGTCTTGAAGTGAAAGAACTTCGTAACTGAGCCACGCCACCGGCACCTTCGCGACCCCGGGGGTGAAGCGATATCTGCTGGTGCCACGGCCGCCGGTTTGTTGGGGAAATGACGGACGAATATCGGTCCGATCAAATACTGCCAAGGTCTTACGAGCGCGAGTCAGGCCGACATAAAACGTGCGCCGCTCTTCCTCCTGAAGAGCACGCGCAGGCGAAAGACGCCAAGGTCCGATCAAAAGCACGTGATCATATTCAGTTCCTTTGGCGGCATGGACAGTGGCGAGCGTCACGCCGTCTCCGTAGCTCAACTCGCGACGGCTCTCCGCACAGGCTTCATAGAAGTATTCCACTGCCTCTTGGACCGGGAGTTCGGCATTACCCGATTCTCTCTCCCATGCTGTGAGCAGTCGGTCGAGAAATTGCATCCACTGGTTGTATTCGGAATCTCGGTTCAGATGAGCTGCGATCTCATGCAGTACGCTGGCGCGCTTGAAGCCACCACGTTCACGGACGACTTCCGAAATGAACCGACTAACCTCGCGCACTTGATGCAGTGCAGGCATAGCGCTGCGCCCGGCCACCCAGCGGATTGGGATGGACTCGTCTTCCGCAAGCGTCCTGACCCGAGCCAAATCGGCATGTTCCCGGGACAACACAGCCATGCTGGACCAATTGGTCACGCCGAGCGCTCGTAAACGCTTCAATTCGGCAATAACCGCACGTGCGTGCGAGGTTTCGTCGGCCACTTCGATCAACTGGACCTTGCCGCGATACAAAAGATCTCTGCGCTCGAACTCTCCACCCGATTCTAGCATGGCGCGATGCGTGTCGATGCGGATCGGAAGCTCTGTCTTCATCCGATCGGTATTGAGAGCGATGATCTCATTCGCTGCATCGATGATGTTGCGAGTGGACCTGTAATTCTCCACGAGGTAATGCACTTCGGCGCTGTAGTCCTGCTGGAACTGCCGAATAAAGCGCACGTTGGTGCCGCGAAAGGTATAAATGTTCTGGTCGTCATCTCCTACTGCCAGAATTGAGAGCTTCTGGTCGGCATCCTCGATGGTTCGCCCTGCGATGGCGCTAATCAGTTCATACTGCGGTTCATCGATGTCCTGGTACTCGTCTACGAGTATGTATTGGAACCCGGCAAGCAAACGGTCCCTGATCTCGTCCGCTTCCACCCCGGGAGGAATCGTTTCACCACGGAGAAGTCTCGTCGCGTCACTGATCAGGGCATCGAAATCGATATTCCGAGACCCGGTGGCTTGGGCAGAATAGGAAAACCCTAGTAGGCGCATCGCCAGTGCGTGATAGGTCAGGACCGTGACCCCGCGAGCGTCATCGCCGACCAGATCCGAAAGTCGCCGACGCAATTCAACGGCGGCATGGCGGTTAAAACAGCAGATGAGCACGGTTTGCGGGCGCACCCTTTCCACCCGCAACAAGTAAGCGCAACGGTGAACCACAACCTTACTCTTGCCTGAACCCGGGCCCGCCAGAATGAGCATATTGCGACTTGCTGGTGCTGTGACTACTCGGATTTGGGCGGGATTTGCCAAATCGGTGACGATTTTCTGGAATGAAGCCGCTGTCGTGGCGTGCTGCAGCAAGTCCGGCTTCGTCCTAAAATACCGACGCAGAAATTCGTCCTTTGCCAGGGTGAAATAAGCGAGCACCAGCTCCAGGGCCGCCTGAATGCGTTCAAGTCCCAGGCGAGCGTACTCGCTCATGACATGCACCTGCAGAATCCGCTCTTTGTAATGGTGCTCCAGAGGCTGGTAGTCGGAGACCTTGTACTTTTCTCCTCGCCGCTCGGGTTGGAAGCGAATCGTCATGGCAGAGCGAAACACGGCCAGCCCTTGCTGCAGGACGATGACGCGCTGTTCGTGGAGAAACATCAACGCCCGCTCGATTGCCGCGTCGAAGTCCCTCACCTCCGAGCGGAGCAGTAGATCATTCTCGATGGCTTCGTGCAGCTCTTCGAAGTGGAACTCGATCAGCAGATCCGCACTTGCCGCCGTTTCCGAGGGAATTTTGTTCAACAGCGTGTCCAGAATTACAGAAGAAAGCCGGCGCCGCTTTTCAGCCAATTCACTGATGGTGGTCCAGTTCCGTCGGACACGGATGTGATAGGAATCCCGTGCGATGAACCGCATCTCGATGCTGCCGTGAGTGCCAGCAAATCCTCGGCCGTCCTCGCTCAGGCTCTTGAGCAGTGAACGCACAAGTTCAATCGACGACTCGAGGCCCTCCGCACACAAGCGCTCATTCAACAAGCGCAGCAATAATGGTAACCACCCCTCGGGATCCGGCTCCTCCAGTGCCAGTATATCAACCAGCTTGCGGTCGAGTGCCACGATGCGGTCCAGACGCAGTCGCGAATGATCGACCACCTTGTGACGCACGAACGCTGTCAGGCGCATGTCGCGCTTCATCAGCCCTGCGTCTGTCATGCTGCCGAGGATTTTGAGGATTCTAGCACTCAGAAACTCGGGATTTGCCGAAGCCGTCGGATTACCTTTGGCATAGTTGGTGAACTCGGGCAGCAAAGCTAGCCGATCCACGGTCAGACTTTCCGTCGGTGGGGTATTGAAAATCTCTCGCAAGATGGCGCGCCAGAGTGATTTCTCGCTTTCCGACAGGTTTAGACGGGCCATTTTCGCCTCGGCCTCCGTCAAGTCTTTCACCAATGGCCGAGCTTGGAAGACATTCGTTACATTTTCGTCCCGCTGGAGCAAGTTGGCGCGCTCCAGCCACGATATCGCGGTTCGCACTTTCGTGTCCGCCATGCGGTCTTGCAAGTCGATATCCACCTGCAATTCCTCATCACGAAGAATTTCCCCACTGGTTATCACCAGCTCCTGTTTGTCACCGCGAGCGGCCCGGCGGAGGCTCCGTAAGATCTGGGCGATGTCTCGCCGGCTGAGCTCGGAAAACGCCTCCATCCGGAACTGCCGTTCGCAATCGGCATCAGCGTAGAGCAGGATGCATTCGGCTTTCCTCCCATCTCGCCCAGCACGCCCCGCCTCCTGAAGATAATTCTCAAGAGAACCAGGAGTGTCGGCGTGTATCACCAACCGGACGTCTTCCTTGTCGATCCCCATTCCAAACGCGTTGGTGGCGCAGATGACACGGGTGTCACCGGAAAGAAATTCGTCTTGGATGCGCTTCTTTTCAGGGGGAGTCAAACCGGCGTGGAAATGTGCGGCCTTCCAGCCGTGGGTGCGGAGGAACTCGGCCGTGAGTTCCGTCTCATTTCTCGTGGCTCGGAATACGATGGCACTCCCAGGAATGCCCTCTGGCATTCGTTCCGAGAGCAATTCATGCACTCGATCGAACTTTCCGGATTCGGGGATCGTCTGGACCTCAAACCAAAGGTTCTCCCGTTCGACACTACCCGAATACTGGTTTAATTCACGGCCGGTTTCGTGTTTGAAAAAGGCGATGATTTCGTCCTTCACATCCTGCTTGGCCGTGGCTGTGAAACAAGCGATGGGGGGAATTTCGATACCCTGCCGTTCTGCAAATTCGCGGATGAACCGGCCCGCGTAGAGGTAGTCAGGTCGGAAATCGTGTCCCCACTTGGAAAGGCAATGTGCTTCGTCAAAAACCCAGCACCCGATTTCTCGTCGGGCAACCGCCTCGGCGAACGAGCGGTTCCGCAGTTGCTCCGGGGACACATACAGAATCGCGATATCGCCCAATCGGATTCGCCGCAAGACATCACTTCGCTCGGGAGCGGTCAGCAAACCGTATAGTGCCGCGGCGAAGGAGGTGCCAGTGCGGCGTATTAATCCATCCACCTGGTCCTTCATCAATGCCTGCAAGGGTGAGAGAACGATCGTCAGCACACCCCGCCGGTAATTCCGCACCAGGGCCGGGACTTGGTAGCAAAGCGACTTGCCCCCACCCGTGGGCAGAATCGCCAGCAACGATTCACCGCGCATGCCTCCTTCGACTATCTCCTGCTGCAGGCTTCCCCCAGTGCTACTTCGGGGTACTGGACGGAACGAATCGAAGCCAAAGAACGCACGCAACTGCTCCTTCGCATTGTGAACACGCTGACAGTATCGACAGCCACTAGATTGGCAGGGGGTCTCACGCAACCGCTTAATCAGGTCTCCGGTTCGCGGATGTTCCAGCCGGACCCACGGCGGCAAGATGGAGTTGGATCCGGCGACTCGCAGCCAAGTGAGCGTGTATGCCAGCGCCATCCGCGCGGATTGAGTCTGCACCAAGGCATCGTCAATGGGAGTGCTGGCGCAGCCCCACTGCGGGACAAGCTCCGTGCACAAGGCGAGCGCTCTCTCCCGCGCCGGCATCGCACCTCCCAGAGCGCGGAATAATATGGCCATGCCTTCCGAATGGCGGTCGTTGTCGTGGTCCGCGGTCGCCAGAAGAAAGTGCAGAATGTCGAAAAAGCTTTGATCTTTTCGGCGCAGACCACTGAGGGATTGAAACTCGTCGGCAAAGAGCGCGGCCGCCTGGCGTGCGTCAGCAACGGGATCGTTCAGGCTTTCGCGCACCAGCTTGTAGTCTTTTACGAGCCGGTGATAGGGATTCTCCGGAAAGCAAATCGGAGACAGCACGAGAGTGTCTATAACCGGCAGGCGATGAATGCAGAGTTCGGGAGCCGCTTCACGGAGAATTGGCAGATCATGGCGGACCAGATTGTGACCGAGGACATAATGGGCGCGCTGTGCCAGGTCAGCAAGCGGCGCGAGAATGGCCTGAAGTTGGGCAGTCCCTGAGCGCGAGAGCGTCTGAGCTCCTACCGCAGCTCCAAGCTTGAGGATCTTGCCCTGAGGCGACACTTCAAGGTCAAGGAGAAGAGCGCGTTCGAGCAGCGGGCCAAGCGGCTCAATGCCTTCGCGTTTGCTCTGTTCTTGCCCCAAATTCATGCTGCTTGAGCCAAGATTAAGCCTTTACTGTTCAAGGCAGGGACCTCCGCCCGGGCAAAACCGTCCGTCGAGAGTACCGCCATAACGTTTTTACGCGCCTAAGTGACTCAACCGTTCAATACAATCAGATAGCATTTTGCATGCAATCTCCTGAGGGCACGAATCTCTGCAGGAGGTCCCGCGCTTCCAGCTCGACATCCGCCAGGCACCCAGGCGGCAGGACGGGTAGTTCTCCGTGCGCGATTAGCCGGTAAAGGCTCCGGAGCGAAATTTCGAGCGTGGGTGCTGCGAGCCATACCGAGACGAGTTGCTCGGTCCGTTTTGTATCCGTAGCGGGAAGAGTCATCTCTGGAATGAACGCGACGGGGCAGGCCAATTTCCGAGCGATACGCTCTGGATCGAAATCCGGCCAACCCCCTGCCAGCCTTAACCCTCCGCCCATTACGCTACAACCCGTCTCTGCCGCTTCGCATGGTGTGTCATCTCGCACGCCTCTAAACTTCAGCGGCGCCGGCCTGCGGTCAAGTGTCGGGCGGCAGATTCGTCATGGGGGGGGCCAGGGACTTGAATCACCGATACCAGATATGGTATCATTAGAATAACGGGGAAGTGACTTTTGAACTGGACGGTCCTGATTCTCAACGCCGCCGTGGAAGCCGAGCTCAACGACCTCCCGGCCGACATGAGAGTGGAAGCCGCGGGTAAGGGGTCCGTCCCGCAGATACGCATGTTCGATGTTCCGCCAAAGTGCCTCACGATGGCTTGAGCCACTCCCGGACACAGCCGGCAGCGTAGCCTGCTGCGCCCATCATCCAGGGAGCGGCGATTCATGGCCAGGGCCTGTAATCACAAGCCATTCTCAAGTATCTGTTGCCGCTCCCGTCCACCGGCAACGCTTGATATCGTCCGCTGAGGATACTGCCCTCCAGTTTCCACGCCATTCCAAGGACCTGCCGCTGCCTCGCCTCAAGCGTCAACATCTATATTGCATTCTTCGGGCCTGACCCCTTCGCAGCGCTCCCGACTCGAGCAGTTCGCCACTCTCGATGAATCGCAAGTATGCGTTGAGCTTCTCCTGCAAAAGTTCCAGGTGCTGGGCCTCTGAGGTCTCCCAATCCAGATAATCCGCGATGGTCAACACAACATCTCCGGTCGTCTTCTCGATCCCGACTGCGTCGACAATGTTTGACTTCTCGATAGCCATCAGAGCGGGGAGTGGTTTCAAGATCCGCATGACCGACTGCTGCTGACATTGGGTTCACGCCGTCAAGGTCACCTCCGAAATACTTCGGGCAAGCGCGAAACGGAAGCAAGCAGCAATTCTGGTCCATGCGGTGATTAGCGCTCGTTTCCGGCTGCGGTCGGAGTCGGGGTCGCTATCGGTATCGGTATCGTTCCTGGATACGCTGTGCTCACCCGTTTCCTTGTGGATCGACATCGTCGGAGGGGTCAGACCCGAATATCGCATATTCGTGCGAAAGCTTCTCACGATTGATTGACAACTCGCGCACGCGCGCGGCTGCATGTTTTGCCGCGCTTTTTCGACGAAATCGTTCTTCCCCAGACGGTGCATCAGGAATTGCTCCACCGTCACGGTGCGATGTCGGTTCTGCCTCGGGAGCGGCTCTTAAACTATTCTTTCCCAAATCAGACAAAGCCGCAAAAGCGCGAGTTAGCGACGCGGCCTGATTGCGAAACAACTGCAGATTATATAGTTAGCAAATCGTCCACAAATGTGGACACGTCATAACTCTGCGGAGCATTGGACCCCACCCAAGGTATCGGAGCGGCGAACAGCGCCTGACGTCGATAAGAGATTGACATTCTATAGTCGCTATGCATTAGTTTGTTGAGGTTTAACTTTAGCCATAGCGAACTGATATAAACTGACTGGCGATGGCGCCGAAGCGAGTGGGTTCCTGGACCCGCTCTCCACCCGCCGGACCGAGTCAGATCGTTCCTAAAAGGGCACCCCAAGGCTGCCCGGCCAAAGTTATAACCATGCGAAATCCACACTCGTCGCCCCGCAGCTGCTTGCCGTTCCGTCACCCGTGTTCCAATGCCGGACCAGGCGCCGAACTCCCGTCGTCGCTCGAGGCGATCTCATGTCTGCTTTATGGGTCTTCTATGGTTCCTCTGTGCTTTGTTTATGCTGGCATAAAGCAGCCACAATGGAGGGAAGTGTCACTCAAGAATATGTCCGTGATGCAGTGTCCGTCTCGGATACCTGCCAGCGCGTTCACGTTCAACAGAACTGCCGACGAAAAGCCGGCCGACATAACCAACGACAAATAACCAATAAAGAGTATATGGCGAAAATTGACCTCAACCCGCTCCTCAGATCGCTCCGCGGCCGCATTGGCGACCTCGTCTTTGTCCAAGAGGGCGATTCCTTAACCGTCCGCCACGCCGCTGAGAACGGCACGACTTTGCGGAGTCTAGCGCAAAAAGCGCATACCAACCGCTTTGTTGTGGCCTCACGGTGGGCACGCACGCTTCTAGCAGATCCCAACATGCGCAAGCTTTACCAGCAGGGCTGCCACGACCATCTCACGCCGCACAACGTTGCCGTGAGCGACTACATGCACGCGCCGGTAGTCGATGCCATCGATCTGGAGTCTTACACCGGCAATCGTGGCGACAGGATCCGAATTCTCGCCAGGGACGATTTTAAGATCGTGCGCATGGCGGTGCACATTCTTGGTGTGGATGGGCAGAGCGTCGAGGAAGGCGAAGCGGAATGGGACGTGGGCGCGGCGGGCTGGATTTACTTAGCCCAGGCACAGGTGCCGGCCAAGACGACGGTGCTGATCCAAGTGGCAGCCTTAGACCTGCCAGGCAACCGCGGGACAGCTAAAGCCTACTTTTACGTCGACCCGGTCCGAGACGAAGCTCGACTCACCCGTAAACCCTAAAACGGACGGCCTACTCAGCCCAACCCCGGAGGACTGCTGATGCAAACGGATTCAACAGCGGCATTTGACACTTCATTTTCACTCCCGGTCGCACTCTCGCTGCCACTGTGAGGCCTCTGCAACCTGGTCAGGCCTCCTGTCGCCAGAACAACTGGCTGCTCGTGAATGAGTTGGGCATAACGGAGGCGGTCTTTAGCGTCTTAGCGAAGATTTCGAGTCCTGTATTTCGCTTGTAACAGTTCTACGGCCGGTAAGACAATGCGCTCCATGGCTCGGGCTAATCGGCTGAGCGGATACGGAGGGGTATTCCTTGTGACACATCGATGCCACAACCGGGAGTTTTTGCTCAAATTCGCCCTGGACCGTGAGGGCTACCGCGCCCGGTTGCGTGAACACTGGCCGCAGTTTGAAGTGGCGCTTCTGGACTACTGCATCACCTCCAATCACGTGCATCTGCGCTTGGATGCCCAGGAGCGGATGAAAATCAGCGGATGGATGCGGATGGTGGCCGGAGAGTTTGCCCGCGCTGACAACCGGCGCAAGAAACGGACGAATGCGTATTGGGGAGACAATTTCCACGCGACGCTGGTGGAAGGAGGGAGTTACCTGTGGCGCTGCCTGTGCTACATCGAGCTGAATAGGGTGCGCTGGGGGCGGGTTGGGCATCCGCGCCACAAGAGAGGCAAGAGCTTTGGTTGCTCCAGGAAGGCGCTGCGCCTTACGGCGGGAAAACGAGGTCGGAATCTCCGTTTAAACCGGGTCTTTAACGCTATCGAAATGGCGAACAAACACAGCCGCAATGACTTGTTCTGGCGACAGGAGACACCAACATCCCAAGCCTCCCATTTACTCCTCGGGCCATTCTGCTTCTGACTTGGGTTCCCGCACTTCGCGAGTCGGACGCCGGTGGATCTCATCCTCAGGCACAAACTCGATCCGCATTCCCCAGCCGGCATACGTCGTCAGAAGTCGGCCAAACTCCTCTAACCTCAGCGCATGCTCGTCAATCCCAACGACTAACTCTCCCTCCTCGTCCTCAATCAAGCAGCGCAACACGCTACCCCGGGGCACCCATTGGTCGCTCCGCTTTAGATAACGAATCTGAGGCGAGTTGAGCGGCACTTCCACGGCAACATGCTTGTGCCCGGCGGCCACTTGAGCCTCCGTGCGAAGGATGTCGTTGAAGAGTTCGAGGATTTGCTCATCGCTCATCGAAGCCAGCCCAGGTCCAATCTTCAAGTGCGTATCGGGAATGCCTTCCTCCTTGTAGTTGATCACCGCCTCCTCGCCCTCCCGACGGATGGTCACCTCGTCCAGACGCACGATGTAACGTTCTTTGCGCTTCATGAGGTGCCACAACTAAGGTCCACAGCGGCTATGTCAATCCATCTTCACGCCGTGGGATCCGGCTCATGGTGTCTACCGTAATTGGGCGATCTCGTTTTCGGTCAGGTCTCGGCCAAACACCTTTGCCTCGTCGATGGCAACGTGACCTAATCCCCCGCCAGGGCCGAGATCGAGGCCAAGCCGGTTGCTCGCTTTAAGGCGTTTGGCCAATTTGCCGGTGCCCTGCAGCTGACTGTCCACATAGAGTCGTTGGCCTCCTGGTTCAACGGTCGTGACCAGGCAGTGCCACTGCCCGTCGTTGAAACGCGCGCTGCTTTCCAGGGCGGCATCTCCTTGAAGCTGAAAGCGCACTCGGCCGTTCTGCACGGAAACCACGTGGTCGCTCCAACGATTGTTGTAGCTGGAATAGCGTCGCGCTTCACACAACCGGAGATTCTCGGCGGTGGTCTTGAACCAGAACGCAATGGTGTAGTTCGAATCCGGCAGGCGAAGCTCTTCGTCTACAGGGAACAGTGCGGGCTGGAAATCGCCGTTGGCCTCAAGCTCGATGGCCTGTCCAATCTTGCCGGGAACTCGGCGAGCGCGGCCTGTCAGGCGCCCGAAGACGTCGCCTCCAGCGCGGCTGCGGCAAAGGACACTTTGCGTTTCCTCAAAGTCAAAATGGGCCAGCAGATCAGGGCGTGGATGGGGAGCCAGTTCCAGCATCTTCTTTGGCCCCGACTCGGGATGCAGGAGGTCGGAGGGGATGGCTTGCCTGTCCAGGCCAGGCGACTCCCAACAAAGCCTCGCAACGGCATTGGTGGCAAAACCGCATTCCAGGCGAAGATCATAGCGTTCACCTGCCTGGAGTGGGACTTCCGCGTAAATCCCTTGGTGCTGGGGCAAGCCGAAGGTCGTTTCCTCATAAAGGTGGGCGGCCGTGTCCAGGACGAGGTTCCCGGCAATCCAGAGCTTAAGCCACCGTGGGTGTCCCGGCGTTCCCCAGCCTTCGCCGCGCCACGGAGCGTACGATTCAAAGACAAATCGGTACCGCTCACTCGTGGGCGCTTCCACCTGACCGGTCCAGCGGCAGGAGAAACTCCGCTGATCCAGGCCCTTGGGCAGACCTTCTTTGCCGCGGAACCAGTAAAAGAAGACCAGCTTGTCGGTCCGGCTCAGGACCGGTTCACCCGTGCAATCCGGGCTATTGAAATACTCGCCTTTCAAACCGGTGCCATCGCGCTTAGCGACCTGGACTGCTGGCGCGGCGAGCTTCACCATCCCGCTAGACCGGTGCCAGCGGTCCCAGCCCGTGATGCGATAGATGGGGGCACCGCCTCCAGAGTTGAGGGCGTAAAAGAACGTCTCCCCGGTTTGGGGATCGGTGTAGAGATGGCCGGTGGGGTACTCGTTGGTATTGTCCTCGCCGTGTTTGAGCTTCGGCAGGTTATCGATCGGGACGCGCAGTAGCTCGTCCACGAAAAGACCGTCTTCTGTCCACACGGTTGGCCGGGCGATTTCCTCGTCCGAAGCGTCAGACCAGATCACGCAACCGTGGGTGTAGCCGACCAGTCCGCGTGGCATGGCGGTTGTTCCAAGCTCGTGATCGTCGTCCGAGCTGTGCTTGCCCACGCTCCAGAGCGGTTTTCCGCTTCCACTCCACTTCACCAGTCGATCAATCCCGGAACAGGAGTTGTAATACCAGGCACCGTGGTTCTCCGTTCCTTCAAACGGATTGGCCAGGCTCTCAGAGATGGTTCCGAACCAACTCCCATCCGCCGCGTGTCGAAAGTCGAGCGGATGATAAGTCCGTCCGTTTTCTTTCCAGGGTTCCACTTTGTTAGCCAGGCTCCAGTCGTAAACGGGCGTGCCTCCTACCGTGATCCGAGCAGGTCTCAGTTGGTGACCAGCCTGATACGCTGTTCCAAAGGGGGTGGTGCGGATGGAAAGGTCGTCAGGATCAACATAGCCCCCGACCACGTTGCGATTGAGTTGCATAATTTCCTCGTCCGAGACCTGCCCATCGTCATTGAGGTCATTCCAGATAATCGCATGACCGCCTGCCCCGCTGCTGGCGTTGCTGGGCCGCACCCGCTTGGTGATCGGATCGTAGACGTGAAGCGTCAGGGAACCCATGGCTCCGTTGTAGATGTAGACGCGACCCTGGGATTGGAACACGGTGGGAACAGCGGAACCGTGAGTGCTGTTATTTCGGAACAAGCGGTTGCTCGCTAATGAATCCTGATAGATTTCCACGAGTCGGCAAGTCTTCGCTTGATAGTCGACCTCCCATCGCAGCAGCGCGGGGATATCAGCATTAGCTCGCGTCCAGACGAACTTCGGGTCGCCCGGCTCGGGACATGCAATAATCCCGTAATGCTGCGCACCGTACCATTCGCGCCGTAACTCACCCTTGCCATTGAAGCGGGCGGTCCGGCGCGGGGGCGTGTGGTTCCCTTCCGTGACAATGAAGCCGCCTTCGGCGTCGGCCTCGATGTCCGTCAATCCGCGGAAATCCGTCGGCACATAGACGCCATCACCCCGCCCCTCAGCCCGACCGAACGCTTGCACGAAATGGCCATCGGCCGTGAACCGCAAGACTTGGTGGTGTCGCCCAATTGAACCCGGCGTCAGCTTGACGCCCGCCGCCAAATCGGGGGTCTTGCCATCGGCAACGTCGGGCACCGGCGCCTCGGCTTTCCCTCGAGCCAAATCGCTGTTCTCCGCAACAAAGATGTCGCCGGTCTTGGCGCTGACGGCCACACGCCAGGGGCTCTCCAGCCGGTCGGCGGCAATGACGACGCGCGGATTCTTGTCCTGCCGGCTGAGGGCGAGCAAGGCCCCTTGCGAAATCACCCGCACGCTGCCGTCCGGGGCGACGGCGATGCCGAGCGGCTTGGAGATGCCCTTGACCGTATCCACGAGGTTGCCATCTCTGGCACTAAACCAGGCCAGGGCGTCATGCTGGGGATAGGCGGCGACGAGCAGGCCGTTCACCGGGTCGCCGCACAGGTCCTGCGGCCGCTCTTCCATATAGTGTTTGCGTCGCTCCTCGTCGCGGGTTCCAGCAGGTGCCACGAACGATTCCCAGCGGAGATTCCACGGCTTGGGCTGCGTGTCGCTGCCCGTAAACACACGTCCCGTGGCGGCGTCGGAACCGTACACCGTGCCGTCCCGCATAAGTTCGAATAACCGCCCGTCGACCAGCGTGAGCGCTTCGCCACCGCCCATCCACGGATCCGCTTGGTTGCGGTCGTTTACCCAACTGGTGCGCCCATTGAGGTCGGTCTTGACGCCCCAGTGGGCGCCTTCATTGACCGAGCCTTGGCGATAGAGTCCGGTGGCATCGATCGCAGCGGCGTTGGGCGGTTGGTGATTGCCGGTGGCCCTTTCCCAAGCCGGTTCGACGTTTTGACCGACCTGGGTGATGAACTCGGATCGGAGCCCTTCAGTGGCGATAAGGTTCCAACGGTAATCTCCCGCTGGTAGCGGGGTTCCGTAGCGATCGAGACCATCCCAAATCGTTGTGTGCTGGCCTTTGGCCAGGGGTTTGCCTGCCAAAAGCGTCCGGACCATGCGACCTTCGCCATCGTAAAGTGCGAGAGAGACGCGGCCGTCATCCGGAACGGTAAAGGGAATGGTGACTTCGGCGTGGAGCGTGGCACTGGTCACCATCAAGGTGAAGACAAAGCTGATTGTTGCAGGTTTGAGCATGGGCGCTGAGAGATGGAGTTCTACTGCACTGTCGTTCGAGGCGACTTCGGAATTTCGCAGGGTGCCAGCTGACCAAAGGTCAGCGACGTCTTTGAGCAAGTGGTCTGGGACTCACACCAGCGACACTTCCAATCTTGTCGCAGAATTCCTGCACTCGGAAATGCTTCATCTGGAGCGCGACTGTGTCGAAGGACCAGTCGCAGCACTGGCCGGCTCCGAAAATCTATCCATAATGGGTGCGACTGGTCCTTTCGGACACCGTCGCGCTCCGAACTGTCGTCGTGCTAATTGTCGTTTCATGTTATAACACCGCGACTCGTCCCGATGAAAACCGAGCAACTGCAGCCTGGCAACACCCAAAGCCCAGCCAAGGAATGGCCGTTGTCCGTCGTACTCTTCGAACCGCCGTAGCAGAACGTGCGCAATCTCCTGCAGCAGATCGTTGGCGGAAATCGGGTCACGAATCAGGGTGCGCACGTAGCGCTCGACGGCCCGTTGGACGTCCACCCAGTCCCGAAGATACGCATGTTCGATGTTCAGCCAAAGTGCCTCACGATGGCTTGAGCCACTCCCGGACACAGCCGGCAGCGTAGCCAGCTGTGTCCATCATCAAGAAGCGGCGATTCATGCCCAGGGCCTGTAATCAAGCCCTTGTCAAGTATCGGTTCCCGCTCCCGTCCACCGGCAATGCTTGATATCGTCCGCTGAGGATACTGCACCCCCAGTTTCCACGCCATTCCAAGGACCTGCCGCTGCCTCGACTCAAGCGTCAACATCTAGATTGCATTCTGCGGGCCTGCCCCCTTCGCAGATCCCTTCGCAAGTCCACACTCGGCGTGCGCGAATAACGAAATTGCAGGAAAATTTCGGTCGAGTAGTCTTGCCGGACCAACCCAAGCCGCTCCCTTGACGAGACTGGGTGGTTCGGTGCGCAACGACCTAACATTCATGATTCGAACATCGATCTTCTTGATAGTCGCGGTTTGGTTTGGTGGGGCTGCCATTCCTCAGCGCGCTGTCTCGGCGGACACGGCCAAGGTAAATGAAGCTCAGAGGCGCCCGGCGATTTCAGCGCCACGCCAGGCCAATCGCTTTGCTGCCCCCGGGAAGGAACGTCCCAACTTCCTTTTTCTCTTGTCCGATGACCAAACCTTCCGAGCGCTGGGGTCAATCGGCCAATTGGAAGTGAAGACTCCAAACCTCGATCGGTTGGCCGGCCGCGGACTCCTTTTCACGCATTGCTTCAACCAGGGCGGTTGGAGCGGGGCGGTTTGCATACCGAGCCGCACGATGCTGAATACCGGCCGCACTCTGTGGCAGTCGTGTGCAACCAACTATCAAGGGGTCGCGCCGGGTGCGGCGCTCTGGGGCGAGACGCTTGGGCGAGCCGGTTACGATACGTTTCTAGCCGGCAAATGGCATTTGCCCGAGGCGGCCTTGGCGCGCAGCTTCAAAACGATCGGGCCGCTTACCGGCGGCTTTTTGCCGTCCACCACGAATGGGGGCCCGGCCTACTTCCGGCCGGCGCCGGGTAATCCGTGGCGGCCGGACGATCCGAAGTGGCAGGGCCATTGGATCAGTTCGCATGGTCAGACTCTTCACAGCAGCACGCTCATCGCGAATGCGGCCATCGACTACTTGCAGACGAATGCCGCCGCGAATCTGAACCCGTTTTTCATGTATGTAGCGTTCAACGCACCGCACGACCCCAGACAGGCGCCCGCAGACTTCCTCAAGTTGTATCCGCCCGCTGAGTTGCGTGTCCCTCCCAATTTTGTCGCCCAACACCCGTTCCTGATCGAGACTGGTTTCGGCGGCCGTGATGAGATTCTTGCTCCCTACCCGCGCACGGCCGAGGTGGTGCGTGTTCACTTGCAGGAGTACTACGCGATTATCACCCATCTGGATCGTGAGATCGGAAGAGTGTTGGACGCTTTGATCGCCAGCGGAAAGTCTGATAACACCATCGTCATCTTCACTTCGGACCAGGGACTGGCCGTTGGGCAGCACGGGTTGATGGGCAAGCAAAATCTTTATGAGCATTCGTTGCGCATGCCATTTGTTTTGGCGGGGCCGGGAATTCCCAAAGGCCGGCAAAACCACGCTTTGTTTTATATGCAAAGCCTGTTTGCGACGACCTGCGAGATGGCCGGCGTGCCGATTCCCGCCACCGTGGAGTTTCCCAGTTTGGTGCCGCTCATCACCGGTGCCAAGCGCCAGTTGTACGAGGCGCTTTACGGCGCCTTTCTCGACCGCCAGCGGTCCGTGCGAACGGAGCGGTGGCACCTCATCCGAACTCCGTCGGCGGACACGGTTCAACTATTTCGCGTCGATCGCGATCCTTGGGAAATCAACAACCTCGCTGCGCATCCGCGCTACTCCAGAGTCGTACAGCGGCTGGGGAAGCGTTTGGACGAACTGATGCTCGGGATGAAGGATCCTTTGGCGCGCGCTGCATCGGAGCGGCAGACCGGCCGTGCTCATTAAGACGACAGTAGGGGGTCGTTTCGCAGACGAGCCGGGCTGGCAGGCCGTATCCCGCGAGATCCCGCCCCGCTGGGGCGACTTGAACGATTCGTCCCTGCAAGGTATTTAGAGTCACGAAATCGAACTGCATACCGACTTGGATCGATCCGGATGGTCCGGATTATGAGAGCGAACGCCACGCTCAAAACCCTTCCAAAAGGGAGCGAGAGTGGGAAGTCGCCATCCGTGAGCATATGGAGTTTGACCGCAGGCTCAGCCGCGAGCAGTCAGGTTGGTTTGAGCCGGACTAAACACCGACGTTCCTGGGAACGGGGTCAGTCCCGAAGATACGCATGTTCGATGTTCAGCCAAAGTGCCTCACGATGGCTTGAGCCACTCCCGGACACAGCCGGCAGCGTAGCCAGCTGTGTCCATCATCACGAAGCGGCGATTCATGGCCAGGGCCTGTCATCACAAGCCATTCTCAAGTATCGGTTCCCGCTCCCGTCCACCGGCGACGCTTTAGATCGTCCGCTGAGGATACTGCCCTCCAGTTTCCACGCCATTCCAAGGACCTGCCGCTGCCTCGCCTCAAGCGTCAACATCTATATTGCATTCTGCGGGCCTGACCCCTTCGAAGATTCGCACTCCCTGAAAACCCCGCGTTCCCCTCGTCTTCGTGTAAAAAAAGACCAGTCAATCCCCAAAGCAGCTACTTGTTGAACCCCTTGTGGTTCATGAACTCCCAGATGCGCCCCATCCAAGTGTAGCTGCCGGTCCCGGGGGCGGCCTTGTTCTGGAAGCAGTGCGGGCGGGTGGCCAGCGTGTGCAGATCGGACTGGATGCCCATGCGGCGGAGCTGTTCCCAGCACTTCACCGAATTCATCGCTGCCCAGCCGTCTGCGTCGCCGTGGATGAACAGAATTGGGCACGTCGCGAGGTCGAACGAGAACTCGGGGACGAGCCGCGCGTCGTCCTCGTTGCCGCCCTGGGCGTTTTCTTTATCCGCGCCGTCCGTGAGCGCGTACGCGGGATAGATCGCGACCGCCCACTGCACGCTGCAGGAGAGCTTGTCGAGATCGTCGATCGGCCAATAGGAATGGCGTTTCGAGCTGGTCGCGCCCATGAGCGTCAGGTGCCCGCCGGCCGAGGAGCCCATGATACCGATGCGGTCGGGATCAAGCCCCTTGGCCGCGGCCTGGCTGCGGACGATCCGCACGGCACGCTGCAGGTCCTGCCACGCGGTCGTGTGCTTGGCCAGTCCGCCCAGCGGACGCGGCGTGCGGTATTTCAGCGTCACGACCGTCATGCCCTTCTCGTTCAGGTAACGCCGCGTCGGCGCGACTTCGAAGCCCTCCGGGCTGTTGCCACCGTAAGCACCGCCGGAGTAAATGATCTGGATCGCCTTGGTCTTGCGCTCCTTGGGCATGTGCCACTCGAGATAAGGCACGCACTGATTCGTCTGCGCGTCCGGCATCCGGCCTTCCGGCCAGACCGGCTCCTTGAGAGTCTCGCCGCGCGCGTCGTCGTTCGGATAGCGGGCCATCAAATCCTCTTCCGCGCCGAGACGCCCGTCGAAATTCATCTGGCGGAGGTACTCGGCGATGCGGTCGAACCAATGGTCGTAGGCGGCGCCGTCCTCGCCTTTATTCGCGTTGCCCATGAAGCCGTGGGGACGATCCGCGAAGAGGTGGAGCTCGGCCGGAATCTTCATCCTGCGGAGCTGGCGGTAGATCTGCGTGGAACCGTTCGGCGAATAGGCGTCCATCCCGCCGTGGAAGAGCGCCATGGAACACGTCTTCGCGTCGAACTGAAACACGTCCGAGAGCCGAACGTCGATCGCTTCGCCCTCGCGCGTATTGGGGGCGGTGAGTCCGTCCGTGAGCGCGTAGGCGGTGTAGATCGGCACCGCCCAGTCGACGTGGCACGGAAGCCCGTCGATCGCGTCGATTGGCCCGTACGCCGACGTGAGGGCGCTCGTGGCGAGCAGGACCGTCAAGTGCGACCCCGCCGAAAAACCCAACGCGCCGATTTTCTCCGGATCGAAGCCGCGCTTCTGCGCTTCGCTACGGACGAGGCGGACGGCGCGCTGTCCGTCCTGCCAGGCGCTCCGGTAGATCGGTAAGCCTTGCGGACGCGGCGTGCGGTAGGTGAGGCTCACGCAGACAAATCCGAGTTCCGTGAACTTCTTCGCCACCCAGTCAATCCACACGCCGTCGCAGCAACTCTGATATCCGCCACCAGAAATGAGCAGCATGCAGGCGCCGTTTTTTTCTGCTGGCGCCTCGTACCAGTTGAGATACGGCATCACGTGTTCCGCCGCTTTGAATCCCGGGGCATTCGCTTCCTCGGTGGTCGCCGCGATCTGCTGGGACTGGAAATCGGGAATCTTCCCCTCCGGCCACAGCGCGGCCCGTTCTCCGGCGGACGCCAGAACGGTTAATCCTAAACCAAAACAAAGAATCACCATGTTTCTCATCGCATCGTTTCCTTCCCTTTTCGTTGAGTGTCACTGCGTTTCGATCTTTGGCTGCGCAGCCAGACCTGCGCCTCCGGGCTTTTCTCTCAAGCCGACGCCATGATCTCCCAGGCGATCACGGCCTCCTCGATACCCACGCTGCAAAATCGGGTATCCGCTTCGGCCTATCAGTCCAATGGTTCTCCGGCCCGGGGGGCCCAGGCAGATGCGAAACCCGTCGCGGGAATCGCGGAGTAGCCGGCTGCTGATCCCGAAGCGAACAGCAGAGCCTGCGTTGCCCGGGCCACCTCGTCCGCGTTGGCAAAACGCAAACCCGCAAGCCTCAGATGGGCGTGGTACAACGTGGTCTTTTCGGCGCCGCTGGGGCCAGCCACAGCAACCAGGATAGGCCGCCGATCCAGGATGGGGCCCCACGTGGAGAGCGGGACTCCTTCACCGCCTGGCGCTTGACACTTGGCGGGACGTTTCACTTCTTGGCCGCTCGAATCGGTTGGAACCTGCGATTGACAAACCGTCCCGTCGTCCGCTTGCCATTCGCTTCGATTCTCAACAGCAAACCACCAGGGGCTGACTCGTAGTGCGGGTAAGGCAACGAGTTGAGATACTCGGCTAAACGCTGGCGACCTTCAGGCAAGTCAACCGACTGAAGAGAAGCTGAAAGCGGCTTCACCATGGCCGATTTGGCCAGCGCCAAGAGTTGGTCGCCTCGCTGCACCGTTTCGACCGCTCGTCCAAGTCTGGCCCAGAACTCATTTTGTCCGGCAACGGATCGCTGCGTGGCCTCGCCCATCAAGCGGGCATCCAGAACCAGCGCGTCTGCGACTTTAACCGGTTGACTCATATCGAAACGGTAACGAAGCGCTACCCGTTGTCAAACAGCCGCCGACGCGGTGACGAGATCTCTCTGGCCATTCGAACCTGCGAGTCCGATGCACTGAGACACTGGCCTATGATACGCGCCAGAACGTCTTGCCTTCAATTGCCGCCAAACACGAGGGCATGAGAAAATCAAAGGCGAGATCGAATCCACACTCGGACGCGAGATCGGAGGGGTCAGACCCGAATATCGCATATCTGTGCGAAAGCTTCTCACGATTGCTGGAGCAACTCACACACGCGCGCCGCTGCATGGTTTGCCGCGCTTCCGCTTGCCTTTCCACCTCGCGGCGTCCATCCCCACTGTCCATGAAGATTCTCATATCCCCAAAACCACTTCATGCCATTGACCACGATTCGTTCGGTCGATTCCCTCGAGCTCATCACGGGGGCAGATCGTTCCTGGATACGGCACCTCCGACTTCCCTGCCATTGCCAGCAACTGCCCCAGCTTCCCTCCGCACCTCAACGAACATCTTGCATTCTTCGGGTCCGACCCCTTTTACAAGCGTCAACATCTATATTGCATTCTGCGGCACTGACCCTTTCGACGGCCCTGGCGGCTGGAGTGCAATGCTCAGAAATCGAGCTCCGGCAAGCCCGCCTGAGGTACCGGAGCACCCGGCACCTGAATTCACCCGGAACAACAAGCCGGTACAATTGACGCTCTTTTGAGCAGCAGTAATCGGAAGCTGAACACCCGCCCGGAGGTTCAATGGACGGCAGCGGCGCGCGCTACTGGGTGGCGGGACAACAAACAACAGCCTTGCGACGCCCCATCAGTCGCCGTAAAGAGCCAATGCGGTTTGCTCGACCTGCTGAATGCAATCCCGGCGCTGGTCCCCTGCCATGACGCTTTCCCAGGGTCGGTCAGGGAATTCGTCATAGGTCCTACCGTCAAGCTCCCGTCCGGTCTTTTGCTTGCGCACTCCCCCCCACTGCTTGAAAAAGAACGGGATCCCAGCAGCTTCGCACTGATCCCGGATTGACCGGACCCAGCTGATCTCGATGGGCCGCGCTCCCGGACCACTCTCGCCCCCGACAATCACCCAATCAATGCCACCCAGATTGATTTTACCTAAATCCTCAATCAGAGGTTCAATTGACAAACAGCGGACGCCCGCGGGTGTTTCGCGCAAAGAGTCGATGCGGGG
>JBGAIN010000284.1:0-6418 GCA_044225505.1 Limisphaerales bacterium
CTTGCCGAGCGCGCCGACCATGTCCGCAAGGCCACCGGTTTTGGAGTAGGGAAAGACTTCGCTACTGGCGAGGAGGATGTTCACCGAATGACTTCCGT
Source organism: Limisphaerales bacterium (assembly GCA_044225505.1). GTDB lineage: Bacteria > Verrucomicrobiota > Verrucomicrobiia > Limisphaerales > SIBE01 > JAXMHN01. The sequence continues at coordinate 99 of JBGAIN010000284.1, forward strand.
TTTGAGATAGGGTTGAAGGGCTGCAGGAATTTTGATCGAACCATCCGCTTGTTGATGCGTTTCGAGGAGCGCGACGAACAATCGAGCCAGCGCGGTCCCGCTTCCGTTGAGGATGTGCGGGAATCGATTTTCCCCGCCGGCAGTTTTGTAACGCATGTTCATGCGCCGCGCCTGGAAATCCTCGCAGTTGGAGCAGCTCGAAACTTCGAGGTATTGGTTCTGTCCCGGCGCCCAAACTTCGATGTCGTAAGTCTTGGCGCTGGCGAAACCCATATCGCCGGTGCAAAGCATGATCACGCGATAGTGCAATCCGAGTTGTTGCAGAACGGTCTCGGCGTTCGCCACCATCTTTTCGAGTTCGGCGTAGCCATCTTCCGGCTTCACCACCTTAATCAGTTCCACTTTGTCGAATTGATGGACGCGAATCATGCCGCGGGTGCCGACACCGGCCGCCCCTGCTTCGGCCCGGAAGCAAGGACTGTAAGCACAATAGAAAATCGGGAGCTGATCTTCGCGCAAAATTTCTTCGCGATGGATGTTCGCGACCGGTGCCTCCGCAGTGGGCAGAAGGTAAAGCTGCCCCGCCGTGTTGGTGTCGAGTCCTTCCTGCACGGCGTAGGCCTGGTCGACGAATTTTGGAAACTGGCCAACGCCCACCATGCAATGCCGGCCAATGATGTAAGGCGGCGCGACTTCGGTGTAGCCGTGCTGTGTGGAGTGAAGATCGAGCAGATACTGGATCAGCGCGCGTTCCAGTTTCGCCCCCCAATTTGTGTAGAGCAAAAAGCCGCTTCCCGAGAGCTTCGCCCCGCGCGCGAAATCAACCAGCTTTAGCGATTCGCAAAGTTCAATATGGTTCTTCGGCTTGAAGGAAAACTGTGCGGCCTGGCCCCAACGCCGGATTTCTGGATTGTCCTCTGCGGTTTTGCCGACGGGCACGGAAGGGTGAGGAATGTTTGGGATCCGAAGCAGCACCTCGTCGCGGGCGTTATCCGCCGCAGTGACGGCTTTGTCCATCTCTGCGATGGTGTCACCAATCTTCCGTGTTTCAGCTTTCTTTGCTTCCGCTTCGTCCGCTTTCTTTTGCGCCATCAAAGCGCCGATTTCTTTCGAGACGCGGTTTCGCTCGGATTTCAGCGCTTCCACCTCCGTCAGAATGGATCGCCGCATCTTATCGAGATCAAGCAACTCATCAATTTTGGCTTCATCTCCGCCGCCGCGTGCAGCTAATCGTTCCCGCACTTGGGCGGTATTCTCCCTCACCAGCCGAATGTCCAGCATCGGCGTAGTATGGAAAATGACCGCCCTGTGAGCAAGCGGGACCATTTTGGCGGCACCAGCCCAGATTTCCCATAACTTTCGCCGGCCAATCCTTTTTCCAGAGGTGGAGACACGTATATGAATGCGAACGAAAGATGGGAAAAGATACAAAAGGCGCCCCTCATCAGTCCTGCGGACGACGAACTCTTTATCCGCAAGTTAGCGAGGCAAAATGGCTGGTCCCGAAGCTTCGCTGAACGCTCCATTCAAGAGTACCGGCGCTTCCTGTTTCTCGCGGCGGAATCAGGACATTCGGTTTCGCCTCCGGACGCCGTAGACCAGGTGTGGCACCTGCATCTGACTTACACGCACGCTTACTGGAAGGTGTTCTGCCCCGAAGTGCTGGGGCAGGCGTTGCACCACTGGCCACGCCAGGGCGGCAAGACGGAGGCAGCAAAGTTTCACGACTGGTACGAGCAGACCCTCGAAAGTTATCGGCAGTGGTTTGGGAATGAACCAACCGATGTCTGGCCGGACGCCGGACGCAAAGCCCGCGAAGACCGTCAGGTCCATCGGCGTGTCGATCTTGGGCGATATTGGCTGATCCCAAAGCCGCTAAACCTTCTGGCCCGAGCCCGGATCGCGCTCCTGACCATTCCATTGCTGGTTGCGCTCGGTTGTTCCTCACTGCCGGTCCAGCCGCCCGATTGGAATGTCGATGGACCGACCTTCCTGGTGATTTACCTGGGCCTCCTCACTGTGACGGTGACCGCCTCATTGGTCGCGAGAAAGGTTCTCTCGCGAGGTGGGAACGTATCCCGATCAGGGAAAAATCTGAGACTCTACGAAGTAGCGTTTCTCGCCGGTGGCGCGCGACGAGTGCTCCAATCGATGCTCGTTCGGTTGCACGAAGCAGGAGTCGTCACTTTGGATGACAAGGGTAAAGTCCACGCGGCAGAGAAGCTCCTGAGCCCGGTCGATCCGATGGAAACCACAGTGCGCGACAGTCTGGAGGCGCGAGCAAAGACCTGGGCAGACCTGCGCGCGGAAATTGCGGATAGTTTGGCCGAGACACAGGCGAAATTAATCGAGGCCGGTCTTTTGGTGCCGGATGCCGATGCCTTCCGCGCACGATTCATCTCCACGCTTCTGATGGGGGGCGTGTTGCTGATCGGCGGATTACGAGTCTGGCACGCCCTCGATGTAAGTCGCCCGTTCGGGTTCCTTCTGGTTCTGATGCTCGTTGCACTCGTGGCAATGCTCGTCATGCTGCGGCGCCCCTTCCGCACCGCCGCAGGAGACGCGGCGCTGGAACGGGCACGAGGGGTCCCGACGGAAGATGCTGTTCGAGAATTGGAGGCTCCTGGCGTCTTTGGAGCGCACTCTGCCCTCGCGGTCAGTTTGTTCGGGGTGGCTGTCCTCGCCGGAACGCCCCTGGAAAAACTGCAGAAGCAACTCGGAGTCGATAACTCGGCCGCCGGCTGGGCCGGTTCCGGGAGTTCATGCGGAGGCGGTGGCGGAGGGGGATGCGGTGGAGGAGGCTGTGGAGGCGGTTGTGGTGGGTGTGGTGGAGGTTAGATCCGCTCAGGCAATCGCGGCGAGCAGGTCGCGAATTTCCTGGTCCACATCCTCGGGTGACGACAATGTTTGGGCCACTTGCGAACGCAAGCGCGCCCGAAAAAACTTTCGCAGGCGAAACAGAGCCTGTTTAAAAGCATTTTCGGTCATCCCGAGCTTTTCCGCAGCCTGCTTATAGTTGCAATCGTTCTCGTCGCGGAGAAATGGTTCGAGAACGCGAAATATTTCGTCGCGCCCTTCGTATTCCGTCGCGACTTCCGCGATCACGTTATCGAACATCGTCATGGCCCAGCGTCGCTCGTAAAGTTTCTCTGGCGTCAGGTGGTCGACCGGTTCGATGGTGTAACTGCCTTCCAGACCCTCCAGTTCGAGGGGAAGAATCTTTTTTCCACCACCGCGCTTCAGGGCGGATTCGCGTTCGCGGACGTTCGAAGCGTAATTCTTATAACAGGCGAGCAGAAACGAGCGGAACTTGCCGTTTTCCGGCGCGAGGTTCTTTAGAAAATCGCGCGACAACCATTCACCGAAAAATCCCTGCACCAGATCTTCGGCGTCCTCTTTGGAATGCCCGCTACGCCGAATGTAGGCATAAAGCGGAAGCCAATAACGTTTCAGGAGTGTTTCGAGGGCTTCCGGGGAATCACGGCGCGCGGCGTAAATAAGAGTCCAGCGGGTCGCGCTGAACGCAGCATGTGCGTCCAACCGCTCGTCGTGATCGGGCATGCGCAAATACTATCTTTGTTCGATGGCGGGGGCGAGGGGATAAGCCTGCTACCGAAAAGAAGAGATCTGGAAATCAGGGTGCGCCAAGAGAAGGACGCAAACTTTGAGGGTGGAAGTCCCTCGTGATCAAGGCGGGGAGGACCCGCTGCGATGTTCAGAACGAAAGAACTGAATGCAAAGACCTAACCAGTCAGCCGATACCGAGTGTTGCTCCGGGGAAGGACAGGAGGATGCGTCGCTGGAAGGCGCGTCGAGCCGAACAACTACGGAGAAGCGTACACAGGGAACCTGGCGGGCCGCAAGCGGGAGTCGCACCTCGCTAAAGCAATCCAGCGCCGATACCCAGTTAAACGCAGACGGGGAGGATGTCTTGATCTCCGTACCCGAAATCGAAGGAGCCGCATTTGGTAAGGTTCCGGAGGGTCTGCCGGCGTCTCAGAGCGTGGCAAGGCAGGAGAAAGTTTGCGGAAACTTGGGAGGCCCTTCGGCTTCCGGACGTTCTAACTGCGAGAACCAATCCGGTAGGGAAGCTCAACGACAAGAAGAGCCAGCGACGAGCGCGGAGGGAATCAGATCGGTCCATAGTAGCTCGAGGCAACCCCGAGTGATCGGGGCGGACTCGAGTGAAGGAACCGACACGAAAACGGAGCCAGCAAAGGAAACCAGTACCGTAAGAACGACGGATCAAGACTGGCGAACCTCCCTGCGGGCCATAGCGAAGAAGGCAGTTCAGGATAAGAAGCACCGCTTCGGCGGGTTATATCGGATGCTGAACTATCAAGCTCTGGAGACGTGTTTCTACCAATTGCGGAAGGACGCGGCTTGCGGGGTCGATGGAGTGACTTTTCGTCAGTACGAGGAGGCACTGGAGTCGAACCTCAAGAGTTTGGTGGAACGGTTGAAGAACAAGGGGTACCACGCCAAGATGGTGCGCCGACAGTACATCCCAAAGGATAATGGGAAGATGAGGCCGCTGGGGATTCCGGCGCTGGAGGATAAGCTGGTGCAGCTTGCTGTAGCGGAAATCCTGCTGGCGATTTATGAAGCGGACTTTCTGCCGTGCAGTTATGGCTACCGCCCCAATCGCGGGGCCAAAGGGGCGGTGCGCGAGCTAACCGACGCGCTGCATCAGGGACGGTATGAGTTCGTCGTGGAAGCGGACATCAAAGGGTTCTTTGATCACATCGAGCATGATTGGATGCTCCAGATGCTGGGACAAAGAATATCCGACGGGGCGATGCTGGGGTTGATCAGAAAGTGGCTCAAGGCCGGGATTCTGGAACCTGATGGGCAGGTGTTGAAGCCGGAAAGCGGCACGCCGCAAGGCGGAATCGTTTCACCGGTGCTGGCTAATGTGTATCTGCATTATGTGCTGGACCTGTGGTTCGAGCACAAGGTGCGCAAAGCCAATCGAGGCTCAAGCAAGTTGTTCCGTTATGCGGACGACTTTGTGGCCTGCTTCGATTATCGACATGAAGCAGCGGAGTTCGAGAAAGCCCTGGCGGAACGGTTGAAGAAGTTTGGATTGGAACTAGCGGCGGACAAGACCAAGACGCTGCGCTTTGGCAGAAGCGGAGGGAGAGGCAACGGCCGGTTTGATTTCCTGGGGTTTGAGTTCCGATGGGAAAAGGGAATGAAGGGCTGGCTGGTGATCAAACGCCGCACCTCCACCAAGAAGCTCAGGTCCGCCTTGGCTCGATTGAGCGAATGGATCAAAACCAATCGGTCGCTCAAGGTGTCCGCGATCATGGGCACGCTCCGACGCAAATTCCAAGGGCATTGGAATTATTATGGAGTGATCGGGAACTCCAAAAGCCTGAGCACGTACCATTACCGTGCCTGCCGGACTGTGTTTAAGTGGTTAAACCGGCGAAGCCAGACTACGAGTTACACTTGGGAGGCATTCAACAAACTGTTGCAGCGATTTGCCGTGCCACCTCCGCGGATCACGGAGAGGCGCACAGGTCGCCCTGAAGGGCCTTGTCAGACAGGAAGCATGGGATGGCAAATGCTTCTTTGGCTGACCCGTGCCGATGAGAGCTACTGGAAGTTTTCGTGAAGAGCCCGGTGCGGGAAAACTGCACGCCGGGATCTGTGAGGGGGGCGCGGAGCAATCCGCGTCCCTACCTCGATAAATCAGGAGTTGAATCGGGAGGCGGTGAAAACGCAGGCTAAAGCGCTGCGTTTACGGGCTGCACCCATAGGTCCCCGGAATGAACGATGGGCGATAGCCTGCGATTGGGAAGATTTTTTCACGCGAAGACGCGAAGGCGCGAAGAGGCTGAAACGAGAAGGGCTGGAGCGCGCCAGGAATACTTTCGGCGTGCTTGGAAGGCTCGGGCGGGACGCCCTCGCCGGGCAGGCGAGACGCCTGCGCTACACATTTTCACTGATCGCTTACTGCTGGAGGAGACGGAGGACGCTTTGGGGCATGAGGTTGGCCTGGGCGAGCATCGCTGTTCCGGATTGGACGAGAATATTCTGCTTGGCGTATTCGGTCGATTCCTGGGCCATGTCGACGTCTTTAATGCGCGAACTGGCTGCGATGAGGTTTTCGCGATTGACGGTCAGTTGTTCGGAAGTGTGCGTCAACCGGGCCTGATAGGCGCCGATAGTCGCGCGATCCTGGGAAAGTTTCGTGATGGCTGCGTTGAGATTGGTCAATGCGGTCTGGGAATTGGCCACCGTATCAATGGTCGAGCCGAGAGCGGTGGAGTATTCCGTAGCCGTCAGGTCGATACCGTTCATGGAGAAGGTCG
>JBGAIN010000285.1:0-6413 GCA_044225505.1 Limisphaerales bacterium
GCCGCGGACAAGGAACATATATTGATTGATGGGTGTCGTCTTCATCATGGCATTATCTTAATGGTGTGGACGGAATGCCGCTTACCTGATTCCTACGACCCCAATTTACCAGGCGCCAGGTCGCACACAATATCAAGGCGCTGACGCAGAGAAGCGTGAGTGCGCTCCGAAGGGTTTGAGCCGAGGCGTGGGAAATCGTTAACCCGGTGCCCAGCGCCACGTAAGCCGCGAGGCACATGGGGCACTTGGGCAGCAGGGCCAGGAGCGTGCTTGGAAGGCCCAAGCAAATCACCTGTTTGATAAGTCCCGTCCAGGATCGTCGCGGACGCACGGATTGGCCTGAGAGTCGACGGTTTGGGCAGCAGCAAGGTGAGTTCAAGAGTTTTCCTTCGTCGCGTGGCAGCAGGACTTTTTCGTATTTCGATCGTAGCGATCGTGATGCCGCACCCACTCCATGGTGTGCTCGAGATGATCTTCGTTGCGACCGCTGGGTGTCAGATCGAGGATTCGATACGTTCCCATCATCACCTCCACCCCACGTCCGTAAACGGAGTAGGTGTGAAAGATCGAACCATCGGCTGCTTTGTGGAAGACGCTGATGCCCGGGGCCTCGGTGCTGCCGAATGGCTGCAGGGTATAGTTGTAATCGACCTTGCCGCTGGCGACCTCGGCCTCAGTGAACGACACATGGAAATCATGGTTGAATTCGCTGCCATAAGAGGAGACCCACTCGAAGTGCCATCCCATGCGGGTCTGGAACGCTTCGATCTCAGCCAGCGGTGCGCGTGAGACGGCAATCATTGCCACGTCGCGGGCCGCCAGATGGGGAAGCATGCCATCGGTATGGTCGGCCATGAACGAGCAGCTTGGGCAGCCTTCCTCCCAGCCAGGTCCCAGCATGAAATGTTGGATGACCAATTGCCCGCGTCCGGCGAAGAGGTCTGAAATGGAAACACGGCCCTTCTTGCTCTCGAACTCGTAGTCCTTTTCGAGTTTTACCCAGGGGAGCGCGCGGCGCTTGGCGCTGAGTGCATCCATTTGGCGAGTGAGCCGTTTTTCTTCTGTAAGTAGCTCCTTGCGAGCCGCGAGCCACTCGGAAGGAGTGACGATGGTGTGACTTGGTTTCTTGTTCATTAATGTGTCGATTTGTTGTGACTCTTGTCCGTTTTTACGGTCAGCCGCCGCGACCGTGCAATGAGACGACAAACGAAGCGCGGTCGTGAGGACACCGAAGGACAGGTTTCTCAAAAAAAGTTCGCAGTCCTTGAGATTCCTCGGGAATGCCTGCGCGCGCTCGGCAAGTGCCTGATCCCCAATGAGGTTCTAGGGTGGAGGAATGTCCTGGACCGGGCGCAGGATGGGCTTCTGGCGCGTTTTTCGGCGGATGAAAGAAGCGGGCAGGGCGGAGGCGGTAGCTTGATCGAAGTCAAAATCTGCCCGAATTCCGAATTATCCAAAATCCTGAAATGCCGATGTCCAAGGCAAAGATCCAATCTTTGCGGATTTGTATTGGTCTCCATACACATGAGAACGCTGCGAACGCTGCCGTTGACGACTAAATTGATCTTGCTGCTGATCATGCCCTTGTCGGGTTTGATCTGGTTTGGCGCTTTCGGGGCGTGGGAGAAATGGCGGGTGGAGCGAGACTACAAGGTGCTCAATGGCAACGCCGCCGTGCTGCAGCAGATCGGTCGGCTGGTGCACGAGTTGCAGAAGGAGCGTGGTCGCTCTGCCGGCTTCATCAATAGTAAGGGAGCGACTTTCGTCCAGGAGTTACCTCTCCAACACCGGAGCTCGGATGGCGAGTTGGTTCGCTTGCGTGATTTGCTTCGGACATTCAACGCGGCGTCATTCGGGCCGGATTTCGCTGCCAGGCTCAAAACTGCCTGTGAAAGCCTTGAGCCTCTTGCCGCCAGACGTCAGTCGGTTTTATCGTGCAGCATCTCCGCCGCGGAATCGACGGCTTACTACAGCTCGACAATTGCCGCCCAACTGGATGTGGTCGTGGCGATGTCTCATTTGAGCAAAGATGCCGAGATGGGTGACGGCATCTCGTGCTACGTCAATTTTCTTCAAGCGAAGGAACACGCCGGCATCGAGCGCGCGTTGCTGACGAGTGTGTTCGCGCTCGATCGCTTCTCTGGAGACACTTTCATACGCTTTGCCAAGGTGCTCGCGGCACAAGAGACTTTCCTTCGGGTTTTTGAAAGCTTTGCCTCCGCCGAACAGAAGAAGTATTACGCGGAAGTTGTTCGCGGTCCGCAATTGGAGACGGTCGCAAAGCTGCGTCAACTTGCTTTCGATCATGCGTCCGAAGGTCGGTTTGGCGTTGCGGCGAAGGTCTGGTTCGATGCCATGACGGCCAAGATTGATCTCATGAAACTCGTTGAAGATCGTTTGGCGGTTGATTACACGGTCAAAGCTCGGCGAATCGAGGCCAGCGCTGCGAGAGCCTTTCGCCTTTTCAGCGGGATGACCTTGGCCATCGTGGTGGGGACCGCTCTTCTCGGCTACGTGGTCATTCGATCCATTTCTCAATCTATCCAAGGCGTCAGTGAGGATCTCACCACCAGTAGCGAGCAAACTCTTGAAGCAGCCTCCCAGGTTTCGGCCGCCAGTCAATCCATTGCGGACGGCGCGAGCTCTCAGGCGGCCTCTTTGGAAGAAACCAGCGCCTCACTGGAGGAGATCACCAGTATGATCCGACTCAATGCCGATCATGCAGGCAAAGCCGGGCAGCTGGCGCTGCAGGCATCTCAAGCTGCGGACACGGGCGAGGCCGAGATGGGAGCCATGAGCGCTGCGGTGGAAGCGATTCAGACGTCCAGTAAGGACGTAGCGAAGATCATCCGAACGATCGAGGAAGTCGCGTTTCAAACCAATATCCTCGCCCTGAACGCCGCCGTCGAAGCGGCACGCGCTGGCGAGGCGGGCACTGGGTTTGCCGTCGTTGCCGATGAAGTGCGCAACTTGGCGCATCGCAGTGCCACCGCGGCGAAGGAAACTGCCGAGAAGATCGAAAACGCGATCCGGCGCACCAGCCAGGGCGCGGAGATAAGCGGCAGAGTGGCGTCGGCCTTTCATACTGTGACCGCTAAGGTTCGAGAATTGAACGAACTTGTGGCGCAAGTCGCAACGGCGTCCAAGGAGCAGTGCCAGGGGGTGAGCCAGGTGAATACGGCCGTCGCCCAGGTGGACAGAGTGACCCAGGCCAACGCCGCAGCGTCGGAAGAGTGTGCTAGCGCCGCAACGCAGCTCTCGGCCCAGGCGCAAACTCAGCAGCAACGGGTGCGAGATCTCATTGCGCTCTTTGGTGGGGGCGATCGACAAAATCTCGTTGCCGGGAAATCGCGGATCCCTCAGGCGGATCTGTTCGGCGCAGTGGGCGCCACAACTCGCCATTCCGTCATGCCCTCAGAATCCTCAGCACGTGTAGCGGGCTGAGGTTTATCCATGCGTCTTGGTTTGCAGGCAGACGACTAAGCCCCTTGACGTGAGCCTGTCGTTTGATCCCAGGCCGGTGACTCCCAAGGACTGGCACGTGTTGCCTCAAGCGTTCATCTTAGTTCACGGCGACACGGAGCGATAGAAACGATATGGATACGTTCCAGCTTGTGGGTCCCTGATCTGCAGTGAGAGGTCAGTGCGAGTATAGTCCAGCAGCGGAATCCAGCTAATCAAGTCGGCGGAGGTCTCTAGCTTTTGCGTCAATGGGCCGCTCGTCCGTTGGCTTAGCCGAAACTCACCGGATTGCAACGTCCCTTCGAATTGCGGACCGGGGATCAAGTAGTTTTGAAGGAGGTGTTGAGCGATCTGGACTCCCATAGCGGCGGCGTTGAGGTTAGCCGTGCGGAAATGGGCCCCAGCGTAGACGCGGGCATTCACCACCTCGGCGGTGAAATCGGAGAAGCGGCTGAAACTGTGCGGCTTTCCGGGAACCACGGATGAGGTTGTCGTAAAAGTGAATTCATCGCCCAACACGCCCGCGAGGACCGCGGCGCCCGCGCCAATGACGGCGGAGTGGCCCGAGGGATATTCGGGATGAGGAGGAGTCGGGAGAAGGGGTTCCCAGCCGGCGTCCGGGTCAGTATCCGGGTTGTTATCGTTCGCCGCGCCGCGAATAGCTGTGATCGGCCGCCAGTAGCCGTAGGTGTATTTCGCTTCCCAACACGCGATGGCTGCATCTGCGGCGGCGCAATACATTAGAGCGAACAGTCGGGCTGTATCGCTGAGAGAGAGCGGGCGGCGATTGACGGCGTCACGCGCGGCATTTCCAAGCGTGAACGCATGGACGTCGTCATGGAATCGGGCGATCTCAGTTTGAAGGGCCGTGCGCGCGGTGCTGCCAGCTTTACCGATGAGCTTGACTTCGTTGAGATCGGCAGCGTATTGCGCGTTGGTGAGCGCGAGCGGCGCCACGGGACGGAACTGCGATGGGCTGCGCAGCGTCCAGGTAGCGACACAGCGCCAATGCGGTTGAAATGCGGGCGAAGAATCAGGCGGAGTTGGAACCCATCTGCCCGGCCCCGCGACGTTCCGGTAAGTCAGAGAGATATTGGAACTATCCCCATCGCGCAGGCGCAGAATACTGTCTCCAATGTTTTGTCCGAGGGCGATGCCGGCTTGTTTAGCTGACCCTTCCTCGATCGTCTCCAGGGACTTTGTTAGCGCTGAATTGAGCAAACTCGATTGCGCGGGGAATAGTTTGGAGAGAACGCGATGAGCGGCTTGTGCGGCTGCGGCTTCCGAAGAAGCGCCCGGCGCCGCGATCGTCACCAGGTATGGAGAGTAGACGCCATGAACAGCATTGACCGCATCAAACTGCGCGACATGCACCATGGCGAACACTCGGGTGACCGTGAGCGGCGTCGATGAGGAATCCGAGCCGGTGACGGTGATCGTCGTCTTATTCCAATCGGAAATGACATCCGCGTGGATGATCGGGTCGGTGGCGGCGAGCATGCCGAACATGACGGCAAACATGAACGGCGTTCTTGGCCAACGATTGGGAGGGGCTGCAAGGTGGGTCATGGTTTTCCTTACGGGTGATTGCTTTTGTTCGTTCACCTCCTTCAGCGAAAACCGCCGGACCAGGTTGCGAAATTTTTACAGTAAATTAAGGGACAGAGGTTCGGGCACGCGGTATCTCAGCCTCGGCGGGTGCGTGCCAAAAATAGGTAAAGCCGTCCTGCGCCGCGGCAGCCAGCCAATGGCCATCCGGTGAAAACGCGAGTGAATTCAAGGCCGCACGCGCAGGAATGGCGGCGACTTCGAGCCACGCTTGGGTGTCCCAAAGACGAATCACCCCGTCCTCGCCCGCTGTCCCCAACCGGCTCCCATCTGCGGAAAACACCGTGGCGACGGTATTTCCGCTGTGACCATATAAATGACGATGCAATCGTTTTTTTGCCGTATTCCAGATAATCACTTGCCCGTCCGCTCCTGAACTAGCCAGCCATTGTCCATCGGGCGAAAAGCCGAGCCCGAAGACGCTGGCCGCGTGGCCCGACAGAGCGCCGATCTGTTGGCGCCGAGCAACATCCCAAAGATGGATTGTGCGACCGCTATCCGTATTGAGACAAAATGCGGCCATCCTAGAATCGGGTGCGAGGGTCAGCTTTCGAACTTCGGAAGTTAATTCGGCCAGAACGACCTCGTTGGCATTCGAGGCGAAACCGAGACGGCGGATGATCCGCGAACCTGAAGCATAAACGATGGATCGCCCGTCCGAATCGAAGACAGAGTCGAAAGCGCCTTCATTGCGGCGCAGGATCGGTTCGAGTGAGGGAACCGAGAGTATTTGGAATCCGTTTTGCCAGTCATCGACAGAAATCAGAGAACTTTCGGGCGAAAAATGGGCCACAGAAGTGAACTCGCCGCCACCCACCGTTCTGTATGCCGCTTCCCGCCATCCGTTCGTGCCTAGTTTCCAAAGGGTCAAACCGTGTTCGGACGCGATAGAAGGTTGTTGGCCGCGCGCCGGAACGAACTCGACCGTTGCGAGGTGCTTCGAATCTGGGGAGAAGGCCACAAACAAAGTGGCAAACCCGTGACCGCGAAGTCGCGAGCGGTTCGGGCGCGCCAAGTCCCAGAGGCGCAACGTACCGTCTCGGCTGGACGATAGGACAGCCTGACCGTTGTGTGAAAAGGCCAATCCGGTGATGGAATCGACATGACCGAGGAGTGCCCTGGGTTGATCCCGACCGGATGTATCCCAGAGACTGATCTCGCCACTGCCGTAGCCTGCGGCGACGTAACGACTGTCCGACGAAAAGGCGAGTTCAAACAGATAGGAAGACCGTGCTGGCCAATCCGGTTCGTCGCTCCACTGAGGCAATGCGAATCGACGCACGTTATGACCGTTTCCAGCTCCCGCAACCAACCGGTGTCCATCCGGGGAGAATGCGGCTGTC
>JBGAIN010000286.1:0-6314 GCA_044225505.1 Limisphaerales bacterium
GCCTTGATAATGCTCAAAATCTTGCTGGAGATAATTCAGTTGGGGCACCCAAACATCGATGGAGCCGACCAGATCTTTGGTGTGACAGGCTTCGATCGTCCGAAGTTCCGGAGCATACTTTCGAACCAGACCAGCCATGGCTCTGTAACTTTCGATGTTCTGAACTATCGGTTCGTCTGCCAGGTGTTGGAGGTAATTCGAAAGCCATCCCTGAGCTTTGAGATGCAAAACTAACGCGGGCAAGAATTCTCCGTAGAAGCCCTCTGCTTCACGGCTTTCCGGAGCGACCTGGCTCGAGACGGCTTTCCCATCCTGGACGGCCCAGATCGTGACCACGAAGGGCGATTCCCAACCGGCCTTGCGTCCGCCAATATGCCCGCCTTCAATGCGGCCAATGACACCCTCTTCCTGGAAAATGCGGACCCATCGATCGAAGCGCGTGAAGTCGGACGTCAGTTTCCCTTCGCGGTTCACCGAAAACTGGGCCAGTGCCAGCGGGGAAATAAGCGCCACGTTGTGCCGATGCTCCGCCATATTCCTCGCGTAGCGCCGCAGGAGAGCGTAATACGCTGCCGATTCAGGTTCTGGCGCGATCTGCATATGCCGCGAATGCATGGCAAACCACTCGGTGACCCACAGTGACGCAGGCCCGGCTATGGCGTTCCGAACGGTGAGGCGAAGCGTCTGGTCCACCTGGAACGGTTGTCCGTCAGCGCTTCCTGTTAAAGTTAGCTTGCCTTCGTACGACCCAGCAGCGGCATTCGTGGGAACGGGCACAGTAATCCAGATTGCTTGCCCATGACCGCCTGGCACATCTCTGAATTCATCGTCGAGCAGCGGATCTGGATATTCGGCCGGTGGAAGTCTAAGCTGATCTTTGGAAGGCCGCTGAGTCGGGCGATCCACCAGGACATTCGCGACAAACCTCGGCGGTTGAGCGTTCAGGAATTCGTTCCCCGGGATCGACGTTAGCCGCGAGACGCGAGTATGTAACTGGGTGATAGTGTTCTCGCCCCTCATTACGATCTGCAAAGTGGCGTGTTCGCCTCGCGCAACTTCGGCGAAGGCGGGGCCGGGCGGACGCGGAATATCGTCCGGGAAAGGTTTAACCAGGGCGTCCAGCGGCCAGACGTCGATCTGCGCTGCTGCGTTACTCGCCGCGGGCGCGGCTAGCCAGCAAAGCAGCAATCCGATGATTCGGGGCATGTAAACCCAATTGCCCCATCCCGCCGGAAAGGGCATCTTTCGGATCGGTCGAGCGTGATTCATGCAAGGCAATCTACGCTCGGCTGCGCCCAAACGGGAGTTTTATTGCTCAAGGCGCTCGGTTGGGAGCAAATCGCAATGTTTGCCTGCGCCTGTTGGAGCTTTCCAACGCCACGTTGTACGTCATTCGCCATTGTTGCCGGTCGGAGTCGTAATCGGTCTGCCAGAAATCGTTTCCGTGAATGCTCTGGTCAACGCGGCGGTCATCCAGCCAGAGGGCGAAGCCATGCGGACTAGTCACGCCATTAACCGTGACAGGGACGTAGCCCAATCCACCTTCGACAGTCACCTCGGCTACCTGGTTCGTATCGACCGTCAAATTCATGGGATACGGCCAATTCATTCTGCCACGCTGCGCCTCAACCCGAAGCGCGTTCCCTGCCGCCTCCCGGTAAAGCAGTTTCCACTGGTCGGCGTTCTTCCAAAGCGCGGCTCGAAATGCGACGTCCGGACCGTAATAGGCGGCTGGTTTTGCGGGAAAGACCGCCAGTTCCAGGTCCGCTTCGATGAAGTCTCCTGGCTGCAGTTCTCGCACCGTCGGTGGTGGGCTTAGTTCGACGACCGTGCGGTCATCGTTCGCGCCTGCACCCTTATTCCAGAACGATACATAAGGAGCTGAGCTTGCTGCGCCATGGAAAGACGCTTTCCATTTTCGAATAATCAAACCGCGACTCACCGCTGCGCCACCGGGGCGAAGAGCGTTCTCTTGCAATCCGTGGATCGAAACCCAAGGCATCTCGCCGGTCAAATCGCGTCCGTTGCGACCGGACTCAGCCGGTCGGGATCTGGGTTCCCACTCTTCACGCAGGCCAGAACTGTCGCCAACTGCGACGAGGCGACTGGGCGTTTCGTTGTAGTGATCGGCGCCGAGTTGAAAGAAGGCGAGACGACGCCACTGAACACGTTTATTCACATCGTAACGCAAGTGGATGAAGGTCCGGAGATAATCGTCCGAACGAGGTAAGGATACTGTCATCTGCGCGGAAATCTCGCCGCCTTGCGTTTCCTCGCTATAGGAGACGTCTGTCAGGCAAGGGCCATAAGCGCGATAATTCGTTCGCGTGGCACGAAGTGGTTGATAGTTGCCCTCGGCATTTTGCCACATTAGGAAATCGCCCCCGCCACTGTTGTCAGCCCAGCCATACGGCTTGGGATGCTCCGTTTCCGGCAATGTCAGCAGGGGGCGCAGGTCATCGATGAAACAGCGCCTTTGAACGCGACCTGGCTCAAAGCAAATACTTTCGCCAAAGCTGCCAATCGCGGCCTGATCCCAGAATTGGTTGTGGCCCCAGCCAATCAATGAAAGTTGAGCATGGGATGCGGCGAAGACGCCGCCATAACGAGCGTAAGCCATCGAGAATGTCAGCGTGCGGTGGGAGTGCGGCGGCAGGCGAACGATGGTGCAACCGTGAAACCAAGGGCCCTGATGCCGAAGGTTGCCCTTCTCCGGTCGCTGATGCCAGTTCTTGGAAATCTGCACTGGGATTCCCGTGGGTCTACCCTCTTCGTCAGCCAAGAAAGGCGTGAAGCCGGTGATGGGTAAATAGTTCTCCTGAGTGAACATCAGCCGCGAATTGACCGGATCGTCGGAGTCATTCTGCAATGTCAGACGCCAACGATCCAAGCGGTCGAGATGCTCCTCTGGGTAATACGTGCCTTTGGCATTGCTCCAGGGCCGTTCCGGCAATGCGATGGTGTAACATCCAAGCGTTTCATCGAGGCCAATTCGCAAGGGCACTTCTGCGGTGAGTCGGGCTGCCCGATCGGTGGGTCCTTCCTTAACCGTCAATGTCACTGCCGCTTGTTGCGCGACTCGCTCTGAGGCGATGCGTTCGCCGACGCGTAGTTCTAGGCGAGCGTCCTCTGGCAGTGACTTGGGATCCATCTCGAGCCGAAACGTCAAGCGGTCTGGCCAAGCGGATATTTCCAAGCGGGCGCTTTCTGGGAATTCTTGGCCCTGCGAGTCTGTCAGTTTGAGATCGGTTATCGCCACGCGCTGGAAGAAACGCCCGCTTTCAACGATCTGAACGGGCTGGAAGAACTCATCTTTGGACTTGCGCAACCCGGTACACTGGAAACGCCGTTCGCCCACCACCAAGGCGCAGTTCCACGCTGAGACGGGCAAGGCGTTGAAGGCATTCTGGTCCGGCCCCATGGCTGTGGAGAGAGGCATCGGGCTCGTGAAGTTCCCGAATCGCAAGAGCTCCATTTTCCGAGTGTCAATCGCCATGCCCCATGTGCCCGATTGCAAACAGAGCACTTCCGTTGCTGGAGGGCGTGAACTTCCCAGAATGTTAGGCGGTCCTTCGGCCCACCAGAGCAGTGTGTAGTCTTGCGGGCGAGGCATAATTGCGGAGTGAGGTGCAACGCTTGAGGCAGGCGCTGCTAAGTCCCCCGTGGCGCCAATCAGCCTTTCATGAGGCGTCGGCGTCAACGCCGTTTGCCTCGTGCTCTCAAGCAAGTTGAGCGGCTGAGCCGTGGCCTCCTCGGATTGGGCACGCGACGCCAGATGCATGCGGAACCAATACCCCGCGTAGAGTGGGATAACGCCATCCGGAAGATTGTGGCCCATCCCATCGTATACAATCAGTTGCAGACGGTCCGGCTTTGTCGCGTGTCGTGGGCGCGCTGCCTCGACGAACGCGCGCGGTGTCGAGACATCGACTACTTTATCCGTGCCACCGTTGATCAATAATGTGGCGCAAGGATAGAGATTCGTCGCCCGGCGGATCGGATCGGCTTCCGGCAGCAAGGCGCGGGTCTCGGGCCAGAGGTCGACGTCGTGGGGTTGCCACAGTCCGTTGGGCTTCCAGGTCGCCAGCCACTTCTCATACGCGCCGGTGGCCACAAAGGCGACGATCGCCTTGATCCGTGGCTCACGCGTGGCCGCAGCCAGGCCAAAAATGCCCGTGGTGGAACTGCCTAGCCACCCGATCCTTTCGACATCGATATCCGCGCGGCCTTCCAGGTAATTAATCACGCGGTGCGTGTCCTGCGGGGTGCGGACGCCGCCGAGAACATAGCTATGGGCAAATCGCGGATCAAAATGCAACCACACCGGTCGGCGGGCTGGGTTTGGATCGGGAGGGTATTCAGCCGTAAAGGCAACCAATGCGAAGCCGTCTTCCAGCAAATTCGTACTCCAGCCAGGCATGGCGTCCGGCTTGATGGATCCTAACGTCAGGATTGCCGGGCGTCTGACATTTTTCTTACCGGACGTATGAGCGACCTGAACTGTCACCACTGGTCCATTCGTAAGGCGGATCGTCTCGACCGCGATCTCAGACGCAGCTCGCGCTGGCTGCGTCACCCAGGGCCACAATCCGAGAATCCATCCGACGGCGATCAGACTGACATAATGGGACGCGAGACGTTGTGATGAGCACATCATTCGATCGACAGGCCAGGATCAGTTCGGGGCGGTGGTGTCGCCCCCGCGCCGTGCTCATCTAACAAGAGTCGGCTTTGCGATATCTCAGGCACTCTCACGGTATAACAGGCGCCCCTCGTTTTCGTCGACCGGAAACGGGGGCGCCAGGTCGGTCGAACATTCGAACGTAGAGCCATCGATTGGTGTTGGCGGCCCTCTTAGGTCCAACGTCGCCGACACTAGAATCAGCTCTGTCCGCTAATGGGTATGAGCCTTTCGAAGCGAGCGCTTGCGCAGGTTCGTAAACAGCACCGGAGTCACGATGAAAATATGCACGGCGCTGCTGAGCAATCCACCAACGCCGGTAACCCGCCAGGAGAAGTTGTTCCAGTGAATCGACATCTGGACACATCACGATGCATCCCGGTCTGTTGAAGTGGGGAGGGTTACTTTGGAATTCCCAAGTTTTTGACTCAGTCGAGGGTCAGCGAAGCTGGCGGAGAGAGGGGGATTCGAACCCCCGATACGGTTTAACCCGTATAACGGTTTAGCAAACCGTCGCCTTCAGCCACTCGGCCATCTCTCCAACCGGCGAGTTGTGTCGCAAGCTGGTGTTGAATTGCCGGGTGAATCTCACCTGGCGCTGCCGCTGCATAGGCGCTTGGCGTGACCACCACGGTAAGTCGCTCCCAGACTTGGGAACTAACCAAGATCCCCAACCAACTTTGACCCTAAGAGACTGGCATATATTATGGACGGGTCAAGCCAAAGCGTGCTCATGCAACTCCAGGCCAAGCCTGGCCAACGAAATCGACATTGGGGCGACTGGGGGCGGGCACAATGGTCGCGGGTCTGCTTGACGGCTGCGATATTCCTCGGTACGATACTTGTGCTTGCGGGCATTAGTTCATCTTGTCGCTGTGTGGGTGCTTGTCCTTTCGTTGGGATTGCATTGGGCAGTGCTGCAGCCGGTGGCCTGGGCTAGCATGCTCATCACCTACGCGCGAGAAGCCACGATCGCGGAAACGCTCGTGAAGACCTTCGATGGCAAACATCCATGCTCCCTTTGTTTAATCATCAAGAAAGGGAGAGCCGATCAGAAAAAGCAAGAGCAGCAGGGGACAAAACCGGCCTCCAAACTGGATTTCGGGTTGGTATGGGAAAGCACGCCGCTCGTCTTTGCAATAGGTCGCGCACATTTCCCCGCCTTCGATTTCTTCATGACTCATCTCGTAGACGCTCCTCCCAAACCGCGTCCACGTTGCCCCTTCGCGGATAGTCTTTCCTGACCGTCGACTGCCGCCGCAGCACGGGACCGCCCGGAACTTGACTTCGTCATTGGCGTAGTTGTTGCCAGGTGAGCTATCTCCACTCGGAGTTTCGCTACTTCCCGGTCGATCGCGACGCGGAATCGCCTTGAAAGCGCGACCCCGCGAGCCGGGATTCCCGTTCAGGGAAACTCGCGGCCGAAAATCTTTAACTGTGTTTCCGATTGCTACTTATGGATAAATTCCGGTTTGCTTTGAGTGCCGTTGCCGCCGTTGCCATGACGTGCGGATCGTCATCTGCACTGGCCTCGACTCTCACCTCTGTCCCGATGCAGGGCGGCATGGCCATGCCCATGGTCTCCTACCACGTCGACGACGGACGCCTCCATGTCATGATGCCTGCAGAAGTG
>JBGAIN010000035.1:0-56289 GCA_044225505.1 Limisphaerales bacterium
TCCCGACCCTAAAGAAACATGGGCTTGGGGCGCACCACCACCCTATCCAGGCACCCTCGTCTCGCGGAAATTCGTCCTGGCCGATCCTGGTGCGTAGGCGCCCCTGATCAATTTCTCTTCCCCAGTGTCTGAAGTGCAGGGAGAATTTCACGCGAGTTGACGCGGCAGCCAGATTCGCAGATACTAGCTTGCCGTTCGGGGGCGTACTGGTTTCGACTTGGGAGATGCGCCAGAGGCGGCATGCCGAGGACGATCCGTTGGCCTCGTAAATAATCGGGTCAAACATTAACTGCTAACGAAGAATTAGCCCTCGCGGCCTAAGGCTGCGACGTTCGCCACCCGACACCTGCTGAGGTGGACGAACGTGATAGCAGGTTAGGTTTGAGGCGGAGACCGCGCGTTTCGAACCGAAACTTATCCATGCGGACTAGGCTGTGCCAGTCGGTGTCAGACCGCTATGGTACGGAAGAAAACTCTCTCTGACTAAGCATGTAGTCGCGGCTGGTTTGTTTGCCAAGGACGCGGGTTCAACTCCCGCCGCCTCCACCATTTTTCGCAAATCCCTGGAACTCCTTCGAGTCAGGGTTATTCGCTGCGCAGAAGTTCGCGCATGACCGTTATCCGAACCGGAACGGGCACTAAACCGAACGAAATGACGCCGAGATGACGGAATTCGTCCGAAAATAGGTGTGCACGGTCGCCAATCCGCGGGGCTGTGGCAGTGCGACGCCCTAACTGTTGGACTGACGCACGGGGACGAGGGGTTGACGCGCGACTGCTATTGACCGGACACTTGCGATTCGAGAACAGTCGCCGATCGCAAGGGCGTGGTTGGCAGATTCCAGCGAAGATTCCGACTTACCACCCCCATTTCCTTCCACCAACAATGCGAGTTGTGTGACCGAGGTTTCGAGCGCTTCCGTTTCATGGTGGAGGCGCTCTGCAGCGGCGGCGCTCGCCTCAGCGCTCGCGGCGTTTGACTGCGTCACCTGGTCCATCTGAGCGACCGTGGTGTTGATCTGGTGGATTCCCTCATTCTGCTCGCGAGAGGCACTGGCCACGTCGGACGCCAATTGATCCACCTGACGAATACGTGCGACGATGTCGCTGAAGGCTTCTGCAGCCCGGGCGGTCAATTCGACGCCTTGATGGCTCCGAACGACGGCTGCTTCGATCTAGGCGGCGGACTGCTTGGCCGCCAGCGCACAGCGCTGCGCCAGGCTTCGCACTTCATCGGCAACAACGCCGAACCCCGCGCCAGCCGCCCCAGCACGCGCCGCTTCAACGGACGCATTGAGAGCCAGCACATTGGTCTGAAAAGCAATTTCATCGATGGTCCGAATAATATCCGCGATATCGTCACTGGACGCCTTGATGGCGGCCATGGCCGAGGTCAATTCCTTCATGTGACCGGCCCCGCGCTCCGCGGTCTCTTTGGTCTCACGACTGAGATTACTGGTGTGCTGCGAGTTTTGCGCATTCCGAGCGGTCATGGAGGAGAGGTTCTCAAGGGATCCGCCAGTCTGCTCAAGCGACGCGGCTTGCTCGCTGGCTCCCTCGGCGAGAGTCTGACTGGAGCCGAGCACCTGCTGAGCTGCCGTAGCAACCTCCCGAGAGCTCGCGCGCAGCCCCTCGATTACTTGCAACAGGAGGCGTCCGATTCCACGAGAAAGCCACCATCCAGCCAGTCCGGCGATGAGCGCGACACCACCGGCCGTACCGGTGACGCCGGCGAGCATACTGCGTTCTGCCGCGGCCAGTTTGCCCTGCACATCGGCAAAGTCGTCCTCGTACGTTCCAGCCCCAATGATCCAGTCCCAGGGCTCGAAGCGGGTCACAGCGACGATCTTGCTTCGCGGCGCTGGGTCTTCGTTGTTCTTCCAGGTATACGTTTCGTATTCTGCTTCGCCTCCCTTGGTCTTGAGGCCTTTCGCAATGATCGATTGGATGAAAAGTCGACCCGAAGCGTCTTTGGCATTCCAGATATTCTCGCCGTCACGCTTACCGCCTTGCGAGACGATGTAATTCCCCCGTTCCGTACCGCTTCCACCGAGAACATACACATAGCCGCTCTTGCCTACTCTAATTTGGAGCATGGAGTCATGGAGCTCTTTGGTGACGGCTTTCATATCCACGCCGACGTATAACATTCCAATTACCTTAGACTGGGACGAATCCCAAATCGGCTCATAGGCCGCATCATGCCACTGATTGACGACGAAAGCCCGGCCAATAAAGGATTCACCCTTTAAGATTTTCTGTAACACCGGGTTCTCTTTCCCGTTGGGCTCGCGAGCCGGGACAAAGGTGGACAAAGCCCGAGATCCATCACTCTTGGTAACACGAGTGCAGACGCGTAGCATATCGCCCGCCTCATTCATACGCTGGAATACGGTACAGTAGTCCCGCGTTAAGTGATAAACCTCATCGACCATCGGTGCGGTGATATTGGTAGTCAGGATTTGCCCCAGCCAATTGGACCCAACCAGCATCTTTGGGAGCGTCACAGTCTCCGCTTGACCTGTAAACTGATTGAGAGCTTGCCAGGAAATTGTTTCCGCCGAGAGCGTTACTCCGCCAGCCCGCTGCAGGAATTCCCGGGCCAGTTTCAAATCGTGCGCCAAGCGGTTTTGGACGCTCGATTCGGTGCTGGCGCAAAGCCAGTACATGCTACGCGCAAGCTTCGCCGATTCGCTCCAAGCCTGATCACGAATGGTCGTCTGCACCTGCCCGTCCAGCTTCCTTTGGGCCAAGAGCAAACTGGCCAGGGAAAGCCCAACCGCAAGCACGACGGGTCCGACCGCCACGAAGGTGATCTTAGTGCTTATTTTCATGTGCCATACGACTAACCGGCATGCTGAGAGGATAGCTCAGCGAGCGCCCGGCATATCGACGAGCGGCTCCGCTGCTAACTATGGTATCGGCGTATTCCAGGATCGAGTTAATCAACATGTTTTGCTGAGCTCTATCCACTCCTTGCTGCCTGATCTTCTGCACGTAGTAACGGAACGGGCATTGATGTCTGCCAATGACTGTCCCCCTTGAGCTGTGCATCAGGATTCGGGTCTCCGTTTCTTGCGCTAAGCGCTTGCATTGGAAAATGCTCTCGGCATGTTTGCGTCTACTTTTCTGACCGGCGGAGCGAAAGTTGGGCGTCGTCAGAGGAGCGGCTATGCAGTAAGTATTCTTTGCTAAGTGGATGTCGCGGCAATGTTAAACGGCCTGATTATATTTATGGGCGGCGGCTTAGGCTCCCTCTTGCGGTGGTGGGCTTCGCTCTTGATCACGGAACGGTTTGGACCGTTCTTACCGTGGGGGCCGGCCTTTCCTTGGGGCACGCTGGTGGTGAATGTCTCCGGATCATTTCTGATCGGATTTTTTGCAGCGGCGACAGGTCCCGAAGGCCGCTGGCTGGCCAGTTCCCAATTGCGTCAGTTCTTTATGGTCGGCGTTTGCGGCGGGTATACGACCTTTTCCTCGTTCAGCCTCCAAACCCTTCTTTTGGCGGAGGAAGGCCACTGGTTTCGAGCAGGAATGAATGCGACTCTGTCCATGGTTCTCTGTCTCACCGCGGTCGGGCTTGGGCACGGCCTGGCGTTGATCATTAACTCGACAAAGGCTAATTAGCAAGATGGCTGCCGAGCGTTGGTATGGTTGGCGGATTTATATCATGCAAGAAATAAGTATAGGAACGACGAATTGACTTCGTTGCATGCAAGCTTGCACTGTAGCGTTCGAAACTATACCAATGTCGCCGTGTTCGATGGACTCAAGCGGATTTCAGCAATCTGCGCCTGAGAAGCTGGTAGACACCGAAATTATGAAGAACGACCCATTACACCAATACTCGAAACTACGTGAGAAACTACTGGCAGAGAAGAACCAGCTCGAAACTCGCTTGGCTCAGCTGAACCGCGTGCTTGGGGAAGATGCACCCGCTGTCACTGCCGCAAGCCGAGCAACGCGCAGTGCCGGTCGTTCTCGAGGTCGGGGTCGAAATGCCCTCTCGATGCGAGAGGCCGTGATCAAAGCACTTTCCAACGGACCGTTGGCGCGGAAGGAACTGGTCGATGCGGTTGAAGCGGTGGGCTACGTTTTTACGACGGAAAACCCATTAAACTCTCTGGGCGCGGTCCTCTATGGCAAGGATACTCCCGTTAAGAGCAAGGATGGCAAGTTCTATGTCTCCGGCAGCGCGGCAGGCAGTTCCGCCGAAATCAGTAAAAAAACTCCTCCCGCTGCAACTTCAAAACGTACAATGAGCCCCGAAGGAAAAGCCAGGATCATCGCGGCGCAGAAAGCACGCTGGGCGAAGCAGCGAAAGGCCAACGCGCTAACCAAGTAACATTCGAACGCTTTTGACTAAAGCGTGATGAGCCGGAAGTAGCGCTGCGTTTGAATCTTGTCCAAGGCTTCGGAGAGGAGTTTTGGAGAACCGTCTCCGGTAAACTCCTGGACGGCTCTCCATTCCGGGTGACTTAGGTCCGATGTTACTTGCAGCGCATACCGAAGCCCGGGCTTCGTCGCCATGACAATCCCTATTTCAGTTCCGTTCTGTACGCGAATGGTGACGCCTGAGTTACCGCCTTGGCCAGTGGAGTTTGCATGTCCCGGACTTGGTGCGTCGAGAATCTGTCGGTGCAGTGGGTCGCCGTCGGGCAAAGCTCCCCAAGACTGATCGAGTGAGATTTGAGCATACTCGACGTAATCAACCAGGCGTCTCCCTCCAGACTGCAGCCGTGCCAGCGCCAATCGACCGGAGGTAGGGGCGAGTCGAAAATTCGCATGAAGTGAGGACGCTGTCGATTCTGTGACTTCTCCGTCCATCCAAATCAAGAGATAGCTATGCGGGGCGATCACGGTTCCTGCCGGAAATGGCCATCTTCCCAAAGCCGCGTAATCGTCCGACAACGACCAATCGTCTAACCGGAGTGGTGCGGAACCGTCATGGTAGAGTTCAACCCACGGCTCGCGATCCTGGAAGTTATCGGGTAGCCCGCTCCCGTTTCCGGGCAGAATTTCGTTAATCCATAGCGACGGAAAAGGCGGCAACTCTGCGGCCACGGAATTGAGTGCTCCCGGAGTAAACGAGGAAGCGCCGATGCTGATAAGATCAACAGCGGCGCCGAAAACGATATCGCTGCTTCCCGCATTTACCTGATGAACTTCGACAGCGATGACATTCTCTCCGGAACGGAGGCCGAGCGCAGGGACTTCTTGAGGGCCTTCCTGGGCAGCGTCACCGACAGTCCGAGCGGCAAAGGTGCTCTGATCCACGGCACCCGTGGGCATGCCTAAGCGATAAATCTCCTGACCATTCAAATAAAAGATGGCGCCATCATCCAGAATAGTGGTCAAACGCAGGAGTGCGCCCTTCGGGTCACCCACGAAATTGAACCGTGTTCGAAAGTAGTAGGTTGTACTGCCAAGGGTTAACGGAGTGTTTTTCGTTCCGGGAATTGCGGCGGTCTCTACGTAGAACAGCGCAGAACCGCTCGGCCATGCGGTGTCATCGTAGGCCGCGCTATTCCAAGCCGTGCCGGGACTGCCCGCAGCTTGCCAGGACCGCCAGGTCGCCTCCAACGGCACCACGGCAACAGGCGAATTGGTGACATTGCCCTTGGCTGCGTCCCAGTTTGCGACGGGTCGGGGGTCTTGCTGAGCATCAATGCGCTGCAGCGATGCACCCGCTGTGATGGCAGACTCAGGCCACGGAGCGCTCAGTCGAAAGTGCACGTCGTCGATAGTCCAAGGAGACTCGCCGCTCGCCACCCCAGGTTGGAGGAGTTTGATTGAGCCTCCATCCGCCGGCAATACGATCACGGCGTTGCCCACCACACGGGCCGATTTACCATAGGCCGTTTGAAACGCGCTGACGTCGCGAGCCACGCAAAGGTATCCCCGTGGCTCAAGAAGGATGCCGGAAGGAAACAAGAAGTTGTACCCTTCCATACGCCACCCGCTCAGATCGACAGGGTTAGATCTCGACAGGTTCACTAACTCGACAAACTGCGCATTCGCCACGGCGGGTCGATGCATCACCTCGTTGATGGCGACGCGCGGAGGCGCTTGCACGACCAGCTCTGCCACCTGCTCGGAAGAAAGCGGTGGCACAGCATCGTCCGTAACTCGGATGACAATGCGATTTGTCCCAGCCACCGGATCGTCGCCCAATGTCCACGACAAGATCCCCGTCGACGGATTTAGATTTGCGCCTGGAGGTAAACCCGTCACGGCGCTGAACGTAAGCCCTTGCGGAGGGAAATCCGCGTCGGTCGCTTGATTCGTCCACACCAAAGAATCGCCAGGACGGAGAATCAGTCTTGGGATTGGCGTGAGCACCGGTGGCAGGTTGACCTCGCGCACCCCCACGAGAAAGGTCATTGTGCTGGAGGGGCCTCCGCCCGCTTCGGTGGCTCGAACCGTTATGTTGTAATCGCGCGGGCCATCGCGCTCAGCCGGAGTCCACTGGAAGACTCCCGTGTCTGAATTGATTCGAGCACCTGCGGGACTGTTTTCTAGACTGAATGATAAACGGACGGGCGGATTGTCCGGGTCGCGTGCTTCAACCTGCAACGAAAGAGCAGATCCTTCATCCACGTTCTGCGCAGCGATCGGAACTAGGGTCGGCGCGTTGTTAGTTTCCATCACGGTCAGCGTGACACTCTGCTCTGTTGAAAGCGGCGGTTGACCATCGTCGGTTACCCGCAGAGAGATGGTATAGACCCCAGGACCCTGGGCTTCGCTGGGCACCCAAGTAAACTCCCCTGTGGCAGCATCGATGGTTACACCTTCGGGAGATCCTATCCCGAGGCTATAGGTGAGCTTTTGCGGTGGCAGATTTGCATCGCTGCCGGAAACCCGAAAGGTAAACGGAACACTTTCATCAATCACCGCGTTTGGCACGGGCGCGAGTTTTGGGGCGACGTTGATCTGGCGAAGGAGAACTTGGAATGTCGCCGCGGCAGCCCGAGGAGGCACGCCGTTATCAGTGACGCGCACGGTCAACCAATAGGAGCCGGGCGGAATGCTGCTGGCGGGAGTCCAAGTGAGTTGCCCGGATTGCGAATCAATCGTCGCGCCTGCTGGCGCCGCCGTGAGGTCAAACGTTAAGGCCTGCGCTGGAACGTCAGGATCGGAAGCGAGTGCTGTGATCTGCAGCGTCTGACCCTGTTCTATGGTCTTGTCGCCGATCGGAGACAGGGTCGGAGGCCGATTACCGGACTGTCCAGCGTTGGGCAAGCCCGGCGTCGGGTTCGAGAAAAACGCGAACGGAGGGGCGCCGCCGTCCGGAACTCGGCCCTGACTAATATCTGGAGTCTGAACCGGAAAAGTCACGCTATCCAAGAGTACACCATCGGGACTGGCCAAGCCGATCTGGCCACCGTCCGCGCTAAGCCGAAAGTTCGTGTGCACCGTGTCCTGAACCCCATTCTGCGCGGATTCATTGTCCGCCCAAAATACCCGATAACTATTGGCCGGAATCGTCGTTCCAGGTGGAATCTTGAACTTCGTGCTATTCGTCAAGGCATCCGTGAGAAAAAAGCCGCTGAGATCGACGGTGTTGGCCCCAGCATTGAAAAGCTCGAACCAATCATCGAACGCTCCGTCCACAGGATCGACCAATCCGGAGCGATTACTCGCAACCCATTCGTTAATTGAGACGGGGATCGCAGGCGAATTCGGATTATTCGGCCCTCCTGGAGTTGGAATCAGCAGGACTTTTCGCTTGCGCGGTTCACCATCTGGCACAGAGCCTGTTGCGCGATCCGAAGACCCGGTCGTATAACGGACAAAATCCATGACAACCGCTGCACCGGCCTGGTTCCGGCTGAGTGTGAGCACTCCGTTTGTGGAATTGAGGCGGAAACTCGCATGCAGTTCCCCGGGAGCGGAGTTCGCGGTTTGTCCGTCGGCCCAGACCAGCAAGAACGAGCCGGCGCTGAGGACTGTGCCCTGAGGAACAGCCCACTGACGGAGGTTATTCGGATCCGAGCTCAAGTAGAAGCCGGTAAGGTCGATCGGCGTAAGTCCGGCGTTGAAAAGCTCAATCCAAGGGGCGTGCTCCCCCTGCGCGTCGACATTGATTGTGCGGTTGTCAGGGAGGACCTCGTTGATCCATAGCGATGGAAAAGGATCGATAGACGTAAGACCGCCATTGGCGCGCCCTGGAGTGGCACGGTTGGGATCGCTCGATGCGAGCGCAGACCAGTTGCCGACCCGCCAATTGTCCTGGGTGGGGTCGGATAATTGCAGTGAGGCGCCCAAGCCGTCTGCGAGTGCCGGCCAAGGAGGCGAACTGTCATACCGGACATCATCGATAACTCGCTCCGGAGCTACCTCCGAAGCAGGTTTCACAAGGCGAATGGTCTCTCCCCCGTTATTTAGGTTGCCGTTGAATTCTCCGACGACTGGGAGTTGCGCGCCGTAGGTCAGTGTGAAGACCGATCGATCCTTGACGACTAGCAAGAACCCACCCGGCGGGATAACCACCCCTGAAGGAAACTGGAAATCCGCCCCATGCAACTCGAGACCGGAGAGATCAAAGCTGGCATTCGGGTGTCGATTGAATAGTTCGATGAACTCACCGTTCTTTTCCGGCGGGTGATACATGATTTCGTTGATCACGACCCAGTCTGCAAGTTCGATCGCAGCCCCAGTGTAACGCACGGTTATGGACGCGGTCGCTCCGGGAACGGCCCGACCATGTCGATCGCGTCCAATCAGTTCGAGGCGATTAACCGCCGCTCCGAGCGGGACATCCATTCTCCAGGCGGTCGCCGATATCCACGTCACTGGATAGGGACTTCCGTTGACGTCAATGGATACGACTGCAAAAGGAGCCAACCCAGTCAGGGATGCCACCGGATTGTTCGTGCTGTATTCGGTTCCTCCATTGGTTGAAAGCGAGAACGCAGCTGCATCCGCCGTTTTGAGCTGCGTTTGGAGGTAGTTCCGCCGCGCTTCGATGTAAGTCCGGATGCTGTTTGGGTTGGAGCTGACGCCATTGTTCAAGAGCGCCCGGCGGCGCGCTTCAACTTGCGGCGCGTAGTTCTCCGCGCGTAACGGTCCATTGACAGCGTCCTGATACGCGCGCCAAAGCATACGCCGGTAAGCGGGAACATTGTAGAGTTGGTTCACTACCGGATCTTGTCCGCCCCAGAGCGGATCACTCGGGCCATTTCCGTCCCCAAGAACGAAGTCTATATCCCATGGGAGCAGGGTTGCTCGTCCACCGAGGGGTGCGTAGAGATACATGTTCTGCCCCACAGAGAAAGTCCATGAATCCCAGTTTCCGAGGATGCGATTATACGCGAAGACGCGCATCCACTCCTCCATATCTGCAACGTTCATGAGGCCTGTCACACGGTCGGCGACGTTATTTGCTGCCGTAACGAGATTAAAGATTGGCTGTAAATCTGTGGCGGTGGTTCCGCTGGGTCGAAGCTGCCAGTTCCAGCGATAGCGTGCCGGTTTAAGCACTCCTGAGGAAAGGAATCGCTCCAGCGTCGCGCCGGTGGACTGAAAGTTCGAGTTGTCATCCGCAAACTCGAACCAGACCGCAATTTTATAGAGCTGATCTCCCGGATCACCGCCGCCGAACCAGGCGTGGGCGTAGTCGGAATTGGGCTGCTCAAGGTCGTAAAGGACCTCACGAAACAATCCGCCGTTGCGGTAAAGCCGCAGGTAATGACTATGGAGGAAGGGAATGTCCAACTGCTGACCGATCCAACCGCTAACGTCTCCTTTCATCTGGGTCGCTTCGTTGCCGCCATTTCCTGTCGATCCGAAGACCCGATCCTGAGCTCCCAGAACCAAATCGTCTGTTGGCACTGCTACGGCAAAGTCCCCTGAACCGCCATGATACGGGCTGCCTTTATCCCGAAACCCTGCATTGTAGACGATCCGGGAATCTCCATACACCAGGGTACAGTCCCGATAAGTATTATCGAGGGGGCGCGAACTGTTTCTTGCCTGATCGATGGCGGCGGTATTCCACATGTGATAGTGCGCAAAGCTGCCCATTGGAATCGGGTCATCCCACCGGATCAAACACTCGCGCGACGGCGCTTCCGCAGGAAAGACACTCATGGGGGCCGAGGCGGAATCGTCGTTCGCTTCGATGCGGAAGGCGACGAGAGTGCCACTACTGCGCCCGCTGATGGTCGCGGAATAGACTCCGTCTCCAGCTTGAGCGTCACCGCCCGTTCCATCGTCACGCATGGCTCCTGTCGTTAGTGTGGCCGCTGGATCGACTCGGTACCGCAGCCGCGGCGACGCAACTCCGTCGGGATCTGCGACTCGGCAAGTGACGACGACTGCCTGGTTCGCTCTCGGTAGTGCGGGAGCGTGGGAAACTTCATAAATCGCTGGGCCGGCGTTCTCCAGACGTCGACTGTTCGGCGCCCCAGGCGTGCCAAGGTTCGTCGGCAGCGTCATATGGACCGGCATCTCGATGCCGCCGCCGCGGACACGCAGAAGCACCTCGGGCCAGCCCGCGAGCCAGCGGACCTTCGCGCGCAGGGTCGCGTTTTGCGAGGATGGGAGTGTCGCCAGCAAGTTAACGCGAATCGCATTGTTTCCCGTATCTCCATCGCCGAGACCGCGAACGTGCAAGCAGTTCTGTCCCGCAAAAGACCCAGCGGAATCGACAGTGCTGCCTCGATGATTTCCATAGAATGTCCAACCAGAAACACCGCTTTCGAATGAACCGTTTGACAGGAGATTCGTGCTGGCAGTGCCCAGAACTTCCACGTCATCGATCAGGCACTCGCCGGCGCCTAACATAATAATGTGCAGTCGATTGTTTGGGTAACCGGTGTTGGCCAAATCCAGGCGGCCAGTAAATTCATAGCTCTGCCAGGACGCTTTTTGAGTTTCATCGCTGGCCTTCCAGCTCGGGGCGGCCAGCAAGTCTGCACGAGGATCAATCAATTCCAGGCTCGATCCACCGCCATCCGCAAGTTCAGGCCAGCGTCCACCGTCGCGATACGCCATTTCGCTGATGGAGATATGAATTCGATTCGTCTCCAATGCACCGCTTTGGTTTGTGGAAACAATGGTATCGGGTTTCGTCAGCACAACCCGATCGCTTGCCCGGCTTAGTTTGCCGGAGAAGTTGCCGTAGGTATTGCCAGCATTGAGCTGCGGATAGCGATCGCGTAACCGCGTGGCGTCCTTCGCGACCACAGCGTAGCCATTGGGCGCCAGAACCGTTCCGGATGGAAACTGGAAACCAATCCCGGAGGTTAATCTCCAGCCGGAAAGATCGATTCCCACACCGGAAGTGTTGTAAAGTTCGACATACTGATCATCCTCCAGACCGGTAATTGGATGGTACATGACCTCGTTGATCACAACGTCTTCAATGCGTCGTGCTGCGTTCGCGCGCCCGGGACTTGGAGACTGGAGACGTCGAACACCAGGCGCTCCGTCCGGCGCCCGACCTGAACTAACGCTGTTTTCCTGGCCGCCGAACCGGATCACGTCGATCACACGGCTTTGGTCTGCGGCTAACAAATAGAGCGTTTCTCCTTTTGCACTGAGCGCAAACCCAAGTTGATTTTGATCGAAGGCAATAAACCCGCCTGGAGGAAGCGTCGTTCCGTTTGGAATCCGGAACCGATTAGTTGAGGGGTCGTCGCTCAGAAAGCAGCCACCCAGATCGACCACGGTTCGACTTGAATTGTAAAGCTCCACGAAATCCAAGACGGGATCGTCCGTGTGCGCCAAAATCTCGTTGATCAACACTCCCTGCCACGGGTTGAGAGCGATCGCATCGACTTCGCCTGGAGATCCCCCGCGCTGCTCACTGGCGCTCCAGGCGCGCGGGTCATTCTCTCCAAAACTGGGGCGAGCAAGAACGAGTGAGTGTCCGTGTCCGTCCGCCGCCACTGGCCACGGCGCGTCGGGGCTATAAGTCACTTCCAGGCAGAGCGCCCCTGCACGATTCAACAGCCGCAACGTGTCGCCGGCGCTGTCGAGTCGACCGGTAAACGGACCGAGAACGGATTCGGTCCCATAAACCGATTGAAGATCCGCTGGGACAGCTGCCACGACGGCGAATTGCCCGGCTTGCAGCTTAAAACCGTCGGGAAACGTATAATCGATCCCTCCAGTTAAGCGCCATCCAGTCAGGTCCACAAAGACGCTTTCCGCGTTATAGAGTTCGATGAATTCTAGATTCCTCGAGTCGGATCTGGTTGCCGGGTGATACATGATCTCGGAAAAAACAAGCCCAGTTCGGCGACTCGAGGGTCCCATCCGCTCGCGTCCCGATGGGTAAGTGAAGCTCGTTGGTGCGACCGTTGGGCCTAAATCGCGAAATTGGGCGACCGATGAAGTCTTCGCGTCATGCCCCGCCAGCGTCATCCCGAAGAAGAGTGTCTGGGGCAACGTTAGACTGGCGGTTCCCAACTCTTGCCAAGCACTCCCGTCAAAGCTGGCAAAACCTGTGAACTGATTTCCGCTCCGGCGCAAACGCAGCCACATTCGTGGATAGTTGACGGGAAATCCGCCCACCGGACCAATGATTTTGCCCTTGGAACTGGCGGTTGAGCGCGACTCCACAAAACAACCCACTTGAGCTGACGAAGCAAACACTCCGAGAAACCGCGCTGACGCGTCCAGATTCTCGCGCGCCATCAGGCCGGCCTGCACGAACGGGTCGGAGATTCCCAACGTGGCGAGACGCACGCGCATATCGAAATCGCCCGTTCGTTGTTGGTAAGCAAAGTGACATTGGTCGGTCGTGTCTCCTAAATCTTCGCTGGTGGTGGCGAGGTTAAAGCCTCCGGCGACGGTGGTCGTGGTCCCGCCCTGGACGCCTATGTCCCACGGAACATACTCCACTGCCACAAAGGTCCGAGCTGTCCCAGGGCTGATCCCGTTGGACGAAGCGGCTTGGTCACGCAGGTTAGAGATGGTCACGGTGTAGCTGTTACCGAAGACCATCGAACTCGTGCTCAAAATGACCGATCGACCGTCCGCAGTCCCGCTCGCCCCGGTTATTTGAATCCCGCCTGAAATCTTGTAGTTGCCTGGATTGACTAACGAGGAGAGTTCCATGGGCTCGTCAAAGGCAACACTCACGGTGAATGCGCTCAGGTTCCGAACCACAGCGACAGTCGGTGCCGTTACGTCTGGCGTGACGGCCAAGGTTGCGTCTTCGGAAACGGTGGTGCCCAGCCGATTGCTCAGCACTGCACGAAACCGAGAATTCTGATCGGACATTCGAACTGGGCCGTAAACCAAGGGATTCGTCGAAGCGCCAGCGATATCGATTCCGTTACGCTGCCACTGCACGTTGGCCGGGCTCAGAGGATCAGCTTGAACGTCGAAAGTGGCGGCACCGCCCTCCACCACGGACGTGCTTTGGGGCTGGCGCTGAATCGACGGGACGGCGAACGCGGTTCCCCAAGGTAGGAGATAAGTCGCTGGGATCGGCGCTTCATCCACTCCGTCGGGGCGAAGCCAGCGTACCGCAAGGTTATCCCCACCACCGCCTTCTTTTTGCAGTGCCGAGACGTAATAAGCGCGCCCGCTTTCCAGTCGAATCGGAGCAGATTGTTGATTTGCTTCGCGGGTCCATTCGCGAGAGCTGGTCCAGCCGCTGACGTAAGCAATCTGACGCTGGTTCGCTGGCGTTTCATCGGTACTGAGCCAAAGTTCCCCCCCGTCGTCCGTGGCGATCCAAAATGTGTAGTTCCCCGTGACTGGGGGTAAGATATACCCGTGCATCCGTTGCCCGTAATCCTCGAGGACGTCTGTCGGCGCCTCGAAGTAGTCGCTGACGAGGTTCGTGGACGAGGGAGCGTTTGGAAACCGCGGATCGCTCGTGAGCTGGGAAACCGCGGTGCCAGAGACACCTTCCCACACTTCGCGCAGGATTGAGCCCGCACGCAAAGTGTTCATCGCGAACAGCGTAAAGCAGCAGACGAGGAGCGCCCAACCTAAACGAACGCAGCGTTGCAGCTTGATTCCGGCCTTGGGCCCTGGCGACACCATTCGCCCCTTCGACAAAGAGCGATGTTCGGATTTCGAGACCCTGTCCAGAAGCGTCCGCGCCGGTTGGTAAACCATAAGGTCGCTTCACAACAGCAATTTTAATGCACAGCTGCAATCCTCAAATCCGGGAAGATCGAGGCCTTTCCCGGAATCCCGATCGTCTCGGACCTGGCCTGGACGACCGGCCCGCAGTAATCTCACAACCTGTTCCGAACTAACGCTTAGTGAGAGTGTCCACAAATTGCGGACACCCCGAGAGTCCTCGAAATCCAATCGGTTACGAATAATGAATCCCGGAACGTATGACGACCGGTCTTCTGTCCTTCTTCTCTACCTGGAAATGCCGAGTGCCAGACTCTAACCCATGCGAGGAGGCGCCCAAAGAAACGGGTCTGTTGTGAAGTGCTATTTCCCAACTTCCCGGTAACGGAAGCACTCTACGGTGTGGTCGTTAACCATTCCCACCGCCTGCATGAACGCATAGCAAATGGTTGATCCCACAAACTTGAACCCACGCCGAAGGAGGTCTTTGCTCAGAGCGTCGGATTCGGAGGTTCGTGCTGGCAAGGTCGAGGAGTCGCGGTGCGCGTTTACCCTGGGTTCCCCGCGGACAAACTGCCATACATACTTGTCAAAGCTGCCGAACTCCCTCTGGATGGCCAGGAAAGCCTTCGCGTTTTGCACGGCGGAAGCGATCTTGAGCCGATTGCGCACGATGCCTGGATCCGCCAAGAGCGCGAGCTTCTTCTCTTCGTCATACTGGGCGACCTTCTCGACTTGGAATCCGTCGAAAGCGCGGCGATACGACTCTCTCTTTTTCAGGATAGTTTCCCAACTGAGCCCCGCTTGCGCTCCTTCAAGAATTAGAAACTCAAAGAGAGTTCGATCGTCGTGCACGGGAACCCCCCATTCCTTATCGTGGTATGGGACACTCCACTCGGACTGAGCCCAGGGGCATCGGACGCGTTGCATCATTGAATCTGTTCCGCGCAGAATCGGTCCGATCCCGACCTTGGGTCAAGTCTGGTGTGCCTTTTTGGTTAGCTTGGAAGGAGCTTGAGTTCGGAATTACAGATCGGCTAAGGTGCCGTAAAGCTCAGAGAGAGAAGTTCCCGGACGAAGGTTTACACGTCAGTATGCCTTGAACCGTTCGCTGGAGTGGTGTTGTCAGGCAATGTCTTACTCGAACAAATCTCGCAACTGGAGGGCAACGATTCTAGGGCTGACGATCTACCTCCTCCGCGTCATCGGGATGCGCGCTGAGGGAACTGCAGACCTTGAGTTCTTCGAAAAGCGTGTCCGCCCGATCCTTGTGGATCGATGCTATCGATGTCACAGCAGCCAGGCGGAGAAACTCAAGGGCGGGCTGGCTTTGGATCAGCGCACCGCTCTCTTGAAAGGCGGCGATAGCGGTCCCGTGTTGGTGCCAGGACAGCCCGATCGGAGTCGACTGATTGAAGCAATCCGTTACACCAATCCAGACCTGCAAATGCCTCCGAAAGGCCGCCTTTCGGACGAGCAAATCGGGGATCTGGAGAAATGGGTCGCTCTTGGAGCACCCTGGCCGGAACAGAAGGATGCGGCGCCGACACTAACCCAGCCAGCGCCGTTTGATTTGGAGGCTCGCCGACAGAAGCACTGGGCATGGAAGCCCATTCGGTCTCCCGCATTGCCAAAAGTCGCCGATTCTCACTGGGGCACTCACCCAGTCGATCGATTTATTGGTGCTGGTCTGGAAGCACGCGGACTCAAGCATGCTCCCCCGGCCGAGCCGACGACGCTGCGACGGCGCCTTTCTTTTGATATTCTTGGCCTGCCGCCACTCCCGAACAACGCCATGGAATGGAAAGGGCCGGTAACCGACGAGAGCTATTCGCACGTTGTGGAACAGCTCCTCGCATCGCCGCAGTTTGGCGAACGATGGGCCAGGCACTGGCTCGATTTGGTCCGTTACTCTGAGACGTTAGGCCACGAATTTGACTACAATAATCCCAACGCCTGGCGGTACCGGGATTATGTCATTCGGGCGCTCAACGCCGATGTGCCCTATGATTTATTCGTGCGCGAGCACGTGGCGGGCGATTTGCTAAACCCACCGCGCCGGAACCCTGAGACTGGGAGTAATGAGTCCATCATTGGTCCGGCATTTTACTGGCTAGGCCAACGCGAGCATTCTCCGGTCGATGTGCGGCAGCATCAAGCGGAACTGATCGATAACCAGATTGATGTTCTCTCCAAGGCGTTTTTAGGTTTAACGGTCGCCTGCGCCCGATGTCACGATCACAAGTTTGATGCGATCCCCACCCAGGACTACTACTCGTTCTATTCGATCCTAAGCAGCTCGCGATATACGCAAGCGGCGGTCACACCGCAAGCGGAGCAGTCACGAACTATCCCTGAGCTCCAGTCTCTCCATGCCCAGCTACGCCGGCGTCTCGCCGACGTCTGGAAGAGTCAGGCCAGCCAAACCGCCGCCTATTTAATGGCTGTCGAAACGCTGTATCGAACTGCTTCTCCCGATCGGGCGCTGGACTCACTGCCGGACCTCGCCGAAACCTTGAACCTGGACGAAGCCAAGCTGCGCCAATGGCTAACCGCGACTCAGGACGCCGAGTTCGAAAACCGTGAGACTCCTCTCGCGGCGTGGAGTCAGCGGCTTCGCCGACGCTCTGGAGACGGCCTGGCGGAAAACCATCGTCGCACGGACACTCGACAATCCGTCGGCGCGGCGCCTGCCAGCACCAATGCCTTTCTCTTCGCGGATTTTACGCGTGACACCCCGCTCGACAGGGCCTGGATGCGCGAAGGCGAAGCGTTCCCGAGTCAACCCACCGCCCCTGGCGCCCTCGTCGTCAGCGAGGCGGGTCGCGAACCGCTCCGCCTTCAAGCGATCCCGTCATTGCATAGCGGATCGATCTCCAGGCGATTGCAGGGATATTTAAGATCACCAACGTTTTCCATTGCTCACCGCTACGTGCATATCCTGGCCGCTGGCCGCGACGCCCGAATCAATATCCCCGTTGATAACTTCACCATGATCCGCGACCCCATCTACGGTGGGCTCAAGCGGGTCGTGCACTCGGACCATTTTCAGTGGGTGACGATTGATCTCGAGATGTGGATGGGGCACAAGGCCTACCTTGAGTTCAGTGACGTGCCCGTGCCCGATCCCGCGGATGATCAGCGGCGCAACGGATTTGGAACTTCCGGGTATTTAGCAGTGCAACAAGTGGTTTTTTCCGATCAAGCGGTGGCTCCGCGCAGGGAGAGTATCTGCCTGGCGGATATCGGAGGTTTGGAGAACGCCACGTCGACGTTGGAGTTGGCAGATTGCTATCAGCGGGCGGTGCTTGACGCCGTCCGCCATTGGTCGGAAGCCATCCCGGGGCGCCTTTCATGCGTGGAAGCTTCACTCTTGGATTGGCTCACTCAGCATCACCTTCTGGATCTGGAAGACGATGCCGTGGTCTCGCAGCTTCTGGCGGACTATCGTCAACTAGAACGCTCTCTCATCGATCCAATCCGCGTTCCATCCATGGCTGACGGAACAGGGCTGGATGAACCTGTTTTTGTTCGAGGGAATCACCGCCTGGCCGGGCCTGTCGCGCCCCGTCGCTTCCTCCAAGCTCTGGCCGGGTCTTCCCAGGCGCCTATTGCCCAGGGCAGCGGACGCTTGGAACTCGCTCAGCGGATGCTGGACCCGGAGAATCCATTCGTCGCGCGTGTGATCGTCAACCGAGTGTGGTTGCACCTGTTCGGACGCGGATTGGTTCCCACTCCCGATGACTTTGGCGAACTGGGACAGCCGCCGACGCACCCCGAACTGCTCGATTGGCTCGCCCAATGGTTTCGCACGGAGGGCGGATGGTCCATTAAACGACTGATTCAGTTGCTCGTCAGCTCGAACACTTACCGCATGTCGAGCCATCCCTCCGACCTCGCTGCGGAGCAACTCGACCCCGAGAACCTTCTGTGGCATCGCATGCCCTTGCGGCGTTTGGAAGGCGAAGCGATTCGCGATGCCATGCTGGCCGTCGCCGGAGATCTAAGCCTCGAGTCTTTCGGCCCTCCCGTCCCCATTCATCTCACGGAGTTTATGGACGGTCGGGGTCGCCCCGGCGCGAGTGGCCCACTGGACGGTTCTGGACGGCGCAGCATCTATATTGAGGTGCGACGCAACTTTATCTCCCCGATGATGCGGGCGTTCGATATGCCCGTTCCATTCACGTGCATTGGGCGGCGCACGGTGTCCAACGTGCCTGCGCAATCCCTCATTTTGATGAACGACCCGTTTGTCATTCGCGAAGCGAAGCAATGGGCAAAGCGCCTCCTCGCACACGCGCAGCTCTCGGATGTGGAACGTGTGCAGTCGCTCTACAAAACCGCTTTCGCTCGTACCGCCTCCGAGCCGGAAATAATCTCTGCGCTCTCGTTTATTAAAGAACAAAAGGCTGCCTACGAAATGGCAGGACGGACCGAGACGTCGGGTGAGCTCGCGGTCTGGGCAGACCTTTGCCACGTGCTCTTCAATGTGAAAGAGTTTGTTTTCCTTAACTGACCATTTCCCATGAGCCAGTCGAACCATTGCGGCCGTTACGTCAACCGTCCCTTGACCCGTCGCGCGATGTTGGCGCGATGTGCCAATGGCTTTGGCGCTTTGGCCCTCTTGGGCTTGCTTGAAGACAGCCATCGGCGCGGGCCCATTGTCACCGCGGCCGAGGCCGCCGCCGACGCCCTGCCCCATTTTCCACCCAAAGTCCGGAATGTCATTTTCCTCTATATGGACGGTGGGCCGTCGCAGGTGGACACGTTTGACCCCAAGCCACTGCTCGAGAAGGAACACGGGCAGCCCTTCAAAATGAAGATGGAGCCCACTCAGTTCAACAACAACGGGAATACTCTCGCGAGTCCTTGGTCGTTTCGCCAATCGGGCTCCTGTGGCATGCCCATCAGCGACCTGTTCCCACGGCTCCGTGACTGTGCCGATGATCTTTGCGTCGTCCGTTCGATGGTCTCGACCTTTTCCGAACATACCAACGCCAACTACTTCCTGCATACAGGGTTAGGGCTATCCGGACGACCTAGCATGGGGGCATGGGTCAGCTACGGTTTGGGGAGTGAGAATCAAAACCTGCCCGGTTTCATCGTTCTGAACGGCGGGCTGGTTCCCCCGGGCGGGCTGGAAAACTTTGGCAGTGGTTTTTTGCCAGCCACGTATCAGGCTTCCCTGTTTCGCCCGAAGGCCCAGCCCGTGGCTAACATCCGGCCTCCTGAGGGCGACTTGAAGTTGCAGCAAAATAAACTCGCTCTGATGCGACGTTTGGATCTGGGCGTCGTCGAGCGAATGGGAGCCATGGATCAATTGGAATCCGCTATTTCAAACTATGAATTGGCGTTCCGCATGCAATCCGCCGTTCCCGAGCTCATGGAACTCACGGGCGAATCGGCCGCGACCCGGCAATTGTATGGCCTGGACGCTCCGTTCGAAGCGACGCGGACATTTGGGATGCAGTGTTTGATTGCGCGACGTCTCGTCGAACGTGGGGTGCGTTTTATTGAGCTGACTTGCCCCGCGATCTCTGGCGATCGCTGGGACCAGCATGGCAATCTTAAGGCTGGCCATGAGAACAATGCCCGCGCGGAGGATCAGCCGATGGCCGGTCTTTTGAAAGATCTCAAATCACGCGGACTCCTTTCCCACACCCTGGTGGTTTGGGCCGGCGAGTTCGGGCGAACTCCCTTCGCTCAGGGTTCGGACGGCCGAGACCATAATCCATTCGGCTTTTCGATCTGGTTGGCGGGCGGCGGAGTGAAGCCCGGCATCGTCTATGGAGCGACCGACGACTACGGATACAAAGTCGTGGAAAATAAGGTCACGATTCACGATTTGCATGCCACGATGCTTCACCTCTTGGGTGTCGACCACAAACGCCTGACATTCCGGTTTGGAGGGCGAGATATGCGTCTGACCGATGTGCACGGCGAGGTGGTGCACGACATCCTGAGCTGATCGGACGAGCTGGCCTGCCTGAGGTCTTCGGTGCCGTGCGAATGCGCCGTTGCGGTTGAACTCGCTAAAACAGCTGCGTCAAACGTGGGTCACAGCCGCTTCGAATATCCCCTGGCCTTGACGCGTCTTATCCCTGTTTCCACTCAAACCAGAACCTATGAATTCCAGATCAGCCGCCGCCATTGGCTTGGCCATACTCGCTTTCGCCGTTTTTGTGCGTTTCCCGACACTGACGCGGAGCGCCGCCCTAAACACGTCTAACGCCACCCTCCCCCAGTTGTTGAATTTGCGCTACGAGACCGCGCGACGCCTCCTCGAGAGCGAGCAGATACGAATGCAGGAGGGGCGGTCTACCCTCCCGACCGTGTGCGAAGCGGCGCGCCGCGTCCGTGATTCCGCCATCGAGCTGCCGTTGAGCACGGCCCAGCGCTTGATGGCTCTGACCAACTACGTGAACCTCACTCGGCGCTTGGAGGAGAACGTCACCCAAGTGGTGGAAAAGGGCGTGGCCCCTCCCTCCGACCAGGACCTTGCCTCCTATCTGCGGTTGGACGCCGAAATCGCCTTGCTCCGGCTTCAAAGCCAAAGTCCGACGCCCTGAGTTCAGCGCTCTCAAGCACGACGCAATGCGATAGCCCCAGCTCCAACGATCCCGGCGTCATTGCCTAACACCGCGTGCGCCACGGAGACGGCCGCTGGGGTAAATTGCGTTCCCAGCGCCAGCCGCTTTCGGATGACCCCAGCGAACAAGTCGAAATGTTCGTCCATGATCCCCCCGCCAAGGACAAGCCTCTCCGGCAAGAAGGTATGGCAAATTGTCCAGGCCGCCGAAGCGGATGCGTCGAGAGCCCGGTCAATAATCCGCTGCGCTTCAGGTTGGCCAAGCCGCGCGGCCGCAAACACCGCCGGTCCGCTCGCGAAACCCGCCTCTTTCCCCGCGGCGGCGATCGCCGTGCCGGAGGCGGTCGACTCCAGGCAACCGCGAATCCCGCAGTAGCACTCGGGACCCTCGGGCCTTACCGGAACGTGGCCTATCTCCGGGTGTTCACCACGCACACCCCGGTAAATCTCTGATCGGACAACGGCTGCACCGCCAATTCCCGTCCCAAAGGTGAGCATCACGACCGGATCGAACCCTTTCCCTGCTCCATACGCACACTCCCCCAGGGCCGCCGCATCGGCATCGTTTTCCAGAAATACCCCCACCCCAAACCGCTCGCGCAGCGGTCGCACGATATCGCACCGATCCCAGCCGGTCAGCGTGTAGGGATTGTTGATCCATCCGCGCTGCGAATCCAGGGGGCCGGCGCATCCGATCCCGATCCCAACGAGGGGTCGTTTCGTCCGCCCGTGGACCAGAACTCGCGTAATAGCTTCGATCAAGCGCTGGACGGCTCGATCAAACCCCAGCGCCGCTTCGGTCGGCAGGATCTCCCTGCCCACGATTGTGCCGGTCTCATGGATGGCGGCCACGGCCATCTTCGTTCCACCGATATCGATCCCAATGGCGACCTGATCTTCTTGTTCCACCCCACCACCCTAGCGAGAGCCGCGGGAAAAATCATGCTCAGAGCG
Organism: Limisphaerales bacterium; assembly: GCA_044225505.1. Lineage (GTDB taxonomy): Bacteria > Verrucomicrobiota > Verrucomicrobiia > Limisphaerales > SIBE01 > JAXMHN01. Next base: position 21,593 of record JBGAIN010000035.1, read on the forward strand.
GCGCCTGCCATTCTGCCAGAGCTGCCGGATGCTGTCGCCCTAGATTCGATCAGCCTTCGATCAGGTCTCGATCAGGTCTCGATCAGGTCTCGATCAGGTCTCGATCAGGTCTCGATCAGTGTTTGGTCAACTTTTGGTGAGTCTTCGTTCAAGATTGGGTCAGGTTTCGTTCTGACGTCGTTTGTTAGACGGTCCCGACCGACAGTGAGCAGCGTCTGATCGGAGTCTGAGCGGGCCCTGATCAAACGCTTGACGGCGGGCGAGCCGGAAAAATGCCCCCAACGTGCTCCTAACCGACGCTGCGTGGCACTCGGACCACTCGTCAAAAGTCCTTGCGACACGAGAAGTTGAATATAATCTAGTGTGTCATGAAATCCCTGGTTCTCGCGCTCAGTGGTGCTTTTCTATTGGTCCTGGGTTGTGCTGCTGCGGAAACACCGCCCATTCTGCCGCTTGGCGCCGCCGCACCGGATTTCGATCTCCCTGGTGTGGACGGCCGCCGCTACTCGTTGCGCGACTTCGCCTCAGCCCGAGTCCTGATGATCGTCTTTACGTGCAACCATTGTCCCACGGCACAGTATTACGAAGAACGTCTCAAGAGTTTGGCGCGTGAGTACACCCCCAAAGGCGTCGCCATGGTGGCGATCATGCCGAACGATCCGAAGTCAGTTCGATTGGATGAACTCGGTTGGACGGACTTAAGTGACTCCTTCGGGGAAATGAAGATCCGAGCGCGGGATAAACAGTTCAACTTCCCCTATCTTTACGATGGAGACTCTGAAAGTGTCTCACGCGTTTACGGACCTGCCGCGACGCCTCACGTGTTTATTTTCGATCAGGAGCGGAAGCTGCGTTATGTCGGGCGCATTGACGATTCCGAGCGAGAGCAATTCGTTAAAGTGCACGATGCGCGCAACGCATTGGAGGCGTTATTGGAGGGAAAAGACCCAGCCACGAAGCAGACGAAAGTGGTCGGGTGTTCGGTGAAGTGGGCGGGCAAGGCGGACAACGTCAAGGCCTATATGGAAAAACTGGCAGCCGAATCGGTGAGCGTGACGCAAATCGACAGCGCCGGGCTCGAGGGGTTGCGCAAGAACGGCAGCGGCAAATTTCGCCTGGTGAACTTCTGGGCGACCTGGTGTGCGCCTTGCCTGGCGGAATTCGACGAATTCGTAACCATTCACCGCATGTATCGTCACCGGGATTTCGAACTCGTCACAGTTGCGCTCAATCGGCCGGATGAGGAGAAAAACGTTCTGGACGTGCTGCGGAAGCATCAAGCCTCCAATCGCAATTACCTCTTCGGCAGTACGGAGCGAGAGGCGCTGATCAATGCTTTTGATCCGGACTGGTCCGGGGCGGTGCCATTTACGGTCTTGCTTTCACCCGAAGGCAAAGTGGTTTACCGCGAGGTTGGAAGTATCGATGCCTTGGCCGCAAAGCGCGCCATCGTCCAAGCGATGAACGAGCGAAAGCCATGGTGAGCGCGGCGTGGACTGTGCAGTGCCCGGAGCGACCCGGGAGCTGGGCATGGCAACTCGGCAAAGGTTTTCGTTGGTCCTCAGGAAAGCTTCGGAGTGGACTGGAGCGAGGTGACCATCTATAAATTTGCTGATGACTGACCCGAACCACCCTGGCGATGCCTCGTCGAAAAAGAGGCGTGCCACCCGGACATCCTCGCCCAAGGCGATGGCTGTCTTCAGCGCCTGTGCTCTGGCTCAGGGCGCCGCTGTCGCTCAGTCGTTTCAGGACGATCTTGCTTTCCTAAAAGCTCACACCGACGTGATCGTCCTGTCTGATGCGACTGGGAAAGCGAAGGTTGCGGTCGTCCCGTCCATGCAAGGGCGCGTGATCACGAGTACCGCGCAAGGCGACTCAGGGACGAGTTTTGGCTGGATGAATCGTGACCTGATCGCGGCGCGCAAGTTGCAGCCGCATATCAACGTCTTCGGAGGCGAAGACCGATTTTGGATGGGGCCTGAGGGGGGACAATTCTCCATCTTCTTTGCCAAGGGCGTTCCCTTTGACCTGGAGCACTGGTACACTCCGGCGCCGCTTGACACGGAGCCTTTTGAGATGGTCGAGCAAAGCCGTTCGCGAGCCCTCTTTCGAAAGGCGATGACCTTAACGAACTACTCCGGCACGCGCTTTGACGTCGCTGTCAATCGCACCGTCGAAGTTCTCAAAACGCAAGATGTGTGGGAGCGCTTGGGGGTTACCCCGGCCGTGGGCGTCGATGTCGTCGGTTTTGAATCCATTAATCGCATTCGGAACGCGGGCTCGTTGACGTGGCAAAAACAGACAGGCCTTCTCTCTATCTGGATTCTCGGGATGTTTACCCCCTCCCTAACCACTACCATCGTCGTTCCGGTTCGACCCGGGCCGGAGGAGACGTTAGGAAAGGTCGTGACGTCGGACTATTTTGGGCCGATCGCTCCGGAACGACTGGCGGTAAAAGACAACGTGATCTACTTCAAAGGAGACGGCCGATCTCGGGGGAAAATCGGTGTGAACCCACTGCGATGCCAACCGATTCTCGGGAGTTATGACCACGCGCTCAAGATCCTGACCCTCGTTCAATTTACTTTGCCGCCGGGCGAGACGAATTACGTGAATTCGCTCTGGCAAATCCAAAATCAGCCTTATGGCGGTGACGCGCTTAACAGCTATAACGATGGCCCCGCCTCGCCAGGGGCGAAGCCATTGGGCCCCTTCTATGAGATGGAATCGTCATCCCCAGCCGCGGATCTAGCCCCGGGCGCAACCCTGGATCATGTTCATCGCACGATCCACCTGGTTGGGCCCGAAGCGGAGCTGGATCGAATCGCCCGCGCGACCCTTGGAGTTGGCTTGAATACGATCGTCGCGGCGCTCCCTCGCGAGCGCTAGCACTGGATTTCGGCGTAGCCGATTATTCCAAGTATAGACCAAACTCCGCTAACGTCGGGCGCACCCTCGCATTGGTGAAACGAACTCGGACCCGGTCCGCTTCCACGGTGGGGAAGCGCAGCAACCGTTTATAGCCAACTGTGGTTGCGCGAGCGAGTTCCTTCCATTCACCGTCAATCCAGGCGTCAACCGTGACTCCTTCAATGCGCTGGCCCTCGTGAATCTGCTCCTGCAGCGAAACAATATTAAAGCGTCGGCGAGCTGCTAACTGGTAGATGACTTCTGCCGATGCTTCCCAGTCATCCGTCGTCCAGAAACTCTCCACGTCGCCATCCACGCTGCGCTTGGCCTCAAATCCGGGCAGATCCGACCGGGTTTTGGATGCGATCGCGCTGGCGCCCGCCGCCAGATTCGTGGCGAAAGTCGATCGGACCCAATCCCCAAACTCACGCAAGCGAGCCGCATCGGATTCGTGAATCCGACCTCGGCGATCGGGGGGCACGTTTAAGAGCAAGACGGCGTTATTTCCGACAGACGCAAAATAGATATCACGCAGCGCGTCCAGCGACTTCACTTTACCATTTTCCTTCTCGTGCCAGAACCACCCAGGGCGAATGGAAACGTCCACTTCACTCGGATACCAATGAAGATCCACAGCGCCGCGCAGCTTCTCGATACTCCCCAGGTCTTGTCCGGTCATGTCGGGCCAGTCGAACGAATCGGCCACAACGGGTAAAGGAATAACGCTCCACTCGCTCACGCGCCCCTTCCCCGCTTCGTTGCCGCACCATCGGACATCAGGTCCTTTTCCGAAGATCACTGCATTCGGTTGAAGTTCGCGAATGAGGCGGTACCAATCCGCGTAGGCATAGCGCTGCTCGGTGCCGGGTTTGGGATTGGCGCCGTCGAACCAAACTTCGGAGATCTCGCCATAACCGGTGAGAAGCTCGAAGAGTTGGTTCAAGAAATAGGTATTGTACTCATCCCAGACGCCCTCCATTCGAAATGGATTGGCCGTAGCTGGCCCGGCGACTGGAGTTGGAATCACTCGCTTCTCAGACTTGGTTTTGCCATAGACACCTTTCTCAATGGCGTTGAGATCTGCCGGAGAGAGATACAGGCCGAGTTTAACGCCTGCGGTTCGGCAGGCGGATGCCAGTTCTGCGACCACATCGCCATGGCCACCGCGCCATGGGGAGTTTTTTACCGAGTGTTCGGTGTAGCGGCTGGGCCAAAGGCAAAAACCGTCGTGATGCTTGGCGGTGAGGATGATTTGCCTCATGCCGGCGGCCTGGAGCGCCTCCACCCACTGTCGACAATCCAGATCGGTTGGATTGAAGAGATCTTCCTTTTCCGCGCCCGTTCCCCATTCACGGTCGGAGAAGGTGTTCGGTCCGAAATGGACGAACGCAGTTAATTCTCGTTGTTGCCAATGCCACTGCCGATCGCTTGGGCGCACCCGCACCGCGCGCTCGAGCAAAGCGCGATCGGCAGGAGCGGGTGAAAGTGCCTGGGGGTCGGCGGCGATTCCCGACAACAAGGGAACCGAGAGAAAAGCAAGGATAGCACGCTGCAACATGAGATGATCATAAACACTCCCAGGTCAGGAGGGAATCCGGATTTCCCGGAGCAACGGGAGAGCGCCCGTTGGGGAATTCCAGCCTTCGGACTTGTGAAGAAAGTAACTTTGAGGTCTGCTCAAGGAACAAACCTGCGGCTATGGAGTGGCTCGATACAGATTGGCGACTGCTCATGCCTAGTACATGGGCTCACCTAGCCCTTGCCTTGGTGGCGATCCTCTGCGGCGCTATCATCGGATCCGAACGCGAGAAACGGGAAAAGCCAGCGGGCATACGAACGTTGATATTGGTTTGTCTTGGATCAACCACGTTCACAATGGTCTCCTTTGCCTTCGGGACCACCACGGGGGATACCGGGCGCGTGGCGGCGCAGATCGTGACTGGAATCGGATTTTTGGGCGGCGGAGTGATTCTGCACGGTCGGACGGAAGTCAGCGGGATTACCACGGCAGCGACGGTGTGGGCCACCGCTGCCATGGGCGTCGTTATTGGGGTGGGTCAGGTGGGCGCTGGCCTTGGGCTGAGCTTTCTTATTCGCGGTGTCCTCACTGGTGTTTACTGGTTAGAACACCGAGAAAGCAGCGATTTGCCTAGTGTCCAAGTTGAGATGCTCGTGGAGCCGGACGGAGGAAAAGCTCTCATTCGCATCGAGCGACTTCTGGACGAGTTCCGGCTCGCTAACACTCTTAAGCTGTTGCCAGCTGAGCGAGGTGATTTCTTAAGGCTGGAGTGCAAGGTTCAGTTGTCGAGGCGTCACCGACTTGATTTACTCAATCAACTCGCTGAAATGCAGGAAGTTCGAGAGCTGCGCCAATATCCGGACCCGTTTGTGACGACCCGTTGAACCGGGGCGTAGTTGGCGAAGTACGTAACCCGCCCCTCCTTGGGCAGCGGGTTCAGCGTTGAAGAAGAGGCGTTTCTGCGTCTAACGCTTTCCTTTCTAGCAGGCCGGGCGGTGGTGCCAATCAGGGGAGACCCTGAAAGATGCCTCGTGCGATCTGATTACCAAGCACCAGACGCCGGTGACGTGCCTGTCGTTCTCTCTGGCGATCCACTAGCGCCAGCGGATATCAACCCCCTCGGCCTTGCCGTCCAGTTGGTCTCGCACCGACTTCACGCGATTAGCGACGAGCCGCTTTAGCTGATGGACCGGCGCTTTAGGCCCTTCCGGCTCGCCGTCTCGCGGGCCGTCAATCCAGTTCGTACTCACGGCCAGGTCAAAGCGATGCAGTCGGAAATCCGACTCAGCGGCAATCGCCGGGCGAATGATCGCAGCGAGTTCGTCGATCTGCTGAGAGATCCGGTTTGTTCTAAATAAGTCGTGCAGTGCAAACTCCAGCTTGCGGCGATAGATTGACCGGAAATCCTCCACCTTGAGCACACGGTTGAGAAAGCGATGATCGTAAGTGCTGGGCTGCATTCTATGGCGAGATTAGCACGGGGATGATGGTCCCCGGCCATGGCCGGGCGGGTGCTGCTAACTCTGGCCTGCTGTTTCAGCCAACGAGTGCCCGAGAATCGAGTGAGCTGTGATGGCATTCAACAGCTCCGTGCACCACCGGCAGCAGCGAAACGACCACCGCTGCGTAGTCCTCGCCGCCCGGGGCGAGTCGGCGTGCTCGCCGAAGCTGTCGGACAGTGGTTAATTCGAGTGCGGACCTGTTAGCGCCTGGAAGCTCGGTTTCCATCGCTGTGCCGTGCCGATTACAGATCTGACTTACCTGTAGTGATTAGGTAATGAACGGTCACATTGGCTTCAACGCGCACGTCTCCAGGCTCTACCGGTGTCGATTGATCTGCCGCCGCCAGGCGCATTCGTGCAATCTCCATCCTGGGCTGGATCAGGATGCACTCCGCCTTCCACCACCTCCTGCACGCCCTTCAACCTTACTCCCATCGCTTCGGCGATGGTTTCGGCCTTCGTCCGCGCCTCGGCCACCGCGCGCTGAAGTGCCGCGCGTTTAGACTCTCGATCGTCCTTTAATTGGAACGAGACACCTTGGATCTCATTGGCTCCGACGGCAAGGGCGGCATCTAAAATCTTTCCCACCAGCGCCAAGTCCTGTGTTTCTACCTGGACAATGTTGCGCGCCCGGTATCCGACAACGCGGGGACGGCTCGGCTCGCGTCCTCGGTCGAGCTGTTCGTAAACCGGGGACAAAGAAAGTCCGGAAGTTTTTATGCTGTTCTCCGCCAGCTTGAGGTTTCGTAAGGCTTTTAGCGTGCGTTGCAGGACTTCGTTTACCTGGGTTTGCGCGGCGGCGGCGTCTTTATCGTCAAGGGTCACACCGAGTTGGACCACCGCTAAATCGGGTGTGGTCGACGATTCTCCCGCCCGTTTACTGTTAGAGTCGGCCGACTTTCTTGTCGAAGGATGGTGCCCTCTTGTGCGCGGGTCGTCATCCAGGAAGCCATCAAAACGGCAACCAAAGCGGCCATGGACAGTCTGGTGATTCCAAAGCGTGTGTTCGTTGGCAAAGGTATTTTCATAAAAACAGTTTAGCCTAAAACCGCGAAAAGCGCTCGTTTCCAAACCAACCCACTTCGCGTTCGGGTGCAAGCATATAAATGCGTGACTTCTAGCGCTTAGACTGGTCTAACTCGCAGGTCCTTATATGCCTCGAAGCCCATGCCAACAATGCGGACAGCACATCGAGTTTCCTACCGAGCTGGCCGGAACTACTGTCGACTGTCCGACTTGCGGTGCGCCCACTCGTTTAGGAGGCGGGCCAGCACCGAAGATCAAGGTTCCCGTGTTCAATCCCGCGCGTCCTTGGGCACGCGAACAACGCCCGACTCGCGTGACCGAGATCGCGGGTCGCATCACGGAAAATATCGAGAAAGTGTTGGTGGGAAAACGGGAACAGATCCAACTCGTTTTAGTAGCACTGTTTTCCGAAGGACACGTCCTCTTGGAGGATGTTCCAGGGGTTGCCAAGACGATGCTGGCCCGAGCGCTCGCCCAGAGCGTCGATTGCCCTTTCAAACGGATTCAATGCACTCCTGATCTGCTGCCCAGCGACATTACAGGCGCGTCCATATTTAATCCGAAAACAACCGAATTTGAGTTTCGCCCAGGCCCTCTTTTTGCCCAGGTCATCCTTGCGGACGAGATCAATCGCGCCACCCCAAGGACGCAATCAGCGTTGCTGGAAGCCATGGGCGAGCGACAAGTCACGGCAGACGGGAAGCTCTATCCCTTGGCCGCTCCGTTCTTTCTTATCGCAACCCAGAACCCAATCGATCACGAAGGCACATTCCCACTTCCGGAAGCCCAACTCGACAGGTTCTTGATGCGGTTGAGCCTGGGTTATCCGCAATTCACCGAAGAGTTGAATCTGTTGCAGAGAGTGCAGAGCAAGCACCCGATCGAGGACACCAGGCCTGTGGCGTCGCCGTCGGACATCCTCGAAGCCCAAGCGGCCATTCGTGAAACGGCCGTTGATCCCAAGGTGCTGGATTACCTCGTGCGCATCATTCACGCAACGCGAGAACATGACGCGATCCGCCTGGGAGCAAGTCCACGCGCTTCGATGGCTCTCCTGCGCGTCGCTCAAGCTTACGCTGCCATTCAAGGCTTTGCTTTCGTCCTGCCGGACGACATCAAACAAGTCGTGCCGTCGGTTTTGGCGCACCGAATGATTTTGCGCCCTGAAAGTCGCTTACGTAAACTGACGGTGAGTGAAATTATTCAACAGATTCTGAACCACGTTACGGTCCCTAGCGTCGACGAAGCCCAGCGAAAATGAAGTGGGCGGTTATCACTCTCTTGGTCTTGATTGCAGCCTGGTACTTCGAGCTTGGGTTGCTTGTATTGTCGGGCTACGTCATTGCTGGATTGCTTCTCTTTGGTCGCCTTGTGCCAAGCAGTTGGACCCGGCAATTAGCAGCGGAACGGACCACCGGATTGGCCAGCGCGGAGATGGGCGACAGCATGCAGCTCGGAGTCACTCTTCGAAATGCAGGCGCGTTTCGAATCCCGTGGATGTTGATGGAGGATTCGGCGCCCTTGGCCGACCTCAACGCGCAACCGCCCCGGTTGCGACGGCGGGGTGCATCCGTGGCTCTGGCCAGCCTCCGACCGGGCGAATCCAAGACCTTATCGTATGAGGTCGAATTCCTCCGGCGCGGCTATTATCAGTTCGGACCTTTGTTGGTCGAGACGGGCGACCTGTTTGGACTGTATCGGACTTACCGCATCTTAACGGATCCGCACTTCGTCATCGTTTACCCAAAAGTGCTGCCGCTGGAAACATACGACATTGAATCACCCCGACCCATTGGAGAGATCCGCCTTGCCCATCGCCTCTTTGAAGACCCGACACGGATCTCAGGAATCAGGCCTTTCGAGGGGGGGGATCCCATTAATCGCGTCCATTGGAGGGCCACCGCTCGGACGGGAACATTGCAAAGCAAGACTTTCGAGTCTACTTCAGTCGCTGGAGCAACGATCGTTCTCGATTTCAATCGGGAAGCATTTCCAGAGGAGTCAGCCCTTTACACTTCTGAACTGGCCGTCACGCTTGCCGCGACTCTGGCCCGAGCGCTTGATCAGGGCGGACAGCAGGTCGGACTGGTATCCAATGGCCGCGACGCCGTAGATCGGATGAAGTTTCAGGGCTGGGACCTCACTTTTAAAACACGCGAGTTTGCGAAACGCCGATTGCAGACTCAAACCGACAACCAACGGCTAACCCCGGTGGTTGTCGAAACGCGTCGTGACTCTGGTCAGTTCCAACGGATCATCGAAACGCTAGCTCGGCTTGAACTTACGGACGAGTTTGCCTTCCCGGAGATGCTGGCCGATGCCGGACCCCACTTACCGCGATCCGCCACGGTCTTGGCTATTGTCAGCCGCGTTACCCAGGAATTGGCCGCGGGTCTCGGACGCCTAAGGCGACGCGGTTACTCGGTCTTGGCTCTGGTCGTGACTTATGGAGAACCAGAAGTGCCCGACTGGGCGGCACCTGTCGAATGGGCCGAAATGCTGCTGGCCGAAAATGTCCCGTTCCAGCCCATTCGGGATGAAAAGAGCGCCGCCGCGTTCTGCGCGGAATGCTTTGTCTAGAGGATGAGCACCAAGCCAGACAAAACAGCCGCAGACTACATCGCCATCGCGATTTGCCCGGCACTAATTATCTTGTTGGTCGGTAGTTTGGTGATGTTCCTTTTGCAGATCGGGTACTCGGGATCTCAAATAGGACGGCTCCGCTGGACAATGTTCTGGTTTGTTCTCGCGATGGTGCTCGTCTCTCGCATTGCCATCGAACAAAGTCCCGGCGCGGCGTTTCTCTACGGCATCGCCTTAGCGGCAGCGACTTCGATCATGCTCACGCAGTACATCGGATTCCTCTGGGTCATCTGGATCCTCCTCGCTGTGATTTGGTGGATATCGAATAAGATTGTCTGGGACTGCACACTCATCGACGAAGATCAGGACGCCTCTGGACAGGGCTTGCTCCAGGTAACCCGATTTCATCAACTCTTACGGCCGAATCTTTCCGCACCACGAGCTGTTCCGAGTCCGGGTTTAACCCCGCTGGCTGGACCATCAAGCTCGCCCCGACTCGGCACCGGGTTGGGATCACTGGCACCTCGCTCCACGGCGCAGTCGCACGCTAAGCGTGCCGCGATCGCTCGCAAAAACACCAAAGAAAAAGCCAGAGCCGAAGCGCAAGAGGTTCACAGTCCCGGGCTTTGGGTACTCTATTTTTCCATTGGCGCAATTCCGTTGTTCGGTCTTGGAGAATTGCTCCTCGACCGTGGCGATGCGAGTGGGAAGCGCTTCTGCTTTGTAATGCTCCTGGGCTACATGCTAGCCGCGCTGGCGCTGCTTCTGCTCACCAGCTTTCTCGGGTTACGTCGATATCTACGGCAACGAACCGTGATCATGCCCCCGGTCCTCGCGGGTTCCTGGATTATTACAGGCGCCTCTATTATAACCGTCATTTTGACGGCGACATTGCTACTGCCTCGGCCGAACACACCTTACTCTGTCGCACATCTGGTGACCAAACTGACTTCGCCAGCGGCTGAGACGAACGAAGACAGCTCCAGTGGATCAAAAGGGCACGAGTCAAGTGCCGCCAAGCCGGGCTCCAAAGGACAGTCCCACGAGGACCCCTCCGAAAACCGAGACCCGGCGTCAGGGGTGAAATCGAGCGCATCATCACGGCAATCTCCGGCGAAGCGCGATTTCACCACCCAGGACAGTGCGGTGTCGGGGCGAGCGCCCTCCGCGATTCAAATCGAGCGCTGGGTCGGCTATCTAGTGCTAACCATTGTCGTAGGGGCGGTCCTGATAAGGTTTTCCCCGCAGCTTCGAACTCTACTCTTGACCGCGGTAGCGGCTCTGCGGATGCCAGGTCGCTTAAAGAAGCGCACTGTGTCTAGCCGATTCACATCAATTGGAAAATCGAAGGGATCAGGGGCAGGCAACATTGTGCCCCTGCCGGACCCCTTTAAATCTGGAGCGGCTCAGCGGATGCCTTTGAACGAACTGATTCAATACAGCTTTCACGGCTTGCAGCGCTGGAGCGAATCTCGCGGATTCGTCCTGGAAGAAAGTGAAACGCCAATTGAGTTTGCGGAGCGATTGTCGACGCGTGAACCGGCCCTTGCTCGCGAAATCTTGCTCACCTCCAGCTATTTCTCGCACGTCACCTACGGGGCGCAGACGCCTGTTGGAGATTGCCGCCCGATCCTCGAGACCCTTTGGTCGGTGATTGGATTTCAACGTCGTCCGTAGGCTCTCGTCGACGTGCCAGCAGGCTAATGAACGTTCCGTGAGTTGGGAGCACGGAGGCGCTCGCTCACGGAATTCGGCGCGACTTGGAGTTTGGCAATACCGCGATGCGCAGAATCAAGCTGTAGGACAGGTTCCCCTACTCTCTTAGCCCCGTCTTTACCCGGAGCGCAGGCTTCAACGTCCAGGCCTGGCATCGAGCAACCTCCAGAATCTTAGGAGCACGGAATCCTTCCCGGTGAATTACCCATCCCCCAAACAGGTCCGGCGTATCTTCCGCGACATACTGTGTCGAGCTCAATACACCGCCGCTGGCCAACCTGACCATTCCCGTCATCTTCAGTTCCTGCTTGGCGGCGTAATTTTGGTAAAAATCCGCGAGCGTAAGGAGAAAGTTCTCGGGCGCGACGAAGCTTGAGCCGATAAAAACCCGGTCAGGCATGCGGTGCTCGGTACGGAGAAAGCTTGCGACATCCCGCAGCGAATCCCGAAGCGCAGTCCAAGGTATTTCGGCGGTTGCGAGCGAAGTCGCGGGGCTTCGTGCAGGTCCCAGCAGACCGGAATTACGAATTGGAAAGATTACTTGTCTTCCGGCTGTAATCGATTCGCAAGCCACTGTCAGCAATTCAAATTGATCCGCGGCGGAATAGGCACGGTCCTGGTAGATCAGGAAATTGACATTCTTCCCCTCCGCGAGCGCAATCTGCCGTGCGATCGCGAGCAACTCATCCGCACCCACGCCTTCGTCCCGTCCGGCATCGCGATAGAGTAGCGGCAAGTCACTGGCCGTAACAAACTGAGTCCCGGGAATTGAGCGAAGATGGTCCACATAGTCACCAAATCTGGCGAATGCCGCTTCGGTTTCCGCTGCGGACCGTTGTGGCGGCGCCTTCCACTCTTCCCGAGGCGGATTGGCGCCACGGCGGAAGTTTACTCCATCCCAAAATTCGCGATGCACCCATTCACACGGATGATAGAAAATGCTAATCAAGCCACCACCTTGCGCTCGAAGACGGTCCGCAATCGCGGTTGCCTGAACCTTCGCCGGGGCAACCGCTGCTGGATCATGCAACTCCATCCGGGTCCAGTTCCGCCCCATATGGTATACGACCAAAGAGCCAGCGTACCAGAACGGTTGCTCGTTCAATCCGACATGGTCGCCTTCATCGACGTAACAGGGCGTGCCATGCGGAGTAACACCGATCGCCCGTAAGGCGGCAATCGACTGTGACCCCCAGGACGAACCCGGTTGCCCATAGCAAGACAAAGTCGGCACGTTAAACACCCGCCGCACATCGGCAGCACCTCCACCCTCTCGTCGAACAAATTCAGCGATGCCGTCTAACAAACCGCAGTCCGCGAGATACTCGGAGGGTGTCGGATGAACCGAGTGATAGTTGGCATGGTAGCCAATGTCATGCTTCTTTAAGGCTGCGACAACATCTTGACGCCCGCGTTGTTCCAGAACTCGCGCCTTCTCTCCTACCACCTTGAACGTAGCTCGAATCCCCCGGTCACTCAACATCTCTGCCAACCGTTTAGACGCGTCATCATCGGCTTGCAGCAAGTAATCCTCGGTATCAAACCAGAGGATCATGTCCACCGTTGCGGCAGCGATTGGCCGAGGCGTAGAAACTTCAAGGCATACCCAGAGCGTAAGGAGAACTCCACAACCTGTCGGGAGCATAAGCCTAAACGATCGGGTCAAAGGCCGGGTTAGGGAATGCCAACAACGGAGAACAGAGTTTGAAATGGCTTCCATAGCATGGACGGGGCTCAGAAATACTGAATTTTGTTTTACTCAACCCGGATGCTACCAGCGAGCTTGGAGGAGGTGAAGCAAACTAATTGTTTGAGGAGTGCCGGCCATTGCCGAGCTATCGCGTCCGCCCGTGCGTGTCGAGGTCACCGGTAACGGTTGCGGGATAACTGCGCCACGAGGTTGTCTCATTCTCCGAGGTCTGACGGAGAGAGAGCTTCGTCGCCCGCCTGTCGAAGGCAGGATTGTCAGCGTGTCATTCTCCTGCCATTCTTTTGTACTTTGATGAAACGCTGTGCCTTCGTTACCTTAGTCAGCGCCTTCTTGGCATCGACCGCGCTTGAGGATGCCGCGCAAACGAACTTGCCTTCCTGGCTCGATCAACCCCTGTCGCTAGCCGAAAGCGTCAATATCGCACTTCAACACAATGGGACGATTCTAAAAGGCCGGAGTGAACTTGAAGCGTCTTATGGATTGGTGATCCAAACGCGGGCGATTGCCATTCCGAAGATCCGGAGCGGAGCGACCTATCAAAAGACGGACTCTAGGGGCGTCGAGACTTTTCCGCCCGTGCCCGCGACCCTCGTGTCGCCATTTCCGGACGTAAGTGGCGACCAGCGATGGTCCGCTGAAGTCCGCTTGGTTCAGTCAATCTATGAAGGCGGGCGGATTACTTCGGCACTTCGAACGGCGCGACTGACGAAGGAGCAAGCTCTGTTGAAATATCAAAGTGTGATTGCGGATACTTTGTTGGCAGTCCGAGTGGCGTATGACGATGCCTTGCTCGCCGAGCAACAAATCACCGTTCAAGAAGCCTCGGTAAAGCTGCTTACCAGTGAACTTGAGGATCAAAAGCGGCGTTTCGACGCAGGAACCGTTCCCCGATTCAACTTGCTCCGTGCGGAAGTCGAACTTGCCAATGCGCGTCCGCGGCTGATACGTGCCCGCAACAGTTATCGGATTTCCAAGAACAATCTCGTGAACCTCCTGGGTTTCAATCTCCCGAAGGAAATCTGGGAAGATATCCCGCTCCACCTTTCAGGCAATTTAGAAGCGGAAGCCGTTGAGACGGAGTTGCCGGCGGCCATAGCTCAGGCGCTTGAGAGTCGCAGCGAATTGGGAGTTTTGCGAAAAGCTGTTGCTTTGGCGAAAGAAACGGTGGTGACGGCACGCGCCGCCCGTAAGCCTAGTATCCAAGTTTTCACTGGTTATGGCGGGCGAAACTCGTTGTTCACCGATGACTTAACGCGGGACGTATCGGGATGGTTCGCTGGAGCTCAACTTAATTGGGATATATTCGACGGCTTTTATACCAAAGGTCGGATTGACCAGGCGCAAGCTTTGCAGCGACGAGCGGAATTCGACTTGGAGGATTCAACCCGGCGCATCGAATTGGAGGTTCGGACCGCTTTTTCTACGGTCGTTGAAGCCCGTGAACTGCTGGAATCGCAGAAGAAAGTGCAGGAACAAGCCGAAGAAGCGCTGCGATTGGCTACCGTTCGCGGACAGGCGGGCACTGGAACTCAGTTGGACGTTCTCAACGCTCAAACGGCCCTTACTCAAGCGCGGACCACCCAGATCGAGGCCTTGCATGACTACGCAGTGGCCAAGGCTCGTCTCGAACATGCCATCGGCCGGGACCTGTTCCAGCGCGATGCGAAGTTGCCGTGAACCGATGCAGCGACCGAACCGTTGAGCCGCATTCTGAATTCATGGTTTTGCGCTCACTCCCTGTCGCATGCCTGCATTAAGGCTTCTCGTCCAATTCCGAGTCATGAGCTTCGTTTGAGACCAACGCGCAGGCGCACCACCAAATCCCCGTAATCGCGGCAAGGCCAGACGCCAGGATCAGTCCAACCACGTGGATCCAACCGAATAGCACACTGCCGGCTGACACCCATGGGCCGAAGAAATGCAATCCAGCTCCATCTCCAAGATAGCGAACCAATAGATAGGCAACAGCTGCCGCCATCATGAGCCACGCCACACCGCCAAGAAGAAACAAGGCACGTTTCAAAGCTCCATTGGGCTGAGTTGGCACAATGTGGCGCACTCCAAGAGGTTAGTCTTAGGAATGCGGAGAGCCAAGCCGAATCCCTTGTTAGAACGGGAAGTTCGCTGCCGCGGCTATCTAAGCGCCCTGCGTCGTCGTTACGGACGGAAACCAGACTCCGAAAGTAGCTCCTTGATCCGGTTGACTGCTTACCGAGACGCGCCCGCCATGGGCTTCGACCATGGCCTTCACGAGACTTAATCCGAGACCAAGTCCGCGCTGCGAACGACTCTTGTCTCCACGGTATAGGCGCTCCCATATCTTGCCATGTTCGGCGGGAGCGATCCCGATTCCGGTGTCGATGAACTGCACCGTCACTCCGCCGGAGTCGCTCTCCGCTCGAATCGTGACCTCGCCTCCCTCAGAGGTATATTTAAGGGCGTTATCGAGCAGATTGGCAAACACCTGGCGGACACGCGTTGGGTCAACAGATGCCGGGCACGAGGACGGATAGACCTTACGGATCGCGATTCGCTTTTCTTCGGCGACATATTCGTAAAGCTCGACCACTTCATCAAGCAGAGACCGCAGATCGATTCTCTCGCGTGCCAGTCTAACCATGCCAGACTCAGCTTCGGCGACATCCATGAGCGTTCGAAGAATCGTCAAAACCCGATCGGATTCTTCAACGCAATCTGCCAGAGCCTCACGTGATCCAGCGTCTTCTGGCTTCGTTCGCAAGGCAAGTTCCGCGATGCCGCGCAAACGGGTCAAAGGCGTGCGCAAATCGTGAGCAACGTTATCCAGCGATTCCCGCATACCGCGGATCAATGCTTGGTTTTTGTCCAGCATTCGGTTGAGCAGCAAAGCCAATTCATCAAGTTCGTCGTTGGATTCATGCACAGGAACTCGTTGATCCAGATTCCCCGTGTCCACAATCGACCGGGCCGTGGCAACAATCTCTCGGATTGGCTGCATCGCGCGATGGGCAAATAGGGCGCCGCCAATGAACCCGAGTAAGATTATGGGAGTGACAACGATGACGAATGTGCGTTGAAACGGTTGTAGCAGCGTCTGTCGCTTATTTGCACTTCGTCCAACTTGGAGAATGCAACGGTCGAATAGCGGCATGGAGCGAATCACAAAATCCCGCTCTTCATCGCGCGGGATACGCACCCACCCTTCACTGAGCTGAATGGGACCCAGGTCAAGCTTACGTTCCACCTCGATCCATTCCGGGGGGAACTTGGTAAAAAGCTCGGTTTGAAACGGGCTTAACACCCGGACAAAGAACGAGCGTTGTCCGTTCTTCCCCTCGGTTTGATTAACCCAATTGCGCAAGGCTGGCAAACCACCCGTGCGATAAACGGTTGCGTACTCTTTCAGCCTCGCCACAATCACCTCTCGCTCTTTCCGATCCACTTCCACCGAAAGCAGAGCGTAGAGGAGTACGAATAGAGCCGCTGCGCTTAGAATGAATATCGAAGCGTACCAAGCATTCAGGCGGAAGCTGATTGTGCGGCTGAACTGGCTAAGCAGCTTTAAGGACATAGCCTATCCCGCGCTGCGTCGAAATCATCTTTTTCTGGAAATCCTTATCAACTTTACTGCGTAAACGATGGACCAAAACATCAACGACATTTGTCTGCGGGTCGAAACTATAGTCCCAGACATGTTCGAGGATCATCGTTTTGGTCACAACACGGCCAGCGTGCCGCATCAAATATTCAAGGAGAGAAAACTCCCGCGTCTGGAGGTCAATGGTCTGTCCGTCTCGTATGACTTCGCGGGTCAAGAGATCCATAGAAAGGTCGCCAACCACCAGGCGTGTAGGCTCCGAGACTTGCGTCGATCGGCGGATCAGGGCTTGGACACGAGCTAACAGCTCGGAAAATGCGAACGGCTTGGTCAAGTAATCGTCACCGCCGGCCTGTAGACCTTTGACACGGTCATCGACGGTTGCTTTGGCGCTAAGAATGATGACCGGCATTCTGACCTGTTCTTTGCGGAGTTGCTGAACCAGGCTGAGGCCATCCAACTTTGGCAGCATAATGTCGATAACAGCGGCATCGTAGGGCGTCGTGCGGGCAAGCAAGAAACCGGATTCACCGTCCACGCAATGATCGACGGCAAAGCCACTTTGCTTCAGTCCCTTGACAACAAAGGAAGCGATCTTCTTGTCATCCTCAACCACTAGCATTCGCATAGCGCCTTGATCCTCCGAAGATAGACCACTGGCGGGTAAAGACAATGGGTTTACGAGGTCCATGACGTCGATCTCCATACGAAGAATGCACTGGCGAAAAAATTGGGGGGGGCCGGGAAGTCCCCTCTCCCGAAGCTCGACGCGCCAGGAGAGGGGCCTGAGCTGACTATCCTGTTTTAGCCAGCCTTGCTCTCGTCGACAACCAGGTACCGCGTTCCACCGCGGCTCCAGATCCGGAGCAAAATTCGCTTTTCTTTGATCTTGTCGCTTAACTCAACGGCTTCATCGGCACTCTGGACGGGTTTCCTATTGATTTCTAGAATGATGTTTCCTTCGCGCAGTCCCGCTTCGTAAGAAGCGGAGTTTTCGTCCACGTGTGCAACCAAGGCACCTTTGAGATTCGCAGGCAGCCCTAGTTGTCGCCGCGCCGCGGCATCAATGTCACTGACCGTGACGCCGTCCAAGGCATCACTGGTCGATTCCTTTTCTGCGGAATCGCGTTTTGCCAAAGCGTCGTCTTTAGGAAATTCTTTGAGAACGACGTCAAGGGTCTTAGTGTCACCGTCTCGAATGTATTTGACCGGAACTTTGGTTCCCGGCGCGATTTGAGCCGCCTGCAGCTTAAGATGCCGGCTATCCTTGACCGTCTTCCCATTGAACTCGGTGATAACGTCGCCACTCTTCAATCCTGCTTTTTCGGCCGGACTCTTAGGCGTCACCTCAGCAACGAGGGCACCAGAAGTTCCATCGGCCAAGCCGAATTCTTTCGCTAGGCTTGGCGTGACATCCTGAATATTGACGCCCATGTACCCACGTATGACGCGGCCGTTCTTAATCAGGCTTTCCATAATACTGCGCGCAAGATTGCTCGGAATGGCAAATCCGATTCCCTGGTTGCCACCACTGCGGCTGAGAATTGCCGTATTGATCCCGACTAACCGTCCATCGCCGTCAACCAACGCTCCGCCAGAGTTGCCCGGATTAATGGCAGCGTCCGTTTGGATGAAATCTTCATAATCCAATCCGAGAGTCGCACGTCCCGTCGCACTAACGATCCCCATGGTCACCGTTTGCCCGATACCGAACGGGTTCCCAACGGCGAGGACAAGGTCGCCGACCTCAATCTTGTCGCTATCCGCGAGAGACAACGGCGCCAGGTCGCTGGCGTCAACTTTCAGGACGGCAACGTCACTCTTGGAATCCGTTCCGACCATTTTTGCAGTCAATTCGCGACCGTCGTTCAACCCGATCTTGATTTCGTCTGCGTTTTCGACGACGTGATTGTTGGTCAAGATGTAACCGTCCTTGGTGACGATGACGCCAGAGCCCAAGCCGTATTGCTTCGGTGCTTGAAAGCCGCGGCGTCCGCCTTCTTCCTGGCCCTCTTCGCCAAACCAGCGACGGAAGAACGGGTCGTCCAAGAACGGCATCCGCTGCTGCTGCTTGGCTTTCGTGGTCGTAAACACTTTGACGACGCTCGGAGCCACCTGCTTGACGACAGGAGCAAAGCTCATGACCGGCTTGCCGTCACGTTGGACGGGCGCATTATCAACGACCAAATGAACTTTTGCCGAGGAATGACCCGATGAAGATTCTCCTAAACGGCTGAACGCCAGACTGGAACCTGCCACGATAAGCGCGCTTCCCAACAGGGCGGCGCGCATCCAGGAGGAGATTTGATGCATTTTATGTTTCATATTCGATCTACCATGTGATTCTTGTAAACTTCGTTGTGTTATCCTGGGGTTGAATGTGCATCCGTCTCGTTTCTGCAACCTTTCTGTAGAATTACAGTTTTGTAATGTTTCATCCGCTCGTGTACCAAAAGAAAAGGGACGGCCAGGCCGTCCCTTTTACAACGTTGCTAGGTAGATTGTTTGTTCTCGGTTACTTCTTGTCGGCATTTGAGTTGGAGCTGCTCTCGCCGCCTTGACGAGGACCGCGCGGACCTCGTCCCATTCCACCTTCGCGGGACTTCTTGAGTTCTTCAAACTGTTCGGTCGTCAAGATAGGTTTCATTTTGGCCAGGTATTGCTCGCGAAGTTCACGGACCTTGTCCCGTCGTTGTTCCGCAGTGAGAGCAGTATCCTGCCGAAGATCTCGCAGTTTGCTGATCTCCTCCTGGTAGATCGGTTGAAGCTTTGTCTTCTGTTCATCAGTGAGCTTTAGGCGTTCCGCAACGCGCTCGAAGGAATTCGCTCCTCCAGGGCCACGTCGCTCGCGCTGCCCAGCCGCCGGACGTTCTGGTTTAGCGTCACTCTTTTGATCTTTGCTGTCCTGGCCTCGAGTCATCGGCGCGACTGCGAGAAAGGCCAACGTAAGCGCTGTAATGAGGCTTGATTTTGATAAGTTCATAAATGTTACTTTGATTTTCTATGGTTGCCGTCTCGATGCTTCGACCACGGCGTTCGAAATCACCAGACGAAGTTCGGGTTGGACTGGTTACACCAGAGCAAAACAACGAAGCTGACAACAATCCAAAATGCTACCACTGGGAGAACTCGAACCCTAAACTCGCGCCACCAGATCCGCGCTGGCACCGGCAAGAATTGCGGCCTTACACTCGGAAGGATTGCCGCTGAGGACGCTATATGACGCGTGGTCCGGCCTTTGGGCGCTGTCGCGGCATCTCGTCTGCCCAATTCCCGGTGTCCTGGTCGCTTTTCCTCAACAGCCGAAATCATAAGGCTTACTCTTGCACTGTTCCGCAAGTTTTTTCCACAGTTTCCTCATTTTATTCCGGGCACGGAATGCTTTCACTTTGATTCGGGATACGGACCATCCAGTTCCTTGCCGAATCTGCTGAGTCGTTTTTTCCTCGAGATGCAATTGAGTCACGATGAACCGTTCCTCCGGCTTCAAGCCGGCCAGTAGTTTCGAAAGCAATTCGTTGGCATCGGCGGCCGAGTCAGCGGCTGGCTCGTGAGCGGCGCTCACCATAAACTCCACCGTCCCTTGATCCTCCATGTTGAGATCGCTCATTCTCAGTTCCGGGCGCCCTTTCTCTCTGCTGAGTTGACTCATGCAAGTGTTTACCGCAATTCGCGACACCCAGTGTTCCAATGGGACTAAGCCGGAATACTGGTGAATTTTGCTGAAAACCTTGACGAAGACCGCCTGGGTCAGATCCTCGTCGCTGACATGCCGGGGACGGTGACACCGAACCGATCTGGCGATGGTGGGATGTAGTCTCTCAATCAAAGCGCTCGCGGCTTCTTGGTCTCCATCTTGCACTCGCCGAACCCAAGCGACATCTTCATGCCGAATCGCCTCGGCTGCTCCTGACCTTGTGGTCTCTTTGGTTGTAGTCGGCGTGTCGGATCTCGCTCGCGGAGTCGAAACCCGGCGCCGACGCCCTGCTTGAGTCACGTTCCGGGTTGCTAAAGGGAATTCGCTTTCAAGGTACATAGATCTCTTGCTCGCTGATACATGCGCAAGGTGAATCGAAGTTCCGCCAGAATTTCTGTAACCATTTGCCAACGGTCGCCAACGACTCCAGCTTGGTAGCGATGGATGCTCTGAGTCAAATCTCAGTATTCTGGCACTACGCGGCAGCAGCGATTACGGTGTTGGCTGCAGCTGCAACCTCGGCGCACGCCATTCTTTATAAACGGGACTCCCGCGCCGCATTGCTTTGGGTAGGTGTAATTTGGCTCGTTCCGCTATTGGGAAGTTTTCTCTACCTGACATTTGGCATAAACCGAATTAGACGGCGTGCGCAGTTTCTTCGCGGTGCACTTGTCCGAACCGCGCATCGCCGTTCGGGCACGCGCACAGCCGTGCGAAAGACGGAAGGCGAAGCGGCGTTACCTGAGTGGGCGAGCTTGGAGGGTCTACCGAAGGTCGTGGGCGGAATTGTCGGTAAGCCGCTGCTAATGAACAACTCTGTCGAACCCTTGGTTAACGGTGATGAGGCCTTTCCAGCGATGATGCAAGCAATGGAAGAAGCACGTCATTCCATTGCTTTGTCTACTTATATTTTCGACAGCGACTCTGTCGGGCGCCAGTTTGCTGAGACTCTCAGCCGCAAGGCTGCTGGAGGGGTGCAAGTGAGAGTCATCATTGATGACACAGGCGCGCGCTACTCCTTTCCGCCAATCGTCCATACACTGCGCAAGTCCGGAGTGACCGTTGCGCGGTTCCTTCCGACCCTGATGCCGTGGCGATTTATGTCGATCAACCTGCGCAATCATCGAAAGATTTTAGTTGTCGATGGCCGAACCGGGTTTACCGGCGGAATGAACATTCGCCATGGACACGTCCTAAAGGAAAAACCGAGCCATCCCACCCAGGATATCCACTTCCGCATGCGAGGTCCGATCGTCGCACAGATTCAAGAAGCTTTTGCGGACGACTGGTACTTTTGCACTCGCGAGATTTTGGTCGGTGAAAAATGGTTCCCACAGATCGACGACTCCGGTCCGGTAGCCGCCAGAGGTATCGCTGACGGGCCAGATGAAGATTTTGAAACATTTCGCTGGACGGTTCTCGGAGCTCTTTCCGCAGCGAAACGTTCTGTGCGGATTGTCACACCCTATTTTCTTCCGGATTCAGCGATGATCACCGCGTTGAATCTAGCGGCCATGCGCGGTGTAGAGGTGGATATCATTCTACCCTCCAAGAGCAATTTGCCTTACGTTCACTGGGCAACCTTTGCCCTGCTTTGGCAGGTGCTGCAGAGGGGGTGCCGGGTCTGGCTCACTCCGCCGCCGTTCGATCACTCCAAACTTCTGCTCGTCGACGGCTGCTGGTCCTTGGTCGGTTCGGCTAATTGGGACCCCCGCAGCTTGAGATTGAACTTCGAATTCAATGTCGAGTGCTATGATCTTGAATTGGTGTCGAGACTCGAGGATCTCGTCCACAAGAAGATCTTGATCGCGAACGAGCTAACCCTGAACGCGGTGAATGCTCGCCCTATCTTGATCCGATTGAGGGATGGCGTACTTCGTCTATTTACTCCGCTGCTGTAACTACCTAGCTATGCTATGACGCGACATGCGCTGCCCATGAGTCGCCGCGGTGCTATTGAATCGTGTTGAGCTAACCATGAGTGCTTTAGGCACCGTTCGAGCAATTTAAGCCAGCGATTCGATAATTTCGGTCCTGAACTCCCACGGCACACAAAGCCAATCCGCCGATGGCTAGCGTTGCATCGCGTCGCCTACTTGATCAGCCTTGCTCCGAGCCGTTGCCATTTGGATTGAAATGCTCGCCTGATTCATCCAGATTTGTGGGCATCGCCCCGCACGGGGGCGCGGAAAGGGCGATTGGCGCAGCGGCTAGCGCGTCTGCTTTACACGCAGTAGGTCGGGGGTTCGAATCCCTCATCGCCCACCACTTCTCAAATCACTTCCTGCTGAAGAGTGCGATTTATGATCTCACCAAATTACACGCCCGCTCCCAGCGCAAATCGACCACTCTCCTCCAATTCTGACCGACGCGCAGGCACCAACCTTTCACTGGTTGGTCGAATGTCCCTCGCGGCTCCTTCAAAGCAACATTGACTTCGGTCCGGAACTTGCGCTCGAGAGCCTTGAGAATGAGGATATTGAGTTCGACATAGGTGATTCCGAAGAGTATTCCTGGGCGGTCGTCGCATTGCTTTGCTCGCTAGGCGGGAACGCTATGTGGAGAATCATCGTCACAAGTGGAATTCAGCAAGGGCGCGCACTCCGCCTTCGACCTGGCTCAAACCGGATCGGGCGGAATCCCGAAAACGACCTGCAAATCCCTGATTCTTCGATCTCCGCGGTCCACTGTGAAATCGTTGTTTCGAACAATGGCATCCTGGTTCGCGACCTGGGATCGACGAACGGAACGTTTATTGACGGCGTCCAAATCGGCGAGAGCATTGCGAAGCCAGGCCAAGCCCTGCAAACCGGGAATATCGAGTTTAAGCTTGACTGCTCCGAGGATCAAGACTCGGGAATCTCCGTGGCCGTCCCAGAACTCGTCATCGCCCCCCAAGCCTCCTCTTCTCTGCTGGAAGACGGTTCTCTTAGTTGCGCGAATCACGCTGGCCAAGCCGCAAGTTATCAATGTAATCAATGCCGGCAAGGTCTGTGTGAGAACTGCGTCCGCATCATGCCGCGGATAACCGGTGACGTGATCATATTCTGTTCCCTGTGCAACAGCACTTGCGAGACGATTCGAGCTATGAACGAGGGAACCACGGATTTGAAAAAGCCCGGTTTGTTTCGGCGACTGACCAAGACTTTGAAAGTCCAGTTCCGAAGGCGAGTCGATCCGCGCTAAAGCACAGAATCTGATTGGCAAGATCCTGGAAAAGACGGAAGGATTTGCCGTGATCACTGATCGAGTCGCCGCTCTGAGGAAATGCCCG
The DNA here is from genome assembly GCA_044225505.1 of Limisphaerales bacterium. GTDB lineage: Bacteria > Verrucomicrobiota > Verrucomicrobiia > Limisphaerales > SIBE01 > JAXMHN01. The sequence goes on from JBGAIN010000035.1 coordinate 45,108, forward strand.
TGGACGAATCTCTTCGCTTTTTTAACCCTGGTTTTCTGGGTCGAGACGAATCCTCTCACGGGCAACCAAGACGTGGAAAGTCCGGAGAAAACACTAAACCGCCTGGACCTGCGTGTTCGGAACGGGATAGACGTCTTGGAAATGACGGATTTTGCAGCCCTGAATGGGCTGCGGGTCGGACTAATCACGAACCATACGGGCTCTGACCGAGACCGTAATCCTACCATCGATCTGTTGCATTGCGCTCCTGGGGTCACTCTAAAGGCGCTCTTTAGCCCTGAGCACGGAATTCGTGGAGTACTTGACAGTAAGATTGGCGATAGCGTGGACGAGCAAACTGGCCTGCCCGTTTTCAGCTTGTATGGGGAGCGGCGCAGCCCGACTCCCGAGCAGTTGTGCGACTTGGACGCCCTGGTTTTCGACATACAGGACATCGGATGCCGATTTTACACGTACATCTCGACGATGGGACTTTGCATGGAGGCGGCGAGTCGGGCCAAAATCCGCTTTGTGGTGCTTGATCGCGTCAATCCGATTAACGGGATGCAAGTGGATGGCCCGATCCTCAGTGCCAGCACAAGTTTTACAGGATTCCATCCAATTCCTGTGCGTCATGGCATGACCGTTGGCGAACTCGCAGTGCTGTTCAATGTGGAACGTCATTCTCAGACGGACCTCATTGTGATCCCAATCCAAGGCTGGCGCAGGGAATTGTGGTTTGACGAGACGGGGCTGCCGTGGACGAATCCTTCGCCAAACATGCGGAGCCTGACGCAGGCGACTCTTTATCCGGGAGTGGGCCTTCTCGAAATGGCCAATATTTCTGTCGGTAGGGGAACAGGAACCCCATTTGAAGTGATCGGGGCGCCGTACATTGATGACCTGCGATTTGCCACAGAGTTGAATCGCTTCGCTTTACCAGGGGTTGGTTTTGTCCCGATTCGGTTCACGCCCACGGCCAGTACGTTTAAGGATAAGCCGTGCGGCGGAGTGGGCATCGTGATAAAGGACCGAGATCGATGCGCAGTTCTTGACATTGGGATCGCCGCCGCGTTGACGTTACGCCAACTTTATCCGAGTCAGTTTGAACTTGAGAAACTCAACAGACTTCTCGGTCACGCTCCCACGATTAAGGCCATCGAAAACGGGAAAACGCTCCGTGAGATCCGTGAAACCTGGCAACCTGACTTGGCCGATTTCGCCCGGCGCCGTGAAGCCTGTTTGCGCTATTGAGAACGGTTTTCGTGCTAGTGCTTGCTAAGGAAGCCGATATTCGGCACCACTTTGCCAGGGAATTTCCTGTCGATCCACGAACAGGACGCGGGGCAAAAGCTGAATCTGGTGATTGAACAAGTCGAGCACGATTGAGCCTGGGAGAAACGTCGTATCGAGGTAAACGACACGACCAAATGGCACGTTCGTGATGGGACTATTGAATATGATGCTCCGACTCGGCGTTGAAGGAGGGCCGCTCGTTTTGACAAAGGTGAACCTGACATCCGCGATTTTAAGTTTGGGCTGGGCCACGACGAGCTGAAGGTGTCCTTCGTTGTCCGATTGGAACGTAAGTTGCCATCCGCCCCGTCGGGTTCTTAGGTGTTCAACGGCAAAGAAGGCGACCGCGTAGACTAAGACAGCAGCGACCAAAGCCACCAGCCCATGCTTGACGAGGCTGTCGCGGGATTCTTGAGGAGGGCGGTTAATCATGCGTGAGTCGAACGAACAACTTGCCGGGAAGTTGCTTAATGGCGCGTTTCATTTCAAGTGCCAAAAGCGCAACAGCAACCGCTGAGCTTGGCAAACCACAATTGCGGATCACTTGGTCGATGTTCGACTCGGCGGTTCCGATCGCGTCGTAAACCATGCGTTCATTGTCAGAGAGTTCGAGGGCTGGCAAAACTCCCGTTGGACCGATGGCTTGAGGCTTCTGACTAGCGGGAAAAAGATACTCAAACTCGCTCAGGATATCTTCGACTCCTTCACAAAGCTTTGCACCTTTCTTGATCAAATCGTGGCATCCTCGACTTCGGGGAGAGTCTATCCGCCCCGGCACCGCAAATAGGTGGCGCCCATTCTCCACTGCCATATTGGCAGTAATTAACGCTCCGCTCGTCAAGTTCGCTTCTACCACAACGGTCCCAAGGGTCATTCCCGCCACGATTCGGTTGCGGATCGGAAAGGATTGGCGGTCTCCGTTTCTGTTGAAAGGGAACTGCGTAATAATCGCCCCATTACCAGTGATACGTTCAAAAAGGTTGGCGTTTTCCGGTGGAACCACCACGTTTATTCCCGTTCCAAAGACGGCAACAGTTCGCCCTTTTCCTGAGAGGGCTCCTTGATGCGCTGCGGTGTCAATGCCGCGCGCACCGCCGCTAACGACCGTGACGCCGAGAGAAGCTAATTGATAACTCAACTTTCTGGAAACCTCCACTCCGTAGTGGGTGGTCATCCGCGAGCCAACAATGGCCACGCCATTCTTGTCTTTGGGCGTGAGCGTGCCTTTAACATATAGAACGAGTGGAGGATCATAGATATGGCGGAGTAACGGAGGGTAGTTGTCGTCGGCAGGAGTCAAGATATGGCAGCCAAAGTCTCGAATCCGACATATTTCGCCACACAAATCGATGTTTTCTTCCCAAGTTGCGATCGCCTGCGCCGTCTCCTCACCAATGCCCCCGACGCGGAGGAGTTGGTCTTTTCGAGCGCTTAGGATCGCTGGAGCATCTCCGAATGTTTCTAAGAGCTGACGGACCCGGACGGGGCCAACGTGTTCGATCATGTTTAACGCTAGGAATGCTTCTTTGGCGTCCATGGCTCTGCGGTTGGTCGTTCCTCCTATAACTTTCACGAGCCATGCGTTGGCATTGCACGTGATCCCTACCATTAAGCCGATCGGGATGTGCATTGCCTTTGACCGGAATCAAGTAAACCGACGGTCTCACGGCTCGTTCGCCAGACGGAGTATTGCTCCGCAGGCGCGTTCAACCGGTCGTCCGAGTAAATTAAAGCGGTTGATGTGACTAGACTATTCGTTCTTCCCTGGTTGGCTCGTTGATGGTGTGTGTAATGTTCGGAACTGTCCCTTGGTTTGCGACCGTGAAAAACTTTCCATCCGCCCAGGCAGTGCTGCTCAGCTACCGTTTGGTTCCAAGGTCGCGAGTCGTCTAAGCTGCGCCAGCTTCACGGGTTTGTCTGATTCCGTTCTCGCGCACTGCACCGCGAACTCCATGCAATGGCCGCGCACAATTAGATTCGTTTCGTGTTTTCGACAGATCAAAACGGTCATCGCCTTTTCTCCAGGTTCATAAAGATAGTTCCAGACCGTGCGACCACAGCGGCGAGACACGGGAACAGGCAATGAAGCCAAAACCGGACGGAACGACCAAGACGGTAAACTCTCCGAGCTAGGCCCTGGTCTCCATTCGGAGTCATTTACCCGTCTCCGACTGGATCGAAGTCGAGTCACCCGCCAGCCGTATCGATGCTCCAGTTGAACTTTCTGAATGACTAGGTCTGGAGCTAGGCTCAAAGGTTAATTCGAAGAGAGAACCGTTCGAACTCGTCTCGGCCAGTGCAAGATCCGCATTGATGCATTTTGCAAGCTGTTTACTGATCGCTAGTCCGATTCCGCTTCCCCCCGCCTTCTGTGAGCGACAGGGTTGGAACAAAAGGTCTCTCTGACTCTCAGGAACTCCTTCTCCTTGGTCTCGAACCTGGCAGACAACCAAATGGCCCCGACCGAGAAATGAGACCTGCACCACTTTCCCTTTCGCCGTGGCCTGAATTGCGTTTTGCACCAGATTATAGAGGATCAGGCTGATCAAATTGGCTTCCCGATTGTTCAATACGCAGTCGACGATCACCGCCATCTGCAGTTCGACGGCTGCTTCTCGCGCAAGTGGCCGCAGCTTAACATCAAGGACGGATCGCAACTCATCAAGCGACATTTCGTATTCGCTGCTGACTCCTTCATCACGCAAGACACTGACGATTTGCGAAATCATCGACTGCATTCGTTGAGCGCTCGACGCTGCTAACCTCCAGTCAGAGTCGGTCCCTGTCTCCAGGTCGCCCACGCGCGAAGCCACAAAACTCTGAAGCCCGGATAATGGGTTGCGGAGCCCATGAATCAGATGCGCTGTAACTGCGCCGACTGCCGACGTTTTGGCCGCCAGGGCGAGCTCCTGGTTTGCCCGCAGTAAGCTCTTGGTACGCTCGTTCAACAACAGGTTAACTCGTTGGAGTTGGTGAAAGCTCCAGCCAAGAACGACCACGAGCAGACCTCCTCCCGCGATAAAGGTGAGGAGCGCATGCAGCAAGAGACTGCGATCCAGCGTTTTAAACTCAGCGGCAACCCCAGCCCCGTCCAACAAAAACTGAGCGACCCCGACTAATTGGTTCTTATTTGGAGAATGCAAAGGCACGCTGACCTCCAGCAGTGGACCTGTAATCGGCGATCCCGATCGGACCGCCAGACTGACCTCACTGAGGTCGGCAGAGGCATGGAGCTTGGCAATCGGCTTGAGGGAATGAAGCTCTCCCAAATCCTCTCGTGAGAGCGCTTTTTCAGAAACATTTGCATCTGCGAAAATGCAGTGACCTGTAGCGTCGAAGAGCCTGGTCCCGAGGAGATTGACCAACTGTCGAAGCCGAGCGGTTTGCAGCACGGCGGGCAACTGATCTGAGGCTTTCTCGGTGGTATCGATCCAATCCTCGTCGGATTTCTCACGCAACCACAAGGCATAGAGGATCTGTGCGTGCTGCGCGGTGATCTGCTTGCGAGCGTTTTGCCTGAGATATAGTGAGCCAAACAGAATCGTTGCGCTCAAGATTGCGAGAGCAAGCCCAATCGGAACTGCCAAGGGCATGTGCCTGGATCCGATAATGAAATAACGCTCGGGCTTTTCCGCCATTGTTCAATTTGATGAGCTTACCCCCTCTCCCAGAACTGTAAAACTCAATTCCAGGTTAGAATTCCCACTCCACTCCGCCAGAGATGGAGTTGACGCTATACGCGTCGAGGCTGAGATTCGAAAACGCGCGTTCGTATTCGTATTGCGCGAAAATCTTGAAAGTCCGTGTTAGAGCTTTCTCGCCCCGCAAACCCACGCGGACAAAGGTTTTTTCACGCCGTGCCGACCTTATATCGCCGACGCGCTGATTATCATACCAGTACTGAAAGACCCTCGCGTCCGCGCGCACTTCCCATTTTTCGATTTGAAAGCGGAGTTGCTCCGAGAATTGGGGACGCCAGTAGGCATAGTAACCGCCGCCATTGTCTTCGTTCCGCTGCAGAGTCAGTTTAGTGATTGTACGCCACCTTTTTTGATCATCCCAATACTGTCGCCAAGTCGCCGCGACCTCGTGCTGGAAATAAACCAGACTTTGCCTCGACTCGACGTTTCCTTTGGAGTCACGCGGTTCCCGGGTGTCGTGGAGACGTTGCGAGAATTGGTAAGAAAGACTGACGTCCGAACTTCGGCCAATTGCCCGCGTAAGATTGAATTTCGGACCGAATTCCCAATAATCATCAACAAAACCTCCAAAGAACTGCCGCGTCGCTGGAAGTTCCATGTCCAACTTGAACCCTTGGCCAAGTCCTTTCGTTAGCGTAGGTTTGAGCGTGAATGCGTGGCCTTCAATCTGCAGCGATAGGATCTGCTCTTCAAATGTCGATGCGTCCAAGACCTGGTCGAAATAAACATATTCAGCAGCGAGACTGAGCTTCCAGCTATTGCTCAGATCTTTCGCAGCTTGCGCATGAACGAGTGCCGTGGTCTCGTGGCTGACCTCGACTGCGTCCAGGTAACGAAGGTATTCTCCCGAGGAAAACAACGTATACTCCCATCCCCTTTCAGGGAGCCTGAACAGTGTAAGGTCTACTCCCCCCCCGACAAAGCCGCTGGCAACCTGATTTCGGCTTCCCAGCAAGACATTGTCCTTGTAACCCGAAAAAGCTCGAGTCTCGACAGTTCGGATCCATCGGACCGGCAAGTCTTCTCCCGCCTCGAGAGAGGTTTCGACACCTGAGACAGGCCTCAGTACCAAGACTGCGGAAAGGAGGAAGCACCAGAGCCGAACTTGGCAAGGTCGTGTTCCGAGGTCGCGCGGCATCAACAAATAGAGAAAGCCAGGTGAAGCATATCGCCACCTGCCTTATCCCTACTCGAAGCAATCGAAACTGACCAGAATCAAATGTGCGAAGGCCAGAAACTAGTTATCGTTGCCTTTTCGCTGCCGAGCCCGATCCTTCACCTGCTCCTTTGCGTCCTCAATGACGTCCCGATGATCTTTAAGTTGGTCTTGAAGCTCGCTCACCCGCTTTCTGAACTCTTCTCGCATGTCCTTCTGCTGCTGCAAGAACTGATCTCGCTTATCGCGAAGTTCGGCTCGTAGCTTCTCGCGTTGTTCGTCTTTGGCTTTCTTGATCTTTTCCTGCAAATCCTTCTGCTCTTCTAAAAAGGCCGCTTGGGCTGCTTTGATGTCGTCCAGCATCTTCTTAACCGAATCCTGAGCATCTTGCTTATCAGGCTTTTCCGCACGATCTGGACGCTCTGGGCGCTCGGGATGATCCGGTTGCTTGGGCTTTTCCTTGCTCGAACCTTTACCTGATCTTTCCAGTCGATTGTTACCGTCTGCCACCGCTGGCAGAGTCGTCGAGATGGAACTCTTGACCACGGCGCCCGACGCTCGCTGTGCTGGCGGGGCATCCGCGCCAGCCCAATTACTGGCCAGCGGCATCAACAACCCACAAAGCACAAGAAGACTTCTAATTGTCATAGAGTCACGTTGGATCAAGCATAACTCTCACGGACTACGATTTCACTCTCGAGATTTCTATCTTCGCGCACGCCTGAGGGCGAATCTGCTTGAGTCCAATAACTGCCAAAAACTACTTTGCATGGCGCGTGCCATCTCGCTCGCTTCTTGCTAAGTCTCTTTTAGTCAGATTAACACCACGACTTTTGAGATCAACATTGTGCCAATCAAAATCAGGGGCTACCCCACATCAGGCGCATTCGGATCGGCTCCTTGGGGGATGTCCCCGTTTCGGATCCTGTTTTGTCCGGCCAATCGATATCGAACATAATCGCGCGACACTCCCAACAGCCGAGCCGCGGCCGACACGTTGCTATGTGTCTGCTTCAGAGCGTGTTTTATCAACCGGTTAATAGCTTCTTCCAGCGAAAACGTCCCTTCGCCAGGATAGATAAATGCCTCGTTGAACCAGTCCGAACTTAGGCCGGTCTCACCTGCTACAGGGACGGAAGTCGGGCCAATTAAATGCTCAAACCGCAACTGATCCGACTCCTCAAAAACCAAGGCTCGCTCTAACTCGTGAGACAACTCCCGGACGTTGCCCGGCCAAGGGTACTGCAGCAGTTTCTTTCGTCCATCTGGGTGAATCGCTTTACCGGGGAGGCGGTGCTTTTTCTCAAGGCGTCCAATCAAGCTTTCGGCCAGTTGGAGAATGTCTTCCCCTCTGGCTCGGAGAGGCGGGATTGAAACTCTAAATAAATCAAGCCGATGGAGTAAATCTTCCCGGAACACACCTTTGCTCACAAGCCCCTTAAGATTCTGATTGGTTGCCGCAACGATGCGAACGTCGACGGAGATTTCTTTGTTCCCGCCCAATCGCCGAATTTTATGGTCTTCAATGACAGTTAAAACTTTAGCTTGCAGAGGCAAAGAGAGGCTCGGAAGTTCGTCCATAAACAAGGTTCCGCCGTGAGCTGCCTCAAACAAGCCCATCCGAGCCGTCCGAGCATCTGTAAACGCACCCCGTTCATGACCGAACAGTTCGGATTCCGCGAGAGTCTCCACCATGGCCGAACAGTTCACCTCAACCAGAGGTTGGCTAGCGCGCGGGCCGTGATGATGGATCCACCGAGCGATGGTCGTTTTGCCAGTCCCAGTCTCGCCCTCGATAAGGACCGGAGGCAAAGTGTTCTGAAGTCGATTATCTGCCGCGAGGATCTTGTCGAGCTGTACTTGAAGCGGGCGCAACGAAGCTCCGAAGAAAAAGGCGTCGCCCGATTGCAGGGCGTCACTCCGTCGATGCTCGCTAATCCGCTCAGTCTGCTTGGAACGTCGAGCCCTATTGATCACCAACGGCAACTGGCCAAGATCAAAGGGTTTGACCAGATAATCCAAAGCACCGAGACGCATTGCTTCTACCGCTCCGGAGACTCCGCCTTCCGCCGTCATTACTATAACTCCGGTTCCGGCGGCAAAGTTCCGGTCTTTGAATAAATCCGTCCCTGCCCCGTCGGGCAAATTGACGTCGAGCAGGACGTAGTCGAAGTTCAAATCCTGCAGCAGTTTCCGAGCGCGTTCCAGGGTATCCGCGGTGGTTACATCGGCTCCAAGACGTTCCAGGTATGAGGCAATCTGTTTTCTCAGCAACGGTTCGTCTTCGACGATCAAGATGTTCAGACTGCCCAGTGCCGAATTCTGCATACCAGATCTTGAGCCGAAATGGCCCCACTGGCCACAAGAAAATTGGATCTAAGGCCAAAGTAACGAGGCGAGTTGCGGCCTGGGAAAAAGACACCTGGAGTGAATCAAGAACGACCTTTTTGTATTCTACAAGCCACTGATCTTGAACGTATTAAAATTGCTTGTCCAGTTCTTGCGGATGGGCTTCGCGGGTCCCGCAGAGACGTCCAAAACACAGTTTGTCATCGGGAAACTGTCGCGTTCAAAAAGGCCGGGCATCTTTGGTCCACGTGTTCTAAATAATTATTCATAAGCATGTTATGCGTGTGTCAACAAATTGTGGGCAACGCACTCAGGATCCCTCTGCTCGGTGTTCGAGTGCTGCCAGAGAGGCGCGGATTGCAGCGCTGAGGCACGAGTTTGAAGCGAGGCGAACAGCTTACGACAATGCCATACTAGACTGATCTTCACTATATTCCGCTTGTGCTCACCGTGGTTCAAAATGTGTTTTAGCGGACCGCCGGATGGAAAGATTGACGGCCAGCACATCTCCCCTCATAGTGATTCCCGCAGCCTAATGTCGGCTTCCTTCCTGAGGCCGACAACGGGGGAACCATCGCTTGTGTAGGAACACAAGCCGGGGCGAACGACGTTGATCATTTGCGTTGAGGCCACTTTCCGAGCCCAGCCCGCCAGCTAACCTCGTCGGCAAGGGGAAGGGCATCCGGTTGGAACGTTGCAGGCGTTTCCCACGATCCCGGTGAAATGGCGGCCGCGGCAATCACTGCCGCAGGTCAATCCACTTCACTTCGAATAGAAGGAAACTAGAGTGCAATTGGAACCGTCGGCAAAGTCAGGGGTTCGCCCGGCTTTGGTAGTAGGTGCGTTGGGTGTCGTCTATGGAGATATCGGAACGAGTCCGCTCTACGCTTTGCGGGAGTGTTTCCATAGTGCCCATGGGCTGACGGTGTCTCCTCAGACAGTCTTCGGCGTTATCTCGCTGATCTTCTGGTCGCTGACCCTGATTGTTGCAGTTAAATACTTGGGCTTGATTCTGCGAGCCAACAACAAAGGTGAAGGAGGAATTCTGGCTTTGCTAACGCTCGCGGTTGGGGAACACCGGTCAACGGATAAACGCTCTGTGAGGCTCCTCCTGGCCCTGGGCCTGTTTGGATCTGCTCTCCTTTATGGAGATGGGATCATCACTCCGGCAGTCACGGTCTTGGGCGCGATGGAAGGATTGGAAGTCGCAACGCCGCTGTTTCAGCACGCCGTCGTTCCAATGGCGATCGCTGTCCTGATCGTCATTTTCTCCGTCCAACGGCTTGGAACGGGCAAAGTTGGAAGAGTTTTCGGACCGGTAATGCTGGTCTGGTTTGTCGTCCTGGCCATTCTCGGATTTCGTGGGGTTCTACGTGCTCCCGAGATTATGGGTGCTTTAAGCCCTTATCCAGGGATCCACTTTCTCTTGCACAACACATCGATGTCGTTTCCCGTTCTCGGATCGGTTTTTCTGTCCGTCACAGGCGCAGAGGCCCTTTACGCTGACATGGGTCACTTTGGACCCCGGCCAATCCGCCGGGCGTGGTTCGCGATCGTATTTCCCGCGCTGCTTCTGAACTATTTGGGAGAAGGAGCGTTATTGCTCACGAATCCAGAAGCGGCAAGAAATCCATTCTTTCTGCTGGCACCCTCATGGGCCGTCTTGCCGCTGGTTGGGCTCTCCACTCTAGCCGCGATTATTGCCTCGCAAGCGCTGATTTCTGGTGCGTATTCCCTGACGATGCAGGCGGTGCAAATGGGATACTTGCCCCGTTTGCGGATCTTGCACACGTCTCATTCTGAGCGCGGGCAAATTTACATGCCCCAGGTTAACGGGTTCTTGATGATTGCGTGTATCGGGCTCGTGTTGGCATTTCAAAACTCCAGCCGACTTGCCGGGGCTTACGGGATCGCTGTTTCGCTGACGATGTTGGCGACGACTCTGCTTTTTTACGGAGCCGCGCGGCGGTGCTGGGGATGGAGGAAGCCTGTTGTTTTCGGGGTGTGCGTGCTTTTTCTGGCGATTGAGCTGCCGTTTGCAACGGCTAATGGCCTCAAAGTGTGGCAAGGAGGATGGTTTCCGTTGGTGGTAGGGACGGCGATATTCGCGCTCATGACGACTTGGCAGAAAGGGCGAGCGTTGTTGCGAAAGCGGCTCGCGGACAGCTATCTGCCGCTCGATCTCTTTCTTGGGGACATCGAAAGCACTCGGATCCATCGCGTGCCAGGAACTGCGGTCTTCATGTCTGGCAGCCTGACCGGAACTCCCATCGCGCTACTTCATAACCTGCGTCACAACCAGGTTCTTCACGAGCGCGTCGTCATTCTCACCATCTCCAGCGAGGATATCCCACTGGTCAGTACGACGGAGCGCCTGCGCGTGGAGACCCTCCGACCAGATCTCTTTCGCGTAATCGGACGGTATGGATTCATGGAGCAGCCTGACATTCCAAGCCTATTGGCCGACTGCGAGCCGCTTGGTCTGGCCTTGGACCCAAACAAGACGACGTTCTTTCTTAGCCGCGAAACGATTATTCCTAACGGTCGCGGCGGTCTGGGACCCTGGAGAAGCAAACTGTTTGCCGCGATGTCCCGAAACGCCCAGCCAGCGACCGCTTTCTTTCAGCTGCCGCCAAATCGGGTCGTTGAGCTCGGGATGCAAGTGGAGGTGTAGGCGCGCAAAGCCGCAATTCGGTGAACG
>JBGAIN010000287.1:0-6189 GCA_044225505.1 Limisphaerales bacterium
TTCCCCCAGCGGCTCGATTCTGCGTGCATTGCCCCTTCGATTTGCTGGGCGAGTTGTTCAAAACGCAGTGCCGCGGCGCGGGGGCCGAGCGCACCCTCGGGGCTGAGATGCTGTTGAGCATGTTCTGAGAACTCCTTTCGGAACAACGCGTTCTGGCGGAGCTTTTGAAAGAGCCGCATCGGGCTTTCCTCATCGTCCGCCGGAAGAATCCCAGCGGCAACCGATTCGAGGGTTCGCTCTGCGTCCCAGACGAAGAATTGAAATGGCCCTGGAGGACGACGCCGGCGGGCAGCATACCAGTTAGAGGAGCCATCCCAGTCGCTATTGGCGCCATAGAGATTCGCGAGCATGTAATCGATGAATTGCGGGATATCCAAGAGAGATCGAACGGTATCGTATTCCGGCGGTTCAGCGACGCCGGCGTTAACGCGAGCCATCAGTTGCTTCCAGGCGCTATCCTCTCCTTCCAGCACGTGGTTGCCATTTCTGGCATCGTAATCTTTAGCCCGCCCTCCGAGATAGCCCGCCACAAATGACGCATCGGGACGCTCTGTGAGATTGTAAATCCCCCAGTAAAGCCCGTTGAGGTAAAGGTGCACAAACATCCCTCGAGCCGAGACGCGGCCCATCGCGCGGAGCGTGTCGCGCATCCACTGATCGCGCAGGTAATCGCCCCGGCGTCGCTCCTCGGCATTCCAGTGAAGCCACGTATTGTTGCACCCGGCCCGCAAGATCAAGGTATCGAATTCCTGCAATCCGGTCCCGCCGAACAAGGGCAGGCGCCATTTGCCAGGGCCGTAGCGGCGATTGAAAACCAGCCTGAAGGAGTGTTTGGGGCTTTCTTCGGGGCGCCTGTTCCAGCCCCCTTGGATGCGCATTCCGCAGCCCGTCTGGGGACTCGTTTCGGAACCGGGTTCAAGCCACTCGACGGACGCGGCCCGTTCCCAGGCTGGACCTGATTCCATTGGATGCGCATAGATCCCGCTCTCGTTATCGAAGAAGGCCGCCGAATCGGCGACCAGTGAGAGCGAGGGAAGCGCATGCAGGGCGCTGACCAGGAGAGTCTGGTCCGCTGTCGCGTCGGCCAGCACCGGATCCATTCCGTAGCTGGCGGTGACAGGTTGGCCGTTCGTCAACCCCCAATGGTCCGCAACGTTAGTTCCGTTCTGGCGGCTGACTTGCGAAAGGAAAAGGTAAGTGTGCGTTGCGGTAGCGCCGGCTTTTTTGCCGGCGACGAATGTGGCGAGGCGTAAAACAGTGGTGTGATCGATGGAAAGTGCACCAGGCCAAACAGCCCCCGTTCCTGGCCCGGGCTCTTTCCCGTCGGTTGTATACCAGAGCTGTGATGGATTCTCGGTTTGAACCGAAACTCGGATCGGCGACTCGTAAAAGCCGCGGCCCGGGACCGGTTTTACTGTTTCCACGGTGTGTAAGTTGACGGCCGCGCCCTCGGACAGGGAAGGTGACGCGGCGTCGATCGGACGCAGGGCGAGGATGCAGAAAAGCCAGAAAGGCAGTGGCAAAGAGTGCCTCACAATTTCAGAGATTGGCCTGAGTTCGAGGGGGCATTCGTTTCTGACATTCCGCGAGCCAGGCCACATCCGTCGGATAAAGCAGCTTGCGATTGATTCGATCGAGTGCTTCCCAGGCTTTGTTGTATTGCTGATCGTCGAACCAAAGAGCAAACCAGACGAGGTGATATGGGGTTGCCTCTTCCGCCATCAGGGCATGGTCGTTTAAACTTGAGAGCACTTGGCGCGCTTCGTCCGGGCGATGGTTCAGGGTGAGAGCAAAAGCGTGATTGATACGGACCGCAACCGAATTGGGGTAAGTCGCCAGCAGTTTCTTCGACAGCGTGGCGGCCAGGTCGATCCGCTGACGGTTGACGAGGAGAGCGGCGGCGTAATGATTGACCGAAGGCATGTTGTCCGGGGCCAGATCGTATTCGTGCTGCGCGGCCTTGAGGAGCAAGCCCGGGTTCTTGATTCCATCCGCCGCGGCAAACCGCATCGCCCAGTATTGAGTGTCAGTGATGAATTCATTTTCGACTTTTCCCAGGACTTCGTTGGCCACCTCGGGATAACCAATCTCCAACAACGTTTTGCTGGCCGGCAGCGCGAGCCGTCCGTCCCCCGTCCAAAGTTCACTCATTTTTTGGAAGGCGTCATTCGCTCGTGGAAGACGCTTGAGCTGATGCTCAGACCAGCCTTCCAGGAAATAACTGTAGGCGAGACAGCCTTGCCGAGAAGGCCCTTCCGTGCGAAACCGCAAGGCGAACCGCTGGAGTTCGGCCCAATCCTCGTCAAGCGCCAGGAGGCTGGCATAACTAAACCAAACCTGTTCCGAGTGCGAGAATCTCGCCCAGTTTGAATCAAATAACTTCAGTCCTGTCTTTCCCAACCCCAACACACTGTAAGCGCTCCCCAGTGAAATAAGGTCGGACGCGGTCTGAGGTTCCTCGTTGAAACTACGAGCAAGTTCACGAGCTTGGTCGCCCTGGCCAGCGCGGTCCAAAAGCAGCCAAAAGAGGGTATGATCCGGAATTCGGTCACGTCTCAACTCTTGCAGCCGATTCAGAAACTCCTGATAGCAACTCAGGTCATGCCGGTTCGCGCAGGCAGCGAGTTGAAGTTGGATGGCGTGCACTTGTGTCGTTGGGGCCGACATGGCCAAGCGCAGGGCTTGGCTGCCCGCCTCGGCGTCCGCTCCTGAACTCCAGCCCGATTGGAACGCCGCCCAATGTAACGCCAGTTCAGGCGAGGCATTCTGGTCAGCACGAAACTCGTCCCAGCGCGCTTTGAATTCTGCCATCCGACCCTTCGCGAAGAGGGATTTGAGAAACTCCTCACGGGCTTGGGGGCCGAGATTCTCGGCGATCGGGGTCAAAGTGGAGAGGAGCACATCGTGCCATTGCCGGGAGCCATAGAATCGCGAGACTAGTTCAACATCTATTCGATTCGTCCCGGTCATATGCATCAGCCATGCACTTTGCCTTAGCCCAACTTGGAGCGCCTCTGGGTCTGCGCCTGAGTGCTCGACCAAATTCTGGATCAGGCCCCGCAGCGCGTCGATGTCGGCAGGATTGTTGTTAATGGCCGCCAGCCACGCATCGTGTGCTTGCTCGAACTGTCCGACGGTAGCGTCGCGTTGCGCTTTGCGTTTTAAAGACCAGGTTTGGACGAAATCCAAACCGCTAATGCGTATCACCGGAAGCGTTCCAGGCGGCGAAACTCGCCAGATTTTCGGAAGGAATAGGCCGAGAAACACCAGCAAAAGCACGAATGTCAGAAACGCCATCCGGAACCAGAACTTGAAGATCAGGAGACGCACCAAGCCGTTGTAAAACCAACGTCTCGCGAGTTTTTGTTTGGTTCGATGACTGATCCGAAATGCCATGGACTTGCTCTGCTACAAGCAGCCTGACGCTTGGCCTGAATGCAAGCACTGTTTCGCGGCCCAGACATAGCAAAACCGTAGGCTGTTCCGCTGGCCTGCAGGTCCGAGATGGACGCATCGGGCTCGCCGTCGTTCGTAAAGTCGACTCGACTTAGCCTTTGATTGATCGGGAAAGAACGCGGCGAGTCGATGCTAGATTAGAGTGGGCGCATCCAAGCCCATTTGAGCCAGCCGATCGCTCCCCCGCCGAAGAGTAGCCAAACCGAGTTCACTCGGGTGCGCCAGAGTCCGAACGCGGCACCGATGCCTAACAAGAGACTTAGCCAATCGACCAGCGCCACGGCTGTCAGTTGCGCACTGACCACAGCCATCAACGCCAGCGACGCTAGATTCACACCGTCGAGAAAAGCTCCGGCTCGCGCCGAAGTCCGGATCCGGGGAATGAGCGGACCACTGATCGCCACAAACACGAAAGCTGGAAGGAAGATACCGACGGTGGCTAACACGGCGCCTTGGGTTCCTGCAAGAACGTAGCCAATAAACGTCGCCGTGGTCAGCAGTGGGCCTGGGGTGATCTGTCCCACGGCGATGGCATCGAGCAATTGGGTCTCAGTTAGCCAGTGCCACCGTTCGACCAAGTCGGCGCGCAGGAAGGCGAGTAAGACGTAGCCGCTCCCAAAGAGCACCGAGCCGATCTTTAAGAAGAATAAAAAAAGCATTCCCAGGCTTACCGGTGTGGCTGCCGGAGCGGTCATTGCTGCCAGCGGCAGGATTGGCCATGGCGCCAGCCCAGCCCACACCGACCGGCGGGCGCTGTCGGGTTTGACGGTCTTAGCACGTGTTGCCACGGTGAACAGACCCGCGCCGAAGAGCAGCACTAGCTCGTGGATACCTGCGGCATTAAGGCAGGCAATCGCCAAGCCTAGAACCGCCGTGTAAGGGGTCTTAATCGCCGCGCGTCCCAATCGCCACAATGCCTGCGCGACGATGACGACGATCACCGGCTTCACGCCGGACAGAATGCCGGCGAATGTCGGCAGAGTTCCAAATCGGACATACGCCCACGCTAGGCCGGTGACTAGCAATCCGGCTGGCAGAACAAAGCTGACGCCTGCTGTCAGCAATCCAAGCCAACCTGCGTGTCGATGACCGATGTGAATCGCAAGTTCAGTGGAGTTCGGCCCGGGAATTAAATTCGTCGCACCGAGCAGATCCAAGAACTCGGCATGGGAAAGCCAACCTCGCCGGATGACCACTTCTTCCTCCATTAAGGCAATGTGCGCGGCCGGCCCGCCAAAGGCGGTCGCGCCTAGCTTTAAGAATAGGCTGGCGATCTCCCACAGCCGAGTGCCTCTCGATTCGCTCTCAGCATTCATGACGCGGCGAGAGAATGGAGGAGCGGGTCATTCTTGCGCAAGCTCTACGAGCTTCGGACAGTTCGATCGGAGAGTCCTGCGGTCGTTTCTGCCGTGTGCAGGATTTCCACTGAGGGCTACTGAGGGTGGCAAACGAGACGAAATTCAGGGAGTGGACCGGTTTTCCTAGACCCTGGCTCGGGTTAGCATAACGGCAGGCTAAAGATCGAGAACGGCTGCTTTAACTCAGAGAAAACCGTATGCAACAAAGACTTACCACGATTAATATTCGAAAACTTCAACACCAACTCGGCCGCATTCGTGTGGCTTGCATGGCGGCTATTGAGTTAGGTGACTCTCGTGCCGTAGCTCGACTCACGTGCGAAGCAGCCCGCCTTCGCGATTCGATTAGTTTGGCAAGCACAGTGCAACTTGCCTGAAGCGGGGAAGGCTAAACTTGAAACCCGTTGTGTCGACAGGACAACTCGGCCCCTAAATAAACGTCTGCGCGGCTCCGAGGCGGTATGCGCTCGATATCCTTCGTGTCAAAGTTTCAAACGACCTCGGGAACACTCCAAGGTGCTCGGTACGCGGTCCGTCGAAGATGTGAACTCGCCTCGGTATCGCCTGCGAAAGAATTCGTGGGGGCGTCCCAGTTCAGTTTCCGATTGCCCGTTCGCCAGGAGATATTCGCCAGGTGACAAAGTAACGTGGACTGATAACCGTGTTCGACATCTCCGTTGGACCGAACTCCGCTTCGAATGGATTGAATGAAGTTCTCGATGTGCCGCTTGTCGCCTTGCCGACCGTACGCCTGATCGATCAAACGTCGATCCTCGCTGAACGCCTGCCAGCCATCTCCGTGACGCCCTAAATACATCATTCCTTGGGTGCCGAAAATCTCGATGCGCGTTCCGTTAAAGGGCCAATCGGGGAAGGCATCCCGATCTCTCAGAGGGAATGGAGTCTTCTTCAGATACGGGCACCAAAGGGCGCCTTCAAACAACAAAGTGAAGTTCTCGTACTCAAAGGTCACCATCTGTGTGTCTGGAGTGTCGCGCCCGTCACGAAGCTGCGCTATCGAACTCACGCCGGAGACGCTCTTTGGAGCTGGCGGATCCCCCAGCGCGAATCGAGCGAGGTCGAGTTGGTGCACGGCGTCTCCGGGAATCGGGCCGCAACTGTATTCGGCCATGTTCAACCAATAACGACCAGGAATGTAAGGCAGCTTGGCGGCTGGGCCACACCATAAGTCATAGTCGAACTGGTCGGGGACCGGTTGTTCGGGCCCCAGTTGTTGGGGCGGGTGCTGCATCACGTTATACACCCGCACCAGCCTGACCTCCCCAAGGCGTCCGGAAGCAATGAACTCGCGTGCTGCTGCTGCGTAAGGCGCACTTCTGCTCTGCATTCCGACGTGGACTACGCGACCATATTT
>JBGAIN010000288.1:0-6146 GCA_044225505.1 Limisphaerales bacterium
GCCATTCGGTAATTGCCTCCTGGCGCCCCGGATGGGGCAACTCGAGAATAGCTCGGCGTTTTAACGCCGAGGCTGAATGGGCGCGATTCCAAGTCCCGACGGGACGGCCGAGGACGTGGCATTGAACGGAAGAACCGGAGATTAAGCGGATCACAAGGTCGTAGTACCCAAACGCCCTTTCTCGCCGCCCTCAGCCGCCCCTCCGGGGCTTGGGCCCTCTCACGTGAGCACCCGGCGCTAAAGCGACCGGGCTTCTCTCATTCTGTCCCTTCCGGGACTGAATAGAATTACCGAATGGCATTAGGATTAATCCCGCACAAGGAGGCTGCGGAACGAAGCGCTCCAGTTCGGCAGCATGCTGCCTTCCAGAAGGAAGAAAGGTGAACTCTCGGCTCGGAGAGCGACGCTCTTAAAGAGATTTACGGGCCCGAATTACGGTGGGAGAGGGCTTTTGAGGAACTCGACATCGAACCTCTCCCACGGCGCACCCTAGGATCCGATGCATTTGGCGGAAGCGCCCTTCTGGGCAACTTCGTGACACGAACGTGCGTGTCAACGGTCGGATGAGCGGCCGTAACGATCAGCTCAGACCGCGAACCATGCCGACAACGTGGCGTCCATGCGACGACGCCTCTTTCAGGGAGCCTATGCCGCCTCCGAGAACCGCTCCCGGCGAGACGGGCCTGTCTCAATTTCAGTCACTTCTTCCAAATTCAGAGCGGGCGATCCAATTTCCTCCTCCTCGAAGCGAGCGCTCAACTCGCGAGCAAAACTTCGGAAAAGGACGCGAAGTAAGAGCGGATCGGCGAGTTCAATGCGGTAAGGCAGCCGTTCTACGGCGCCTTCGTAGCTAACTGGGGCGGTGTCCCTGCTTTGCACGGACCCTGTGACCGACTTCCCATTGCGAAATCGCAAGGTGCACTTATGAACTACGGATGTGGCACTCATGCTAGCCTGCCTAGCATCCTGTGTGCCGCGTCGCGCCGGCACTTTGGGCGTCCCTCGCCCAGTTCTAAGGCTTCGCATCGTCGCGGAATCGCGGCTAGGCAAGACTGAAAGGGCGTGGTGCCTAGCGGCTTGTTTGGCTTTTCCAGACGACAGTTTGCATTAAAGCGCGCCCGAGTATACGACAGGATGGGTGGGCGAGGCTTGTGTCCACTACAGATAGAGTCACAGAGTTGTCACCGGCCTTTAAACGAAGGATTCTGTGGCGGCTCGGCAAAGACCTGCGAACGTCGCTTGTTGAAGGTTGAGCCGGGCGTTTTTGTGGGAAAGTATCCCCCACCGCCTTTTGAGCTTCGCACGCCCGAGGCGTAAAGCTCTCAGCGACCCCTCCGCGAGTTCCTTTTGGGCAACCCACGGCGCAAGGATGCTGATGCCCAACCCCAGTTTCACCAGCTCCTTGATGGCTTCGATGTTGCCAAGCTCCACCGAGGTCGGGAGAACCAGGTTTTCATGGCGGAAGTATTGTTCGATCATTTGAAAGAGATAACTCGTCTTGGTGTAGAAGATGAACCGTTGGCGCGCGATCTCGTCGCGAATGACTTTGCCGGTCGCGGCCCAGGGATGAAGCGAACTGACGTGGAACAGCAATTCGTCCTGGAAGATTTCTTGAAAGTCGAAACTGCATGCAGTTCGTGGCTCCAAAGAAAGGGCGAGGTCAATCCGGTTGTCCGCGAGTAGTTCTAATAGACGTGGAGTATCTCCAGATTCTATTTGGATCAAACACTGCGGGAAACTCTCTTTGAATTCACGCAGGACAGCCGGCAAGACATATTGGCAGGCGGTCAGACTCGTGCCGATGCGCAGCCGGCCATGCCCCCACTTTCCTAATTCTGTCAGCCGTTCACGGGCCAGGTCCATCTCTTGAAGGATTCGCTGGGCGTGAGCTAACAGTTGTTCGCCGGCCTGCGTGACGGTTATGGATTTGCCCAGCCTGTCCAAAAGACGACAGCCCACCTCGTTCTCAAGCGCCTTGATCGAATGCGAGATGGCTGACTGAGAGAGGTGCAGCTCATAGGCCGTGTCGGTGAACGAACCCGTTCGTGCCAAGGTTACGAACGCGCGGAGCTGACGACTATCGAGGGGATCGGCCATGTATGAATTCAATTCATTGTTGCGGTGAAATCTATGAACCGCGTTTCCAGTTCAACTTGAGGGCGGTGGCATGCAGAAAGCATGCCCTCTTTGCCGAACTGTATGGGTTCTATTGCCATGTCCAAAACGCGACACCTTCGCTCCCGACCGCTTCGAGTCGGGTTCGTGCCGCTGTGCGACTGCGCTCCATTGGTCATGGCGAGCGAGCTCCATCTCTTCGCCAAATACGGCCTCGAAGTGGAGATCAGTCGCGAGATTGGCTGGGCCACCTTGCGCGATAAAATTTGTTATGGAGAACTGGACGCCGCGCACGCTTTGGCTCCTCTCGTTGTCAGCATGACTCTGGGATATGGCAACCCTCCTACAGATTGTCTGACAGGTTTGGTGCTGAGCGCTGAAGGCAACGGCATCACGCTTTCCAACAGGCTTAGACGAGTGGGCGTGCGCGATGCGAGTTCGTTGCAGCAGTTCCTTCGGGAGACACGCACTCCACTCGTGCTAGCGGTGCCCTTTTTGTATTCGGCGCACCACTTTCTTTTGCGCGCCTGGCTACGAGACCTCGGCGTTGATCCCGAACGCGCGGCGCAGGTGGTGGTGGCGCCACCCTCACAGATGCCCGCTAACTTGAAGGCTGGCAACTTAGATGGGTATTGCGTGGGTGAACCTTGGAATGCCGTGGCGGCCCAGGCAAAGAGTGGCTGGCTGGCGGCAAGCAGCAACGACCTCATGCCCGGACATCCGGAGAAGGTCTTGCTGGTCACGAGGCGTTTCGCGGAGCAGCGCTCCGAGGAGCACGTCGCCTTAATGGCCGCTTTGATGGAGGCCTGCCGATACTGTTCGCTGCCCGAGAACGCTTCTGCGGTCGCACAAACGTTGGCTCGTTCTGACTATCTGAATGCGCCGCCCGCCTCGTTGATGGCAGCGATGGGAGAGGCCGATCTCAAGAGCCTCGGACGAGAGACACCGCGCCCCGTTTTCTTTGGACACGGAATCAATCAACCGTCGGCAGACAAGGCTGCCTGGATCGTGCGGCAAATGGAATCCAGCCGCTTGTGCTCAGGCCCGATCGCAACGGTTTCAGCAGTCGGTCTTCGATCTTTCCGCAACGACCTACACCAACAAGCGCTTCACCTTCTAAACGCCCGCCAGCATGAAACTCACAAAAAGCATGAGACTGTCTCCGCCTCTTTCTAATCTTAACCGCCGCCAGTTCCTGCACCAAGGGTTCCGCGCGACTGCGCTCGCGGGCTTATGGGCGGGGTTGCCCAAGGGCTGGACGGGGAACCTCTATGCGACCGAAGCGCCGGAAACGGCGGCTTTGAATTTCGGCATCATCGCTTTGACCGATTGCTCTCCAATCGTCATCGCGCATGAGAAAGGGCTGTTTAAGAAATACGGAATTCAATCGACCGTCACTAAGGGAGCTAACTGGGCGGCCATTCGCGATAACTTGAGCAGTGGCACGATTCAAGCCACGCATATGCTCATTGGAATGCCAATCGCATCGACGATGGGACTGGCTGGCTCTCCTAAGAAACCGATGGTCATTCCTTGGCTGCTGAATCGGAATGGACAAGCGATCACCCTCAAGTCTGAGTGGAAGGGGCAGGTGAGCTCCGACCCGAAATCGCTGAAGGCGGCCGTCGATAAGACGCGCAAGCTAGGCGAACCACTGACCTTCGCCATGACTTTTCCTCCGGGAACCCACGCGATGTGGATGCGCTATTACTTGGGCGCAGGCGGGATCCACCCCGACAAAGACGTGAGCCTCATCGTTGTTCCTCCAGCCCAAATGGTGGCCAACATGAAGATCGGCAAAATGGACGGTTTTTGCGTCGGGGAACCTTGGAACGCTCGCGCTATCACTGATGGCATCGGCTTTACGGCAGTGTCGACGCAGGACATGTGGAAAGATCATCCGGAAAAGGTGTGCGCCTTTCTCGCCGACTTCGCGGATAAGAACCCGCGGACGGTCAAAGCCGTGCTCAAAGCGTTGCACGAGGCGAGTGTGTGGCTCGATCAAATGGAGAATCGCCCAGAGCAATGCGAAATTGTCTCCCGCGCTACTTATATCAATTGCGATAAGAACATCATCCTTGGTCGTCTCCAGGGGCATTATGACTACGGCGACGGACGCAAGAAGGAAGACGCCTATCCGATGCATTTCAGCAGGCGTAACTGCAACTACCCTCAACCAAAATACTGCAAGTGGTTCCTCACTCAATTCCGGCGGTGGGGGATGGCCGCGGGCGCTCCCGACTACGAAGGTCTCTCCAAAAAGGTGATGCGCGGGGATCTATACGAAGAGGCAATGAAAGAAATCGGTTATGCCCACGGCGGACTCAACAACGATCCTGAACAGTTTTTCGACGAGCGGACGTTTGACCCTGCGGGTGATATGGAAGCTTTCGCTCGGAGTTTTCCGATCCACAACCTGAAAGGCTAAATGAACAAAACGAATCTACCGCGGAGACTCGGCATCTATCTGTTGCCCCTGGTTGGGGTAGGACTTGTCATTGTGTGCTGGGCCATCTCCAGTTCGACTTGGGCAAAGGAACTGCCATCCCCGTGGAAAACGTGGCAATCGAGTAAGGGCTATATCCTCGAGCCGTTCGCGAAGCGCGGAGAGATGGATCAAGGGATTCTTCGATTCACATGGTACTCACTCGTGTTGGTGGCGAAGGGATACACGTTGGCTTTGCTCATTGGCACTCCCATCGGGTTCCTGCTCGGACTATCGCCGCTGTTCACGAAAGCGTTCGATCCCATCATCCAAATCCTTCGCCCAGTCTCGCCACTCGCTTGGCTGCCGCTAGGTCTCGTCCTTTTCTTGCCGTTCGGTAAACAAGCGTCGGAACTGGGCGCTCTCTTCACCATCGCGGTCTGCGCGATGTGGCCGACAGTTCTAAACACGGCCGTTGGTGTTCGAGCCGTCCCGCAGGATTACCTCAACGTCGCTCGGGTCTTGAAGCTCTCCCGATTCAAGACCCTTTGGAAAGTTTTGATCCCAGCGACCCTTCCTTACATGTTCACCGGATTCCGCCTCAGCTTGGGCATCGCCTGGCTCGTCATTGTTGCGGCGGAAATGCTCACCGGCCGCCCGGGCGTTGGCGGTTTTCTGTGGCAGGAATACAACGCGCTCATCTACGAACACATCATTCTTTGCATCCTGACCATCGGATTGGTGGGGTATTTCCTCGACCGAATGATGAGCCTCGTCGAGCGCCGCTTTCGAACGGCATAACCTTATGGCTTTTCTCGAACTCACTGGCGTCAGCAAGTCCTACCAAAACGGAGCGAAGTGCGTCTGCGTTTTGCAGAATGTTAACCTCCGTATTGAAAAAGGAGAGTTCGTCGCCATCGTCGGCTATTCCGGAGCAGGCAAGACGACGTTGATCTCGTTGATCGCAGGTTTGCTCCGCCCGGATCACGGCTCCATCACCTTAAACGATCTCGAGATCGAAGGGCCCGGGCCAGATCGAGGCGTCGTTTTCCAAAACTACTCATTGCTCCCTTGGTGCACCGCGTTTGAGAATGTTTACTTGGCGGTTGAGCAAGCCTTTCCCACGTGGTCCCCTGCAAAAAGGCAGCAGCATACGCGCGAGTATCTAAGCCTCGTAAATCTGGATCGAGCGCAGGATCGTCGCCCGTCCGAGCTTTCCGGTGGGATGCGTCAAAGGGTTTCCCTAGCCCGGGCGCTTGCGATGGATCCACAGATTCTCCTTTTGGACGAGCCGCTCTCTGCTCTGGACGCATTGACTCGCGCCACACTGCAGGACGAAATCTCACGCATTCGCGAGGAGACGCAGAAGACGGTCGTGCTGATCACCAACGATCCAGATGAGGGCATCTATCTGGCCGATCGCATCATCCCGATGACGGCCGGCCCCGGCGCGCGGCTGGGACCATCGTTTCCGGTTGAGATTGCGCGACCGCGGGATCGAAAGAGTCTAAACCACGACCCTCAGTTTAAAGCGTTGCGTCGGGAAGTGAGCGAATTCTTGCTCGGTTCGCGGAGGGAACGTCAAGCGAGCGTCACGAAAAAGCTC
>JBGAIN010000289.1:0-6097 GCA_044225505.1 Limisphaerales bacterium
GCCAATGAGTTCATCTATGTCTTTTGATGCGTTCCGAGAAGGTGTTTTGTCCTCTTCTGGGCGTCGACTGCTCAACCGGCGTCAGTTCCTCGGCTCATCGGCCAATGGACTGGGCGGGGTTGCCTTGCTCGCTTTGTTGGCGGAGCAGGGGAAGTTGTGCGCGGGGGACCATGACCCGATCCGTCCGATCATTCGGCCAGAATCCCCCTTTGCCGCGCGCACCCCGCATTTCGCACCCAAAGCCAAGCGAGTCCTCATGATTTTCTGTTCAGGAGCATGCAGCCACCTGGATACATGGGATTATAAGCCGGAACTGATCCGACGGAACGGTCAGCCCATGCCCGGCAACGAGAAGTTGATCACGTTTCAAGGGGAACAAGGCAACCTCACTCGAAGCCCGTACGAGTTTCGACCCCGCGGCCAGTCTGGTAAGTTCACATCGGACCTACTGCCGCAACTTGGCTCGATGGTGGACGATCTCTGCTTCGTTCATTCCATGACTGCCAAGAGCAATACCCATGGACCCGGCGAAAACCAGATGAGCACCGGGTTTACCCTCGAAGGTTTTCCCAGCATGGGCGCTTGGGTTTCGTACGCCTTGGGCACCGATAACCAGAACCTTCCTGCCTTCGTCGCCATCCCGGACCCTCGCGGTGTTCCTCAGACCGGTCCAAGTAATTGGTCCGCCGGTTTCCTTCCCGCGGTCTTCCAAGGGGTGGCGTTCAATGCAGACAGAGCCATTCCGCATCTGGCGACTCCCAGCTCGATCTCTGCGGAGACGGAAAGTTCTACCCGCGACTTTCTCAAGCTTCTCAACGAACAGCATCTTGCCCAGCATCCGGGCGATACTGACCTCATGGCGCGTATTGCGAGCTACGAGCTAGCCGCAAAAATGCAACTGGCAGCCGCGGAGGTTAGCGATCTTTCCCGGGAAAGCACCGCCACGCGCGAACTCTATGGGGTGCATGACGCGAATCCTGTAAAAGCGGGATTCGCGCGCAATTGCCTTCTCGCAAGGCGCTTGCTTGAACGCGGGGTGCGATTCGTGCAGCTTTTCAATGGTGCTTACGCGATGGGGGAGGGCGTTGGTAACTGGGATGGTCATAAAACCTTGAAAGCTCAGTACGATGTTCACGGCCCCATCCTCGACCAGCCTGCAGCCGGCTTGCTCAAAGACCTCAAAGCCCGCGGCTTGCTCGATGATACGTTGGTCCTCTGGACCACCGAATTTGGACGCATGCCGACATTCCAAAAGGGAGCGAGCGGACGCGACCACAATCCCAAGGGGTTTACCATCTGGATGACTGGCGCTGGAGTTAAACGCGGTTTTAGCTACGGCGCTACGGACGATTTTGGATATGCGGCAGCGGTCGACGTGGCAACGGTTTACGACTTGCACGCAACCGTTCTGCACTTACTCGGCTTGGATCATCGGCGACTGTCCTTCTACCACAACGGAATAGAACGCCGCTTAACGGACGTGCACGGAGAGGTGCTCCGAGGCGTTCTAGCCTAGACGTTGGCAAAGAGGCCTCGCGGCTCATTCGGCCGGCAACCGTGCCCGGAACATTTGCCGAAGCTTTATCCGGCTGAGGCTGCGTCGTTGTCTGTGCGATCGTGGATGCCGGGACCGTCTCCTCGGGTCCAGCCGCGCGCGGATCGCCCAGTTTGCGCGGCGTGATTGTCTGCGGAGCCACGCGTAGCCTTCCAGAGCCAGCCATTGCCACGTGCCGCGATTGGGTCCATTATGCACTAAGATGTTCTTGCCGGGTCAGAAAGTCGTTTGTGTGAACGACGCCTTCTCTGAGGTGGCAAAGTCCCTTTATACTTCATTGCCTGTTCGTGGGGTTGCTTATGCGGTACGTTCCACGAAGCCCTGCCTCGAACCGGGAGACCTCTGCGTTTACCTGATAGGCTTGGAAAACCCTCGGAGCTCGATTGAACCCTATCTTGAGCGCGGCTTCGATTCGAAACGATTCCGTCCTTTGGACTCCCCCGGGCCTGTCGGTTGAGGCGTAAATCCAGTCGGAGAGGCAAAGTCCCTCAAGCGAGGCGTTCGTCCTAGGGGCCGTCTGGCCTGCGGGGCAAAGGACTGACGCAGAGGGACTAGCCATTTTGTGCGGGACACTCGGAAACCGATTTCTTAGGCTTCCGGCATGTCCAAGCCCAAATTTCGTCGTCCCGAAGCTGATGAACAGCACGTCCTGGATCATCTGACGGTCAGACCCATTCGGCCGCAGGAGCGCCGTCGTTATGACGTTCTGATGAAGAAGCATCACTATCTCCATAGTCATCAACTGGTAGGTGAGCAGCTCTGTTATGTTGTAACCCATGATGGAGAATGGCTGGCGCTGTCGAGTTGGTGCGCCGCGGCGCGGCACCTCAAAGCCCGTGACACGTTCATCGGATGGACGGCCGAGCAATGCCGTAAGCGCCGAGCTCTTCTGGCCAACAACGCTCGGTTTGTCATTTTACCTGGCCTTCATCTTCCCAATCTGGCCAGCCGCGCGATGAAAAAGATCCTGGGACGGCTTTCCTCCGATTGGGAGCAACAGTTCAAACACCCGATTGTGATCGTGGAGAGTTTCGTCGATCCCGAACAGTTTCGGGGCACTACCTATCAGTGCAGCGGGTGGAGCCAGCTGGGTTTGACTCAAGGCTACGGGCGAGCGGCCAAAGACTATTACATTCAGCACGATCAGCCCAAGCAGCTCTGGGTCAAAGCTCTGGTTAAGAACGCGCCGAAAAAGCTGCGCGCGGACAAGCTCCCGGAAGCTTGGGCGGCGGTGGAGAATAAGGTCAAGCCGCGGTGCACGGCCAAGAGTGCTGATCTCAAAGCCCTAACCGATCACTTGGCGCGTATCCCAGAATACCGCTCCAAGCATTCGCTCGGCTTTCCCTTGGCCGGGATGCTGACTCTGATTGCGGTGGCGGTCTTCTGTGGGGTGGTGCGAGGCAAGAAGGATCTGGCCGCTTTCGCCAAGACCCTTTCCGAACACCAACTGCGGGCCTTGCGCTTCCGACGGGACAAGAAGACCGGCCAGCCGCGCTGCCCCGGGGTGACGACCTTCTTTCGCATTCTCAATGAGGTGGACGAACTGGCCTTAGAGTTGGCGCTCTTAGCCTGGCAGGACCAGGTGCTCGGGCCGGTGCAGGACCGCATCATTGCCCTGGACGGAAAGGAGCTACGTCATTCCCAAGGGGGGGAGCTTGTCAGTGCCGTGGGAGCCCAAAGCGGTCGTTGGTTAGGCACCGTGCGCACGCCGGATAAGACCAACGAAATCACGGCCGCGCGCACTTTATTGGAACGGCTCAATCAGCGCTTGGACTTGAGCGGAAAAGTGATCGTTCTGGATGCCCTTCACACCAATCAGGAAACCGCCCGCTTAATCGTCCAAGAACTGGGAGCCGATTATCTCTTCACCGTCAAAGCCAACCAGGACTCACTCCACAAGCGAGTTTGCGGGCTCCTCCAAGCCCGCGCTTTCCCCCCCTCTGGATCCGACGAAGTTGGCCCAGCGGCGGGAGAAGAACCGGGGACGAAAGGAACGTCGACAACTGCGGCTCCAGGACACCACTCCGGAGCAAGTATGTTTTGTGGCAGCAGCTCAGATCGGGGAACTGCAGAGCTGGACTGTGCACAAGGGCAAAGCCTCCGGCAAGATTTGGCCGGTCCTGACCAGCGCCGATCCGAAAATCTGGAAGGCTAAGGAGTTGCTCCAATGCCGTCGTGACTATTGGGGCATTGAAGGAGTCTTCCACCAACGCCTGGATGCGACGCTGGATGAGGATCGGAGCCGGGCTCGCACGCCCAGAGGGTTGACCGTTTTGGGCCTGTTCCGTCGGCTGGCCGTGAGTTTGGCCACGGCCTGGTTAGCCTGCCCTCGCCGACGAAGACAAAAGAAATCCACTCGAGACTTTCAGGAGCAACTCCGGGAAAATAACAAACGCCGTGCCTTCGATCTTGTGACTTCCCTCAACCCAAAGGCTTGGAATGCGAGATAGACGCGCCTTACGTTCGTCCTGGGATAACCACAATCTGCTTGAATGGCGGTTCTCGTCCGGCATGTTAACGTATTCAAACGCGTTATGCTGGCTTCCATCTCCAGTCTTCGTCTGACGATTGACCGATCCAATCGGACGGCAACGAGATCAGACTGCCGTGGCTAGCGGCGGACTGGAATGACCTGACCACGCTCTTCAAACTGCGATTCTTTATGAAAAAGGAAGCGTCTTTTCCAACTCGTCAATCTCGGAAAGCTGCGCAAAAGATGCCGCCTGCGTTCACACTGATCGAGTTGCTCGTCGTGATCGCGATCATCGCGATCCTGGCTGGAATGCTTTTGCCAGCGCTAGGTAAAGCAAAGGCCAAAGCCAAACAAGCCGCTTGCCTGAATAACCAGAGGCAACTTGGCATCGCGACGGTCATGTACGTAACAACCAACGAGAAGTACCCTGGGTGCCTCTCGGTGGTGAACGGGTTTTATTATGTGTGGCCCGTGCGCCTTTTCAGCGAGATGGGAACCAATCACGCCGTCTTCTCCTGTCCCGCCGCGATCCCGACAAGTCGCTGGGATACTAACTTGAACAAAACATTGGGCGGGCGAAAGGGATTGGACGGGCAGATCGATCCCTGGGCCATTAAAGAAACATCGCTCTTTTCGATCGGATATAACGATTGGGGACTCAACAATCCAGGGTTGCAGCCTCACCTCGGATTGGGTGGGGACATTGACGGTCCAGTCGCCGCGGGCATTGTGGTTAAGGATTCCATGGTCAAATCGCCCAGTGAAATGATCATGCTGGGCGATAGCAAACCGGGGAACGGCGATCTCAAGCCGAAGATAGGATCTTTCGATGCGAACATCGATCCCAAGAGCCGGGAAGACGGCCCGGCCAATCGGCATAACTTCCGCACAGTGTTGATGTTTGCCGACGGCCACGCGGATGCCGCCCGCCGCAGCGACATTGTCGATCCCAAGAACGATCGTTGGCGCGCCCGTTGGAACAACGACAACTTGCCTCATTCTCCGCGCAGCCGAGACGTTCCCGTGATTGCGGATTGGGCGCTCAACGCCTCGGATGAGAAGCGGCTCGACCCGTGAGAGCGCGGCGTGATTCCCAAACCGGGTGTCAAACTGGCTCGCGACAGGCCTTCCGCCGCTCCGCTTAGCGCTCCTTGGCTGCGGCATCAATTGCGCGCCGCCCGCGTTCGCTGAGTAATCCAGCGCCCACCAGTTTTCGAGCCAAATCCTTTTGCCGCGCTCCGACATGCGCGCTTTTGGAAGAGTTCATCCGTTCGGGCATGAGCTCGAGATTGGCAATCACGTGATCGAGTTCAGGCGCGACTGCCCTTGGGATGATGTGATCGACCGACAATTGATCACCACGATACGGCCCGCGTCCGACGGTCGCTGCGTTCCCACGTCGCATTTCCTCAAGGCCATTTGCGTCCAAGCAACCGAGCTTCTCGGCGATCTCGAGATTTCGGAGAAGTGCTTGTTTGGTCAAGTCGGCAGCGATGCGATTGGTGTAGCCAGCGCGGCGGATAGCCGCATCCAGCACGTGCGCGGGCGGTAAACCCTGGGCTCGGGCGTGTTCCAGCCAGTAGACGCACTTTTGAATCCGAGGATTCGCTCCGCGCGGCGCCAGCGTTTCCAGTTTGCTCGGCTGGATGAGGACGGCGATACGCCGCGCGGCATCCTGGAGACTCAGGTCAAGAGTGACTCCGGCCGTGGCGAGTGTGACATAGGACCATGGCAGAAGCCATAGTATCAGCCTGAATACCGTCGCGGACAGTGTTGCCATCGGGAGACGTGGTGCGTCCCGATGAGTTCAATCGACGCGCGTTCTTTTGTCCAGCTTGGCCTGCTCCCGCGTCGTGATGATTCTTAAAGGATCCGGGGCGCGGCTGTGTCCGCAGGACCAGCCGCAGAGGTGCGGATAAACCAAAGAACGATGAATTCCCCGTCGTCTTCCCTACTGCCTGGTGTGGTGACCGCGAAGTCCTTATACTATCGTTGCGCTCAAAATGGGTCCTGGCGAGGCGCGACGGCGGAGGATAGCCGCCGCGCTCTCTGACCGAGGAGCAACGAAG
>JBGAIN010000036.1:0-53565 GCA_044225505.1 Limisphaerales bacterium
CTGCCGGGGTGAGAGACCCTAACTGTCCGCGACGTTCCAAATCTATCGGGAGAGCGCCATGCGGTGTCGTCGCCGAGGCGGCGGCGACAATTGCACAGCCTCAGTTCTTCTTGGCGGAAGTCCGTTCTTGGAGCCAAGCCATGTCAGGACTGTCAGAGCAACTCACGAAGTAACCCTCCGCGGCGTAGTGCGAAAGACACCCACAATACCGGTTCGGGGGCAACGATCGCTCGTCTACCCACCGGTGGATTTCGGAATGACCGTCCGCAAACGACAATGTGGCTGCGCGATTATGGAAGTTGGCCGGAAAATCGATCCACCGCGCTGTCGCCTTGCGGTTCTGGCAGTCCACGGCAAACCTGCCATCATTAATGCTGTCCGGATGCTGCTCGGTCAATAGCCAAAGGCTTGATGGCGAAGGCGAAGTAAGATCTCCCATTTTGCGGTAAATCTTCCAGCCGGAACCGACCGGTAAGAAGATTCCTTCCGCATTACTGCCGACGGCGTCGTTCATCGCCAGGGTTCGAACGCGCGGGTAAAGCTTCCGTTCCTCCCGAACCATGCTTTTGTCGGCTGGGCAGCGATAGATGGAGGAGGATCGAACGTAGTTGCCGAGCTTCCCGTAGGGCAGGTCCACCAGAAATGACGTATTGGTGTTGTCGGTGAAGTTGCTGTCGAAGTTCATCACACCGTTCACCCAGCCTTGTTTTGGCTGGCTTCCATTGGGGCAAAGCCAACCATCATGGTCGTCCGCATACATCAGCCAAGCCAAGGTCAATTGGTGAGTATTACTCAAACACTGAATGCCCTGCGCTTTAATCTTAGCCTTGGCCACTACCGGGAGGAGCATTCCAGCAAGAATCGCAACCACCGCGATCACTACCAAAAGCTCGATCAGCGTAAAGCCATGTCGCTGGAACAGAGGATGGACAAAGTGCTTCCGCATCGAATGGTAAACTTGCATACAGAACTGGTGACCGATCTTGCCTTCCCTGTACGCCGATGCGCAGCTGCTGTCAACCGTCAATTCGCTCGTCGTTCAAGGATGC
Organism: Limisphaerales bacterium; assembly: GCA_044225505.1. Lineage (GTDB taxonomy): Bacteria > Verrucomicrobiota > Verrucomicrobiia > Limisphaerales > SIBE01 > JAXMHN01. The sequence goes on from JBGAIN010000036.1 coordinate 1,050, forward strand.
GAGCGGCATGTGTCCAGCTAGAATCGGGAGCTATAGCCCTGGGGAAAAGCGACGCAAAATGATTTGCACGCCGGGCGCAGCCTTCTACAGTCGAACGGGTAACGCAAAACTGTCGATTCTACCACGTATGCGTAGCAAGAGTGAAATTGCCGCCGAATTGATCAACCCTGGGGTCATTGCTGTGGTTCGGGCGCGCAGTGCCGACCAAGTCCCGCCGCTGGCCGAGGCATTGTTGGCGGGTGGGGTGCGAGCCATTGAGGTTACCATGAGCACCCCGAACGCCGTCGAAGCTATTCGTGACTTGCGCCGCCGAACGGAGGGCCGCTGTTTAGTCGGGGTGGGAACAGTGTTGGACGGATCAACGGCCCGCCAAGCAATTGACGCAGGAGCGGAGTTTGTGGTGAGTCCCGCCTTGCGGCTGGAAGTCGCAAAGGTTGCTCAAACGGCAGGTTGTCCGGTCATGTTGGGCGCCTTCACTCCCACGGAAGCCCAAGCGGCTTACGAAGCAGGCGCCGACTTCATCAAGATATTTCCCGCGGATGTTCTCGGGCCGAATTATATCAAAGCCATTTTGGCACCGCTGCCGCATCTGAAAATCATCCCTACCGGTATCGCGAAACCGGAGGATGTCACTGCGTTCATTAAGGCGGGGTGCCTGGCGGTCGGACTAGGCTCGATGCTAATTCCAGCGGCGGCCTTACGCGACGGCAACTGGCCTGAGTTGACACGCCTGGCCAAGCAGTTCGTGGACCTCGTGGACAAGGCACGGCTGAAACAGTCTCTAGCGAGGTTGCTTTAACCGCTCGCGCACCAACTCAGAGAGGTATCGAACAGGCACAGCACCACTCGCCAAAACGGCTTCGTGGTATCGACCCAGGTCGAAAGCCTCGCCTTGTTCCGTCTGGACCTGTGACCGGAGCCGCTGGTGCGCCATGCGGCCCACAAAATAAGTCGATAGCTGACAGGAACTTTGCTTCGCTCGAATGAGTTTGAGGCGCGCTTCGCCTTCCGACTGAAAAGCGCGTTCCGTGAGGAACCTTAGGGCCTCGTCGTCGGAGAGGTCCGTGCAGTGCATCTTGTAGTCGAGAATCGCATTGGCCACGGCCCGCAGATAGAACTTCAATTGCGTCAACCGCAGAGGGAGGTTGCCGCTGCCATATCCTTGATCGAGCATCATCTGCTCGGTATAAACGGCCCACCCTTCAATATACACGCCTGATCCAAGGACCTTGCGAATCAAGGAAGGAATCCGATTGGCGTATTCCAACTGCACGTAGTGTCCGGGATAGGCTTCGTGAATCGTCAAAATCTGCAGCATATGCCGGTTGTATTCCTCCAAATAACTCGCGACGCGCTTGGCATCCCAGTCGGCGGGTGGCGGACTGACTGCGTAGTAACCAGCAGCGTTCGCATCCAACGGCGGCGGGGAATTCATGTAAGCGGTCGAATTGCCACGCTGAAACTCCGGCATTTCGATAATCTGACACCGGTCCGGATCGGGCAAACGCAAAACATCTGCTGCACCGATAAAGCGCTTTATCTCCGCCACAGTAGCCACAATATCGCTCTTCAGCTCGTCCGGACGACCGTGGTCCTGGCCGACGGACGACAAAACCTTTTGAACGGCGTGCCGGCGCCCTTCCACGGTATCGGGCGGAAAAGCGATACGAGGTTCGTAATGGCTCCACAACTGACGGGCGATTACGAGCATCTCGCGCTCAACACGATTGAACTCTGTTTCCGCGTCGTGCAAGACTTCGTCCGCACTCACTCCTGAGTTCATCGTTAACTCCAATTTGCGCGCGAACTTCTCCTTGCCCAATCGCCAGTTGTTAGTCGCACGCGGCAAAAGGTCCGATTCGAGAAATTCCTGATACGATTTCAAAGCAGTCACCACCTTTTGCGCCTCTGCTTTCAGTTGTGGCCCCTGGGGAGTCTCCCCGACCAACGTGAAGATCTCCTGCTCGTAAAACGAGATCGCGCCCCGGTTTTGGCGGATGGCTGTCTCCGTGTGCGTGCGTGGTGGAAATCGCAGGTTAGCTCGCGCGGCAGCGACGATTTCCGGAATGCGAGTCATGCGCGCGATGGCATTCTTCACATTGGTTTCGGGAGGCAAGGTTGACTGCGTCAGGAGAAGGTAAACGCTGTCGTTGATGTAATCATTGTAGACTCGAGGATCTTCCTCGTAAGGATGGGTACTCTCGTCCAGCCAGAGGGAAGCCTCTAGATCCTGTTGCAGAATTTCGAAGTCGACTTGCGCTGCTCTGGGCAAATCGCGGTAGTGCACGCGTTCCGGCAATTCGCGAAGAGCCCGACGGAGCTGATCGGCCCATCGCTGGCGCGAACCCGGGGTGAGATCTTCCAACGCATGGTCAAACCGATGGTCTCCCAGCCGAGTGGCTTCAAGCGGCCTGTATTGAAAGCGCTCGTCGAGATACTGTCGAAAGAAGTCGGATAGAGCTGACACGTCGTCGGCGCGGGAAAGGAACGGGTGGCCGCACAGCAGGGCGGTCAACACCCAAAACAGAATTCGCTTAGATTTCATGATCTGTTCCGGCATTATAGTCGCCGTTCCAATGGCATCCGAGTACAATTAAGAACGACCATGAAGAAACCAGGGCTTGCGACACTCCCCGGTCTCCTTACGCTTTGCGCCATTGCCCTGACGATGGGTTTAATTCCAGGGCTGCCTCCGAGTCTGAGTCGGGGCGCATCCGTCATTTCGAGTGCCATCCCGGAAACAGCTTTTCTGGTTCAAACTTACACGAACCGTGAAGGGAAGACTTTGCCTTACCGCTTGCTCTTGCCGCATGACTATAACGCGACCAATTTTTACCCGGTTATCCTTTATTTGCATGGGGCAGCCGCGCGTGGGCAGGATAACGCGGAACCACTCCGTTGGGGTCCCCTCTTGATCGCGGAGACAGGGATTCAGCATCAAGCCCCGTTCATCTTGGTCGTCCCGCAATGCCCAAAAGACTCCGGCTGGCAGGAGTGGGGCTGGGGAGCGATCCACAGCCGAAATAGCCGAAGCCTGGACCTCGCGCTGGACTTGATCACAAATGATCTCCCGCGCCAGTTCAGCATCGACCCCAAACGCCGCTACTTGACGGGAGTGTCGATGGGCGGGCATGCCGTCTGGAGCGTCCTCATCCGACAGCCTGGCTTGTTCGCTGCCGCGGTTCCGGTCTGTGCCGGGGGCAATTCGCAATCCGTGACGGCAGCGGCGGCGCGCTTTCCTGTCTGGGCCTTCCACTCGGACGACGATCATTTGGTCCCGGTGCAGCAAGCACGCGATCTGGTAGCGGCTTGGCGAGCGAAAGGCGGTTTGGCGAAATATACGGAGTATACCGGCCTCCGGCACAGCTCTTGGAAGAAAGCCTATACCGATCCGGAAATGTTCCGCTGGCTTCTCTCTCAGCATCTTCCTTAAACTCGTGTCAATGCCCCGATTGGAATAAGTGATATCGGGCCACCCTAATCGACCTGGACAAGATCGGTCGCTCTTGCTGGGCAAGCTCGTGCAGATTGACGGTGTGATCACTAAGAAGCAGGGAAACCTATGCCATTCTTCCAGCCCCCACCACTCTAGCCATGCACAAAGCTAAGAACGCCGTCCTGCGAATCGACGTGTTCCCACTGTGCTTCCCCAAACTGCCGCAATCAGAAGGACCCCAAGAAGGATGTTCTCGAGGTGACTGATTTTAAACGGCAAATGATGATCACCCCAAGTCGTACCTCCGCGTAAACCTTCCCCTAGAACGGCGATGACCAGAACTCCAAAGAAAGTCCCAATCACAGATCCCAGTCCACCTTGAACACGGGTGCCACCGAGAACGACTGCGACGATGACATGGAGCTCAACGCCCGTCAGGGAACTGGCGCTGACCGAGCTGTTTCGTCCCGTAAACGTTAAAGCAGCGAGGAAGGCAAGCCCTCCCATCACTGTATAAACCTCACACAAACGCCTCGTCACAGGTATTCCGGCATAGCGAGCAGCGATGCGATTGCCGCCGATCATGAGCAATTCGCGCCGCCAGCGAGATTTCCAGAAAAGCCAGCCGACGACAGAATAGGTCAAGCCTACCAGGACGGCCACGCCGCCGGATTGGCCGAACCAATCATACCCAGGCACCTCCACAAATGGTGACTTCTCCAATTCGCCCATCAACAGGAAACACATGCCGCGGTAGAATATCATCGTCCCAAGCGTTGCAATGATCGGAGGAACGTCCAGGCGGGCGATCAATAGGCCGTTGGCGAAGCCCAAGCCCAACCCACAACACAATCCCAGAGGCAAGGCGCACCACCAGAAGCCCGGTCCAGGAGAAATCGAAGCCATTACACAGGCGACTAAAGCCACCATCGAGCCGACGGAAAGATCGATCCCAGCTGTCATAAGGACAATGGTCATTCCAAAACCTAGCAGGAGTATCGGACCGGATTGAGCGACAAGATCGCCGGTGTAACTGCGGATGTGAGCGAAAAATTCGGCCGTCGAATGAATCTGAACTGGGCTAATGCTGCTGAATCCGAGGAGCTCGATGAGAAGTAGGGCGGGCAGTATCCAATGTTTCATCGCTTCCTGATCTGGAATGGGCGCCAGCAAACCATTGAGCGAGAGTGAAATCAAGCCTGGAGGAGCCTAGGCTTCGCCGCGCTTGGCCCCGAAAAACTCAGATCGACTCTAAACGTAAATCTACCGCAGACCGGCCGCGCGATTGGCGTGGAGCAGCCCGAATGGTTTTGCTCTGGAATCGCGGCGGCTCTACATGCCGCTCCTAATGCCCGTACGGATTGAATGGTCGGAGATTCCATTCTTCGATTAACTCGGGCGGCAATTCCCGCAAAAATCGCGAGGGGGTCTGCATCGAGTCGCCCGTGTACCCGGCGCTCAGGCGCAGCAATGGGTAGGAGAGATAAAGTTCGTTCTTCGCTCGGGTCACGGCGACGTAAAACAGGCGCCGCTCCTCCTCCTCATCATCCGCCGACTCCAAAGCCCGGGCCGCCGGGAAAAGACCGTCACACAGCATAATGACAAAAACGACGGCAAACTCCAGACCTTTAGCTTGATGGACTGTCGAAAGCCGGAGCCTCTCGGCGTCCTGTTTGGCGGGACTGTCGTCGTCGGCATCGATACTGGAAAGCAGTGCTAACTGAGTCAGGAAATCTTCCGTGTCTTTGAATTGATGGGCAAAACTGGCGAGCTGTTCCAAATCCTCAACCCGACTGCGAGAATTAGGATAATTGTCCTCCAAATAGTCTTCGTAGCCAGCTTCCAAGACCAACTCGATCATCTTCGAAGGATTCCTACGCACGGGTTCCATTTCCAATTGTGCGAGCGTCGCACTGAGCTGCGCCCAGCCGACCACCGCCTTTTTCGGGACGGCCGCATTGCATTGCTGGAACGTTGCAGCGAGTGCAACGGGCGATGGTGCTTCGGTGCTACTCGGCGTCTCCGCAACGGGTCCGAGCAGCGTCAGAAACCCTTGCCATAGCTTGTCGGCACTCTTGCCCCCAATCCCTGGAAGCAAGCGAACAATCCGCTTGAAAGAGAGCTCGTCTCGACCATTCGTTGCCAGTTTCAGATAGGCCACGACATCTTTGATGTGGGCTTGTTCAAAAAAGCGGATTCCACTGGTAATACTGAACGGAATGTTGCGCCGGGTGAGTTCGAGCTGAAGTTCCAGAGCATGGAAGTGAGAGCGGTAGAGCACTGCCATCTCATTCAGATTGATGCCTTCGTCGCGCAATTGGAGGGCGCGTTGTGCCACAAAGGCCGCTTGTTCCGAGCTGGTTCCACACACCACCTGTACCGGCTTGGTGCCAGACTTGCGGGCTGGAGTCAATTGCTTCACAAATTGCGCACGATTTGGCGCAATCGCGGCATTGGCCAGGGCCAAAATCTCTGGAGTGCTCCGGTAGTTGGTCTCGATCTTATAGACTTTAGCTTCTGGATAGCGCTGGGGAAATTGGAGGATGTTTTGGAAATGGGCGCCACGCCATGAATAAATGCTCTGGGAATCATCGCCAACCACCATGACGTTGCGATGTCGCGCCGCCAGCAAGTCCACAATGTCACTTTGGATTTTGTTCGTGTCCTGATATTCGTCGACCAGAATAAATTGAAATCGGCCTTGATACAGTTCCGCGAGGTCGGACTCTTTCTGCAGTAGTCGCAACCAAAACAAGAGCAGGTCGTCGAAATCCATGACGTTCGAAGCTCGTTTTCGATTTACAAAGGATTGCCTGACCCGTTCGATTTCGGGAGCCAGGCCGACAAAATACTCGTACTGATCTTCAAGAATTCGGAGCACGGGCTTCTCCGTGTTGGCTACCAGTGACATAATGTTGTTGAGGACGTCCGGCTTCGGGAAACGAGTCGCCTCCACGTCGATCTTTGCGTCGTCCATGCTGGCCTTGAGCATCTCTTTGGCGTCCTCCCGATCCATGATTGTAAAATCAGGCCGGTACCCGACTCTCTCCGCATGCCGCCGCAAGATTCGGCTCGCGATCGAGTGAAATGTCCCCCCCCATAACTGCGACAAGTCTCCTTCCAGGAGTTCCCCCACCCGCCGCATCATCTCTTTGGCCGCTTTATTCGTAAACGTTAGCAGCAGAACTCGATCCGCTGGAATTCCCTGCTCCAGCAGATAAGCCACACGATATATCAAGGTACGCGTTTTCCCGGATCCAGCACCCGCGATGACCAGAGCTGGACCGGGCAAGGCCGTTACCGCGGCATGTTGCTGCTCGTTCAACTCCCGCACATAATCGATCTGTAGATCGACTGGAGCTTGAAAGGGTTGCAGAACATACTCTCGCGCCATGGCAAAAAGTTAACGGCTAAATCCCAAATGGAAACGAAAACTTGGAGATTGCGTCTGCTCCACGCCCGAGGGAAACTCTTGGTCGGTTATACCAGTCTATGACATCACCTCTCTCGAGCCACTGGATTCGATGCGCTTACCTCCTGATTGGCAGCTTGGCATTGAGCGGTCCTGCGTTCGCGGAAGGCCCGCGCAAGGCGCAGGTTCACGTCGGCGTCGATGAAGGAGAACTTCGAGGTTCCGACCAACGAGCTCTGCAAGCTGCCGTGGATTACGTGGCAAGCTTGGGCGGCGGTACGGTGACGATTGGCCCGGGTGAATACCAGATGCGCAACGCGCTGACCTTAAGGAGCGGAGTTAATCTCAAGGGCGTCCCTGGGAGAACCGTTTTGTTCGCGTGTGATGGCGCCGAGTCCCGTTTATCCGCAGACGGCGATTGCAACGAACGACAAATCAGCCTGGAAACCCCCGACGCCTTTCGGATTGGCGATGGCGTCTCGATTCAAGACCAGCGAAAGGGCGGCTTCGAAGTAACTACTGCCACATTAACGGAGCAACTGGACCGGAACACATTTCGGATTTCCGCACCGCTTTACCTGGACTACATGGTTTCAGATCGCGCTTCCGCCCGCTTGGTGTTCCCCGTCATCGGTGGATGGAACGTCACCAATGTCGTCGTGGAAGGCATCACGGTAGACGGTAATCGCACGCGCACCCAACCCTTGAACGGATGCCGCGGCGGTGGGATCTACCTCTTCGAATCGGCCGACATCACGTTTCGCAACTGCACGGTGCGAAAGTACAATGGAGACGGCATCAGCTTTCAGGTCTCCCAGCGCATCGTCGTCGAGGACTGTCGCGCGGAAAATAACGCCGGGTTGGGTTTGCATCCCGGGAGCGGCTCGCAGTTTCCGGTCGTCCGTCGTAACTATTCCATCAACAACGACAGCGATGGGCTTTTCGTCTGTTGGCGCGTTAAACACGGCCTATTCGAAGACAATGATCTTCGCGGCAACAAAGGCTCTGGCATCTCCATCGGGCACAAAGATAGCGATAATCTCTTTCGCAAGAATTCCATCATCGCCAACGCCAAGGCCGGTATTTTGTTTCGTCCCGAAACCGAAGCGATGGGTGCCCATCGCAACGTGTTTGAGAATAATACCATCATAGATAATGGGCTTACGGATGCTGGAACAGTGGACACGGTTCCCATCGCGATCCGAGGAGTGCATCGCGATCTGCAGTTTCGTAAGAACGTCATTGGCTATTCAAAGCCAACGGACGGCAATCCGTCTGCCGTGGTGGCGAATCCTGGATCGACTGGACTTCGACTGGAAGAGAACGAATTCCGCCACGTTGGAGCTCAAGTCGCTCGAGAGAAATAGACTTTCGATCCTGCAGGTTCCTGTCACAGGCATCCGCCAGGTCCCAGAGTCGCTTCGACTGGCCGAGCGCCGAACGGGCAGGGAAGCATTTTAAATGGGAACTCCAGGGTAAACGCCGCATCCACAAGAAGCCCAACGCCCGTGAGATTGCGGCGTGTCGTCCCTGGCTCGAAGCCGCGTTGACGCTTGTTCATCCGGAAGTGCTCGTCTGTTTGGGCGCCACCGCTGCGCAAGTGCTGCTCGGCCGCGACTTCAAGGTTAGCCAACAGCACGGCCAATGGATTCATTCGCCGCTCGCAAAACACGTCACATCCACTTTTCACCCCTCCGCCATCCTGCGCATGCCCGACGAGGCGGCACGCCGGGCCGCGCAGGAGTCGTTGGTCGACGACCTCAAGGAGGTCGCCGCCATTCTCTGAATTCTACTTCACCGAAACCGTCTTGCTCGAACCTTTGATACGCTCTTTATCGGAAAGCGCATTCAGAAATGTCGCGATGGATCTGGTCTCTTCCGCTGTCAGTTTCCTGCCTAACTGTAACCACGCCATCTTCTCGACAGCCGCTTCCAGCTGTGCGATTGCGCCGTCGTGAAAATAGGGAGCAGTCAGTCCGACGTTTCTGAGTGAGGGAACCTTGAACTTGAATTTATCGGAGTCATCCTTGGTGACGTCGAATCTCCCCAGATCGGCGGTATTCTCATAGGCATTCACCAAACCGACCTTCTGAAACGTCGTCGCCCCAACCAACGCACCATTATGGCAAGTAGTACACCCCACTTCCAGGAACGCGTTCAACCCGGCCATCTCGACTTGAGAAAGTGCGCGGTCGTTACCCTTGAAGAAATCGTCCACTCGATCTCGCGTCGTCAAAGTCCTCTCGAACGCAGCAATTGCCCGGGCGACGTTATCATAGCTTATCTTCTCGGGACTTCCTGGAAACGCTTTGTCGAACAGGGCGATGTATTCCTTATCCCCCGACAGACGGCGCAGAACCTCTTTCTCATTGGGCATCCCCATCTCGATCGGGTTCAAAATCGGACCTTTTGCCTGATCTTCCAACGTCGGCGCGCGCCCATCCCAGAACTGGCTGAAATGAAAACCCGCATTCAATACCGTCGGAGAATTTCGCCCCCCGCGTTTGCCGCCGGCGCCCGGAGATGTCCGTTCTCCATCCACTCCCGGCCGGCTTTGATCGACCGCATGGCAGGAATTACAGGACTGCGTTTCATTGACAGAGAGACGCTTCTCGAAATAGAGCTTACGCCCCAGCTCGATCTGAGCGGCTGTATCCATTTCGCTTCCTGGCATCTTATCAGGAAGCACGGCCAGGAATTCCAAGGCTTTCTTGCGGAGCTCAGCCGGTTTGACCGTTTCTGGACCGACCGGTTCTGACGCGCGCACTGGAGGAAGCGATAGCACCACAACGAGGGTCGCGAGACCGAGATGGGGGTTGAATTTCATAGGAATTGGGGCGTTTCAGTTTAAATACACGGGAACGACTAACTTATTGGTTAAACGTTCTAACGAAGGTTATCTTATCCAAAAGCACGCCCCCAGCCAATCGAATTCTTACGCTACGCCCGAGAGGCACTCTTGAGTCATGAGAGCCGCCGGCGCGGCAAGACGTAACGCGCGCGCGCCCGGGTCGCACGCCCGCCTCAGCCCCGGTGGCGAAGAAACTAACAGGGAAACAGGTGCTTATCCTGAAAAAGCTCGATTCCTTGGCGAAACGACCAACTTCACAATCGATGCCGGAGGCCTGACTAGGGCGTCTCTTCGATGGTCGTTTCTCGATCGAACACCAACTGGCCAGGATCCAATTTCTGCACCTTGCCGCCCGGCCAGACAACCTCGGCACCGTCGACGCGTTCGTGTTGTCCCAAGCCGAACGTCAATGGAAGTTCTGACTGCGAGAGATAGCTCCGAGTGGGCATCACTTGGCGGGAGAGAGTTTCGCCACCCAGTCGGACCTTGACCCAGGCGCCTATCGCGTCGCGGTTATTCTTCTTTCCAATCAGCTTCACGCGAAGCCAATGATGACTGAGTTGTTGCTCGTTTCGGAGTAGCAACGGAGGACCGCCCACTTGAGTTAAAACGACGTCGAGATCCCCATCCCCATCGATGTCTGCGAAGGCCGATCCGCGTCCGACGATGGGTTTAACAAGATCCACACCACACTTTTCCGTTGGGACAGGCAGGAAACACCCGGGTTGGCTCGGCCCGGCGTTCCAGAAGAGCTGAGCGGGTTGCGCGTAGTGCTGGCTTGCCTGGATCTTACTAATCTCCTCTTCCAGATGCCCGTTTGCTGTGAGCACATCCAAGCGTCCATCCAGATCGTAGTCAAAAAAGAAAATACCGAACTTCAGCAATAGCCGACTGGCCGGACCGATCCCCTCCGTGATAGCTTCGTCGGTAAAGATGGGAAATCCGCGGCGGGCTGGGGTCTCCTGCGAAACGTAAAGTGCGGTCATTTCGTTGGCAAAATTTCCGATGGCAATTCCAAGCGCCTGATCGTTCCGAAAGCAGCCAGAGTCGATGCCCATGGCTCCACGGGTTTGGCCATTGCTGTCATAAGCCATGCCAGCCAAAGCTCCGATCTCCTTAAACGATCCGTTCTGTTGATTGTGAAATACGAAGTTTTGGACAGTATCATTAGCCACCACTAGGTCGATCCATCCATCGCCGTCCAAATCGACGGGAGCGACGCCTAATGATTTTGCTGCCGGAACTCCCGTGGCAGGATTCTTGACCGCGATGCCGCACTGGTCGGAGACATCGGTGAACTTCCCATTTCCATCGTTCCGGTAAAGATACGGAAAAGCTCCTTCGAAATTCATCGGTTGTCCGTAAGCTCGACCGACGCCCACGAGCTTATAGCCAACTTCCAGATCGATTTCTTTGGACCAGCGCACATAGTTACACACGAACAGATCCAGCAGCCCATCGTTGTTGTAATCGATCCAAGCCGCACTGGTGCTCCATTGCTGCGGAACACCGCCCACTTTGGCTTCTTCGGTGACATCTCGGAAAGTTCCATTGCCGTTATTATGGAAAAGGTGATTTTGGCCCACAGCCGTCAGGAACAGGTCCACATACCCGTCGTTATCATAATCTCCGGTCGCCGCACCCATTCCATAGAAGCTCACGTCCAAACCGGAACCGATCGTTGCATCTCGAAAATGGCCATCCCCTTCATTATGGTAGAGCGCCATGGTCGGAACCGTCCCACTGCGGCGATGCCATGGCCAATCCGTCGAGTTGACAAAAAGCAAGTCTGGCCGGCCGTCTTTGTCATAATCCAAAAACGCCACACCGCCGCCCATGGTTTCTGGCAACAGCTTGTCGCCATAAGCGCCATTGTTATGCTCGAACACGATTCCACCGCTCGTCGTAACATTGCTGAACTTAGCCGTAGGAATCTCAGCGATGGTTTGAGCACGCGTTGTTGGAGCAGTTAATTCGGTGAGTTGGGCCGGCACCGGCGCAGGCGGGCGGGTCATCCAGTAAACGATACCCACGCCGCCCAGAGCCAGAATGACTAACGCCACAGCAGACCAACGAAACGCCTGACCGATCACGCGGTCGTCGTAATGCGCGAGCTCTTCCTCCTCGGGCTCCACTTCGGTCGGCACCGGCTGGTCAGTTGCGGATTTGCGGCGCGGATCTTCAGCGGGGCTTTTCATGGGTGGGCAGGGGATGAAGCCGTCATGTGGGCGGGACTGAGCTCGGGAGCAGACGTCCGTTGGAGCGGGTAGATCGTTATCGCCTGAGCCGCATGGTCTGCCGCAGGGTTATTGCGACGATGAATCGAGATGGCACGATCCGTCGCATTTGGATCTGGACGGTAACGATCGTGCAATTTGCGGTGTTCTGCGGCACGTGTTTCATCGCCTAATTCCGAGTAAAGCAACATCAGGTTGTAATGGGCCATGACGTTCTCACTGTCCAGCGACAGCGTACGCTCAAACTGGGCGGCCGCACGCTCCAGCAACTCGCGGCGTCGGGTCGCTCTTTCCGGCCCTCGCTCCTGCTTGGCGCGTTCGAACAAGGTTTGTCCGAGCTCGTTAATGACATCGTAGTCCTTCCCGAAATCGAACCCGCGTGTTTGCAGTTCGGGATAGCGATCGTTCAGAATGCTCTGGAATTCCGAGATGGCTTTATCGAGATAACCGTTTTGTTTGTTCACTAGGCCGGTGAACCAAGCTACCACCCAGCGCGGTGCGGGTGGATCGAACTTAAGGGCGCGTTGCAGGGCGGCCACCGCTTCGTCCAACCGGCCTTCCTTAAAATAGACGCGCGCCAAATTCACAGCCCCATCAGCACGCCCGAGTCTTTCCACCGCTTCGAACGCCGCGGCCGCTTGAATCAACTCGCCTTTCTCGCTCCCACGGTCGCCTTCCAGCAACAATCCGATCCCATAATCATTCCAGCGCTGCCACTCAGGGATCGTCGACGGTGGATTCAGAAGCGTGGGATCATTCGTAGCGTCGGCGCCAAGTGCTCGCACGCGCAATCGCAAGCGATCTTGCGCAACAGTAGTGATCGGCAAGTCGTTCGTGATTGAGAAGGGCGCACCGGCAGTATAGTTGGTCCCCAGGACATAGTTCATGTAGATCGTATCAAACTTCCGATACTGCAGCTTTACTTCCACCTCAAGCTCAGGTCCGGCGTTCTCCGGAACCGTGAATTCATAGTGAACAACCTGGGCGGCTCCCGGAGCGATCTGGTGATTGTAAAGCGGGGTGAAAATATCTTGGGGATTACGCCGATCGATGCGCCGACCTTCACGATCGAGCATAAGGACATTCACAAAATGCGACCAGGGATCCACCTCACGATGCGGTCCCATGCCCCCGCTGCGCCCCACAACTCGCGAATCACTCGATAGCTTAGCATCCACCCAAAGCTCGTTCGAATCTACGGTGCCCTGTGTCAATGGATGTCCCAATTTCAAGGTGCGCAAGACCACCTCAAGCAAATACTTTTTCCCACGCTCAACCACTGGCGCTTGCGGTCGCAGTGGGCCGAGCAACGGAGCATCGATAGTCCCTCCCTCCTTGAGCCCAAATATGTCAACTCGCACCGTCCCCTTGAGAAACTCCTGATGGATGCGAACCGTGTTGGTGTCACCCCGCAGATGGGGTACTCCGGTATTGGCAGAGGGGAAGAGGTGATTGTGAATGCTCAGGACACGATTGGTTGCACTGAAAAACCTCGCCCCGAAATCGTCCGACGCTTGTAGAGGCATATGGCAACCGTTGCAGTTCAACTGCGCTTTATCCGGGTAATAAAAACTGCTCGCTTTATGCCCGGAAACTCCGCTTAACAAATAACTATCATAGTGATTCTGTCCGCGGAGGAACTCTTTATAATGATTTAGCTCGTAAGGAATGCTGACCTTGTGGCAGGTGGAACAAAACTCTGGAGTCTTGTGCAAATCCTTGAGAAACGTTTTCTTATGGAATTCCGGCTTGGCTTTAACCAGCTGCTCGTTGACGAATTGAAGGACGCGATTACTGCTGAAAGCGAACGGATAGTGGACCGGTTCCTCAATGGTATAATCGGCGTTGCCGCGCGTGCTATTGACGTGGGTGATTGCGTGGCATGCGGTACAGGTAATGCCAGCCTGCGACGTAGGGTGTTTTTCCACGTCAAAATTGGGATCATCAAATGCGCCGCTAAAAAATGGCACCACATCGTGACACCCTGCGCACCACCGGGACGCCTTGACATTACCGTCGCGTTCTAGCGCCACTCGCCGCGTCTCGCGCACGCTAAACAGGTATGGTTGGTTGTTGAACGAGCTAAAATGATGGGCGCTGTGAAACCAGCCTTTATACCCATCCTCGTGACATTTCAGACAGTAATCGTCCATCATTAACGTCTGGGCCGGGATGAAATTCCCGGTCGCAGTCCGCGCTAGCGAGGGCAAGAAATACTTCTCTCCGTCCTTTGGGCCGGCCACATTCCATTTCCTGGGATCTTGAGTATGCAATGCCACCATGGCCAATACGATGACGCCCAGGGCCGCCGCCCAGCCAAATCCCACCCGCCACCGTATCCGGGGACCAGCCAGTCGATGAAGAATATACAACCAGACGACCAAGACCGGCGTGATCACATGCGCCCAGTAGGACACCGATCGAACACTGGGATTCTTAATCTGGAAAAAGTCGAGCCGCATCAGGGCTATCCCAGAGAAGAGCAGGACCAAGCTCGCCACGAATAGTCCATAGCCAACGCGAACCGCGCGCCGATTCGGCCGGTCGTAGGAGTTCTTAATGTGAAGAATGCCGAAGAGAATGAATGGGACGACCAGCACGAGGCCCAGAATCAAGTGGGCCAAAAACATGAACTGGTAAAAATAGTTCTGGTAAGTTTCTTTTCGCAGCCATTCCAGGAAAGTAATGCTACCCAAATAAGCGGAATTCGCACCTAACACCGTCACTAACGCCAAGATGGCGAACAATAAGATCCGCAATCTCGGCCCCACCGCACGGACATATTTCTTTCTCCGCGGCGAACTACCCGCCGGATTCGCTTGGTCGGTCATGGGTTTTGATGGTTCAAAGTGGCTGGCATAAATGCACGCCGCAGCTCCGTCTGAACTGGTGCTATGCCCGCCAGTCTAATTCAGAGGAACGTGGACGCGGCCCCTCCTGTGGTAAGCCGTCCATTGCGCGGGGCAAAAGCCCACCCTTCAGGGGTGAACCGACCAAGCCAACTTTAAGCCCCAAGCTTCGTCGGAGGCCGTTACTAAGGCTGGTGAACCATGGCTGCAGCCTCTAAACCCGACGCCCCCGGCTCATACCAGTCGCCTCGTAACCAATCAACCACCAGACGAATCGCTTTCTCGTCCAGCACGCGGTCTTTGCCAAATGACGGCATCCGGTCGTTCCGCTTGCCATAGAACCGAGCATGAGTCGGATCTGAAACGAAACTGAAAAGCCATTCTCTTGACCCATAACCGGTGAGGTCCGGGGCACTCGCATCCTCATCAGGTTTGCGAAACTGATGGCACTCTGCGCAGCGTACCAGACCGTTGGCGATGAGAGAACGCCCTTCTTCAATCGAAGCAGCATCCTGCAGCTCAATCGCTCGTTGCGCTGGCAGGCCTGCTTCTGCCGAGAGCGCTGCAGTCACTTTGCGAAGCTTTTCTTTGTCTTCCGCCGCGGTTCCGGCCAAATCCCGATGGACGAATCTGGCCATCTTACCGTCACTGAACTTGGTTGCTCCGAAATACTGTGTCGAACTGATCCGATCGGGTGTGAGCAACCCAGCGATCCAATCACGGCTGGCAAACCCTTTTAGATCAGCGGCCGCGGGTGGATCTTTGGGAACTACGCCCGTACCGTCATGACCTCCGAACCGATGGCAACTTGCACAGTTTCTCGCAAATAGTTTTGGCCCCTGAGTGAAGGCATCCTCTCGCAACAACGTCACCGCGCCAGTGACCGGTATTCCCATCGGACTACGAGCCAGAACTTTGACGCGATGTGCGTTGCGTTCGGCCTCTTGCACCGCGGTTGCATATTTGGCCTCGTGTTTGTCCTCCTGAACCGCCAGATACGTCAAAAGCCCAGCTCCAGCGAGCAAGGCAAAAGTCAGCCCGATATTGAACCGATGCCCTAATTGCCAGCGCCCGATGATCGGCATCAGAAATATGAGGCCGAAGATCATGCCCGGAATGACAACCGCTCCCCAAACCTCAGTTCCACTTGGAAAGAACTTAAGGAATTGAAACAAGAACAGGAAATACCATTCGGGACGCGCCGCAGCATAGCTCTCGGATGGGTCCGCAGGAGCTCCAAGCTCTGCCCCAAGGTCCTCTCCTGTCCTGAAGATCCAAGGCTTCAAAACCAGGAACAGGACCGCCGCCATTACGGCCAAGCATGCCACGGCGTCTTTTAGAACCTGATCCGGCCAGAAGTAGGCGTCGGGTTTTCGCTTGGGAAGTTTTGCCGTTAAGCCATGTTTGCGGAACAAATAAATGTGGACCGCGACCAACAGGACGACGCTGGCGGGGAGAAATCCGGCATGCAACGCAAAGAAGCGGGTGAGCGTGTGATGGCCGTAATCCGGCCCCCCAATAACAACGCGCTGAAGCGTTGGCCCAATCACGGGGACAATACCGGCAATATTCGTCGCGACCTTCGTAGCCCAATACCCCTTTTGGTCCCAAGGCAGCAGGTAGCCTGTGAGAGACAGCCCAAGGACCAACTGGAGGAGGATCAGGCCAAACCAAAAGTTCATTTCACGGGGAGCGCGATAGGCACCATCGATGATGACTTGCATCAAGTGCAGCACCAGCAAGACATTCATTAATGAGGCAGTATGATGATGAATTCCGCGCAGGAGCCATCCCCCGAACATTCCCTCCTGAATGAAATAGACACTTTCCCAAGCGGTTTGGGAGCTGGGGCTATAAGACATCCACAAGCACAGCCCAGTTAAGAACTGCACGGCCAGGGCAAACGTTAAAGTGCTGCCCCAGACGTAACGCCAGCGTGCTCCACCAGGGACGCTCTCGTAGAGTGCATGATGAGCCACTGTCTTGTAGCCCGTTCGGTGATCTAGCCAGTCAAGCAGTTTTCTCATGCCACCGGGATCTTCTTCTCGTGACCTGCCAGGTAGTTCTGGAATTTGACCCAGACTTCCGTGTCGCCGCGAATCTCAACTTCCAGTTCATCCAACCCGCGTGGGCTGGGACTTTTCGGGTCACTGATCTTGCCGTCTAAACCGAACATGCTGTTATGGCAGGGACATAGATAACCGTTACGTGCGGCAACGTAATCTACGAAGCAGCCGGCGTGGGGGCAAACCACGTTGAACGCTTGCACTGTTTTGGGACCGGTGCGACGCAGATACACGGCGCCAACAGGGACAGATGGGTTCCGGTTCCAGGCATCCGCATGGCTCGCAGTGACGACAAACTTTCGCGGAAGCGCATCTTCTGGAAGGGACTGCAGGGAGGTGACGAGGATGGGTGTGTTCTGCTCCGCTTTCCGGCGCAACGGATCCAAGACCACTAACAATCCTGCCGTCGCAGGCACCGCCATGGCTAATGTCCCAAGGCAGACCGAAGCGGCTCCTTTCAAAAAGTCACGCCGATCAGCGGAATGCGCAGCCCCTGAATCTGCCGGAGAACGGTCCTGGTGCATGGGCGTTGCTTTTACCGGCTTCGCTGGGGAGTGGAAACCAAAATCGTCAGACCACAGGCTTACGATGACCATTTCGGGGCGCGCTTGGGAACAAGCGCACCAATCGACGGGGGTGAGCACGCCGCGCCGTCAAGCCTTCGCAATCAACGGGTTGCCCGGTATATTCCACGGTTCGCACGCTCCTTTCGGACCTTGTTAAAATTCGGTTTGGCGTCTGGAAAAAGCCCGGCCCCTCCTGAACCTAAGAACGTTTTTAGTTGGCTTGAGGCGATTTTAATGCTTCTGTGATAGCTGAGTGTGCGCGGCCGAACCGTAGGCCCTGCGGATGACGTCAATGCTCAGAAACACGCTGTACCCGATCGCTGCCCTGCGCGGCAGTTCGAGCACTCCTCCCGTTTCTGATCCGCTTCGGCCTGTCCGGCATGATTGCCAAGAGAACGCTTTATGAATCGCCCCAGTGTTATTGTCGACGAAATCAGCCAATCCAAGCCTGCCGTCCCAGCCCAGGCCAAGAACAAAGCCAAATACCCGGGAATCCGCGTTACTTGTAATGGAAACCAGCTGGTGACCCAGTACGTGGAAACCCGCGTGACCGACGGCGGGATTTTCTACCCGATTACGCCCTCGACAGAAGGTGGCGAAATTTACCAGCAGTCGTATGCGCAAGGAGAGCTCAACGTCTTTGGTCAGCAGAAAATTGCGATCGAATGCGAAGGCGAACATGCCGCCCAAGGCGGAGCGACGGCGTTTTCCGTCACCGGTCGGCGTGCGGTGAACTTTACTTCCGGTCAAGGGGTGGTCTATGCCATGGAGCAGTACTACCACGCCCCGGGCAAGCTCTCGACGATGGTCCTCGAAGTTGGAGCACGCGCTTTGACTAAGCACGCTCTCAACGTGCACTGCGGACACGATGACTTTAATGCGGCGCTAGATACGGGTTGGACCATGCTCATCGGAAAAGATGCCCAACAAGCCGCCGACCAAGCCATCATTCTCCGAAAAGCCAATGAGCTTGCCTTGAATCCTGGGATGAACATCCAGGACGGCATGCTCACGACGCACTCTGAGCGCACTTACCTTGCGCCCGAAGCCGATTTGCTTCGCGAATTCCTCGGCGCTCCCGATGATCTCATCGATTGCCCCACACCCGCGCAACGCGAACTGTTTGGGCCGAAACGTCGGCGAGTCCCCGAAATGATGGACCTGAAGAATCCCGTTTTGCTAGGACCGGTGCAAAACCAGGAACACCATATGAATGGCGTTGTGGCACGACGGAACAATTTCAACGAGCCGATCCTGAAGTTTTTGGAAGACTGTTATGCCGAGTTTGGCAGCCTGACCGGACGAAACTACGGTTTGATCACGCAATACAAGTGCGCCGACGCAGACACGGTCTTTGTTTCTCTCGGATGTGCCGCTGACAATATTGAGGCGGCCTGTGACTATCTGCGGGAGCAGCGCTTGGCGAAGGTCGGTTCCATCCACGTCAACGTCATCCGGCCGTTCCCGGAAGCGGCCATTATTCAAGCGTTACGCGGGAAGAAAAATGTCATCATCCTGGAGCGTACGGATGAGGGCTTGGCCGGAGATAATCCCTTGGCCCGAGACATTCGCACTGCTCTGGGCAAGGCCGCGGAAGCCCACCGCCATGGGGGAGAACTTCCCGCGATCCGGCCCGATGAGATGCCCAGGATTTTTCGCGGCGCTTATGGAATTGGTTCCCGCGATTTTCGGCCAGAGCACGTTTTAGGCGCGTATGAATTCGCAACGGGCCAGATCAAGCGAAAAGACGGCAAGAGCGCGTCAGACGCGGCGACTTATTTCGTGTTGGGAGTTGACCATCCTTATGCAGTGATTTCCAAGGATACACCGTCCCTTCTGCCCAACAAAGCCATTGCTGTTCGGTTCCACTCGATCGGTGGCTGGGGCATGATCACGACAGGCAAAAACCTCGGATCGATCATCGGAGATTTTGGAAATTTGATCTCCGAACAGAATCCCACCTACGACGAAGAGGGTCAGTTGGTGGAAAAACTGTGGGTGATGGCCAATCCGAAATACGGCTCGGAAAAGAAAGGAGCGCCTACCAACTATTATTTGGTGGTTGCGCCCGAACGAATCCGCGTTAATTGCGAACTGAACCACGTGGATGTCGTGTTGTGCTGCGATCCCAAAGCCTTCACGCACACCAACCCGCTGGAAGGACTGAACAAAGGTGGCTGTATCGTGTGGGAATCTAGCGAGGCACCCGAGACTGCCTGGCAACGCATCCCCGCGCATCATCGAAAATTCATTAAAGACAATAATCTCCGAGTCTACATTCTGCCCGGTTTCGATATCGCCCGAAAAGCAACGGACCGGGGTGAACTGCAATTGCGCATGCAGGGGAACTCTTTCCTGGGCGCCTTCTTTCGAGTTTCTCCCTTTCTGTCGCATAGCGGCATCAGTGACGAAACCTTTCTTGCCACCGTCAAAAAACAGTATCAGAAGAAGTTCGGTCGGTTCGGGGAAGCGGTGGTCGCTTCGAACATGCTCGTCATGGAAGAAGGGTTCTCCCGGGTTCAGGAAATCAAGTATGGGGAACTAGAAGCGCCCGATCGATCCAGCATGCGCAATCCACCCGTCCGCCCATCAGGCGACATTCCTCTTGTCCCCACGGCAGGATGTGGCACTTGCCACACCCCGATTTCGACCCCGGCCGGGCAAACGCCTCGGTATGCCTTCCAGACGCTCGCTAAATTCGATGCCGAATTCAGAGGAGGCCTCGCCTACCATCAACCCGCCAGCGCCCTCGCCTCGATCGGCGTGATGGGGGCTGGGACCGGAGCCACCCAATCCAAATACGTCGCCCGCCGCGAGACGCCCGTCTATATTGCCGAGAACTGCACTCAGTGCATGGAATGCATCACGGCGTGCCCGGACACAGCTCTGCCAAACACTTCCCAAGATGTGGCCACCGTCTTGAAAACGGCCGCATTTTACTACGTGACCGATCCATCCGAGCGCCAAAAACTGATGGCGGAACTGAAAGGGATCGAGCAACGGGTCCGCACGGCAATGGTTGCGGATGTGGAAGGGAAAAAGAAAACGCCCTTTAAAGATCTGGTGCGACGCGAAGTCCAAGCGCTGGACAGTGTGGCCCAAAGTGCCCGGGACCAGTTTGCGAGCATCATTGATACGCTGCCACTGGCTTATTCTAATGTGCCTGCGGTCTTCCGGAACCTGGAGAAGAAGACGGCTGGGACTGGCGGACTATTCTCCATCTTTGTTTCGGATTTGTGCAAGGGTTGCGGAGAGTGTGTGCAGGTTTGCGGAGACCACGATGCGTTACGCATGACTCCTGAAACGGAAGATTTGAACGCTCATCTGACCACGGCTCAGATCTTCTCCCGGCTTCTGCCCGATACGCCGCAACGTTACCTTGGCCTCTATAACGACAGTGCGCCTCAAGATTCACGCGAAGCTGCTCTGCGCAATCACTTAATGGTGCGACGAAACTACGAAGCGTTGGTTTCGGGCGATGGCGCCTGCGCTGGCTGTGGTGAAAAGAGTATCTTGCGAGCGGCGGCTTCGGTTACCGAGGCTTACATGCGTCCGCTTTACCATGCCAAGGCCGACCGTCTTCGGGCCAAGGCCGACCGCCTGGAAAAAGAAGCGCTCGCTGCCCTGGAGGGTCTCAAACAACGGAGCGAACCCGAATATTACCGGTTCCGTCGCGCTATCACTCATATCATCATGGGCTTAGGAGGCGAGAACGATGAGGACACGACCGCGAGAATTGCCAAATACGAGGCGGCTCATGGGTCTATCTCGGACGACCATCTTGTGAAAGGAATGGTGGCCGTGCTGCGCCAAGATGCCTTCAATCATCGCGATCTCCAAGCTATCGATGGACGCCATGCGAACGGAATGAGCGTCATGTTTATGGGAGCGAGCACCGGCTGCAATACCGTCTATGGATCGACCCCGCCGTCTAATCCTCATCCGTATCCGTGGATGAATTCCTTGTTCCA
Organism: Limisphaerales bacterium; assembly: GCA_044225505.1. Lineage (GTDB taxonomy): Bacteria > Verrucomicrobiota > Verrucomicrobiia > Limisphaerales > SIBE01 > JAXMHN01. Next base: position 22,438 of record JBGAIN010000036.1, read on the forward strand.
GGACGGAGCGACGATTAGCTGGCTCTTGGGTGAATCCTTGATCCTTAATCATGCTCGGCGTTCTGTCGTGCCAGAACGACTCGCAGACGCGCTCTTGGAGGGCGGAGAAAGTGTCATGTCGGAGGCAGATTATTTTACCCTCACCCACCTCGAAGACGCCCTGATGACCGACCAAGAAATTCGGGAACTCCCGAAAGTCTGGGTGGTAGGAGGTGACGGCGCCCTTGGGGATATCGGTTTCCAGAACGTCTCAAAAGTCATTCTCCAGAACCGGCCGAATGTGAAAATGCTTATGTTGGATACCCAGGTTTATTCCAACACAGGCGGTCAAAACTCCGATTCGTCGACGATGCTAGGCGGCTACGATATGAACCAGTTTGGCATCGCCTCGCAAGGCAAGTTGATCGAGAAGAAGAACGTTGCTGAAGCCTTCACCAGCGGACACGGCTCTCCGTTCGTCGCTCAGGTTTCGATGGCAAACGCGGCTAAACTGTATAAGGCCATGCTTGACGGGTTGGAATACCGGGGCACCGCCTTCTTCCAGTGCTACACCACCTGTCAGCCGGAACACGGGGTCTCGGACAACATGTCGGCAGATCAGGCCAAACTTGTTCGGGATGCCCGCGGGATGCCAGAATTCGTCTACAATCCGCGACGAGGAGAAACATCTCAGGAAGCGTTCGATCTGAAAGGCAATCCAACACCAGATCGCGATTGGTGGCGGACAAAGTACAAGCTCACGGGCGAAGACTACAATTACACTGTGGCGCACTGGGCGCTGACGGAAGGGCGTTTCCGGAAACACGTGAAATCCATCAAAGAGGAAGAGGCGCGTGAGATGATTCACTTGGATGATATTCTCCTGTTTATCACTCAGGATGATGTCATTCACCGTCGAGTGTTTAACGCTGATCACCGTTCCCACGTTCCTAACTTCGGGGTTTACATCCGGGCTGAGATCGAGGGAAAAATGCGCTTCTACGCTGTCTCGCGGCAAATGGTTTTGTTTGCCGTAGAACGGCGCAAAGCATGGCGGATGCTGCAGAGCAAAGCGGGTGTCGTTAACAAAGATTACCTCGCACAAAAGGCGCTCTTGAAGCGGCTGGATGCGGGTGAACTGCCGTTGGCGGAGCTACAGTCAAACACGCGCGCCTTGTTTGAGGCTGAACTGGCCAAGATCAAATAGCTCAGGCGTTTCGATCGGGCGTAGGCTCTCGGAAGCGTGCGCCCGGAATCCTGATCTTATCCGAGACGCCGTGGCGAAGACGCTTCCGCGTGCTACCGCTATTGTCGCAGCCGGTAAAAGCGTGCAGCTTTTTCATCGGCCACAGTGATGCTGCCGGCACCTGCGGCGGCATCGGAGCTGCCCGCGACAACCCAATTCTGCAGGTCGTCAGACGCCTCTGCCACAACGGAACTGGAAGTCGCACCGATAAAATCGAGAGCCCAACTTGTTTCCGTAAGGCGCCGCGGACTGCCCGTAAAGTGCAGCGATGCACTCGCCAATTTTCCCTCCAACTGCAAGTCAAAGCTCAGAGTGCCTTCGTCCGAAGAATGCCGATGCACCTCAACGGCCACGACGTTTGTTCCGGCACGAAGTAAGTTTTCAGCCTCGAAAATCTGCCATAGGTTCTCTCGATCACCGCCACCAGAAAGCGCCAAGTCCGTTGATCGGGCATTAGGATCAAGCTCTCGGCGGAAAACTTCAGCCCCGTTCAGGTAAACGGCGACGCCATCATCGAAGACGATCCGGCCGCGCAAGCTGGCAAAGCGGCTCGGATCATCTACTTTGAACACGTGTCGGAAATAAGTGGTGGTAAACTTGTTCTTCTTGCTCGGGCCGTAACGGATTACCGTCTGTTCATCGTCATCTCCATATCCGAGCTGCGCAAGACCGTTTGACCATCCACTGTCGGCGAACTCCAAGGTGCGCCAGGCCGTACCCTGGTCGCTGCCGTCATCCAGGTAGGTCCAGCGGGCTGCCGGAGCAATTAAACCGCTATAGGTCAGCGGATCTCCGCCAGCGAGTTTAGGAAAGAAATAGAGAACCGGGGCTACTCCTTCGCTCACTGTGTAATAACCCCGACCATCGGCCGCAAAACCCACCCCTTCCCCATTTGGCTCGATCGGCGTGCCAACGACAGGGACCAGATCCGGCTCCGTCTGCAAGGCCTGGGCAACGGTCTGATTCGATCCCCGATGCCATATCTCGGCGAACTCCTCCTGACGAAGCAGCACCTCTTTTCCATTCGGCGAGATATCTCCCGCCGATGCGATGTGAAAATCCACTTGGACAGCGAATTCCATCTGGATCGTGGTCCCGTCCTTGAGCTGCGCCTGAGTCGCTCGGTAAAGCCGAGAACGCCCGGTCTCCTTGGTCGCGACGAAGAGGTCTCCGGTCAACGGATCCACCAGCAACGCTTCGGCATTATGGCTCCCATCTGGGTAAGTGAGAGTGAATTTCTCAACGGTGGGAAGATTCCGGGTGAGTGGATTGGCCGCTTCATAGAGATAAACAGCGGGTTCTTCCGTTCGATAAACACGTATGTTAGCGCGCGTGGCGGCGTTGTCCCCAATGTCCCCGCAGTAGAGGTATTGCAGACCCGGCACGGGTCCAGGTCCCATCGCGATGTCTTCAAAGTCATCGACGGTATCCCCGATAATCCACGTGCCTAGGAACTGGCCATTCGTTCCCACCGCATGAAACTGGTCGAGGCCCCGGTCGTTATGGACCCAGAGCACGCCTGGGTTCTGTCGGCTCGCCGCGATCCCGGAAAGGTCCGCGAGCGCATCGTTCGTAATTTGCCCCGCTTGCACGCCATCGCCATAGCCGCCAGCGGCCGCCTCTGCCGTAGTTGCTGCGCGCGGCAGCAAAGCCAGGAGAACTGCTTGAGTCAGCGCCTTAAAATTGAATCGCCGCACGCCGCACACAATGCGGTCAGCCAGGGTCGCCGTCAACCGCGAGACGGCTCTCTCCCACGAACCTTTCACTCCGACTCCGAAATCTTTTCGTCTTCCTTCTGGCGCTGGAATTGGAGTCGAGGTAAGCTGGCAATGCTTGGCGAATGGTGACCAAGCCGAACATTGATGCTCGATCTGACGACAAAACTACCGCAGAACGCGAGGGAGATCCTGGGCGATCTGACCGCTTTGGCGAGTGAACTGGGCGGAACGGATTCTTTGGGACAATTACCGTTTGCCTCGGCCGATCTGCGCTCAGTCCATCTGCAAACCCCACAGGACTTGCAGCGTTTCATGGACGAGTATCGGAAAGAAATTCTAATCGCTCATGAGTTACCCGCAGTCTATCAAGCCTTCTATCATACGGTCCATGGACGGGCTCGGGAACTAACGGCCCTCGATCAACGGCTTTGCCGCGTGCCCATCTTACGGAACTTCGCCTCGGCCAGTTTCCAGGTAGGCCAAACCCAGTTGCGGCGGTTGCGTCCGTTGCGGAGTGAACGCGTGCTCCAACGTTATCTCAACGCGGTTGATTCCGGTGAAGCAAAAGCTTGGCACACGCTCGTGTTCGGTCTGGTGCTGGGGGTCTATTCCTTGCCTTTGCGGCAAGGTCTGGTCCATTTTGCACACCAGACATTAGGTGGCTTTGTGCAAGCATCGTCAAGGCGCCTGGATCTGTCGGAATCCGAATGCGACCGAATTCTTTCCCACCACTCTCCGCAGATCTTAACTGCGGTCGAGGAACTCATTGCTGGAAAGCAGCCGTCGACCGATTCGCTGATTGAACTTTGACGGGCGCTCGCGACGCCGAGCGGCAAGCCGTCCTCACAACTCGGAAGCAAGCGTCGGAACCGCGGGCGATACAACGACCACATGGGGTATTTCAATACTGCCGATTGGGTGATCGTGTTTGGCTACCTCTTGGGGATTATCGGCATTGGTGTCTGGTTCGGCCGAGATCAGCAGAACACGCGCGATTATTTTCTAGGCAGCCGGAATGTGCCATGGTGGGCGATTGGCCTCTCGATCGTAGCGGCGGAGACCAGTGCTCTCACCATCATCGGGGTGCCAGCGATGGCATTTGGAAAGGATCTTTCGTTTGTCCAGATGGTCCTGGGCTACGTCGTGGCTCGCCTGGTGCTCGCCGTCATCATGGTTCCACGCTATCTGAAGGGCGAGATTTACTCTCCTTACCAGCTTCTGGCGGATACGTTCGGTCCCTCGGCACGGCAGACGGCCGCCGGATTATTCTTGCTGAGTGAGACCTTGGCCGCGGGGGTTCGCGTTTACGTAGCGTGTATTCCCATCCAGCTCATGCTGGGAATTCATGTTCTGCCGGCCGTTGTGCTTTTTGTGTTACTCTCGCTCGTCTACACCTACGTGGGAGGAGTGAAAGCGGTCATCTGGACGGATGCCGTTCAATTTGGACTCTTTGTGGCAGGCGGTTTGTTTACGGTGGGATATATCCCCCATCTGGTGCCAGGTGGTCTAAGCGCAGTCTGGAATGAAGCCGCCATGGCCGGCAAACTGCATTGGCTCAATCCAGGTTTCTCGTTCTCCCTGCCGTTTAATCTTTGGATGGGCCTCATTGGAGGAACCTTTGTGACGCTTTCATCGCACGGCGCCGAGCAACTAATTGTGCAGCGCGTCCTCGCGTGCGGATCAGTTCCCGACGGGCGGAAAGCGCTCGTTCTCAGTGCCATTGTGATTCTCCCGCTCTTCCTCATATTTCTAGGGGTTGGGACCATGTTGTGGGTCTACTACCAGCATTTCGCACCGGGAATTCCCATTCCCGAAGCGCGTCCTGGGATCAAGGCGAATGACTTTATTTACCCAATTTTCATGCTCACGGCCGTTCCGCATTGGTTAAAAGGCTTTCTCATCGTCGCGATTTTATCCGCTGCCATGTCGTCCGTGAGTTCCGCGTTAACCTCGCTTTCGTCGGTATCGACGATGGATTTTCTGCAACCTTTATTCCCATCGCGATCGGACACGTTTTATCTTCGGTTCAGCAAGCTCTCCACCGTGGCCTGGGCGGCTATCCTGATCGGCGTAGCCTATGCGAGCCGCGAGGTTGTCTTCGTGCTTAACGCCGCCTTCTCGCTGCGCGGATTGACCAGTGGTGCACTGCTGGGCGCCCTGGTGCTGGTGCTGCTCTGGAAGCGAACCGCGCCCGGGCCCGTAATCATTGGGATGCTCGTATCCCTTGGCGTGATGGTTGCAGTCAGTCTGAATCCGCCCCAGATTCCCAAGATCGACTGGCCTTGGTTCACACTGCTGGGAACGATCACCACCTTGGGGACGGCAGCTCTGGCCCGGGCCTGTTGGCCCCACTCATCGGAAGCTGCGCCTTCACGATCTTCCCGCCCTGCCCCACCCCCATGACGCTCCCTGGACAATCCTCCTTCCGTCTTGCACTGGTCCAAATGCGTCTGGTTGGCGGTGACACGCACGCCAACGTCCAGCACGCCTGCGAACAGATTGGCCTGGCCGCGCGCCATGGCGCTTCCGTCGTCCTTCTGCCAGAAGCATTGCCGTTGGGCTGGACTCACTCGTCGGCACTCACACTAGCTGAGGAGATTCCTGAGGGCACATTTTGCCAAAGGTTGATCCAGGCGGCGCAGGAACATCGCGTTTGGATCTGTTCTGGCATCATCGAACGGGCCGGCGACCAGATCTTCAATTCTGCGGTGCTCGTGTCACCGACCGGAACGGTGCTGGCGCGTCATCGCAAGCTCAATGAGTTGGCTTTGGGCCACGAGCTCTACGCCCAAGGCGATCGCTTGCAAGTCGTGCCCACGCCCATGGGCACGCTCGGAGTGATGATCTGCGCAGATGCCTTTGCTCCAGGACAAATCATCAGCCGCGCCCTCGGATACATGGGTGCCGATGTCATTCTCTCTCCGTGCGCTTGGGCCGTCCCGGCCGATCATGACAACAAACTTGAGCCGTATGGCCGTTTGTGGTTGGAGAACTACGGCCCGGTGGCGCGTGATTTCCAGATCTGGATCGCTGGTGCTAGCAATGTCGGATGGCTGACGGACGGCCCGTGGCAAGGGCGAAAGTGCATCGGGTGTTCTCTGGTCGTCGCCCCTACCGGACAGGCGGTCTTACAAGGCCCTTATGGCGTGGATGCAGAAGCGATTCTCTACACGGATATCAAGCCGGTCGTTCGACCTGCCCGTGGCGACCAATGGGCTCAACGTTGGACAGCTCCTTCGGACAAGCCCGTCTCATGACGCGCGCGCAAAGATTTTCCGAATGATATCCTCAATCGGCATTTCCTGGATGTCGATATCTGTGACAGGTAGTTCATCGAGCAACGTTTTGCAGACCGGGATCACGCGTTCGCGCGAGACCTTGAGTTTGATACTGGCCGCGGACTGCTCAACCACTTCACCGTAGTTCGCCATATCTGGCCGGGGCCGCTCGGCGACCGTGGCGAGCTGGATTGTGATCATTTTGAAGTCGGCAAATTGATCGAGCACGTCCGTCAACTGTCCATCAAAGAATATTGTCCCGCGATCGATAATAATAACACGGCGACAGAGTTCTTCGATATCGGTCATGTAGTGGCTCGTGAGGAGAATTGTAGTCTTAAATGTGGCGTTGTGGTGCCTGAGAAACTCACGGACCGTTTTCTGCGACACAACATCCAGACCGATGGTTGGTTCATCCAGGAAGAGCACCTTGGGCTGATGGAGAAGCGCCGCAATCAGCTCCATTTTCATGCGTTCGCCCAACGACAATTCACGCACCATCACGTTGAGTTTATCCTTCACTCCAAGCAATTCCGTCATCTCTCCCACGGTGCGTTGGAAAACAGATGTCGGGATCTCGTAGATCTTGCTGTTAAGTTCCAAAGACTCTCGAGCAGGAAGGTCCCACCATAATTGATTCTTCTGGCCAAGGAGCAACGCGAATTGACGGCGGTAGCCATCGTTTCGTTCCCAGGGTACGTACCCCAGCACGCGAGCGGTTCCAGCGGTGGGATAAAGGAGTCCCGCCAGCATTTTCAGCGTGGTGGTTTTTCCAGCTCCGTTCGGCCCAAGAAAGCCAACCAGCTCGCCCTCATCCACGCGAAAGCTGATGTTGTTCGCCGCTGTGACCTGTTCGTACTCACGGCGAAAAAGCCCGCGCAATGCGCCAGCCAAACCGGGACGCTTTTTATAGATGCGATAGGTCTTGTTGAGACCGTCCACCACCATGACAGGGTCGACGGACGAAGAGCCTTCGGAACCACGGCTTGGGCCAAAGCCGCCAGGAGCGCTCCGAGGCTCAGGCATGGGAGTCAGCGTTGAAGCTGCTTCTCCAAGTAGAGCACGACCTGGCGGACGCTTGGATCCACTTCCATCCGGTCTTTCACCAGCCTGCACGCGTGTAGCACAGTTCCATGATCTCTTCCGCCGAACGCTTCACCAATCGCATTCAAAGAATTCTCCGTCAATTGCCGAGAAAGGAACATGGCGATTTGCCGCGGGAACGCGATGTTTTCGGGGCGCCTTTTGCTCGTCATATCTGCCAAGCGAATATCAAAGTGTTCCGCGACTTTTTTTTGAATCGCTTCGATATTGACGGAGAAGCGTCCCTCCTCATGAAGCACATCATGAAGCAGCGCCTCAATCATCTCGATCGTCAGCTTTTTCCCGGTCAACGATGCGTAGGAGGCAACGCGAATCAGTGCGCCTTCCAACCGGCGGATATTTGACCGAATCCGCATCGCCAGGAAGTTGACGACCTCCTCCGGCAATTCGACGCCCATCGACTTCTCTTTCTTCCGCAAGATGGCGGTGCGCGTCTCGATATCTGGCGGCTGCAGATCCGTGACCAAACCCCATTCGAAACGCGAAACCAGTCGATGCTCGAGGTTCTGGATCTCGCCCGCGGGTCGGTCGCAAGTGAGCACGATCTGTTTGTGGTTTTCGTGGAGCGCGTTGAATGTATGGAAGAACTCCTCTTGAATACGTTCTTTCCCAGATAAGAATTGGATATCATCGATCAGCAGCACGTCGGTCTGCCGATACTTCTTTCGAAAGCGCACCAACTGATTGTTCTGAATGGCATCGATATACTCGTTGGTGAACTTCTCGGACGAGACATAGGCCACCCGGGAAATCTTTTGATGGTTCGTCACGTACTGCCCGATGGCGTGCAGCAAGTGGGTCTTGCCCAACCCGACTCCGCCATAAAGAAAAAGCGGGTTATACGATTTACCTGGAGCTTGCGCAACCGCCAGTGCCGCGGCATGCGCGAAATTGTTGTTGTTACCGACCACGAACGTCTCGAACGTATTCTTGGGATTGAAGGCAAAGTCGCGTTGCTGATTGTTCCGATGTCCCGATTCGTCCGGCTCCTTGGATTTGACTGCCTTTGCCTCCGAACTCTCCACGGAGGCCGGTTGCTCCCCGCGGACGACGAACTTCACTTTGAGCGACTGACTTGACGCGTGGACCAAGACGTCTTGAATCAGACCCAGGTAATTGTCTTTAAGCCAGAGCTCACAAAAATCATTGGCGACACCCAGTGTAATCGTATCCGCCTCCAAGCCCATCGCCTGAATAGGGGCGAACCACAGATTGTAGATATCCGTGTTGAGCATGGTGCGCAGGAGCTCTTGCGCGGCGAGCCAGATTTTTTCAGCGGAGGATTGCATGCGAATGACGTTCATCGTGCGGCTTCCACCTGCACTTGTTCACTTCCTGGCGTCACGGGTCTGTAACATCTTTTCGAACAGTTATTTGCGTTGCCACCATGTCGTCGCTCGTCCTCGTGCGTTGGACCGCACACCCACCCACTCCAATCGGTTTTCTATTTGCAACATGCTCATTACCAAATTCTTATTCCAATTCCTGGAACGCTCTCCCCCAGAGAGTCGCCCCGAGGTCGATTTATCTGCCGAGCTGACCGAAATCCGTTTTAGGCGAGGGGAGTGCTGCTTGCTAGGACAACATATTAACTCTTATTAACGAGTTACTCACAGCCAGTTTCCCCTGCAATTTCGCCACTTTCTTTGTTCCAGAGCCGAAAAAAGGCATCCCAGCCGCAGGCCAGGATGCCTCTTCGACAGAGGCGACCCTTTACGAGTCGTAATACATGAAAAATTCGTAGGGATGCGGACGCAGGCGAAGCGCATCCGATTCTTTCCGCTTGTGACTGACCCACATCTCCAGGAAGTCCGGAGTAAACACATCGCCTTTGAGCAAAAACTCGTTGTCTTTTTCCAAATGGCTGACCGCTTCGCTCAAACTCCCAGGGACTTGCGGAACTCTCGCCATTTCCTCGGGAGGCAGCTCATAGAGGTTTTTGTCCATGGGCTCGCCTGGGTCAATTTTGTTTTGGATACCGTCCAAGCCGGCCATCAATAACGCGGCGAAGCAAAGGTAAGGGTTGGCGCTCGGATCGGGCGGTCGATACTCAACGCGCTTGGCTTTTGGATTCTCGCTGTAGGTAGGAATTCGAATCGCGGCCGAGCGGTTCCGGGAGCTGTAAGCCAGGTTGACCGGCGCTTCGTATCCTGGTACGAGCCTTTTATACGAGTTGGTGGTCGGACTACAGATGGCGCACAGGGCGGAAGCGTGTTTGAGCAAGCCGCCGATGTAATACAAAGCCATCTGCGATAGCCCGGCGTATTCGTTGCCAGCAAAGAGCGGTTTTCCCTTCTTCCACAAGGACTGGTGAGTGTGCATGCCAGAGCCGTTATCTCCGAAGAGCGGCTTGGGCATAAAAGTGGCGGTTTTGCCATGTCGCTTGGCCACATTCCGGACGACGTACTTGTAGACCATCATCGCATCGGCCGCCCGGATAAGCGTGTCGAATCGATAATCGATTTCCGCCTGTCCGGCCGTGGCCACCTCATGGTGCTGCCGCTCGATCTTGACCCCGAGTTGCTCCATGAGCAGGCACATTTCCGTTCGAATGTCTTGTTGGGCATCGGTTGGGCCGACCGGAAAGTAACCTTCTTTATGTCGAATTTTATATCCCAGATTGGGCATCTCGTCACGGCCGGTGTTCCAGACCGCCTCTTCCGAGTCCACAGAGTAAAACGTGCCGTTGGATCGATGATCGTACTGCACGTTGTCGAAGATGAAGAACTCCGCTTCCGGTCCGAAAAACGCCTGATCCGCGATGCCCGTGCTGGCCAGGAATTTCTCGGCGCGTTGCGCGATGCCACGGGGGTCGCGGTTATACGATTCTTTCGTTCCTGTTTCCGCAATAGTACACGTCAGGGAGAGGGTCGGGACGGCGCAGAACGGATCAATGAACGCCGTGTTCGGATCGGGCATCGCCAACATATCCGACGCTTCGATCGATTTCCAACCGCGAATCGAGGAGCCGTCGAAGCCAAACCCTTCACTGAAAACGTCCTCGTTCAACTCGCCGATCGGACAGCTGAAATGCTGCCAGGTCCCAAACGTATCGACAAACTTGATGTCGACCATCTTGGCCCCCTGTTTCCGCGCTAATTCAACTACACTCTTCGGGGTGTTCATTGGTTCAGGTGTTGGTTTTTGGGTTGTCGCTACACACGGCGAAGCTTCGTCCAGTCGCAGACTGGAAGGAATCCGTCACGGCCGGTCAGACCGCTTCTTCGCCACGTTCGTCCGTTCGAATACGGACCGCATCTTCCACCGGACTGATGAAAACCTTGCCGTCGCCAATTTTTCCCGTCTTGGCCGCTTTGACGATGGCACTCACCGCAGGGGCGACCTGGGAGTCGGCCAGGACAACCTCGATTTTGATCTTTGGCAGGAAGTCGACCGTGTACTCGCTACCGCGGTAGATTTCGGTGTGGCCTTTTTGTCGTCCGAAGCCCTTCACTTCGCTGACAGTCATCCCTTCGACACCGACCTCGGCCAAGGCTTCTTTGACTTCTTCGAGTTTGAAGGGTTTTATGATCGCCTCGATTTTCTTCATCGCCGCTGTCGTGTTGGGCGGATACTAGCAACGAGTGGCCGACTGTAAACAGGAAACTGAATCAGTTTCACACACCCCTGAATCCAATCGGTTTGCGACGCAGAAAAAAAACAGTCGAGCGCCCTTAAATTTCAATCGAATCTGCTTATCGCTTGGCCCAGAACGCCGTAGGCAAATAGTTATGGCCATCCTCACTCTTCCCCCGTCCGCCACTCTCAATCGCCGACGCTTCCTCCGCCTGAGTGTGACCGCCAGCTTTGCGCTGGGTGCGCCAGCTTTCCTGCGGGCGCAAAGCCTCAACAACAAGCTGCAGATCGGAATGATTGCCGCTGGCGGCCGCGGCGGCGACAATCTCGAATCGATGAAAGGCGAGAACATCGTCGCTCTGTGCGACGTCGCGGAAGATCGCCTGAACAAGGCGGGCGCCCGGTTTCCAAAAGCTCGCCGTTATGTAGATTTTCGAAAGCTGCTCGACGATTCCAAGGATCTCGATGCGGTTGTGGTCAGCACCGCAGAGCATACTCACGCCTTCGCGACCCTTGGGGCCTTGCAGTTAGGCAAGCATGTCTATTGTGAGAAACCCCTCACCCACTCCATCGAAGAGGCTCGACTGATCAGCACAACAGCGGCCCGTGTTAAAGTCGCCACACAGATGGGCACGCAAATTCATGCGTCCGACAACTATCGTCGCGTAGTCGAACTCGTCCAGACCGGGGCGATTGGCGCTGTTACCGAAGCGCATGCCTGGGTATCGCGGGCGTGGGGATGGCAAACTCCCGAGGACGCAAAAACAAACCAGGACATCGTTAGTGTCCAAGACCGACCGACCGGGTCCTCGCCCATTCCAGACGGACTCCACTGGGATCTTTTTCTCGGCCCGGCTCCCGAACGCCCGTTTCACGAAGTTTACTGGCCCGGTCCCAAATGGTACCGCTGGTGGGATTTTGGCAGCGGCACCATGTCGGACATGGGCAGCCACCTCAACGACCTCCCATTTTGGGCACTCAAGCTGCGCCACCCCCTCACCATTGAAGCAGACGGTCCCAAACCCCACCCGGAGATTGCGCCGGCTTCGATGCTGGCACGCTACACGTATGGCCCGCGGGCGAACATGGTGCCCGTCACGGTCACCTGGTACCAGGGAGTGATGAAACCTCCGCAATACGAGCAAGGTCTTATTCCCAAATGGGGTGCGGGCATCCTCTTTGTTGGCGATAAAGGCATGCTGCTCGCCGATTACGGACGATACCTCTTGCTGCCGGAAAAAGACTTCAAGGGCTTTCAACCTCCGACTCCGTTCCTTGCGCCCTCCCCTGGCCACCATCAACAGTGGATTGAAGCCTGCAAGACAGGCAAACCGACCGACTCGAACTTCGATTATGCCGGGGCGCTCACCGAAGCCAACCATCTCGGCAACGTTGCCTATCGCGTGGGCAAGAAACTGGAATGGGATCCCATTCGGCTGCGAGCGACGAATTGCCCGGAGGCGGACCGCTTTATCCGTAAAACCTACCGGGCCGGTTGGAAGTTGAGCTGAGCAGCTGTTTGCCCCAAGGACCTGGGTTACGACCGGTCGTAGGCGGGGGCAAAAGCGCCTCGAGAGGCCTGCATCCGGTGACAAATTGTCACCTGACTACGATCGATCGTTCATCCATCGTCTGCAGAGGCGCTTCCTGATCGCCCGTCCGAACGCGACTTGTTTTGCCGCAGGTCGGATGTTGGGAATGGAAATGCCTGGCGTCACGCCGCATGCAGGACGTCGGCCCGATGCGAATGATGGACCGAATCCTCATACCTTTTCGTCAGAGTGCGAACGCGCCCGGCGATCGCTTTGATCAATCCCGACATCATGGCCAGGGCGGTGTCGGGTGCTTCTTTACTGATCTTACCGACCGCACTGCACGAGAGCTTCATCAACACGCTGTCCTGGTTTGCGATGACGTCGGCGGCATGCGGTCCTTTATCGAACAGCGAGATCTCGCCGAAGATCGCTCCCGGACCCAGGGTAGCTACCGGACATTCTCTGCCATCAACCATCAGACAGGACCGGAGCTCGCCTGCGAGGACTCCGTACATCGCGTCGCCTGGGTCCCCCTTCCGTACCACATGGGTGAACTGTCGGGCCTGTGCAATCTCTACGAAGCCCAGAAGCACAGCGAGTTGTTCGTCGGTCAGCTCCGCAAGAGCTTTAATACGCCGCAGATCACCGGGTTGGATCTCCGCCGGATTGGCCGCGCCGCCAGACGCCTGGCGCGCTCGCGGTTTGGGTGCAAAGAACATTTTCAGCTCTGAAATATCGGCGGCCGTAAGCCACCCAGAGTCCCGTTCGACGAAGATCCACGTATCGCGGATCACCCGTTCATCTTTGATCCAACCCACTAAGGTAGGAAGCTCGATAGGTCCGTAAGCGGTGTTATCAATCCCCCAGATATGATAGCCGGGAACTGCGTTTTGCACATTCATACGTTGCAACCTCCTGAATATTGTTGAGCCGTTCAGGCGAGGCCGTAAGCCATCGAATGCGGCCATCAGAACCTGTCCCGTTCCAAGCAGCCTTTGATTTTTCGACCATGATCCCGTTGTTTGCCGCTGTAAATAGGGGTGGGCGCTAAACGCCGCACATGGGATTCCCTGAGCCGTCCTGTAACGTTCTGCGGATTTTGCTTCTGGGGAGTTTAGCAGCTCGTTAGAAACGTAACGGGCCGCACGAAGCGAGACTCTAAGGAGTTCCGCTAGAAAGACAACATGAGCTCGCAAATCAAGTGTCCTGAATGCGGAAACAGTCTGGCGCCCGGCGCCTTGGAGGGCCTCTGTCCGGCCTGTCTCTTGAGCGTGGGCGCGGCAGGCGACTCGAACGCAGATGCGAGCCAACCGTCTTTCACCCCTTGGCCGGTGGCGGAAGTTTCGCGTTGGTTCCCCAAGCTGGAGATTCAAGAACTCATCGGCCGAGGTGGCATGGGTGCCATTTATCGAGCGCGCCAGCCTGGTCTGGATCGCCTCGTCGCGGTCAAGATTCTACCGGGAAACGGGCCGAAGGAGAGCGGCTTCGCCGAGCGGTTCAACCGGGAGGCGAGGGCGTTGGCCAAACTAAACCATCCGAACATCATCACGGTCCATGAGTTTGGGCAGGTCGAGGGTTATTATTACTTCATCATGGAGTATGTCGACGGCGTCAACCTCAGGCAACTCCAGCGCACCGGCCGCTTGGCGCCACGCGAAGCATTGCAGATCGTCCCTCAACTTTGCGATGCCCTGCAATATGCCCACGACGAAGGGGTCGTCCACCGCGATATCAAACCGGAGAACGTTCTGATCGATCGCAAGGGGCGGGTTAAAATCGCCGATTTCGGACTCGCCAAGATGCTGGGGTTGGAACGAACTGAGTTCCGGCTGACGGGCGAAGGGCAGGTTATGGGGACGCCTCATTATATGGCGCCGGAACAGGTGGAACATCCGCTCGATGTCGATCATCGGGCGGATATTTATGCGTTAGGCGTCGTCTTCTATGAAATGTTGACGGGCGAACTGCCGCTTGGACACTTCGCGCCGCCTTCGCGCAAAGTGCAGGTCGACGTGCGTTTGGATGAAGTGGTCCTGCGCGCCTTGGCGAAGGAGCCCGAACTTCGCTACCAACAAGCGAACGAAGTTAAGACGGCTGTGCAAGACATCACGTCGTCGCCGCCTACACCCGCGTCCTCACAAAGCCCGAATCCGCCGATCGTGGAGCAGATTCAGTCGGCGCACCCCAACTTCGCCCCTTCGCCACGCCGTCTGGGCCGGGCTTTGACCGCATCGATTCTCGTCTTCCTGGCTGTTTTTGGGACTGCCGCCATCATTACATTTCTGATGCCCAAGAGTTACCTCGGGACCGCCCGGATTGAGGTCTCGAAGCCGCTGGCCGATCAGAGCTTTGACCCTTATTTCTTGCAGACTCAATTCGAAGTCATCCGATCTGACGAGGTGCTATTGAGCGTGGTGGAGCCGCTGCATCTTGCGGAACGCTGGGCCAGTCGATTCGGGTTGACCGAGCCGCTTCCCGAACGCGACTTGCTGCAGATCCTACGATCGAGCCTGAATGTCCGACAATCCCGGAGCACCAGCGTCGTTGAGATTCATTACTATGGAAAAAGTCCCGGAGAAGCCGCTGCGATTGCGAACGCCATTGCGGAAGCGGCCCAGGCAAAAGCGAAACCAAATCGCTACTCTATTATTGACCGAGCTCAACCTTGGTCGAAGCCCGTTCGTCCCAATGTTCCAGTCAATCTGTTCTTAGGAGCGCTGCTGGGCCTCGCCCTTGGAGGTGCCGCAGGCGGGGCGCTGCTTCTGCTGCCTCGAACAAAGCACGCGTCGGCGTCGAGTGGTTCGGCCCCATGGCTCACCTGGAAAGCCGTCACCGCGGCGTCGTTGGCGGTGCTGGTTTGCATGGCCATCGTGCTTGGTGGGTCGATTGGCCAGCACTCGCGGACGGCGGAACTTGAGCATGAGCCACTGACGCCGTTTGAAGAGGCGCCGAACGCCGGTCCCACGTCCCCTCCCCTGGCTCCGCCGCCGACCGTTTCGCAGTCAGTCCAGCCAGTCTCCCCGCTCGAAACGCCAGCCCCGCTCGGCGCAATTGACAACGGAAGCACTTCCCCGAAACCGCTGACGACTGAGCAAAGCCGGCCGGCACTTCGATTCCTGGCCCGCCAACCGTCGAAGGCAACAGACGAACTCAAGGAGGTTTGGTCCCCCACTGGACAACTGCCCGAACCCCGGGAACAACAACTGGCGCTTGACCTGGGAGAAATGCGCAGCGATCTGTCGGGTTTCGACGGCGGCAGTAATGCTGTCGTGTTTTGCTTCTGGTTCGCCGATCCGTTGCTCGATCTGCAAAGCCAATGCGTGATCCGCGTGTCCGACCCTTCCGGGAAAATCGTTCCGGCCTTCCAGAACACGGTGAGCAGCAAGCTCAAAGAACCAGCCTCCAACCGCGAAGAGCTCGGATGGTTCGTTTGCGCTTTTCCATTCCCTTCGGAGCAAGAAGTGCCACCCTTCATTGGCGTCTCGCTGGATTATACGGTCGGGCCCTGGGTGGAGAAGCAGAAGATCCTCCTCAAGCAAGGCGAGGGGCAAGCTATCGCCACGGCCGGAGGGTTGATCTCGGGGATGGGGGAAACGGCCGAAGGCGACGCTTTCATCAGCCTGGCTGGGGACTCGTCAGCAAACCCGATCATCAAGTATCAGTACGATTTTGAAGCAGAAACGAAAGGAGGCCAACGCCTAACCCGCAAGGGGTTGACGACTCTCGGAATCTGGAATCTGAGCTCCCAACAGTACCGGTTCGCCACGCCCATCCGTAACGTCGCGGCGTTTCGACTGCGCGCGCGACCGATCCGGACGGTTGAATTCAGAAACGTCTCGCTCCGCCCGAAACAGATGACTTCATTCTTCTCGTATCAAGCTGATGGAGGCTCAAACACCAACCAACGATGATGGAAGTTCGGGCCAAACCGAAGAGTCGCACCAGGCCGAACCGTTGGCCAACGCGGACATCTTCTTAACCACACGATGGACCGTTGTTCTGACCGCGGGCCGATCCTCAGCGCCGCAAGCCCAACGAGCCCTCGAAGAACTCTGCGCCACCTATTGGTATCCCTTATACGCCTACACCCGACGGCAAGGCCACGCCCGGGAAGACGCGGAGGATTTGGTCCAAGGCTTCTTCGCGCGCTTCCTCGAAAAGAACTTCTTGAGTGGGCTCACAGCGGAAAAGGGAAAGTTCCGCGCCTTTCTTCTCGCTTCGCTGAAGCATTTTCTGGCCAATGAACACGACCGGGCCACAAGGCAAAAGCGCGGAGGTGGCGCCTTGCATCTTTCTCTCGACTGGCAAGCCGCGGACGCTCGCTACCACTCGGACTTTGCGGATCCGCTCGCCCCAGACAAACTCTACGACCGCGCCTGGGCCGTTACCATTCTCGAGCGCGTGGTCGCCCAATTGCGACAAGAAGCGGTCGCGGAAGGCAAACTGGACCTTTTCGAGCAACTCAAACCCTACCTTACCCTGGCCAAGGGGGAGCGGCCCTACGCTCAAACCGCCGCGACGCTCGCGCTATCCGAAGGAACGCTTCGCGTCGCGGTGCACCGGTTGCGGCGGCGCTACCGCGAAGCGTTGCGAGAAGAAATCGTGCAAACCCTGTCCCATCCCGAGCAAATTGAGGAGGAGATGAGAGCCTTACGACAGGCGTTTTCGGAGTCGTAAGCGCGGCTCGGTGGGAGTTTTGGGTGAATTGCAGGAGACGCAAGCCGAGTGCCGCGAGAGAGAGACCGTAGGGCACGGGAGGTTGAGCCGGACCAACCCGGGTGTAACGCCGCAGCAACCCCGCACCAAGGCCGCTCCGCGACCGGCCTTGCACCGGCCTTGCACCGGCCTTGCACCGGCCTTGCATCGAATGGTCCCGCGGTCGTCTGGCTTCGTGCCAAAAAGCCAGAAGATTCTATTGCGCAACCTTTTACGAAATGTTGCACACTTTGGGAACGAATTGTTCCCGTTTGCAGTTCAATCCCCTCCATATTCCTATTCATCAACACCGTCACTTTCGTCGTACCCAATCGGGCCTGGGACGCATCGCTGGCCGGCGGACTCAGAGGTTCACATCGGGTGTCTTAGCGGCTGGTTGTTCCCGAGCCGGAGCCCGGAGTGGGTATCAGATGTTCCGCTTCCCAGGTCTTGAAATCGTCGTCCGACTCCACAATTCGAGCGGAACCATCGGCCATGCCGTAGACTCGGGCACTCTTGCCGCTGGGAGCCAGCCAGGTCTGGCGATCGCGCAGGAGGGCGATTGCCGAGCCTGGGACTTTGGCCAGCGCGTCGTTTGATCCTTGGTAGACCACTTCGAATTGGTTGGTTCCGCTTAGCGAAACCTTCTCGGCCTCAAGGTAGGGAGCAAGCTGCTCGATCTTCTGCGGAAACTGACCTCCATGCTCCGAAGCGAACTGACGCAGCGCCAAGTTGAGCTGCAGCGTTTCGCTGCATTTGTTTCCCGCTCTCTGGTGCAGTTTTTCGTAATACTCGGGCGGACGGGGGGTCTGAGGCGCCGCACTCGCCGGACGTTTGGGTTCGGAATTCTTAGCCAGGCGAGCACGATCTTGCTGCTCTTTCTGGAGGGCTTCCTTCTGCTGGCGCAACCGGTTGACCTCGCCCTGCGCCTGTTCGATCTGGTTTTGCGGGGCTAAGCTCGGGCGATTGCTCAAATCCTCCCGCGTTCGGCGCAACTGATCCAGTTCATGTTTCTGATTCGCCAGGAGAGCCTCATTCGCTTGGAATTTCGTCTCCACCTGGCGGTGTAGAATCCAGGCCAGGCCGAGTCCTCCACCGACCACGGCCACCAAAACAATGACGAGCCATTTATTCATAATTTCATCTCCTCGCGCTCCGTTAATGTTCTTTGAATTCACGATTGGGAATTGAGACGGCGCAGAAATTATTCCGCAGAAACCGCACTTAGCCGACTGCACCTCGTAAAATCGGCAGCCTACCCTCCGCACGCCCGTCCCTGCGGGCTGGAAGTCCGCGCTCCCATAAAGTCACTGGAACTTGGACGACAGACGGCCTTGCGATTACCTGTTTGTTGAGTCAGCGTCATCCAAGGAGCCTTCCTCCCAACCTCTTATGGAACTTGCGCCCAACGGTTGGTGACTCGACAATCCGCGGTCGCCCCTTGCTGGAGCCCATAGGCGAATCGGGTGTCCCAAGCTGGGTCGACCGATTGCTTTTGGGTGATGACCCACTCTTCGCCTGTTTGTAGCTCCGAGATCAGGTCACGGGATCGAATAAACGTGTAACGCTCGAGCATCGTCTCATCGATCGGCGTCGACAGGTAAGGCAGCAGGTCCTTGAGCGTGGACGGCTGTTCCCCGCGTTTCGCGCGGGTGAACGCTCGCCAGGCCTCACTTAAACGCCCTAAGACCCGGATCTCCGCGTTGGCCCTCACGTTGCTCATGGCTCGGCGATATTCCTCCTCGGAATCCAGGGTCATGGGATAAACGGCATTGACCCACTCGCTCTCGTCCACCAGCGCCAATTCCGGGATTTTACCGGCGGGATTCTGGTCGAGCCACTGTTTGAGTTGGTGAGCCCGCCCAGTCCACTCCTGTTCCAATTGCGTTAAGAGATCCGTGCCCGACGCTGGCTGCCCCCCTGTTCCTGGATCGGTCTCCGCCTCGCGGCGCAGGCGTCCGATTTCACCCCGCAGCATGAGTAACTCACGAAACAGGTCCTTGGGCAGGAGCGTCGTGCTCTCCGCCGTCCCCGTCCGGTTGGAAAGGCGAGATATTTCACTCTGCAAGGCTGCGATTTCCTCAGATCCGGAACGGATGCGAGCTTCCTGTTGCTGAAGACGAGTCTGGGCCTCGCGCAAGACCAGGACCGGCGCGACGACACTCGCGACCGTCAAGACCCCCGTGACCACCAGTTTGAATTTCATAGCTATCCCCAGTTGAAAGAGGGCTGCGAGAGACCCGGTTTGAGCCACGGCAGCCAGCGACGCGGCCGAAACGGAAACCGCCAGGCCAGCGGGTGCCGCCGTCGCTGCCGTCGCCGTCAGCGCCGCCGTTAAGCCGGCCGCGGTTGTGGTCACGCCGAGACGGCGCAGGACCGTTCGCAGCTTCTCGACGGCGCGCACAACTCGTTTCTGTGCCGCATCTTCGCTAATTCCCAGCGTAGCCCCGACCGAGGCAAGGTCCTCGCGTTTAAGAAAGCGCAAGACCAGGACCTCGCGGTCGGACGGACGCAGGCGTTGGAGGCCCGCATCCAAATGACCGGCGAGCGGCTGCAAATCTGGTTCCGAGGGTTCATCCGCGGCAGTCATAGCGACAGCAAGTTGTTCTCGAGCTTTACGGCGTCGTTCCGAGCGAACGGCCTTGGCCGCTGTGTAACAGGTATGCCGATAAAGCCATCCAGCCAGGACTATGTCTTCCGGAAGACCGGCCGCTTTGCGCGCCAGGTCCGTAAAGACAACTTGAGCCACGTCCTGGGCTAAAGATCGATCCCCGCCAACCACACGCAGCCCGGCATTGAAAACGAGGTCGATATGCTTGGCCACCAACTCGGCAAAGGCGGATTCCGACCGGTCTTGTTGGAATTGGCGAAGGAGTTGACTGTCCGTAGACATTAGGTTTCGGAGCGATATTCTACTTTCCAGAACCCGCCGAAAGTGAAATCCGACAGGAAAAAACAAGAAAATGAAGCTTCGAACGGGTTCGTCGACGACGAGGCGGCTCCTCAATCCGGTTGACTTTCACGCAGCTGACAATTAACCACAACGCGATGTTATCAGCGATTCCCTTTCGTGGATTGGTGGAGTTTACGGCCGGATTTAGCCCCCGGCCACAGACGAGTCACGTCTTGTTTGACTTTGACGGAACCCTGTCGCTCATCCGGCAAGGGTGGCCCGACGTCATGGTGCCGATGTTTGTGGAAATGTTGCCGCGACTGCCGGGAGAAACGGACGAACAGTGCCAGCGCCTCTGCTTTGAGGATATCATGCGCCTTAATGGCAAACAGACGATTTATCAGATGATTCAGTTTGCCGAACGAGTCAAAGAACGCGGCGGCACACCGCAAGAGCCTCTCTGGTATAAGAACGAGTATCTGCGACGCCTCGATGAACGAATCCGCTGGCGCCTGGAAGGTTTGACGAGTGGCAAGATCGCCAAAGATGACTTACTCGTTTATGGGACGCGCAACCTTCTGGAAAATCTCAAGCGCCGTAAAGTCGCTCTCTACCTGGCCAGCGGCACGGACGAACCCTTCGTCAAACGCGAAGCGGAACTGCTCGACGTCGCCAAATACTTCGGCCCGCACATTTATGGAGCGAAGGACGATTACAAAACATTTTCCAAGAAGATGGTGATTGATCGTATTTTGAAGGAGAACGCCATTTCCGGAAGTCAACTCCTCGCGTTTGGCGATGGCTATGTCGAAATCCAGAACACCAAGGAAGTGGGCGGCCTGGCCGTGGCCGTGGCCAGCGACGAAGCTCACAATGGCTCCGGTCAAATGGATGAATGGAAGCGAACCAGGCTGCTCGGAGTCGGTGCCGATGTCGTCATTCCGGACTTCCGCGATATCGACGCTCTGCTCCAACGCGTTTTCGAACCGACCTCCAAACCGTGAGCAAGACCCCGACTCAGTCCGCACCAGGTCGGCTGGACCTCTCTCGCGTCAAGGTCTTACCTCTTGCCCAACGCCGCAGTCTAACTCGAGTGGAGGAGATTCTGGTGGCTCCGGATGCCCCAGGCGGTCCGTGCCCAACTCCCGTCCAAGCGACGCTTGCGGAGTGCAGCCAAAGAATCGTCGAAGCCCGGGCCCGTGGAGCTGCGGTGATGTTGATCTACGGCGCTCACCTGTTGCGAAACGGTGCGGCCTTAATCCTTGAGCGCATGATGGCGCAAGGCTGGATCACGCATTTGGCCACGAACGGGGCCGGTTCGATTCACGATTGGGAATATGCCTTCCTCGGACGTTCCACCGAGAGTGTTGAAGAGAACGTTAAGGCTGGCACATTTGGCACGTGGGACGAGACCGGACGCAATCTTCACTTGGCCCTTCTGGCAGGCGGAATTGAGGATGAAGGGTACGGACACGCGGTGGGGCGTTTCATCGCCGAGGATGGAGTCACCTTGCCGTCGGCGCAGGAACTGGAAAACCAAATCCGCACCGACCCAACCCACGCTCGAACCGCGGCTCGGGCAGATTTACTGGAAGCCTCGCGCGGGCATAAGCTACCAAGTGGCCGGATCGAGGTGACCCATCCCTGGAAGCAGGCATCGATCTTCGCCCAGGCTTTTCGTCACGGCGTTCCACTGACCGTTCATCCGGGGATCGGCTATGATATTATCTCAACCCATCCGATGTTTCATGGAGCAGCGATCGGCCGCGCCGCGGCGCTCGATTTCCGCCAGTTTGCCGGGGCAGTAGAACAATTGGACGGCGGAGTGGTTCTGTCCGTTGGATCGGCGATCATGGGTCCTCAGGTGTTTGAGAAGAGCTTGAGCTGCGTGAATAACCTGCGGCTTCAAACGGGACGCTCAATCGTCACAGGGCATACCATTTACGTGGTCGACTTACAAGATGGAGGCAATTGGGACTGGACGAAAGGCGAACCGCCCAAGACCAACGCGGCTTATTATTTGCGTTTCTGCAAGAGTTATTCCCGAATGGGCGGTGCCATGCAGTACTGCCAATGTGATAATCTACGATTTGTCCACAACCTGTACCATGCGCTGGTTCAGAAAACTTCGCGTTAACGCGAACTTCACTATTGGCAGCGCGCCTTGTTCAGAATAGGACTTCCGCAATGACCCCAGAACGTATTGATTCCGTCACGCAGCGCTACGCTTCCCTGCGCATCGCGATCATCGGCGACTTTTGCCTCGACCGCTACTTGGAGATCGATCCGGCGCGGAACGAGATTTCGATCGAAACCGGGCTGCCAGTTTACAACGTCACCAACGTCCGCAGCCAACCGGGAGCAGCGGGGACGATTCTAAACAATCTGGTCGCACTTGGGATCGGCGACATTTTCCCCGTGGGCTTTGCCGGTGAGGATGGAGAAGGATTCGAACTTCTACGCAGCCTTGGAGCCAAACCTGGTGTCCGCCTCGATTACTTTCTGCAAACCAATCTGCGACGCACCTTTACCTACACGAAGCCTTTGGTCCTGGAGCCTGGAAAGATCCCGGTCGAACTGAATCGCCTTGATTTCAAGAACTGGTCCCCCACCCCGGCAAAACTGCGGGAACAGATCCAACGTGCCGTGGCCGCCCTGGTGGGAAAGGTGGATGCCTGCATCGTTTTGGATCAAGTCGACCTGGCGGAGACGGGCGTTGTCACCAGCGATGTCCTAGAGACCATCGACGGGGTTCTCGCCAAACAAGCCAATCTCTTTATCATTGCGGACAGCCGGCGCAGCTTGAAAGGTTTTCCCCCGCTGGCTTTCAAGATGAACAAAGCCGAATTCAGGGCGTTCAGCGGCACGGACCGAGACACCGAGCTCGACACGATCCAGACGACGGCCCTAGAGCTCGCCAAACAGCACCGACGCCACGTTTTCATCACTATGTCGGAACAAGGGATCTTGGGCGCTTCTCCGACGGGCGAGGTTGCCTATCGTCCGTCTTTGCCGCTTCGCGGGGAAATCGACATTGTGGGCGCCGGAGACGCTGTAACCGCGAACCTGACGGCAGCTCTTAGCGCCGGGGCCAGCCTGGGCGAGGCGTTGGAATTGGCCATGCTTGCAGCATCGATTGTGGTGCATCAATTGGGCACGACTGGAACTGCATCCGTTCCGCAATTGAAGGAACTGCATCACGCGGCTGGGCGGAGCTAATTGCGGCCGGTGCTGTCGATACGCTGGCAAGCGCCGTCCCGTTGGGCGAAGCGCCTCACGTATTCTCCAGGCAAGGCATCATGGCCCGGGAACCATCTTCTTCGCCCAATCGTCCAGAGTTCTGCTTTCGCTAATGTTGGAAATCTTGGCTGCTCGGGCGATAGCGAGGAAGCGCTGAATGAGCGCCTGGCGGGGCTCGCCGGCGATACGATCGGTCGCGATCTTGACATACCAGACGGGCAGGCGCGCCACAGCCACCCGCGCCCGGGCATCGGCGCTGTCTGCCGCCCGCTCAGCAGCGTCAAGAAGCTGTTCGGCTTCCTGTAGAAACGCATCGTTCAGGTAACAGACAGTCGGCTTATCAAAGATATGGGCATGACAGTCTTTGCCCCGAACCTGCGCCATGGCCAACTCGAGATACGCCTGAATCTGGGAGGCGGCGCCGCTGAAGTAAGCCTGGCAAAACTCCCCGATGTGCCGGGTCACATCCGTGTTTGGATCCCACAGTAATTTGGCGAGCACATAAGCGCGGAGCGGCCCCATCTCACCCTGGCCGCCGGCCGAGTAATTACCCTGCTCGAACAAGCTCTTCACCCCGTGCTCGGCAAAGAACCGAACGTTTGCCTGCAATGAATCGAAGTTGGGAAACGGTTGGAGATAATGACCGAAGTTTGGCGTGTAATCCCACACGTAGAGGAGCGGAGCGACCGGTTGCCACGCGATAATGTCGTCGCGGAAGCGCCGGTTAGCCTCCGACGAACAGGACTCCAATGGATGAGCAAAGCAACATTCGATGGAACAAAGACGAATGATGACATTGCGATGCGGGCGAATCGTCTTCGGCGGCTTACGCGTGTATTGGTAGGCAAGAGTATCCAAGCGGATATGAGGCGACTCTTTCTCAATCGCCGCTGCGATGGCGTTGACGAATTGCAGAAGCGAACCCGCGGGTGATCCCTCCGCGTCATCGATCGCTTTGCACTGGGCGCACTGGCAATTGTTGATCGTATCGTTCTGGGAGACACTAATAATGCTGGCTTCGGGATGCTCCTTGATCCATTGGCGGACATTCTTAATGGCCAAAACCAAGACATCGGGGTTGGACAAACACCGCTGCACATAACCGTCTTTACGCTGACCTTTAATTTCCGGGAAGTATTCTGGATGGTCTTTGAAAAGTTCGCGCGGAATGAGCAGATCAAAACTATGCACGAACGGAAAATAGGTCGTGAACGCGCCGCCGTGCCGTTCTTGCAGTCCGTAGTGTTTCCCGTTGACACGATGCTTCGCCGCAAAATTGGCGTCCCGCATCATCTCCCTCCAAAAGACGTCCCGATTCTCCAACGCTGGCACTCGCGTCTGATTCAGCGCGGCAATACGGACTTGGTCTTGCTTGGGCACCACCTCGAGTTCAGGCGTGAACCAGCGCACTCTCAACACATCTTCAAGGAAAGTGTAAACCCCGTTCAAGCTGCCCCGCGGACGCCCTCCGCAAATCAACAATTGGTCCGTTGAAGAACGCAGGATGAAACCGTCTGGTCCGAGCCGTCTCACCTCATCGTCCGAGCGCAACGCTTGGGCGTGCTGATTGTCTCCCACGATGATTTCCTTGGGCTGCGCCTGTTCCGTATCCGTCACGAGAGGGAGTTTGGCACCGCTGATGCCTTCAAGATATCGCTGCAACTCTTCTGCGGCGTAGCGTTCAGACGGGATCGCCGTCGCTGAAACAACGATCCGATAGTCGCTCCGCCCATGGGCAGCGAGGGTCAGGTCCGCGCGCGTTGCGGAGACGTTCAGCGCCAAGAGCAGTGGAAGAATTGCGAGTTTCATAGGTTGATAGTATCGGCGTTATTCAGAGCGCTTCCCTGCGGCCAGGTGAAGCGCCTCCAGATGAGCGTTCAATTCTGTCATTTGGCTCACTAACAAGGTCCACGGTTCGTCTTTCAGATTGACTAAGCCGTAGTTGCTATTCTCGCCGTCAAATCGACCTTCGGCCGGCTCATCGGCGTATTCAAACCAATGGTATCCAACACTGAAAGGAAGCTGCAGCAGCGCCGTCACGTAACTCGCGAAGTGGTTCGCCCGATCCCGCTGCGTGGCGACAGGTTTTCCCGCACCTTTGGTATTTGGAAGCCCGGAATCCTGGGCTTTGAAGGCGAATTCCGTTAGTGCAACGGGCTTGCCAGTGAGACGGTAGAGCCGTTGCAACTCCTGGATCGGCGGCGCCACGCCATAGTTGTTGTAGGAAACAAGGTCGACAAATGGGCTCATTGACTCCATGACTGGCTCCGGAGCGTAACCGGCAAACCGACAGCCTAGAATCATGTGATTAGTGTCGACGGCGCGGATGGCCTCGTGGCAGACGCGGAAATACGCTGTGGCATAGGCCTTGAGAAAATGACGTTCCACCGCCTGGGCGGGCGCATTCGTCCAGATCGTCAAGTCCAGGCTGCCCAGATCGTCCCAACCCGACATCGAAGTGCCCCAAGCTTTGTTGAAGGATTCGATGTCGGGCCAGACCGAGTGCACTGACCGCAGAGCTGCCTGTTTGCCCGGCCGTTGCGTGGGAAGTGACAGAAAATCCTGGAACAGAGTCTTCTTCGATCGCCAGTCCGCTGCCCAGCGCAACTCATTGTCGGTAAAATAGCCGAGCAAGAATGGATCCTGGACGTGAGGTTTGCAGAGCTTTTCCGCCTGTTGACGAACCGCGAGCGCAAATTCGGGTGAGAACACGTCGGCGACTTCGCCGTTGAGCCAATTGGCACCCGCATTCGCTGCGAGATTTAAGACCGGGGTATAAGGCATCTGCTGCTCCGCCATCACTGGCGACGACCATGCGCCCACCGTATTGAGTCCCCAACTCCTGAGCCGTTGCGCAGCCACCGCCGCCCATTTGGGAGCGGAGCCGTACGTTTGACTTACTTGGCGTCCATAGGGCGAGTATCCCAGTGCGGGCGAGTGGTCTCCTGCGTAATTGATGTTATTGACGCCTTTGGAGAGGAACACGTTTCCCTCAGGCGTGATCAACCACCAAACGCCGTTGAGTTGTTCGACATGGAAGTAACCCGTTTGACCTCCCTGGAGTGATCTCCATCCCCCAAACCGATCCCGCGCTGCGCCAAGAACGGTAGCGCCGCTGCCGCCGCCAAATAACGCAACCAACAACAGAATCACGCCTGCGTTGCGCAAGGCCCGTCCCGAGTGCCGAAGTGGGACAGACGCTTTGAGTCGCAACCAGCCGCTCGTCAGGATTTCGGTCTTTAGTTTCATGGGATTGACTTTCCTTTGGGCGTCGGCAAAAAGACGCATCGAACCCGGCGCTCGTAGCCGAATTGCCCTTTCTGAGGTTCCCACTCGGGACTGACGGAAAGAAGTTGGACCACGCGGTCGACGCGCACGGCGGCATCGTCGCCGGTTTCTAAAATCGCCATCTGCCCACTCGTTCCATCGGTGCATCCCCAAAACGACATACAAATGCCGTGGCCGCCGTAGGCGATCAGGCGCATCGGTTCAACCGTCTGGTCGTCGACCGGATAGGAAATTCCTTCATTCATGGGAAGAACTACATAGTCGCCCCTCTTGGAAGCAAACGGGAGAGGAAAGCCAATGGAGGCTGGCAAATCTCCCTCTCCCTGCAGCGCGACCGAGAGTTCCGGGCGAACTGGGTCTAACTCGAGCGTCGCTGGAAACGGCGACGGACGGTCGCCCTGAGCCCACGGGCTGACCGAACGCGGGATGAAACGAACCGTGACGTTAGCTGTTAGAGCAGAGTGCCACATTAATTCCTAAAAAGATCGAAGATGCGCAACTCTCGTGGGTCCGAGCTCTTTTCGTAGGCGTGCAAGACCGCGTCCAACCCGTCCGCAAGGCGAGTCGCCGTCTGAACGTAGAGACGGTTAGCGGCCACTCGAGCAGGTTCGGACAGGACGGTGACACTTGCAGATTGGCCGCGCGAATGGCGTTCCAGTGTCACCCGAATGGCGGCCCGAGCCAACCGCACGTGCGCAGCAGGATAACCGTCTCCCAGGTTCGCTTGTTCCAAACGCTTGAGAAACTTCTCCATCCGATCGTAACGAACGACCAACAGGGCGAGGTCGCTATCGGTCTGTGACGGAGTCCGAGAGAACTCCTCGTCCTTTGCGGCCGACTGGACGCGCGGACTCAACATCCGCTCTAGATCGTCTTGGCTCAACACTGGGCTGTTACTCAAAGCAATGACCAGTTCCGCTCGTTCCGGCAGCGAGTCATAGGGCAAGGCAACAGACGCCTGATCATGTTGTTTCCAAGCCTTGCCATTGATGAAAACGGACTTAACGCCCCCTTGGCCGCGGGTGGCGATATAAATGCGTTTCGTTCCAAACCGAATGGGAAAGTGTTGCTCCAACTCCGTCATACCAGGGGGGACGTGTGGCACGATGGTGAGTGTATCCGCGGAGTAGAGATATTCGAATAAACCCCTAACCAAGGCGGCCGGGGGACCAAACGCATCGTAGGTGAGATTGATCGGTTCACGAGGTTGGTAGACTTCGGCGCCACACTTAACGAGAGGGTTGTCCATGCGAAAGCGCCGCGCAAACTCGAGGAGATGTTTCATGGATCGCCGCACGTCTTCGAAGTAGCCGAATCGGTAGTAAGCCAGGATCATTCGGGCTTCACACGTCGACCAATGCCCGCCATTCACCCACGTGCCATACTCCCAAAGGCCCTCCGGCTTCTCGTACAAGTCATCGTAGGAAGGATAGTTCGGGAGGATGAACTGGTGCGGGCGCAAGCCTGGGATCGCCGTCATCTTTCTCAAGATCTTCTCCGCTTGCGCATCGTTGACCACGCGAAAGCAGACTGCATCGTGATTGGGGGAAGCCTCAAAATATCCATGGCGCGGCGCCTCGAAGACACCGTGCCGGGTCCCATCAGGATCCAACGATCGAATCAAGTAGCCATCCTCAGTAGTCAGCAAGCTCAAGCCCGACTTGGCGGACGCCTGCTGTTGCGCGTAGGTGGTGGCTCGCTCGGTCCGCCCAGCCAGTTTCTCGAGTTCGATCAACCGGTCGAGGGCCGCGATGTAAGTGACGGACAGACCCGTCAAATAAGCTCGATCATAGGAACCGTCCGGGCGCTTCCAGCCCGAGTAACTGGGAGCGAGCAGGTTGCCAGCGGGTCCAGCCAGGAAGAGCTGATTCGTGGGATTACGCCGTGTTTCAATAAACGCAGCGCACCTCTCGAGCCGCGGCAAGTTCTTTTGCAGTGATCGAGTGTCACGTTGGATCAGAAGAAACTCGGCTTGCAAGAGCAACCCAGCCGCCGTGAACTCCATGCCCCAATCATGAATCGCCGTTCGACCATCGCCCTGCTTGTAAACTATCCACCCTGGCCGAGCGGCGTCGCAAAGGCATCCATCCGGTGCTACCCAATTGAAGGGCGGCGCCGCACCCGTCCGCTTGCCATCGCCCATTTGGCTAAACCAAAGTTCGTGAGAATTCTCGATAAAGGTAACGAACGGTTCTTCTAAGAACGGAAGAGCGCCATAGGTTGTCCCATAACTATTTTGAATCCACCACGCATCCCAGGTCGGCCCTTCCACCAAGCCGTTCCAAGAAGGCATATACAGCATCGCAACGTTTTGAAACTCCGGGTCCGGAGCGAACATACGGCGAGCGGTGTCCAGCAGTTCCAGATATTCCTTGTCTCCCGATCCGGAAAAGTAATTCCCGTCGAACCGCGTGGCTTCAGCCGCTCGAATGGATGGGAATGCCTGAGCGAGCAGGAAGCTGACAAGAACAGCGAGGTTGAGAACCCCCTTTCGCGTCGATTCCCCCAAACCACGGCGTTGTAGGTTGTCAATTTTCACAGATTCAGATATATGTGGTCGTTCGGCCCAGCGTCGGCCGACCATGGGAGCGGAAGCTCGCCGCCCGTTTAGGGCGTGCTCATTTCCACTCATACGACCACGCCCGCGCCCCTACGGTCATCGGTCGGTCGTTCAATTGCACAGACGCCACTTCCGAACGGAAGTTCTCCACCACCACGCTGCCATCCGCATAAAGGTAAAGTCCCACCTGGGCAGGAGCGTCGAAGCGCACGCCGAAAGGCTTTAGGAGCGGAGCTCGCAGGCTGTTCAACTCCGTAAGCGGCATTGCCAGGAGCGTTTTAGGATCCCCTTTGACCGCCAATGTGTAAACGTTGGCGGCTTTCATCCATGCGCTCTCGCGTAGCGCGTTCGCTAGTCCATCCGTCATTAGCACTGGTTTTCCTGCGGACACGAACTTCTCTAGTTTCACCAACAGATTCGAATCTTTCAACGCATGCACGGAAAAGAATGCGGCAGACGCATTAGTGGGGAACTCGTGGCACGGCACCAATGGGAAACCGAGCATCCCTATGAAATCAAAAATGCGTGCCTCAGTCCCAGGGGGACTGTTTGCGGGTTTGTAGGCCGCAAGCCCGACCGGTTTTCGAGCTTGAACTTCCACGGCCACCTCCAAGAGCTCACGGTACTGACGACGAAATGCCTCAAGGTTCTTAGGACCAGTCGTCCCCAGAAGTCCGCCATAGCAGAATAGCATCGATTCCTTGGCACCGCCCAGCACCGTTTGTCGCGCTTGTTCAAGATAAGTCTGCTCGGTGGTTCCGAGCCAATCGTACCAACCGCCACCGCACTTGGCCCCGCCGATGCCGCCCAACCAGCGCATGATGAAATAGGATTCAAATGCCGGCGTCCCTCCCCATTTCGGATCCTGGTAATCGCGAGACTCCGTTCCGACCCAGATCTGGTCGAAATCAGTGGTCTCGCGAAGCACATCGTAGCCGCGTTCGTGAAAACGATCGTACCATTGCGGGAACTTAATAATGAGTTGTACTTTGGGATTCACTTTTTTCGCGGCGGTCAGCACCAAGCGCCGCGAGATTTGCACCATCAGCTCGGAGCGATAGTCCTCCCACGTGTTGCCGCTCACTGGAAAAGAGTCTGCACCGACTCGCACTTTCTTCTCTTGGCGCGCGGAGTCGCATTCCGCACACGCACAGTCCGTGAACCAGAAATCATCAATCATGATCTCGTCGAACAAGCCCGCAGCGAATTCAAACATGGTTCGCACTTTGGCTTGCGTCGTTGCATCCGTATAACAGGAGATTACATTCTTCCACCCGGTCGAAGATTTCCCGACTTGAGTCGGAGTAATGCAGCCTGAGGTCAGGAAGCCAGCTTGTGCAAACTGGGCCTTGGCTTTCAAGAGGGTTGCCCGATCGGCTTGGTACCCATCGCGGAATTCCTCAAGATAGACCTTGGTTAAACCGTTCTCTTTGCACCAACTGATTGCCTTTTGCAGGCCCGGCGCGGCGTGCCAAAGTCCAGAGGGCGGAATCATTGCCGCTGCCCGATGGGTTTTCTACGGCAGCACCCCAAGCGGTGACGATTCCGGTTACGGCCAGAAGAAATCCCCATTGCCAAACGCGACGAACGCTCGCCTCAGAGCTGATTTTGGCTTTGGTGTGCGCTACGCTGGCATTCGCCGTTCTAGAATGGAGTGATGGAGCTTGAGAAAGTTGCTGAGGCGCGAATTGCATCAACCTGAATCCTGAAGGATCCTAGCAAAGGTTAGCCTTGACCTGCATCAACGGCAACACAGCGAGAGATCAGAGGTAGCCGCTTGTCAATCCCCGGCACTGAACCCGGCAGTCACCTCGATTTCCACCTTGGCATCGATTCGTTCTTGCGGCTCCAAATGGAGGCACGTTCCAGCGGCTGAAGACTCGGCCAGCGACAGAGTCGGGGTCGTGCATGGCTCCAGGATGAGCACTTCCAAATCGCGCCATCCCCCAAACGAAGCGAAGACCCAGACCGAGCGAAAGATCTCTTTCGGAAATTTCATTCGGAAACTCCAGCCTT
>JBGAIN010000037.1:0-53553 GCA_044225505.1 Limisphaerales bacterium
CTAAGGTGAGCAGCATCGCGGCAAGACTTAAAGCGCTACGAGTGCCGTGGGATCGTTGGACAAGTTTCATAGACTCTTCGAGCAGTGACGCATTTCAAACTCCATGGACGATTTCGAGCTTGGTCGCACCGAAGGCACCACCGGCCAAATGTAAAGCGTCCATTGAACATTAGTGCTTATGAAACATTTGTCTATGATAATAAAAATCATTGATGTGCAGTTTGCCCCGGCGTGTCGGAGGCGGTAATCGACGAGACGCCGATGCCTCCGATCGGGGGTGGAGACTGATCCGCGACTCTGGTGAAGGTCCAGCGGTTCGGGGAAACCTATCGGACGGTTTGGGGAGATTCGGTGCGGTAGTCTACCCAGATGGCGTCGTTCATGAACTCTCTCGCGTAAGCGTACGGCATCGATCCATCCTGCCCTTCACGAGTGGTATTACGAAACAGAAACAGACCTCCGCCAGGTTGCGCCGGGTCGTCCTGATATCCAACCAACAAGATGCTATGGCCATCGCGCACCGCGTCCGCAGTAGCCATTCCCAAAACGCCATTCTCCCAGCGTTCGCTTTTTGGCCATCGAAACCCACTGCAGACCGGCCATTGTTGATGGAGCGTGCGTTTGATCTCGGTGAATTGCGCGTCGGTCAGACCCGTGGTCACGTCCCATGGTTTGATCCAATGCATTTGCAGGTCCAGGCTGAGGCGCGTCTTGGCATCGGCTAACGCTGCGGCAGGGGGCAAGCGGTCCGGCTCGAACACGGATTGATAAGGCATCGTCTCTTCCCGACAAATGCCGTAGGTGGCGAATCCGCTCCAGAGATCAGAGAAGAATCCGCCATCCAGACGATCGCCGGCACGTTGATTGGAAGCCCAGTTCAGGAATTCAATGCTTAGCCGGGTGCCATGATTCTCTTGCTTTGAAGCCGCAAATTCCAGCGCGCCAGCGACGGTAAATGCGGAGCAGGTGGGACGAGTTCCCTGTTGTCGACGGGCTAACCCCCAACGCTCGAACATCGGACGAAGATCCACCTTTGCGGGCAGCGGCGCTTCCGGGCTGTTGACAGGGGCTGGAGCATCGGCGGCCTGGCTCATCGCACCAAGGCCAATCATAGCCGCGAGGGTGAAACAACTTGAACGCGCGAGAGTGGCCCGGCAGTGGGTCTGGGAAACAACACGCGCAGCGAAGAACAGAGCGGTCCGGTTTAGGATGTTCATAGATAAAGCGGCGTCGATCGAGGGTTTGCCATCAAGGAATACGGGTCAACCCGCGGTCACGCTGGCTTACGCATGCGTTCGAGCAGATTGGCTGTGATCCGTTGAGCTCGAAAATCCGGTCCGTGCGGCGTCGTGTAGACGGAGGGACGAACGTATCCGGGAGGGGCCGAAAGCCCGTCGGCCCACCAACAACTGGATGCGTTAAAAACAAAATTACCTTTCGGCCCGGGATAGATCGTCGCGGTATAGATGCCGCCATTCAACTTGCCGGGAGCGTCTTGGGTCGGTCCGGTCGCCACCACTTCCAAGCCTGGAATTGATGCAGGATCCCCATGCCATTCCCATCCGACCAAACCGGGGATGCCATCGCCCTGCTTCATGCCGGTCCCTTCAAAAAGCCAATGGTCAGGTTTGGCACAGATCCAGTCCGCGCCGCCTGTCGTGGGCGGGATATTTCCCGCGCCGACCAGAAGGCTCGAGTTTGGGCTGGTGTGCGGCAGTTTGGCCATCGACGGGAAGCGTTTGATTTCCGCTTCGTCACGCGGACCGTAGAAATCGACGCGGGAAAAGATGCGATTGGGATTGCCAGCGGCGTCAGGCCGCGGATCGATGCGCCCGCAACAAACGTTGCCAGAGAAGAACGCCACGTTCAGGCCGTCGTGGATGGCAGCGCGCAACTGGTCAAACATCTGAATGGAATAATATTCATCGTGCCCGACGGAGATGAAGCCTTTGGCTCGCCTCAAGCCGGGCGCATCCGTGTGCGTATCCAGGTTGGAAATGTAACTGACATCGTATCCCTGGGCTTCCATCCAGAAGGCGAGCGGGTATTCCCAGAGAAACCATTCGCCGGAACCTGTGGACAAGGGGGCATCGAGGATTTGACAGTACTTACCGTAAGGCCGGTTGAAGCTGACGTCGACTCCTGGACCCCAGTACCAGGAGTCGCGTCCGTCGTCATAGAGCGCGAAATGATCCGGCCAACGGTTGTAGGCTTGCCAGGTGGTATCCGAGCATTGGAAGAGGTAATCCACGGGACGCTGGTCGCGCACAATAAAGATGACGTAGCTCTGCAGTCCCTCCCGTTCTGCGGTCAGCTTGCCCAGATAGACCCCGCTCAGCCAATCTGCGGGGATGACGAGGGATACGGTCGGTTCCCAGCGGCAATCGCGAACACGGTTGGGGCCGACGGGCGGGTCTGCCTGCGTCACACCGCGGAACGGACCGAGCTGCCGCATGTGCCTGGCGCCCGCGCCTCCATAATATCCCATGCGGTAGAGATCGATCGTGAACGGGGATGCGGGGTTTGTGCTGATATGGAAATCGATCTGCTCTCCTGCCGAAACGCTGGTGCGTGAACAGTATCCCTCGATCCATGGGCAACGGTAGAGCGTGGCCGGATCGATCCGCGTCTTTTGCAGGATCCAATCGGTGGTGCCTGGCCGCTCATTCTCGTGTCGAACCGCGTCCGATTGGCGAGGAGGCCGATCCGTTGGCGCGGAGCCCGCGTCTTGGGCTGCGTTGGGCAGAACTTGAGCGCAAGCTGCGGCCGCGCCAAGGCTGACAGCGCCCTTCAAGATTTCGCGGCGAGTCCAATCTCGGGGGCCGACGTTGCTGGCACCTGGGCCGCGGCGGGATGCCTTTCGTTTCATGCGAAATTAATAGTTTGCTAAGGACTGGCGGTCGTTTCAACAACAAGCAATCAAAAAGCGTGGCGCGGGTCGAGGTTTCCCAGCGATTTCCTCACGGGCGGGACGGCGCGCGCTCGTCAGGCGTTCGAAGAACGATCGGTTTCTGGAGTCGAACTTGGGTCGCGGGAGTATGTTCGCAAGGCATACTCAGCCAAGAAACAAGGTCTTTCTCATGGGTCGAGGTCTTGGGTTAGCTTTCACCATGATGAAAATTCGAAGATCAGAAGACCGGGGCCAAGCCAACTATGGGTGGTTGAACACACATTACACGTTTAGCTTTGCCAACTATTTCGACCCGGAGCAAATGGGATTCCGTTCGTTGCGGGTGATTAACGACGATGTGGTGGCGCCAGGGGGTGGGTTTGATAGTCATCCCCACCGCGACATGGAAATCATCACGTATATTTTAAGCGGTGCGCTCGAGCACAAGGATTCCATGAAGAACGGACGCGTGATCCGAACGGGCGAGTTTCAATATATGGCTGCAGGGACCGGGGTGTTGCACAGTGAGTTTAACCCGTCGCCAACGGATCCAGTGCACTTGCTCCAGATCTGGATTACGCCAGATAAGAAAGGGCTCAAGCCACAGTACGCCGAGCGAACGGGCGGGCAGTTGCCCGAAGGGCGGTTGCACCTTGTGGCGTCGAAGGGCGGACGCGACAGTTCGATCGCGATCAACCAGGATGCGGACTTGTTCCTGGCGAAACTAAGTCCCGGGCAGAGTGTGAAGCACGAACTGCGACCAGGGCGGCATGCATGGTTGCACGTCGCGGAGGGAGAGGTGACGTTGAACGGGCAAGGATTGCGTGCGGGAGATGGCGTGGCCATTTCCGAAGAGACGGCGCTCGGATTGACGTCGCAAACACCCTCGCAGGTGCTGTTGTTCGACTTAAACTGATATGATGCCCTCTGCTCAGTTTCCGAGTGAACAAAGCGCCGACGGCGAGTTTGACCGGCAGGACGACGCCTATCGCGCCTGGGTTTCTGCGGATCAATCCGCGGTTCATCCCCTGGCGCGAGGGCGTTATCATTTATATATCTCGCTGGCCTGCCCATGGGCGTCGAGAGCCTTGATCGTATTGAAACTCAAGCGCCTGGAAGGGGCGGTCGGGGTGACGATGGTGGATCCGGTGCGCGACGGGCGCGGGTGGGCCTTCCGTGAAGGTCCAGGCCATGGACCCGATCCCGTCGAGGGATTCCAGTTCTTACGCGCAGCTTACGCGCGGACGGATCCCGGTTACACCGGCCGCGCGACGGTGCCAGTGCTTTGGGATAAACAGAATCACCGAGCAGATCAACCCCACCCGTATCGTGCCGATCGGTCCGATCCTCGATAGGACGCAACCTCATGGTCGGGAGGCGCTGCACAGGACATCTTCAGTGGCTTCCGAGAGACTGGAATGATCCGGTTGGGTTAGCGCTTGAATATTGGCTCGGGCGCGTCTGGTTGGCCACGGGGTCACGATCTCCAAGATGAAGTCGGAACGAATCCCTGGGAAAACAGTCTAAGACCCATATGAAGACGTCCTGTATCCTGGTGGCGATTTTGACAGCGTGGAGTGTCGGGCAAGCGTTGGCCGCAGAACTCCAGCCGTCGAGCCACTCGCTGCCTGACGACCCAGCGGCAGCGTGGGAGCAAGTCAGTCAAGTGCACCAAGCTCTGCGACCACCCGCGGAATGGAAAAACCGGACGCCCAGTCCGGACGAGGTGGCGAAGTTCCAGGAACAAGTCCGCCGCGATATGAAATCTTTCGCCGCCCGAGCCCGCGAATTCGCGATTCGGTGGCCGACCAATGAGAATGCCAGAGACGCGCGTATCACGGTTGCCTACGCGCTAACTCATGCCGTGGCGGCCGGCGACTCCGATGCGGAAAAGGAGATCCAAACTTTTCAAGCGGAGGTCCTGAGGAATAAGGCGCTGCCCGAAGACGACCATGTGGCGGTCGTCATGTATGCGGGCAATGCCGCATTCATGAAGAAGCTGGGAATGCGTCTTTTTACCGAGGGCATGATGAAGTTTAACGACGAGTTCGAAAGTAACAGCCTCGAAGTCATGCGCGCCACCCTGAATCAATTCCCAACCAACGGTATGATCTTCACGATGCTCGTTGCGGTGGCACAACGCTCCGATGACGCCCGAAAACGGACTTTGGCCAAAGAAATCATCGCCAGGCCGGGAGCGCCGCCCGGTGTGAAGGCCCTGGCCACGCATTTGTTGAATGGGACCCAACCTTATGAAATCGGCAAACCGGTCGATATCCAATTTACCGCACTGGATGGGCGGCCCGTCGATTTGCGCAAAATGAAGGGCAAAGTAACCCTCGTGGAATTCTGGTCAACCTCTTGCGGGCCGTGCATCGCGGAAATGCCAACCGTCAAGGCTGCTTACGAAAAACTGCACGAACGCGGGTTCGAAGTGGTGGGGATTAGTCTCGATGACAAGGAGTCCGTCCTGCGCCGGTTTATCGAGGAAAAGAAACTTCCGTGGCCGCAGCACTTTGATGGTAAAGGTTGGGAGAATCAGTTTGCACTGCGTTACGGAATTTTTGCGATCCCAACGACTTGGCTGATCGATAAAAGGGGCAACCTACGATCCACCGAGGCTCGCGGAGATCTTGAGCGGTCCGTGCAAGGGCTGCTGGCGGAAGCTCCTTAAGGATGGCTTCGCCGAAAGGGCGATCGTCTCGAAGCTCGAGATTGTGAGCGCAGGCGTGACGCGAGAGGAGCTTTTGACAGCGACGCTGCCTGTTTCTACAATCGGAGCGTGAAAGCCCTGCAGGTCTTCTGGATCATAAGCCTTTGGTGTGTCATGGCCGTGGAGCCGCTTTCGGCTGAGTCCGGGCCGCGGATACCCCAGGGAACTGCCCGATACATCTGCGCCGAGAACGGGACACTGCCAGGATCGGCCGTGCACGACTTCATCGTGACCTGGGGAACAGAGGATGCCGCCCATCCCACATCCACGCGATGGTTGCAGCTCCAGGCGACCAAGGCCAGTGGAGAACGCTATCAATTCTGGTTGCTCTCAGACGGTTATCCAGCAGAGACTCTTGTCGAAGCACAAAAGCAATCCCGCCGTTTCCTCGTGCAGTTCGGTAAGACGCCGGTGGTGGAGTTCCAAGATCGCTTCACCAAACAAGCGGTCCTTCCGTCCGTGGGAGGGTGGCGTTTCCTTATCCCGCGAGCGAAGCCATCGACCGGCGCCGAAAAGTCACCAGGCGCATTCCCGCGGGAGGTCGCATTCCTTGGTTTGAACTACAGGTTGGAAGATGAAGCAACTTCGCCCAGCCCTAGTGTGCCAGTGGCTTCACGGATTGTCTTCTTACTCCCCAACGTGATGGTCGGCGTCCCAAGCAACATGCGTCAGAAGGATCCGACGCGTCGTTACGATGGTTCAGAATACGACCTTGTTCGGTTGGAGCGGGCGGACTATCGCGAAATGGCCGAGGCTGGGATGAACTGTTTCCGCGTTGATAAGAACCAGTTGCCCTTCGTGATGGATTTGGATGTGTTTTATTGGGGGATTCGGCCGAATGAATTGTCCTTCCCGGAATCGTTATATGACCCCCGGTACTTGGGCCCAAGTCTGTTCCTGGACGAGCCGGCCGTTGGCACCCGCGATTCCGTCCTTCGTCCGAAGCTGGCCCGGGACGCCGAATTCCGAAAGTCGCTCGATCCAGCGACGGCGTTCGATGCGTTTCGCGAGCACTATCGTGAAGCTTGGGAGCATGGAGCGGCGACGAGTTTAATGCAGGCTTTGGAGTCATGGTCCGAGGTTAAGCTCGGGCAAATGCGATTCCCGCAGGAGAACCTCTATAGCTGGGAGACGATGGTGAGCACGGCGGCCTATCAGTTAGCGCAAGATCGAGCGGTTCCCGCCGCCATCGTTTTCGAACCTCCGGGACGGGTGGGCACTCGACGGACCGTTCCCGAGCTCGACATGACTTACGGTTGCCAGATCCCTGTCGAAAATCCTCATTACTTCATCGATATCATTTATGGGTTTTTGCGGGGCGCTGCCCGGCTCACGGACAAAGCATGGGGCACGAGCATTTATGGGGCGGTCGATCGAACGGACGCGTTCACGTTCTTAAGCCGCGCCTACGACTTGGGCGCCACGCGTTTCTTTTTTTGGGATAACGCCCAACTGGCGTGCGTTCCTTATCCAGAATGTTTGGCGCTGGCGCGAGCTGTACGCATGCGCGCGGAGAATCATCCCGACCGCGACGTGACGAGGCTTCGACAGGCAGGGGAGGTGGCCATCCTGTTGCCGGCCGGATACAATCTGGGCCACGTGGCGCTGGGCAAAGGAAATCTTTGGGGGCTAAGCGAGTTGAATCTGGAGCGGACAAACGGGAGTGGGGTGCCTTACCGGCTGGTGATGGCCAATTTCTTTTCCGAGATCGAGCGTTGCCTGCGTCTGGGCATCGCGTTCGATTTGCTCGGCGAATTCCCGGGCGTGCAACCGGCAGGATATCGGGAGATCGTGCGGATTCGAGAAGATGGCAAGGTGGAGATCGGCACAGGTGACAAACGCACGGTTTTGGAGCACGCGCGCCATGCAGAACGACCGGACGGGGACGGGCCAGACTTGCGCGTGACGTTGTCCAAGGCAGACGGGAAAGCGCCTTTGAACATCAAGGCCGAAGCCGTCGTTACCGAAACCAGCGCTCCCGTTTATTACACCTTGGGCACCGACGCTCGGGGAGTCTATCGCAACGCTGCCGTGGCCTGGGAATTGTACGGGCCAACGGAGTTGGACCATCGCTTTTTATCTTCGCCGAACATTCCCCCCGAAGCCGTCCGAGCGGGTCAGCAACTGTCGGTTACCACCGAAATCCACCTGGCTCGCCCGGGGAATTATCGATTGCGGACTGCCACGGTCGATTTGGCTGGGCGTAGCTCGGTGCGCTGGTCAACGATCCGCGTCAGCGAGTGATGGTCCCATCCGAGTCGATGGCTCAGGACGCGCGGCGGTTGGCCCGCCATTGCGTTGGAGACGCGTTTTCAAATCGACGAAAGGTCCGATTAAAATGCTGGATGCTGCCAAAGCCGCAGTCGAATGCGATTTCAGCGCACGTTTTCTCATTCTGCTGCAGGAGCTGCCGGGCTCGAGCAATGCGCCGGCGTAAAATGAAACCGACAACCGTCGTATTCACTTCTTTGCGAAAGAACCGCATTAGCGAGCGAGTAGAGAGGTTGGCTGCTCGCGCCACATCGGCAATGGTCAGGCGTTCTGGCAAATGCGCTTCAATGAAGGTCATCGCCCGGCCCAAGGCCGCGTGCGTTTGCCCAGGTTCGGTCCGGAGTTCCCGTTCGTCCGCGTGGGCCAGCCGCGTCGCAATCAGTTCCAGGAGATCGAGCAGATCGTCCTGCCGCGCGGGTTCGAGCACGCGATTCCGATAGAAAAGGGAACGAAGCAAGGGCGCTCGGATCCCAGCACTGGCCAGGGAAACACGCGCCTCGTTCCACTCCGTAGACGCGGGAGCGCGGTCGTGGACCTGCCCGCACTGCAGGAGGGCGATGATTTGTCCTT
This sequence comes from Limisphaerales bacterium, assembly GCA_044225505.1. Classification (GTDB taxonomy): domain Bacteria; phylum Verrucomicrobiota; class Verrucomicrobiia; order Limisphaerales; family SIBE01; genus JAXMHN01. Next base: position 8,445 of record JBGAIN010000037.1, read on the forward strand.
CGCGAATGACCGGAATAATAAACTCGCGCAGTCCAGCGTGACAGCGGTAGCGGAGCGATTGAGCTCCACGGCGTGCCGCGAGAAACTTCGACTGATCGCACATGGCGCACAGTTGCGGGCCCCCCGGAAAGCTTTGCAAAGCGCCGCAGAACGGCTGGGCTCGAGCTTCCTTCTCAAAGAGAATCAAGCGGCGACCGTCCATTGAAACCAGGGCAGGATTAACCCCAAAGGTGCGCCAGGCCAGATCAAATAGGCGGCGCAGGCCGGGAAGAGACGCCAATTGGTCAAAGGAATCCATCGCCCGGTTGGGATTTAACGCGGGATTCGTGCGATGACAAGCAGGGAAAAAGCGTGGCGAGATTGGTTAATATTCGTGCGGCTTGGAAATCGTTGCCTCTTCGCTAGTTCGGGACCCAAGGGCGCGACCTCGGACGCGGCCGCGCGACCTCGGACTCTGGCGACGTTCGCGAGATCGTGCATACGCAGAGGAGGAGGCAAATCGGGCAAGCGCTCGATGTCAATGCCACCGCGGGCGCGCGAGCGAAGAGAACGAGACTTTGCAAGGGGCCAGGTCAGCCGCGTAACGGACGGGATCACGTTGGCAGAATCCGTTCAGGGTTTGGCGGAAGAGGTGTAGTCACGGAGCGATCGAGGCGGCAGGCTGAGCCACCAGAGAGATCAAGGCTTGAAACTCGAGTCGCCAGCGGGTTTTAGATTGGAGCCAAGAGGAAAATGAGGGCGCCGCATGGGACCGCAGGCCTGAGTGGACTGCTCCCAGAGACGACGCAGTCCAGGCAGCATTCTACACCTATGAAGCATTCCGGTAATAGCGTCGCTCAATGCTTGGCGATCGTGGCGGTGGCGTGGCTCTCGACTTTGGCGGTCACGTCGGCCGAGTCCATTTTTCCTGAGAACGTGACTCCCGCTGCCGTAGGGAACGATGCCCCCAATTGGGAACTCGGAACGCTCTTCCGTGCCAAAATCGCGGGCGCGATCACCCACGTCCGAGTTTACTCCCTGGCGGAGGAACTTGGCGATCATCAGGTCCGAATTTGGCGTAACGCTGATGAAACCCTTCTGGCCGGACCCATCTCGTGGGCTTTTGGCCAGGACGAAGCCTGGATCACGCTCGATATTCCCGATGTGACCATTCAACCTGGCCAGGACTACACGGTTTCCGTCTCGGCTCCGGGCGATGGTTGGTATCCTGCAAACGGCGCCTATTTCGCCAATTCTGGGAACAACGGCCAGTTCTTGGAGTTTCCTTTAGGCGCGGGTGTTTTCAGCGAAACGGCCGGGCTGCGTCCCACCAACAGTTTTAATAACTCCGCCTATTTGAGGGACATTCTGTTTGCACCGGACTTGAGCGGGGCGTTGATGAAAGTCACGGTCGGCAGCCAGGAAATCACGACCGGTTCCACCATCTACGCTTTGGCGGACGGCACGGACTTGGGTGGGAAAGGGCTTGAGGCGGGGGCTCGGGACGTTTCCTACACGATCGCGAATCTCGGGCAGGCCACGCTCACCTTGACGGGGAATCCTGCGGTCACCATTGCTGGCGCACAGGCCGGGGATTTTGTCGTCTCGTCCCAGCCCGCGGCCAGTGTGGCGGGAGGCGGCAGCACCACGTTCACGATTCGCTTTGATCCATCCGCCCTTGGCCCGCGGTATGCAACGGTTAGCATTCCGCACGGGGACAGCCCAAACGCTCCGTTTACATTCGCTATCCGAGGGGAGGGGCTGGGCGGTGGTGCGGGCGTGCTGGGCAATGATAGCGAGGGCGCTTTCGCCCGAAATATCGATGATGCGCAAATTCACGGCAATCGCTTCCAAGCGCCCGTGGCGATGCGCATTAGTGAAGTTCGAGCCAAGGTGTTGGAACTAACCGGAATTCTTAAGTGCGCGGTGTATTCGGACACGAACGGTATCGCGGACCGCCTCTTGCGGAGTAGCGTGGAGGTGATCAATGCCACGAACGGCTGGAATCGATTTGCCCTGACCACGCCGCTTGATCTGGCAGCGGGAGATTCTTATTGGCTCGTGATCTGGTCCGACACCGTCGGCGCGCGCGTGCAGGCCGACCCGGTGGGCGGCGCTTACCAGGGCATCTATAGCTACGCGGATCTCGCTGGGGTGTGGCCAGATCCGATTAGCCTCCCGACCTTGATTCGAGCCGAACCACGAACTTATTGCATCTACGCGGAAGGAACGCCCATCGGCACTGCGCCTGGTTCGGAGCTGGATGTGCGCGGCGGGGGCAAGCTGATTATTTCGGGAGATGAAGCCCCATCAACGCTCGATGGCACCGATTTTGGCAATCTCAATGTCGGCGGTGGAACCGCGGAGCATACGTTCACGCTCGAGAGCCTTGGGGCCGTGGGGATCGAGTTGAGCGGAACGCCTCCGGTCGTCATTACCGGCGCACACGCGGCCGATTTCACCGTGACGGCCCAACCGACCGCGTCGATCCCTTCGGGCGCAAGTTCCACCTTCACGGTACGCTTTGATCCGACCGTTCGTGGCTTGCGCACGGCGACTGTGCGCATCGCCAACAATGATGCGAGTGAGAATCCCTACGAGTTTTCTATCCAGGGCGCTGGCTTTGTGACGGGGCGAGAGTCAATCTGGCCAGATTCCAAGATTGGGAGAAATATCGACTTTGACGGGGCTTACTACGAGTTAGGCACTGTGTTCCAGTCGTCTCTCCCTGGAAAAATCACCCACTTGCGCGTCTTCTCGCTGACGGCGGAAACGGGAGATCACACCGCTCGGTTGTGGAGGAACGACAGCGACGAAGTAATCGGCGGGCCCTACACTTGGAATTACGGTGGTGTCACCGGGTGGATCACTTTGGATATTCCGGATGTCGCCATTGAAGCGGGGGTTGACTACACCGTTTCTGTTTCAGTGGGGACCAGTCCGAAAAGGAATTATCCGAACATCGCCGCTGATCTTTCGACCGCAGGCGGTAATGGCCAGTCCCTCAGTTATCCCGTCAATGCGGGCGTCTTCACCGAGACACGCGAAGCGCGTCCCACGCAGAGTTTCAACGGCGGGAACTATTTGCGGGACATCGTCTTTCTCCCCGCTGGAGTCACCGTTGATTTACCGAACCTGGACCTGAAGGGGAATAACCTCTTGATCGCGGATGGCGACACGGCTGCCGCTACCGAGGACGGAACGGACTTCGGCTCCTCAGCCATCGGCGGTGTCGGGGTGGAACATACGTTTACCATCGCAAACGTCGGGGCCGCTCCGCTGAACCTCAGCCGAAACCCGATCGTTTCGATTACCGGGGCCGCGGCGGGTGACTTTTCGGTCACGACATATCCGACGACCCCAATCGTGCCGAACGGGCAATCGAGTTTTAAGATCCGATTTGTGCCCACCGCAGCGGGTGTTCGAACCGCGAGCGTGTCCATCGAGAATGACAGCGATGAAACGCCCTATGACTTCGTGATCACTGGGACAGGAACCGGCACGGCCACCCAGTTACAAATTGTCTCGGTCAAAGCGGATGGAGTCACAGGCAGTGTGACTCTCAAATGGGATGGGACCGCTCCGCTATTCCAGGTCGAGAAGGCATCCAACGTCAACGGGCCGTACCAACCTGTCGGAACTCCCCAAAGTGGTAGCACCTTCACCGATTCCAATGCCCTGCAAGCAGGTCGCGCTTTTTATCGAGTCCGAATCCCGTGAGAGTTGTTATTGTATGGCCTTCATCGATGTGGTTGGTTCACGTATCGCAACGGTCCTAAGACTCACTTTGGCGCTCGTCGGCGCCGGACTGGGGCTCGTTCACGCGGCCGAAGGGGACGGATCCTCGACGCGAGTTCTGTTCAGTTGGGGCCACGAGTCGCCGGCGAAACGGGCGTTTTATCTGCGGTTATCCGGGAGTGACGTTTCGATCAGTGACCTTCAACTTCAGCACGGAGAGCTTGGAGATCAGCTCCAGGACAAGGAAGTGCAAACGCAGGCTGGAGGCGGGGATACGGACGAGGTGTCTGGCTTGCTGCGGTTCACCCCACGGGCGATCCAGGCGTCAACGAACGTGCAACAGATCTGGCGATATTTGCTGCAGAACACGGAGGTCGATGCGGCTCGGAGATTGCGCGCCGATCCGGCGATGCGTCCGGATCCACGGCGGCTGATCATCCAATGCGACAAATCGGGGGCACGCGGATTTACTCTCACCGTGGATCAGTTGCTCACGCAGCAAAGCTTTTGGTTTCCTGAGTTTGATCTTTATGTCGCGGTTGGAGATCCTCCCATTTCTTTGGCAGCGCATCAGGTGAACGTGAGTCCGCAACGCGGACGGCGCGTCCTGGATCGAGCGATGCGAGAGCCTGAAGCGACTTACTCCGATTTCACGGCGCGCTGGGAAGATATGGGGAGCCCGTCTTACCGCAATCCTCACTCCGTGTCTCCCGGACACGTCGTTGGGCTGACTTGGGACAGCGCTCTCTACAAATACGGCGTTGATCGTTGGGGCGAGGTCAGAAACGACTACGGAAAGGAAGACGTGTTCCACTTCCGATTGTCCTGGCCCGGATCTGAGAATTCCAATCCTTCCCAGCGCCTTACGGACGGGCTTCCCATTCTGACAACGACATTCAACCACGACGGGGTGCGGCTCGAGGTGGAGCAGTTTGCCTACCCGTTGTTAGGCCCGCCACCGTCGCGGCGCGGCGACATTCCCATGGTTCTCTTTGAGCGCGTGCGGATCTTCGAACTCGAAGGCAAGTCCCGGGTCTTTCCTCTTGCGCTGGAACTGACGCGTGAACCCGCTCGCGTTGTATTCAGAGAGGAAGAGGGCGGGCAATGGCTCGGAACCGAAACGGAGACGTGGCTCGCAGTGCAGAATTCGGCTGTAACCGGGAGACTGGAGGAAACTACAGGGAAGACCCAGACCGTCCGGTATCAGGTGGCGTTGCCGTCCAACGGCCAACGAGAGTTCGTGATCAAGCTGCCGTCACCAGCGGTGCGAGCGGAGGAGCGCGCGACACTGCTTGCCCTCAATTACCCGCAGGCGCGCGAGGCGACGATCCAGTTTTGGACAAAACTCTTGGCGCAGGGGGCCTCGTTCGAGGTTCCTGACGCGGCTGTGAATTCCTTGTTTCGGGCGAACTTGTGGCATGCCTTGTGCCTTCCTCGCCGGCATGGCGGCGGGACAATTTCCAACGTCGTGATGGATCTGCCTTACTCGAACTTTGCCTATGATCAGAAAGGGACTCCCTGGCCGGTCAATCAAGCGGTCTATGTGGACTACATGCTCTACGACTTGCGCGGCTACCACGACACCGCAGCGGAAGAATTGGCCGTAATTTATCGCAATAACCAGGAGCCCAACGGCCATGTCGGCGGATTTGCCAACTGGGGCGTTTACACCCCTTCGATGATGTATTCCGTGGCGCAACATTATCTTCTGAGTGGTCAGCGCGGCACGTTCGAATCGTTACTGCCGCCAACGCTCCGCGCGTTGGATTGGTGCTTAGGTGAAATCCAACGGACCACAGAGACAGGAGCATCCGCCCCCGGTTTGATGCTGGCACCGTTAAACGATCTGACGCACGAGGCCCGGTCCTGGGCCTTTAACCAGGCCTATTTCGTCGCTGGGTTTGACAAACTAGGACAGGCTCTGGCAGCCATCGGGCATCCTCGTGCGGCCGAATGCCGCACGGCGGCGGATGCGCTCCGACGCGCCATCGCCAGGGAATTTGGCCGAGCCAGCGTGCAATCACCGGCGGTCCAACTTGCGGACGGAACCTGGTCGTCCTACGTGCCAACCGATGCGCAAGCGGCGGGGCGCTTGTTTCAGGTGTGGTATCCGACCGATGTCGATGTGGGTCCGCTCCACCTGCTGCGCCTCGGGGGACTCGACGCGCGGAGTGGCCTGGCCGAGGCAATCTTGAATGACCACGAAGATAACCTGTTCTTAAAGCAATGGGGGACGATCAACGAGCCGGTCTACAATATGCAAGGGACCGCCTACCTCCTGCGCGACGAACCGAAGTTGGCCATCCGAACTTTCTTCAGCACTTTGGCGTGTGCTTTCAGCCACTCGGTTTTTCAGCCCGTGGAGCATCGGTGGGCATGGGGGCAGTATTTCGGTCCGCCGAGCACGGACGGCGCGTGGTTTGAGCTTTATCGCAATCTGCTTGTCCGTGAGCAGGACGAAAGCTCGCTGATTTTGTGTCAAGCCGCTCCGCGAGCTTGGTTTGAGAATGGAAAACGTATTCAAGTGCAACGGGCGCCGACCTATTTCGGTCCGGTCTCCTTCACCGTGCAAGGCGGCGAGAATCAAACGACCGCGAGCATCCAGCTCTCGGATCGCAATCGCCCAGCGACGTTGTTCGTGCGTTTCCGTGAGCCACAACAACGTCCCATCCGAACCGTCTCGGTCAACGACGCGGCCTGGACGGACTTTGACGTTGCCCGGGAATGGGTCCGAATTCCGCACCCGAGCGAGTCGAGTTATCGCATCGTCGCACACTACTGAATCATGAGCCGACGTGTTCTGAGCCAGAATCCGGTAAGACAGGGGTTTACACTAATCGAACTTCTGGTCGTCATTGCGATCATCGCTATCCTTGCGGGAATGCTGCTGCCTGCGCTCGCCAAGGCCAAGGAAAAGGCTCAGAAAATCAAATGCGTTTCCAATTTGCGGCAGCAAGCCCTCGCGTGCGTCATGTACCTCGACGACAACAAGGATCGCTACCCGAGCAACAATGGCGGGATTGACTACACTTACTATTCTTGGGGCGGCAAAGTGGGTCTGGAAGGGCAGGTGACCGGGAACCAGTTTCGAATGTTGAATCCCTATATCGTGAAGTCTGGGGCGGTCACGACGAACGAAGGCGGCGCGGCCCTAGCCTTTCTCTGCCCGGCCGATAATGGAGCGCGGCGGGGCAGTTGGGCCAAAGATCTGAAGCCAACGGTCTTCGATCAAGATGGGAGCAGCTACTTTTACAACTGCAGCGCCAACAATAACGACGGAACGAAGGGACTTTTTGAGAAGAAGACATCGGATCTGAAAAGCCCTACGAAAGTCGTCCTGGCCAATGACTTTGCTTTCAACTGCTATTTCGAGTATGCCGCTCGGAAACGAGTTTTTCAGTATATGTACTGGCACGATAAAAAGCGGCTCGGGGGCGGTAATGTGCTTTTTGCGGATTACCACGTGGGCTATTACTTCGCCACGCCGGACAAGCCGGACTTCCAACGAGGGCCTTCCTGGACGTTCATCTACAACGATGAGTGATGCGTACTCTCGCTCTTTTGATGGTTGGGTGGATCGCCGCAACTCTCCCAGAGACTGGGGTTGCTGAGGACCATTCCTCGCTTCCTAACGCCGAACCTGGGACGCAACTCTCGGTTGATCTCGGGGGTCTCTGGGAATGCCGGATGGATCCAAGCGACGTTGGCCGGAACGAACGCTGGTTTGAGGATTCTGTTCCTTACCCGCGAACCATCCGCGTGCCAGGGGCTTGGAATGCGCAAGGGGTCGCCTTTGAATCCGGCACTGATTTGAGCGCTTACGAAGCCCGACTGCTCGAGGAACAAAAGCAGCTCTTTGGGCTTGGCACGTTGGGCAAAGAGAGTGAATCGGCCAAATTATTTAGCGCTTATCCAGGTCCGATGTGGTACCGGCGGACAATCACGGTGCCGGCGTCGTGGCATGGTCGAGTGCCGTGGCTTGTCTTTCACGGTATTCACCGCGAAGGGGAGGTGTGGCTCAACGGAAAGTTTGCGGGTGCCCATCACTCGTATCTCACTCCCTTCCGCATTGATCTCTCACCCATCGTCCGGGCCGGCGATTCGATTCACGTTGCGGTCCGAGTCGATGCGCGCCGGAACCGCGCCGTGGACCCCTTGATGGGCTGCTTTGATACGCTGGACTTTCTTTACGTTTCCTGGGGAGGCCTCTTCCGGACTGTGACCTTGGAAGCGACCGCGGCAACGCGGATCCGCGATGTTTTCGTAGTCCCGCACCTGCATTCCAAATCTGCGGAGATCCGATTAGCGTTGGAAGGGGCGCTTATGGATTCTCTGGCGGTTGAGGCGGAAGTGTTCGACGCGGGTCGGCGGTCCGTTGGCCGAATCTCCGGGACGGTCGCTCGCGGCACGAACGAAGGCGTCTTGCACGTGTCCATTCCCAGCCCCAAACTCTGGTCGCCCCAGAGCCCACATCTCTACACGGCGGAGGTGCACTTGCTTTCCGCAACCAAATTGTTGGAGACGCGCAGCGTCCGCTTTGGAATGCGCGAGTTCCACGTGACGGATGGCAAATTCTTTCTCAACGGGCAGCCCATTTTCCTGCGTGGCTACGGGGATGATTGCATCTTTCCGAACACGCTCTGCCCGCCCGCGGACAAAACGGAATTGTCCCGACGACTCGCCGCCGCGCGCGATTACGGATTCAACTACGTGCGTCATCATAGTTGGACTCCACCCGAAGAGTATTTTGACGCGGCCGACGAACTCGGGATGATGCTGCAGCCGGAGTTTCCTTTTGCCTATCGGTGGGACTTGCCAACGACCCTTGAGGCCAAGCGCTCAGCCTTAGAACAATGGGAAGCAGTGATTCGCTCGGCTCGCAACCATCCTTCGGTGGTGGTGTGGTGTATGGGGAACGAGCTTTACGACTCATTTGACCTGGCCCCGGCGATGTACCAGGCTGCGAAAAGGCTCGATCCGACGCGTCCGGTGATCGACTCGGACGGCAGTGCGTTTCAGCATCAGGATCGGGAGACTCTCGATTTCATGGTCGTCCAGTTCAATGAGGGGAATTCAATCGGGCTGCAAGACTCGAAGTATCACGTTCCCGAGACCGTGCGAAAACCGGTGATCGCCCACGAAATGGGGTATTTTGTCACGCTGCCGAAGCTTGACCAAATACCGTTTTTTCAAGGTGGGCTTCGGCCGTATTGGTTGTTGCAAGCGCGCGACCTGGCCCTGCAAAGGGGAGTGTTTGAGTCCTACGAGACATGGCTCCAGGCATCTCACCAACTTCAAGCGGCCTGCTTGAAGAGTAATCTGGAAGCCGCGCGGCGTTCGCGGCTGAGTGGCACGTCGGTGTGGCTCTTTCAGGATTATCCGAACTGTGCGGAAGGAGTGGTCGACATGTTCTTCCGACCGAAAGGCCTGACCGCGGCGGAGTTCCGCGCCTTCAATGCCCCAACCGTGCTCTTGCTCGATCTACCGGATCGCAATTGGCGCGAGCAGACGACAACCGAGCTGCGGTTTCTGATTTCGAGATTCGAAGATCCCCCGTCCGTTGCGACCTTGCGGTGGTCCCTGCGCGCTGGCGATAGAACGGTAGCCTCTGGCAAGCAAGAGAGCATTCAGGTAGCTTCCGGGGGGGTTCAGACGTTGCCGGGAATCCCGTTGGTCCTGCCGACTCTTCCCGACGCCACCCAACTCACTCTCAGTGCCCAATTGGAGGACGAAACCGGGACAACTCGCAATGCGTGGGATGTTTGGATCTTTCCCGAGGCGCGAGTCGAGAATGTTTTGGAGCGGGTCCAGGTCGAGAACTTTGATGTCATGCGGTTGCTTTATCCTGGGATTCAGGAGTGGGATTCGCGTCGTTCAGAGAAAGCCGAGGTGCTAGTCACGACGCGCTTAGGCCAGGAAGAACGCGCTTATCTCAACGAGGGAGGACGGGTCTTTCTGGTGAATCCCGAGGGGCCGTTTGCCGTTGAGAAAACCAATTATCGCTTATCGTCCTGGGATGGGGGAGGACCCTCTGGAACTTGGTTGGACACCACCCATCCCGCGTTGCAAAGAATGCCATCGAAAGGATGGTGCGATCTGCAATTCTACCGGTTAATCCAGAATTCGACACCGGCGTTTCTCGACGGGCTCCCCATTGAAGTAAAACCGGTGGTTCGCTGCATTGATCGGCCGACGCGGTTGTCTAACCGAGCTTATCTTTTTGAAGTCCGAGTCGGCCGTGGTCGGCTTCTCGTGAGCGGGTTTAACTTTTCCGATGCGCTTCGCGCCAGTGATGCGGGCGCTATCTTCTTCTTCAATCATCTTCTGCGTTACACCTTAGGGAGCGAGTTTTCTCCGCAGGCGAGTCTTTCGGCATCGGCATTGACACCCCGGTCGAAACCGTAGCGCGCTCTATAGATTTATGAACATACTCGCCGTTGGCGCACACCCGGATGACATTGAGATCCTTTGTGCCGGAACTTTGGCTCTCTATGCCGCGCAAGGGCATACTGTGTTCATGGCGAGCTTCACTTGCGGAGACATGGGCGACTTAAAGATTCCGCCTGCCAAACTGGCCCGCCTTCGGCGGGAAGAGAGTGAAGCGGCCGCCGCAGTCATCGGGGCGCGTTTGCTCTGGCCCGGGATTATGGATGAGCACGTCTTTGCCAATGAGGCGCAACGTCGCGTGATGATCGACTTGATACGGGAATGCGATCCAGACGTCATTTTAACTCACAGCCCTGACGACTATCATCCTGACCATCGCTATGTGGCGCAGCTCGTGTTCGATTCCTATTTTCAAAAGGGGTTGCCCCATATTCCCGAGCAGACAAAACCAGCCTGCCGTTTTGGCGGAACTCAGGTCTACTACATGGATACAATTGCAGGCTTAGGTTTTCTCCCGACGGAGTATGTCGACGTTACTTCGGTCATGGAGACCAAACGCCGCATGTTGCGCTGTCACGAGAGCCAATTCCAGGCGATCTCCGAACTGGTGCAACGGGACGTCGAGCAGGTTATTGATATTCAAGGCCGATTTCGGGGACTCGGGGGCGGTTGTGCGTTTGCGGAAGGCTTTCGTCGGCTCGAATCCTGGCAGCGTGGACTTGCTCGCCGCCTGTTACCAGGATGAGATGATGCAAGCCATGCAGATCGAGCGCGTGACCCATCACGGATGGTCGGATGCTTACCGGTGCACGGCTGGCGCAGTCGAATTGGTCGTTGTGACCCAAATCGGCCCGCGCATCCTCTCGTTGCGTCGACGGGGCGGAACCAACTTGCTTTATGAAGATGACACCGCCTTTGCGGTCGGGGACTGGCGACTGTACGGCGGGCACCGATTTACGGTTGCACCCGAAGGGCCACAAAGTTACGAACCAGACAATTGGCCATGTGCCGTGACTCAGGAATCCAACGGGCTCCGCGTGCAGGGGCCGATTTCGGCGAATGGCCTTGGCCGCAGCCTGGTGCTTCGCGCGGCCATCGACGGGGAGGGCTTCGACATTGTGCATGAATTGCAGAACTGCGGTTCCTCCGCTTGGACAGGGGCTCTCTGGGCCATCACCTGCGTGCCGCTGGCCGGTGTGATCGGACTACGAGGAAGATCCATGCCTCGATTTTGGCCCGAGACTAATCCCGGCGATTGGGAAATTGAAGGGGATTACATTTCCGTGCACGCGCACGCCACGCGGGGAAAGGTCGGATGGCATAGCTCTGAGTCCTGGCTTGCGTCGCTGCAACCGCAGGCCACGTTGGTCATTCAGAGTCCAAATACGGTGCGGATCGAAGAGTGCGTGGACGACGGCTGCAATGTGGAAATTTTCGTCTGCAAGGACTACTTGGAACTGGAAACGTTGAGCGGACAGGTGACCGTCCTTCCGGGAGCCATGGCGGTCCACGAGGAACGTTGGCGTTTGCTGGATTCCACGGTCGAGAAGCGCGACTGGCCGTTGCACGCCCGACGATCTCGATGTGTTCCGCGATCACGCTGCCCATGACTCCCAAGACTTTTCAACTCACTCCGCTCGATATTGCCATCATGGTGGCAGAGACGTTGTTCGTCGTGCTGATTGGTCTGCTGGCGGCGCGGCGGGCGGCACGTACCAAGGAGAGCTACTTTCTTGCTTCCGGAACCATGCCGTGGTGGTTAATCGGTTCTGCGTTCGTTTCAACCAGTGTTTCGAGCGAACAGATCGTGGGCACGGTGGGCGCGGTCTACAAAGGGGGGCTGGCGATCGCGAATTGGGAATGGTGGTGCTTGCCAACCTATGTTTTGCTGATCGTCTTTTTCATCCCGCTCTACTTGCGCAATCGGATCATGACCGTTCCGGAGCTTTTAAATCGCCGATTCGGCCCCGGATGCGGCGCCATTTACAGTTGGGTGATGCTCTTCGGTTACGTTTTTATTTTCCTGCCGCCCGTGCTTTATGGAGGCAGTCTCACCTTGAGCGCTCTGACGGGGGCTCCACCTTGGACCGTCTTGGCGGCAATGTCGCTGTTGGTCGCGAGTTACACGTTGCTCGGTGGTTTAGGCTCGGTGATGTGGACGGATGCGGTGCAGTGCCTGATGTTGGTTGGCGGCGGAATTGTTCTGTTCTTTGTTGCGTTGGCCAAGATTCCGGGCGGGTGGTCTGCCATGGTGGCAGCCTCGCCGGAACGATTTCACCTCTATGGCGGACCGGCTGACCCAGAAGCGCCGTTTCTCGGCCTGATCATCGCCTCGTTCGGAGTGTTCCTCTTTTACCAGGCGGCTAACCAAGTCATGATTCAACGCGTTCTATCCGCACGCACCACATGGGATGGGATGATGGGGGTGATCTTTGCCGGGTTTATCAACCTGGCACGTCCACTGGTGACCTGCTTGCTAGGTTTAATTGTCTATCATTGGTTGGACGTGATGCATCAAGGCCCCTCGCTGCTTCCCGATCAACAAGACCAAACCTTTCCCTACGCCCTGGCCGAATTCGCGCCTTCCGGCATCCGCGGGATGATCCTGGCTGGGTTCATAGCCGCGGTGATGTCCACTGTAAGCGCCTTGGCAAATTCGGTGGCGACGATTTTTTCATTGGATGTTTATCGGCGTTTTTGGCGGCCAACAGCCAGCGATGAGGCCCTTATTTTGGTGGGGAGAGTGGCTGCCGGGACCGCCCTGGCGTTGGCCGTGTTCGTCTCTCCGTTGGTCGCTCGAGTAGGCCTGTTCAAGTATTTCCAGAGCGGCGTGACTTACATGGCCACCCCCTTTATTTCCGTGGTGCTGCTCGGTCTTTTTTGGCGGCGTGCGAATTATCCCGGAGCGCTCGCGGGACTGGTGGGAGGACTCGTCATCCAAATTGCTTTGGCGATTGCCGTTTGGGCCAACGGTTCTACCTTACACTGGCTTTATGTCGGAGCGATCGCTCAGGCCCTAACCTTCGTCCTCATCGTGGCCGTGTCTTGGGTCACTCCTGCGCCTTTGCCCGAGCAAGTGAAGCCGCTCATTTGGAGTCCGAGTTGGCTGCGTGCTTACAATGAATCGGGGAAGCGTCGACCGTGGTGGCAGCAAGTCCGGTTTTGGTTCGGCGTTTATGGGTTTTGCTGGTGCTGCATCTACTGGCGGTTTTGGTAGAACCGTACGTCTAACCTTCTTGCTTGCTTAGAAAGCGAATTGGAACTAAGCAGGTCTTATGCGGCGGGGCGTTTCATGAAGCGAATCTGGTGGAACCGTAAGAATCGGCCGGTTCCGATTCCGCAGGATAGCTCTCCAGCAGCAGACTGGCGTCAATAGGACCCGCTTCGAGGATCGCCCCAACAGGGTCGTTGCCTGCACCGCCCCCGCGAAGTCGCCCTTGCGTAAAACAGCCTGCAAACCTTGATCCCCCAATACACCCAATGAAAACATTCATGGCGGTCGGACTGTTCGTTCTCGTGAGCCCTTTCCTTTTGGCTCGAGGGGCGGCCGTGCCGGACGGAGCGGCGTTTCACGGCAAGAAAATCGTGGCCAAGACTTTCCATTCGGGGTTCGCCCTTGGCCACGATAGCTATAACGCCATGGGGACGGCCTCGGACGGCCGGATCTATTACGTGCTCAGCTCGGAAAGCCTTGATCAGGGGGCCAAGATGTTCGTCTTCGACCCTAAAACACAAGGAATTCGCGAATGCGGAGATCTCACCGCCGCTTGCGGCGAGAAAGGTCTCCGATGCATTCCTCAAGGCAAAAGCCACGTCAACTTCGTCGAAGCGCGGGGAAAACTCTATTTTGCCACTCATGTCGGGGTTTACAGCATTGTGGAGGGCAAGGAGACCGTTGGCGTTCCGCCCGCCGGGTATAGCCGTTACCCGGGCGGACATATCCTCGCTTATGATTTGAAGACCGAACAATTTGCTGACTTCGGGGCCGCGCCCGGACATGAAGGCATTCTCGCGTTTGCCCTGGACACACGCCGCGAGCGCGCCTTCGCGCTGACATGGCCAAGCGGGGTTTTTTACCGCGTGAATCTCCTCTCGAAGGATCAGAAGAGTTTCGGGAAACAGTGCGCGGAGGGAGAAGACGGGACCGGGGCGCGATATCGAACCGTCTGTCGTTCCATCGTCGTGGACTTGGACGATGGGTCGGCTTACTTTACGACTTCTGAAGGGGATATCCTACGCTACTCCGCCCCCACAGACACGGTCACGAAAGTGGCGGGTGAGGATATGCGCAAAGACTACTTTGGTCTCTACGACCCGGCGTCCCCGGGCCACATGGGCTATAACTGGAGGCAAACTTTCTGGAGACCGCAGGACCGCCGGATCTACGGAGTTCATGGCAACAGCGGATACTTGTTCTGCTTTGATCCACAACGGCCTGGATTGGACGTGATCGAGCGATTGACCTCTGAGCCTTCGAAACGGTGCGGTATGTTCGACCAGTTCAGCTATGGGTATCTTGGCTTTGGTTTAGGCCCGGATAACACCACGATCCACTATTTGACCGGCGGACCGATATTCGTTGACGGGAAACGCCTCGCGGGCAAGTCCTCAACCGCCATGGGAGAAGCCAAGGGCCTCGAGGATTTGCATCTCGTCACTTACAACCTGGACACCAACCAGTATTCGGATCATGGCGCTGTCTTTTACGAGAATAACCAGCGCCCGCTCTATGTGAACTCCCTGACGGTGGGTTTGGATGGCATGGTCTACACTCTGGCTCGGATTACGGAAAACGGCGTGACGCGATCGGACTTGGTTGCATTCCCTGGTCCTTTGAAGATCGCCCTGCGGAAATGAGCGAGCACCGCCGCATCTAGGGAAGTGCCGCCAGCCTGCCAAGGGAGTCTTTGGCTCACTGTGCCCCGATTGTCTCTGGTCTCAACCCCTGCCATACTGTCGGTATGTGGTGGTTCGCCGACGAGAGACACAGCGCCGACGTGGTCCATGTCCTGACACGGATCAATCGCGGTCGGAGGATTTGTGTTTCGGGCATCGCGCGTGCCGGTGACTATTGGGATGCGCTGAAGCGTGTAGCGGCCATCAACGGTAACTCAGACGATCCCGAGAACAGGTGCGGTGCCGAAAATCCATTCGCCCGATGCCTTCGTACGCTTGCTGTCGACGCCGGGTCCAGACTGCTCGCCAATGAGTCGGTCAAGGCACTGCAGCAATTCGCACCCGCGATTCGAGATCCGGGCGACCCCAGGACGGCAGCCACTGCCAAATCCGAGGGCACTTCCTCGAATCACCGTGACGCCCAGAGAACAGAGCTTTCTCGTCTTGCCGATGCCATGAATTCCGCATGGTTTATCTTCCGCAACTCAAAAAGCCCGCGGGCCTCAAGCGGTCCTTCAAATGCCGCTCTCAATGAGGAGGCTTTGAGTGTTTTCCTGGCTGCGCAAGAAACGCTGCTGGACGAATTGCTCGATCGGCCCAGCCAGCGGTTGGTCGCCTACGGTTCCATTCGACCGCGCGAATCCAACGCCTGGGTTCTCGATTTTCCCAGGCAAGAATGGTTGGACTGCACAATTCACGGAAGTATTACAGAACGGAAAGGGTACCGTTATTACCAGTGGATCCCTGGCGGATCGAGTTACGCAGCCCAATGCCTCATCTCTGAAGAGTTGCCCAAGCATTGGGCACGCATCGATGCGTTCGAAGGGCCGGAATACTGGCGCGCCTTGATTCCCACCAGGACGAGTCGCGGTTTGACCATGGCCAACGTCTATTGCGATGCGTCTCTAAGCGGTGCGTGATTATCAGCGTCATACCATTCTCCGACGTATCGACGGAATCGGCGGCCCGTGACGTTCGCTTCGGAACCATGTCCAAAGCTGTAACAATCGATAGCGCAGGAACGGCAAAAACCGGAATCGAACGGGCGAATCATGCCACAATTTACTTACGCAGCGGTTGACCCCAGCGGCAAGACGTTCCGCGGAGAGTTAGTTGAAGCAGACCAATGGCGTGCCTTGGAACGGATCAAGGCAATGGGTTTATACCCGACTCAAGTCAGAGTGCAACGAGGGCCATCAGCCAAAGTCGACCATCGGACCGTTCCGAAAGCTGAACAACATGGGCACGCTTTGCCTTGGTGGCGGCGACGGAGCATTAGTCGGCGCGCCCTGGCGGATTTTACGCGTGAGTTGGCGACCTTGGTTGAGTCTGGCATCCCGCTTGTTCGGGGATTGCAGGCGATAACACGCCAAGAGAAGAACCTGGCTTTGGTTGGTGTTCTGCGGCAGATGATTGGCGATATCGAAGGTGGGTTGCAGTTTTCGGAAGCGTTAAGTAAACAGCCGCGAATCTTCAATCCGCTTTACATCAACTTGTGTGTCGCTGGCGAACAGGGTGGCGCACTAGATGCGGCCTTAAACCGATTGGCTGATCTGTTAGAGCGGACCGAACAACTTAAAGCCAAGGTGACAGCCGCCATGTTCTATCCGGCCGCAGTGCTTCTGGTTGCGGCGGGTATCATCGTCTTGCTGATGGTCGCGATTGTCCCACAATTCCAGCAAGTATTCACCGATATGAGCGGAGGCCAGTCGTTGCCTGAATTCACACTATTCGTGCTCGGGATCAGTCAAGCCCTTCGGACTCACGGCGTCCTGCTCGCCGCGGCGGTGCTTCTATTGCCAGTTTTCTATTCGTGGGCCGTCCGTTTCCAAAGCGTGCGCCGGTGGATTGACCAATTCAAATTGACGGTCCCAATTTTTGGTAAGCTCTATCATCTAGTTGCTCTGACTCGATTCTGTCGCACGCTGGGAACTCTCCTCCAGAACGGTGTTCCGGTCCTGCAATGTCTGACCATTGTCCGGGAGTCGGCTGGCAACTGCATCGTGGCGCAGGCAATTGACAGGATTCATGCTGCTATCCAGGAAGGAGAGGCTTTTACGCCCATAATGGATGGGATTCCCCTTTTTCCCGCAACTTTGGTCAGTATGGTGGATGTTGGCGAACAAACGGGAACCTTGCCCAGTATGCTTGGCAAGGCTGCCGAGAAATATGATGCCCGTGTGGATCACGCGGTGACTGGGCTCACGGCATTGATCGAACCGATCATGATTATCATTTTGGCCGTCATTGTGGGGAGTATTGTCATCGCCATGTTCCTTCCGCTGATTCGACTCATGCAGACCGGTTTTGATGATCACGGTGGGGTCGATCCGTCCGCTTGATCGGCCGGAGGAGGTCGTTGCATGCTCTGGGCAACTCGGGTCCTTAGGGGCCTGTTGACTCAGGGAAAAAAGACACCGAGATTCTTTCCGTAAGCGGGTTGAAATCAACTCATGCTCCGGTGTCTGTTAATCTGAGTTTACGGGGGAAGAACAATACCGTTGACGGGAACTTTTTAAGCCTGCACCGTTCCGCCAGTGTTCCGGGTTCCGTTTGGACAATGGAGACAATGAAATATTCCATATTGAAAATCACTCAGTGCTTTAATGTTGGAAACTCGTTCCATCGAATGACGCCGTTTACTCTAAGACCATCACTCTCCGCAATTTGGCTAATCGCCATCGCTTCTTTCTCCTTCGTCTGCGGGTTGGCTCAAGCCGAATCGATCGCGCTGCCCAATGGATCGTTTGAATCACCGGAGACGCCCTTCGCCGATCCGCGCCTGGATAACTGGGAGAAATCGCCTCAGCCCGTTTGGTATCAAGGTGGACAAGACTTTCCTTGGGAACAGTTGGTGGGCCAATTCCTGAATACCGCGCCGGGAACTTCCAATTACATCGACAATGTCGAAGGCAAACAGGCCGCCTTTCTATTCGCACTGCCCGAAGTGGCCATCTCCCAGGATTACAATACGCTATCCGGAACCAACACGGTTCCCGGGCACGAGTTCAATGTGCTCTTTGAGCCGGGTAAATCGTACGCCCTGACCGTGGCAGTGCTGGGCGGCGGCGGCGGCATGACCAATGGTGCGACGCTCGAACTGAGCCTCTATTACCGGGATGCTGCGAGCAACCGCGTGACGGTCGCGGCCACGACCATCACCCATAGCACCGCTCTGTTCCCCACCAATTCGCATCTGATCGATTTCCAAGCTCGAACCGCGGTGGTCCAGGCGAGTGACGCGTGGGCGGGAAAGAACATCGGCGTTCGGCTCGCGTCCACGGGCGGATTTGAACTGCAAGGCGGTTACTGGGATGTCGATAACGTGCGCTTGCAGGTGAATGTCTCGAACGAGCCGACCTCGCAACTCGCCTCCGCGATTAGCAACGGCCAGTTCCAGCTGGAACTCCAAAGTGCCCCGGGCCGATTTGAAGTGCTGGCCAGCCCGACCATCACGGCGCCGCTCGCTACCTGGACGAGTCTCGGGATCCTGACGAATGTCACGGGCCAGGCCGCTTTCACCGACACCAATTCAATCGCCGGAACGCGGTATTACACCGTGCGCCCAGCGACGCCTTGATCCCACGGGTCCGCGGCGGGGAGTCGACCGATCTATGCACGCTCTTCTCGCAAGACAGCCGCGCGCTGCCGCTGTTTTCTTTGCGGTGTGTCTTTGGGCCAGCTCGTTCCCATCCGCTGCCACGGTCCGCGTCCGCCCTTCGGATAAATGCACGACCGTCATCGTCGGCAAGAATGCCACGTTTGACGGCTCTGTCCTCCTCGCGCACAACGAGGATTGGGGCGAGTATCCCGTGGCGCTTCGCTGGACGCCTCGTGCGACCCACGCTGTTGGGGACGTGATCCGATTGCACGGCGGTCAGACCGTTCCCCAGGTCGCGGAGACATTCGCCTTCCTTTCGCCCGCTGCCACCTGCAACGGGATTAACGAGTTCCAAGTCATGATCACCGACAATACCGGGTCTTGCCGGAAGGAGATCGTGTGCAGCCCCACCGGAATTGATATGGACGAACTCGTGGCCATCACGCTCCAACAATCCCGAACCTCCCGCCAAGCCATTGAGACGATGGGACGCCTGATCGACCGCTGCGGCTACAAGTCCATCGACGGACCGGACGGCGATATCTTCAGCGTCGCTGATCCCAAGGAAGGTTGGTGGATGGAAGTGACTTCGAGCGGGCAATGGGTCGCCCAGCGTGTTCCAGACGACGCTTTCGTCATCATCGCCAACCAGTTCCGCATCAGCACGGTCGATCTCAAGGATTCCTCGAGATTCCTCGCTTGCTCGAACCTCGTCGATTACGCGATCGGCCAGGGCTGGTACAAACCGTCCGACGGACCGTTCCAATTCAGCCGCGCTTACAGCTTGCCCGGCCACGCCAGTGCCCGGCGCCAATGGCGCGGCAATACCCGCCTCGGCGGTAAGTCCCTCGATCCGGAGGACCAGCCGCTTGCCGTCGTTCCCGCCCGAAAATTGCAACCCCAGGATCTGATCGCTTTTCTCCGGGATCATTTCGAAGGGACGGAGTTTGATCTGACCAAAGGTTATAAAACGGGCTCCCCGCATCACACCGCCGAACGCGGTATCTGCCGCATGTCGACCGACGCCAGCACCGTGGCGCACCTCCGCAGCTGGCTGCCGCCCGAGATCGGCGGTTTGCTCTGGTTCTCCGTGGGCACCCCATGCTCGAGCGTCTACGTCCCGCTCTACCTGGGGGTGACAGACTTTCCTAAACCTTACGCCTCAATCCCGCCTAAGTTCGATCGCGAGAACGCGTTTTGGACCTTCAATAGTCTGGAGAACCTTGTCGACCAATACTATGCCGACCAGGGCACGGTGGTGGGTGCTTCGGCGAAAAAGGACGCGGCCCGTAGCATCGATTTCGTCGCCGCGTTTTGGCAGAAGGTTGAAACCGAAGCGTTTGCCATGCAACCGGCCGTTGAGAAGACAGCCCTGGAACTAATGGCCAGCGACAAAGCGTTGGCCCGCTCCTTCCTCACTAAATACTACCAGATGCTCGCGTTGCGGAGTTTCCAGGAAGCCCAGGAATTGACCGATCACCTGCGAACCCTCCACGATCGGTAAACCGCTGCCTCCGAAGTTCTAGCGCAACGGTCGTCCGCTTACCGGGAGAACACCGGGACCGCGGCCTTGGCTTCCTCTTCCGCATTCGCCCGAAGATAACCGGCCAATTTGCGCCGATTCTCGAACGAAAGCGTGTAAAAGAGCCAGGTCTTCTCCAGCAAATGCTCTCTCGCCATCGGCTGCGGATTCCAAGGGAGCGCCAGCAGGAGATGTTCAAGCCGACAACGGACCGGAGCGTCGACGATCAGTCCCCGGTGGCCCAGCTGCTGCAGAATCGTCCGGCCTGAGATCGGAAATGCCCGCACCGTTAACGGACAGGTCACGGTGGCCCGCCGGAGGGAAGCGGTGTAATGACGCCTCAGGAAGTGGTGCACCCCCTCAGGACTGGCAAAGACCACCTCGTGAAACCCCAGAATCAGTCCGGCGAACGGGACAAAGGGCGTCCCGTCCAGCGCCGCTAACACGCGCGAACTGTAATCCCTGGCGTCTTCAGCCCGGACCGCGACTCCAGGCATATAGCCGACCACGAGGTTGAGAGGAAGGCTTGTTTTAGGGGTTTTCATGTCCTGTTATGAGACAAAATCGCCATAGAAGAGGACAAAAGTAAAGCGATTTCTCGCTCCACCGCAGGTTGTCAGGCTGAGCGATTGGGGCGCGGCTGTATGCGCAGCATCCGCCGCAGTTCATCAGTCCGCCGCTCTGCCGCCTCCCTTGCCTGACGCATCTGCGTTGACCTGGCAACGCAAACTCGTTTAACAACGCTTTGGCGTGGTCCTTGTCCAAACGTCGAATTCGACGTAAACGACTGGCATCAATGGCTTAATGAGTCTAAGCTCCCGCTTGGCACTCTTCGTGATCACTCTCTCGAAGCAGGCGAAACTCAACTCCGTCAATTCCTATGGCTGCCAAGTTCCTCGAACTCGTGACGACCGACGCGGTCCGCAACGCCCAGCAGCGTTATTACGGACGCTCCGCCAAGCCTCGCGCCCATACCGAACGCGATCCCCTAACCGTGGAAGAGATCGACTTCATCCAGTCCCGCGACAGCTTTTACATGGCGACCGTGACGGAGTCTGGCTGGCCTTACGTGCAACATCGCGGAGGTTCTCCCGGATTCCTGCGAGTGCTCAGCCCGACCGAGCTGGGCTTTGCGGATTACCAGGGAAATCGCCAGATGCTCTCCACAGGCAACCTCGCCGCCAACGATCGGGTGACGCTGTTCCTCATGGACTATCCGCAGCGCACGCGTTTGAAGATTCTGGGCCACGCCCGCGTCATCGACGCCCGGGAACGCCCTGATCTCGTAACGACGCTGGCAGAGCCGGGGATCCGGAACGTGGTCGAACGTTTGTTCTCCATCGACGTCGTTTCGTTCGACTGGAATTGTCCGAAATACATCACCCCGCGCTATACAATCCCGGAAATCGAAGCGATGGTGGCGCCGTTGCGGCGGCGGATCGCCGAACTTGAAACCCAATTGGAAAGCAAGAAAGCAACGTAACCGCTGCACCAGCCGACACCAGCAATGTCCCAGCCTGTCGCGACCGACAGATTCCCAAGCACTAACGAACTATGAATCCACTCGATAAAGTCAAACTCCTGGCCAAAGATCTTACCAAAGAATTCCCGCGCAGCCCCCGCGAAATGCTCGGCGGGTGCGTCATCGCCGCGCGCGCGGTCGATAAATGCCGCGCCGTCCTGGCCGGGACTGCTGGCGAATACCATTCGGGCTGTCCGGTCGACGCCATCTTCCTCGATTTCGCCGGGATTCCCTACGAGAAGTTCAAAGAGTTTGTCGCCACCGGAGCGACGGATGCCGAAATTGCCGCTTGGATTCAGAAGACCATGAAGCCCAAATCGCGGGTCGAGATTATTCGTTGGAACAATGATCTTCGCGGCAAACGGATGAGCGAACTGCCCGATAACATCCAGGAATACATGGAAGATTACATTCCCAAGTTCGTGCCGCGGAATCGCCCGGTTTACGTCTTCTTCGACGTTTACGACCTGGAAGAACAGCGCATCTGATCGCCGCGATGACGGACCGCGGCTGTGTCGTCAGACCAGCCGCCGTCGCTAACCCATAGGATTGGTTTTTGTCCGGAAAGATCAGAAACAAAGCAGCTCGGCAGTTCAACGCCGCGGGGCTCTTTCCCCGTTCCGCCCCCCCCATTATCGCGGCCGGCGCACGGGGCTAAACCCGCGTCGGTCTTTGTCCCCGTCATCGCCGCTTTTTCCCCATCGTGAAAACGGTTCAAAATCAATCCCGAACACAAAGAACACTTCCGACATCGGAGCGTCCGCGGTGAGTCCAAACAACGGCACCACTCCCAGGTGCGTGTTCCGCGTCGGCTTATACAAAATGACCGGCCCCATCATTATCGACGTGGCACTCGGGTCGCCCTCCTCGGTTTCATGCTCGACGAGTAGTTCTGCGCCCACGGACAGCCGTCGATCGAACGCCACGTAACTCAGCGCCGCGTTCAATTCGTAATCCGTCTCCCGGCCGCCTCCCACCTGCCGTTCATATCCTAGATTGGCGCCCAAATGCCAGCGCTGGCCAAACTCTTCCGCCAACAAAAGCCGAACCAGGAACGAATCGGATTCCCCTTCGCGAAATCTCCAACCCGCATCGATCGCCGGATTGAAGGGAATCTTCCCCCAATTCGCCAGGGCATGCGGGACCTCAACCCGGGTCGAGTCGTAGCTCCATCGGCCATCTTCCAAGCTATAGTTGGGTTCGACGTCGATCTGCGTGCGCCAGGGCAATCCAAATTCAAGTTCGCTCTCAAACTCATGCTCCGGCGGGCCGTGGCGTCCGTGGGAAAGGACATAAAACTGGTTGAACTCGATCTCGCCCGTCGGAATAACGTAGACATCTGTCTCGGCAAAGGCGCGCCGGGCCGTCCATTCAGGCTGCTGGGCCGGGCCAACGCGCTCGGATTCCGACCCCACGTCATGCAAGCTGAGCCGCTCTGCCGTCACGGTCACCGGCGCCAGTTTCGTGGCAGCTCCTTCGGGCGTCGTTTGCGCTTGGATCCAGCCTACGGGGTGCGCGATCAGGCAAGTGACCGCCAGGGCCATGGTTCGGAGCGAACGCTCCGGCCAAAGCGGCTGTTGCCAGCGGCCGGAACAGAGTCTGGAGAAGGTTCGGTGCATCATTGGCGGCGACGCTATTCAGACACTCTGGAAAGGTCAAGCGTCCCTGCGGCCCGCCTGAAGAATCGGGCGTAACTTGACAGTACCCCCACGATCGCGGGATTTATCCTAATGCCATTCGGTAATTGCCTCCTGGCGCCCCGGATGGGGCAACTCGAGAATAGCTCGGCGTTTTAACGCCGAGGTTGAATGGGCGCGATTCCAAGTCCCGACGGGACGGCCGAGGACGTGGCATTGAACGGAAGAACCGGAGATTAAGCGGATCACAAGGTCGTAGAACCCAAACGCCCTTTCTCGCCGCACTCAGCCGCCCCTCCGGGGCTTGGGCCCTCTCACTTGAGCACCCGGCGCTAAAGCGACCGGGCTTCTCTCATTCTGTCCCTTCCGGGACTGAATAGAATTACCGAATGGCATTAGGATAAATCCCGCAGGAATGTCCGCAGGCACGACAGCGATCGCGAAGGATTCGAGCGCTGCTGGCCGCATCGGACGGTCCGGCGGACTCAAGTCCGCGCGCCAACAAAGGGTGGTCCTGTCGAGATGCACCCTGAAGAATCGGGGCGCGGCTGTATCCGCAGCATCAGCCGCAGTGTTCCCGCACCTCCTCAACTCCGCACTCTCACCGCTTCAACGTGAAACGCACCGGCACTTCAATCAACGATTCCACCCCTTTAGAATCAACCCGCGCCGGCTCAAACTCCCAACGCACCGCGCCAGTATCAACGCGCTCCGTCGCGGATCCATGCGCGAATCGTGCCCACTTCCGCCTGCGTCAAGGCGGGGAATTTGTTGCGCTTGGATAACGGGGGCATTTCCAGATCTTCCAATGTATCGGTCACATACCGGAGGAGCGGACTGCGGTCCGGTTGTCCAGGAACCACGGCCGGTTCCCCGCTTTGCCCGCCCTTGACCAGGCTGGCGACGCTATCCACTTTGAACCCGCCCTTTGGATTCTCGCCCCCATGGCACCCGCGGCATGACCGTTCAAAGATCGGCGCGATCTCGCGGCTGAACGGAGTCTCCGCCGCAACCGCAGGCTTCGCCGCGTCCGGATCATCCTTCCCAGCTGGGGCAGTCGCGGCGGCGGGCGGTGGGTATTTGGCCAGGAGCGTCTGAATCGGCCCGGGATCCGCCAGCGTCGCCGCCGGTTCGATCTCGTTCAACAACGCCACACTTGCCATGGCCGTGGCGCCGGCGGAAATCCACTGATCTTTCCCATGGGGATATTGGCTGTCGAAATGCGGCTGCAACGGCCAGGTCCGACTTTGCACCCACCAGGAACCGTCGGAGAACTGGGTGCGCAAGAGATAATCGGTCCCTCGGCGATACTGGGAGTCGCTCGCGGCTAGCCGTCCCGTCTCGTGCAGGACGAACAACGTGAACGACGTGGCCCAGGCATCACTCGGCAGCGTGGGCAGGGGAGCCCACCCTCCATCCGCGCGTTGCGCAGCCAGAACCGCATCGGCCACCGCCGCGATCTCGGACGGCTTCGCTCCCGCCCACTTCAGCCCGAGCAAGCGATAGAGCGTTAGGTTCGGATCGATCGGATTCTGCTTCGTCAACCATTGTCGGGCGCGCGCGATCACTCCGTCGACGTCGACGCTCGGGAGCGGTTGTGGATAAGCGCGCAGCGCGCCGATCGCCAACGCCACTCCCACGGTCTGCCCCTCTTCCATCGGCGGCCGGCGATCGTATCCGGGAAACGAACCATCCTCGAGTTGCGAATTGGCGATGTAATAAACCATGGCCTCGGTGAGGGCGTCGGGCGCGTAGCCCAGGGCCTTTAACCCGAGCAATCCATAGCCGAGATTGGCCGGTGAATCGGGTTGCGGCTCGAACATTTCATACGCGGCATCGAGGCCTTTCGACCAGGCGGTTTGCTGGGCGTGGAGTTGCCTGGCCAGCGCGGCTTCGTCCACGGGAATCCCGCGCGTCCGGGCGCGGCCGATCGCCCAGGCGGGCAGCGTTTGATGATGACACGAGACACAGCCCGATTGCTTCACAAAACCATTGGCCAAAAACACGTCCGAAGAACGCTGCAGCCCCTGGATCGCGCGTCGGACGGATTCCCGCACCGCCGCTTCCCGTTCTTGCGCCTGGCTGGGGATCTCGTTTTGCGGCACGACCTTCTTCCGGGCCACCCCCGCGCTATTCGTCGCGCCATGCGCGCGCAGAAAAGCGACAAGCGGCGTCTCCCCGCGCTTCACCGCCCAATCGAGCGCGGTATGGCCCGCGCCCGTGGGGGTATTGATGTCCAACCCTTTTTCCAACATCAGCTTGGCCACCGCGGGATCGCCCGTCTCGGAATAGGCCGACCAAACCATAGGCGGCGTCCGTTCTCCGATCGAGGTGGTCTGCTGCAAGTCCAGGCCACGGTCCAGGACCAGTCGCGCCAGGCGCGTGTGCCCGCCATACATAATGTTGTTAAAAGCGTGCCCCACAAATCCATCGTCGAAATTGACACTCCCGCCTCGCCGGACCAATTCCTCCAACAGTTCCGCCCGCCCGGCCAAGGCTGCCGACGCCACCGGGGTGGCTCCTTTGGCGCCGCTGGGATCCGCTCCGAGCTTGAGCAACAGCTCGGCGGAACGCTCCGCGCCGTAATAAGTGGCCAGGGAAAGCGGCGTGATCACGCCAAAACTCGGGTCGGCCATCGGCACGTTCACCCCCGCGGGAAAGAGCGACCGCGGCTGTTTCCAATCTGCGCCCCCCT
The DNA here is from genome assembly GCA_044225505.1 of Limisphaerales bacterium. Classification (GTDB taxonomy): domain Bacteria; phylum Verrucomicrobiota; class Verrucomicrobiia; order Limisphaerales; family SIBE01; genus JAXMHN01. The sequence continues at coordinate 34,422 of JBGAIN010000037.1, forward strand.
CGATCATTTGCTGCACGACGGGCAGCCCGCCGGGACGCACCACCGCGGCGTGGAATGGCGTGGCGCCGGCCAGCGAACGCGCATTCGGCTTGGCCCCCGCGCGCAACAAGAGGCGAATCACTTCAGAATTGCCCGTTCCATAGTGCAACGGCGTGGCGCCGGCGGCGTTGGTCGCTCCGGGATCCGAGCCGCTCGCCAAAAGCTTCGTCACGAGCTCCGCGTCGTTCGCCAGGGCGGCCCAATGCAGCGCGGTATTGCCCCGTTCATCGCGCCGCCGCATTTCGCCGCCATCGCTCAACAGCTCCGCGACCCGCGTTTTGTTTCCCGACCGGATCGCTTGAATGAGCGGCTGCGCTGGGTCTCCGCGCAGCGGCGTCGACAGGATCAAGAGCGCGAGCGATGCGGTGGCCGAAGCCCTCCACCGAAGAATACGTTTCATAATGGCAGCCATGCGGAATGAACCAACCTGGCATCGTGACCACCGACGGTCCGTCAACGCGATGCCTTGGGAAAATCTGGTGAGCCGAGGCTGCTCTTAACCAGCGGCTTTGCGCAAGTCGATTTTCGTCCCCGTTGGCTTGGCCACGGGAATTGCCCGAAGTATGGAAGAAGAGGACTTCAATTTCCGCTTTCCGCTTTCGGTTTTCTGCTTTTCTTAGCCCCGCGTCCGAGAAGCCCAAGGCCAATCGCGCCCCAGACCAGCCCAAGCAGCATGGCTATCGGCCAAATCAACATCGGGTGCGTCGATTGGGAATAGGTAAAACCTGCGCCCAGCGCCAGGGTCAAAGCCATCGCCGCCAGCACGATCCACTGTCGTTTCTGTGATTTTTGCATCATGATAGACGAGGCGGAAATGAAGGCCCAAATTCGCGGGAAATCCGCCTCATTACTTCAGCGGCTACGAATAACCGGATGTTTTCAAAACGCTCCTTAGCGTCCCGAGTCGGGCGCTTCGACTGTCGCTGACCTGGGGTGCAACGAAAGACCGCTGTCAAACAGGGGAGTGTCGTTCGGCTTTCCGATCTCCAAGGCCTTCGGCGCCGCGCGCGACGAGTCAAACAACTCCGGATAAAACGGACCCGCGATTCCCGGATCAATCCGGTGCAACGATTCCCGAGCCACCGCTCGGACGAGCGGATCCTCGTCTTCCTTGACCAGGCGCTGCAGTTCGGGAATGGCTGGCCGGCCTGCGCCACCCAACAGCCCAAGCGCATACGCGGCGTTCACGCGTTTATGGATCGGGTGCATCGGTTTGCCAATCCAGCGTTGCACCCGTCCAGGGAGGCGCGGCCACACCCACTGACATAGCCAAGCGCTCCCCTTCGATTCGCGGCTGCGCAGATCCGCCATTGCGCGCGGCAGCACGACCGCTCCCATTTTCCCGATCGCTTGGTTCGCGGGATCTTCGTCCGGCTTACTGGCTTGGGAGAAATCGATCTGATCCGGCCAGTTGGGGAAGAATCGGCTCGCCATCATGTTGCTGGGGACGGTTTTGACTTTCGAACTGATTTTCAGCGCGGCCAGTTCTTCGTCCGACAGGTTCGGGAGCATCACGGTGTAGGTCCCATCCGGCTGGGCGAGCACTTTCACCCCCACCTTCAAGGCGCGCAGCCAATGGCTCACCGATCTCCCTTCCCACCGCGGCTCGCGCCACGGCCCGACCAGCGCCAGCGTCAGCACGAGCGCCGCGGCCGCCGCGATCCCGATGACTCTGCCCGGTCTGCGAATCATAGCGGATCAACGCATCGGGTGGTTGGAACTCATAGCGCGCAAGTCCGGTCCGTCTGGATCAACTCGGTCAACGCGATCTGATCGAGCCGCTCAAAGAGGGCGTCCGAGCCGTTCTCCTCGGCAAACCGCAACTCCGCTTCGAACAGCGGAACAAAGGCGAAAAAGAAAACCTCTTTCCCCTCGCGCACCTGGACGCTCCACGCCCCCTTGGGACACAACACTGGAATCGACAGGATCCCGCCACAGTAAGGAACCGTCTCGTGGAATGGCCGAGGCGGGTTGCTATTCCAGACCGTGTGGCCATACCAAATGGGAGTGTTGGAGAGGTGTGGAAAACGCGCGGCCTCCTTGAGCTGACGGAAGGGCCACCAGAATCTTTCGTCTTTCAACGCGTCCTGGCCCATCGGCCAGTCAGGCGGCAATGCCAGGAGCAGTTCGCAGTAGTAACTTTTGGCATTGTCGAGCGTTATCGGGCGATGGCTCATCCCGGTGGTAAGCACGACGTGATACGGTTGTCCGACGCGGGCTGGAACAACGTGCAGATCAATGGGCACAACCTCCGACGCGCCCTCATGAAACCCTTCGCGCACCTCTCCCCACCAACGGGCGCTATGCTCGCCCAAAACCTCCAGGTCGCGCGCGGATTCGCCATCCAGCTCAGGGTCTCCCGGTCGATTCTCGTCGTGGCCTGCCATGGTTTACCCCAAGCACGAAAGAACCCAAGTCAGGGCCGGGAAATGCCCACCACGGACTTCGCCAAGTCCTGGAGTTTCCATGGTGCTATCCAACCAGAAGCTGGAATGCGGGTCAAAGCCATTCCCACGGTGACGGGCGACAGCTCATCCCGTTCTCGGATCTCTCGCGCGAAGCTTTGATCGAGTGCGGTGAAAAGGCGCGGGCGCACTCCGAGACCGTGCGGGGCAAGGGCTAAGCCACTCTGCTTCGCCAGATTTTGGAGTGCGGCGGCCCTCCGCCGCCTTTCCGCAAAGCGGCCACCCAGACGGAGTTTTCGCAACAGCTTTTCGACACGCCCGAGATGACTCCTGCTTTTTCCGCTTTCGCTCTCGCGCGAAAACGCTCCGGCTGTCGTGAGCGCCCGCATCGCGCCCTCGCATCTCTTCGTTAGCTCCCTTGCCTTCTGGAAAAAACGCTCTCCTCCCCATGGGCTCACATCGCCACCCCCCTTCGTTAGCTTCGTTGCCTTATGTGAAAACTTTCCCCGCGGTGGCATCACGGCATGGCGTTGTCTCCTCCGTTCGCTCCTGTGAAAGCGCTGCCCGCGACCGTTCAGAGGCGACGTGCCGCCCCCAGATCCGCAGCAGCTGCCACCCATCCCGCCAACGCCGGATGTTCGTCCGACCATACCGCCGCCGCCGATACCGCACCGGCACTTCCACAATCTTCAATCCCAATCGCCCCGCCCCGAACAACAACTCAAAATCCCCAAACGGATCGTCCGCCGCCGCCCGGGCCGCCCCGATCGACCGGGCCTGCTCCATGGCTATGTAATCCGCTTTGAAGAAGACTTTGGTCCCGCACAACGCGTCCGTGATCCGTTGTCCGAGCCACCCACTGAACCCCGCCGCAAACGCCCGGTTCACCCATCGATTCAGGAGCGGCATCGCGTCCGGTTCCATCGGATAGATCATCCGCGTCCCGTTCCCAAACCGGCCCTGTCCACCGCAAATCGCTTCGTAAAACAACGGCAACTCTCCCGGATCCACCGTCGCGTCCGCATCCAGGATGAAAATCAACTCGCCCGCCGCCGCCGCAATCCCTTCCCGCACCGCTCCAGCTTTCCCTTGACCCCGCTGCTTCAACACCGTCAACGATCGCGTCCCGGGCTCGCTGGCCAACTCCCTCAATACTGCCCACGTCCCGTCTCGGCTTCCTCCCTCTACCGCGATCACTTCCGTCCCCAGCCCCATCTCTGGCACCAATTGCACCAATTGACGAATCGTGCCTGCTTCGTTGCGTGCGGGAATTATTATTGAGCAGGAGTGATCTTTGTGCAGCTTCTGACCAGATGTGGATAAGAGAAACCGCGTTGGAGTCAACGTGCCGGCAAGACGCTCGACTGTAGAACCGGTATAATGGAGTGACATGTTCGTAGTGGGTTTCGGTTAGTAAGAGTGCACTATCGTCCTTCAGTATATATTGGATGGAAAACCCAAGAACGTTTCATAAAATATTCACAGTAGTAAGCTAAAGGCAAAAAGCTTGGTTTGGGGACCTGTGTATCGAACCCATTATCCACATTGCCTTAGAGTGTTCACCTGTTGGTAGGAAAATGCCGAACTTAGCAAAAACGATTACCTGTAGCTTATCGATGCACCCATTCAAGCGATTACTAAACTTAGGAAAGTAAGTTTTGGCCATTTTCTGTCAAGGGCAGTTCAATAAGTGGCCGATTTCGGAAGCAGGACTCCACTGTCTCTGACAAAAATGTATGACATGAACAAATCTAAGACATTAGCTGTGGATATAGTTGTGCAAAAGTGAAAATATTTAGAAATGTTTTAGCAATTTACCGCCAATTATTGGTAGAGACTCGGATTGTATGTCGGAATCGATGTCAAATAACGAGGATGCGGTGCGTTTCATTTGTGAAAAGCGAACCATGTTAATGGGATACCTAAAGGCGTTGCTGCGTGACTATATCCTGGCGGAAGATGCGTTCGCCGAGCTCAGCCTCGAGATTCTAAACGCTTGGGACAAATGTGACCATTCTCGCAATACTGGTGCGTGGGCTCGTGGCATTGCGAAACATGTTGCGTCACGGATCCGACGCCAGACGAGGCGTCATGACTATAAGGTCATTGATTATGATCTCCTCGAACATTTAGCGCAAGCTGTCGAGAATGAGGGAACCGGGGATATTCTTGAGCTGCGAAAAGATGCCTTGGAATGTTGTTTAAGAGAGCTCCCTAATTGCCAGCGTGAATTGGTAACCTCGCGCTATTATTCAGGTTGGCCCTATTCCGACGTTGCGAGGATGGTGGGGCGGGATGTGGCGGCGGTGAGGGTGATCCTGTTTCGGTTGCGTCAGATTCTGAAGGAGTGCATCGAAAAGCGATTGGAGGGGATGTGAACGCGACGGAATTTCAACTGATCACGGAATATCTGGACGGCAGTTTGGATGGATCGGGCGTGGCGGAGTTGAACCAGCGGTTGCGCGCGGAACCGGCCTTGATCCAGGAGATGGCCGAACTGATGATTTACGAGCTGCACCTGCGCGAATTGGGACAGCTAGAACGGCTCCGAGCGGCGGAACGTTGGACGAACCCTGCGTATTGGATGGCCTTGCTCCGATCCTGGCGCGGCCGCTGGCCCCAGTGGACGCCCCGTCCGCGCTGGGCCATCGCCAGTGCAGGTCTGATCGCGGTCCTGGCGGTGGGACTGGGCTGGTTCCTCACCGGGCCGATGGCGCCAGGGCGCCTGGCCACAATCACGGGTCGAGTCCTGCTCCAGCGCGGCGCGAAACAATGGCGCGCGGTCGCAGGGACCGCGCTGCGCCCGGGGGATCGCATGGTTCTCGACCCAGGCGCCGTGGCCGAAGTGGCGTTCCGGAACGAATCGACCTGGCTGCGGTTCACCGACTCGGCTCAAGCCCAGTTCGATCGCTTCACTCCGGGCAAAACAATCACGGTAACGTCCGGATCCGTCGCGGCCCAGGTCGCGCCGCAGCGCGCCCCGCTGCGATTGCAAACGCCGGTCGCCGAAGCGGCGGTGCTCGGAACCGAGTTTGACCTGGTCGCCAGCGCGGATCGGACCCGGCTGGAAGTCTGGCAGGGGGAAGTGCGCTTGACCCGGCAGGCGGATGGGCAATCCGCCGGGGTGCGAGCCGGATCGTATGCGGTCGCCACCCGGACCGGTCCGTTCACGGCCATCCCCGCGGCCCACGGCGTCTGGCGCGAGATCTGGGCGGTCGGCCGGGAGCCCAGCGCCACCGAGCTCTCGCAATCCTCCTGTCTGAGGCGGCCCCCGACCGGGACGATGCTTTTGCCCCGGTTCGAAGCGCCGTCCAATAGCGGCGACGGTTTCGTGGCGCGCGTGCGCGGATCGCTCCGTCCCCCGGTGACGGGACTGTACCAGTTCTGGGTGGCGGGAGACGATGCGGCCGAACTTTGGCTCAGCCCGAACGAGCGGCCGGAGGATGCGGTGAAGATTTGCGCGACGGATCGTTGGACTGGGCCATTCGCTTGGGAAGAGAGCCCGAACCAGCAGTCCCGACGGATCCGGTTGGAAGCGGGCCGGGCTTATGCCATCGAAGCGTTGCAAAGGGAAGAGGCGGGCGGCGATCACCTGGCGGTGGCCTGGCAAATCCCGGGCGGAACGCGGACGGTCATTCCCGGGGAAGCGCTGGTCCCGCCGCGGCAGGAGGATGGGTCGTTACGACCGCGGGACACCGCGGCCGAGACGGCGGGGCCGCGCCGGACAGGAGGAGAACCGTGAAAGCTCTTCAGGCAGGATCGCTCGGGCTCAATGCCCTGCTCGGATTGGCCTTGGCGTGGACCTGGCCCCGCGCGATCGGACGGAACGGAATGCCGGAGCGGGTGGTTGCGGGAGCCGCATCGTCCGAGTCGAGCCGGGCACCGCGCCCTGCGGCTGCGGCGACGGTGGATGCTGCGGTCCGGGCGCCGGACTGGTCGACGCTCGGGCGCGATCTGGCCGAGGGACGGTATGCCGCGGCTTTGACCGCGCTGCGCCAGGCCGGTCTGCCCGAGAACGCGATTGAAGATCTCGTGATCGGCGCGATCAACCGGCGGTACGGTTCCCAAATCGCCGCGTTGCGCCAGGGTGCACCCAGGTTCTGGGAGCCGGTCCAACGGCGGAAACGGGACGAAGCCGAATCGGAACGGGAACGGGCCGCCGGGGCGCTGGAGGCGGAGCGGGGGAAAGTCGTGGCGGAACTGCTCGGGACGGATTTGGGAGCGTACCAAGCCCGGGTAACCGGTCAGATGTCTGCCATCGATCAATGGACGGAACTCTTTACTCCCGCCAACCGCGGCCGGGCACGCGAGATCCTGACTGCGTTCGACGCCCAAGAGCGGGCCGTGATTGACGGCGCGAGCGGCACGATTGGATTGCCGGAACGGGCGGAACTGGACCGGTTATACCGCGAGAAACTGGCAGGGCTCCGCGCGGTCCTGACCCCGGCAGAACTGGACGAGTATGAAGTGCGCACCTCGCGCACGTCTGAAGAACTGCGCCAGGTCGGGTTGATCGGGTTCAATCCGACCGAGGAAGAATTCCGCACGATCCATCGCGTGCGCAAAGCGTTTGACGAGGCCCAGGCGGCCGCGGCTGCCAGCGACCCGGCCGCGGGCGGAACGGTGCCAATGGCGCAGGCGCAAGGCGCGCTCGAAATGCAATTGCGGGAGGCTCTCGGAGAGGATCGCTTTCGAGATTATGTCCGCTGCCAGGATTACATGTTCCGCGGTTTGGTGGAGTTGACCGATCAATTTGATGTGCCGACGGAATCGGCCGTGGCGGTGCACACGTTGCGGGAGCGCGTGCTGGTCCAGACCCAGCCGTGGCTAGGAGAAACCGCCACCCCCGACTCCGCCCGCGCCGCCGCGTTGCACACCTTGCGCGCCGAGACGGAAGAGACCGTGCGCGGGTTGCTCGGCGAACGGGCTTACACCCGCTACGCGCAGTTATCGATTGGACATTGGATCGCGGAGATCGATACGCCATGAATCTACCGACCTTTACTTTGCCAAGGAGTGGCTCAGGGGAAGCCCGCGCCGCGTCGCTCGGATCCTCGCCGGTGACGCGGTGCCTGGCCGCAGGCTGCACTTTCCCTGCCACCCGTCCTTGCAGCGGCCCGGGAGGCTGGGCTCGGTCCTGGCCCGGAGCTGGACGCACCCTCGTTTGGATCGTCTTGAGCCTCGGCTTGACCGTCGGTAACGCCCGAGCGGAAGCGGGGGCGGACGCGGCGTCCGACCGGCGCGCGCGTTTCCAGGCGTGGCTGGAGGCCCCACCGGCACTCGAGCGATTGGTTTTTCGGGAAAAGATGCCGCCGGTGGCGAACGAGCCGATCTCCATGCAAACGGGCATCCGCAGCTCCACGAACTTTGCCACGTTTGAATTGCGCTGGCAGACCGGGGCGCTCTGGGTGCAGAGTTTGGAGACGCCCGGGGTTGGGCCCGACCGAATGCCGCCCGTGGCGTTCACCTTACTGCACGACAACTTCTGTTTCCTCGATCAGGGGACCAACGCTTTTCTTTATCATATGGAACATGAACGCGTCCGGCGCGGCCAGGTGCCGCCGGCCTACGACGCGGCGTGGTATCGGATCAGCCGGTTTGCCGAAGTGCTCAACCTGGGATTGAGCCATCTCTTCCCGGGCAGCGTCCGTTGGGATGGGGAACGATTCCAGGCGCAAGGGTTGGCGGATAAGAAGCCGCTTTACGTCCTGGGCGAGATCACGGGGTATACGAACGGAATCCCCTGCGAACTGCGCGTCGCTTATTCCAACCAACTGAGCGTGGCGCACTATCGGCTGGCTTACGAGTACCAGGAACGGATTTCATCAACCTTCCCGAGCGCGATCCGGCTCTATTTGCAGACGCGCGGGCGGGAGATCGAATACCGCAGTTACGAAGTGTTGGAAGTGAAACTGGCGAAGGCACCGATGCCCGAGAGTTGGTTTGCTCCGAGCGCGCTGATGGATGGGACAACGATGGAGCTCCGCTATTTCACGAACGACTCGATTTATGTGCCGTTGCCCTCAGGCCGAATGTTGGAAACCCCTTCCGGGCCGGCGCCCAGGCTGGCGTTGAGCCGGGAGGATTACTTCCGCAACCGCTATTACTACCTGGCGGGCGGATGCCTGACGGCGTTCTTTGGCCTCCTGGCATTCAGGAGGCCGAACTGTGAAACCCGTAAACAAGGAGATGTATGAGAAAGTTCGCTTGGTTGGTTGCTGCTATCGGAGTCTCGGTGCTGAGCACGTATGGATGGGCCTGTTATGTCACCACCTATTGCACCTGTGCGGTGGTAGGTTCGTGTTACAGCCAGAAAATCATCCCAACCTGTCAGTTGCCCACCTGCCTGATTGCCGATTCGAACGCCAGTGTCTGGAGCGTTTGCCAGGGCAACGGCAGTTATGCCGGACGGGACCATGTCAGTATCGACGACAAATGTTGTCCTTCCTCCTGCCGGATTTACGATCTGTGCAATCAACAGTACGTCTCGTTCAACGGCGCGGTCTGTTGCTTTGACGTCATGCATTACATCGGCACGGGCAGTTGCCGTTGATTCCCGATGCGTGCCGCTGGCCAAGAGGCTGGATCCCGCGGATTCAGCCTGCTCGATCTCCTCACGGTCCTCAGCGTGATCGGCTTTCTGGCTGCGCTCGCTGGCCCAGCGTTGGGCCGGTCGTCCCGCACTGCCCAAGCCAGCCGTTGCCGCGAGAACCTCCGGCAATTGGATCTGGTCCTGCGTCTTTACGTGGACGACAACGACGCTTACCCGCGCTATTCGGATTGGGCCGCGCGCGAACCCAAGTATTGGACCGACCTGCTCGCGCCGCTCCTGGCGCAATCCATCGCTGGGCAAGCCACGGCGCGGCCGAGAGCCAACTCGTTCGAGTGTCCGGCGGTCGAACGCCGCCAGGGAGCGCGGTCCTGGCAGCATGTCACGTATGGCTATAGCGATGAAGGATACGCTTTCCAAGGGTTGGGCGAGAAATTGATCCCGATGTGGAGTTCGTGGCGCAGCGTGGCGGTCCGGGACGGGGACGTCGCGCAACCCGCGGAGTTAATGGCTCTGGGCGATGGCATTACCCGGGTGCGCTACGGCTTTCTGCGTACGGGCGGCATTGGGTTGCGGCGCTGGCAAGTGTCCGGGACGCTGGGATTATGGGGCGACGCGTGGGCCACAGTCACCGAACTGCAAGAGGGCGATCAAATCGTGCGCCGGCTGCATGATGGCCGGCCGAACGTTGGATTTTGTGACGGGCACGTGGAACGAGTGCCCCTGCGGATTCTGTTCGAAGAAACGAGCGACGGGGCCTTAGCGCGGTGGAATCGGGATCACCAGCCCCATCGCGAATGGTTGGTGGAATGACTGAGGTGCGTGATGCGATTCGAGACATTCTTTCTGCGATCCGGGATGGTGATGCTGGTGGGGACGGCGGTGGCCAAGCTCTTCAGTGCGACGGGCGATGCGCCCGTACAGTTTCTGCCCGACCCATTGTTGGGCTTGGCCAATCGCCATGTGCTCATCGGCGTGGCGAGTGTGGAACTGGCGGTGGCGGCGGTGTTAGGGTCGCCCGTGGCCGCGCGGTTGAAATATCTGCTGACCGCGTGGTTGGCCGCGAACTTCCTGTTGTATCGCGTGGCGTTTTATTGGATGAACCCGGGCAAAGTCTGTCCCTGCCTGGGCAATCTGACGCAACGGCTAGGGCTGAATCCTAATCAAGTGAGTTGGGTCTTGTGGGGAGTTGTGATCTACCTGTTAGCCGGGAGCGTCTGGTCCTTACGCCGCCTCCCTTCTCCGTCCGCCTCTTCCTCTTCCTCTTAATCGTAATCTTAATCGTAATCGTAATCGCGGGTCGCTTCGCGACGACCAAGGACCAAGGACTAGGGACCAAAGACCAAGGACCTTTGGGAAAAGCTGAAAAGCTGAAAAGCTGAAACGCTGAAACGCTGAAACGCTGAAACGCTGAAACGCTCAAACGCGGGCTCGCTGATGGTGTTGGCCAATGCGCGGAAAAGTTGTTGAGGGCAACGGCAAAACCTATCGGAGAATTGGAATCAACTGGGTTGGCCGGAGCCGCGCGAGAGGGAGAGCGATGGAGAATGGTGAAAATAGAAAACAATGCGGGGAAGCACGACGGACATTGGTTCTGGAAGAATCCTGTGGCGCAGAGCGCGGCGCTGGTTCTGGCCATTCTGGCGGTCTATCTCCAAGCCGCGACGTTCGACTTCGTGAATCATGATGATCCGGGGTATGTCTCGGAAAACCCGCACGTCACGTCTGGCCTGACCGTTGCTAACGTCACGTGGGCCTGGCGCACGTTGCACGGCGGCATTAGCTATTGGCATCCGCTCACCTGGATGTCGCATCAGCTCGATTGCACAATGTTTGGACTCCGCCCGGGCGCGCATCATCTCACGAGCGTTTGGCTGCACGCGGCGAATGCGGTCCTGCTCCTGGCTCTCTTGCGCTGCTTGGGATTGGGCGTGCGCACGAGCTTTTTCACAGCCGGCTTCTTTGCCTTGCACCCGTTGCATGTGGAATCGGTCGCTTGGATCGCAGAACGGAAGGATGTCCTATACACCTTCTTCTGGCTGACAGCATTGGCCTGTTACTGGAAATTCCGGACCAGCGAACGCTGGGTGCTTTATGGCTCGGCTCTAGGCGCATTCGCGCTCGCTTGCATGTGCAAACCGACCGCGGTGACGTTGCCAATCGTTCTCATCGTGTTGGAAGTTAGCGCGGTGGTCTGGAAGCGGCCTGACGAGCTGGGCCAGGCGTGGATTCCGTTCGCGCCGTCCGGCGGCGCGTTGCGACGCTTGGGCATGCTATGTCCGTTCCTGGTCTTAGCGGCGGCTGCCACGACCTTGACCTATGCCGCCCAGGTGAATCTCGGCGCGGTGACGTCTTGGCGGACCCTTGGGTTGTCCGATCGACTCGATAACGCAGTGCTCGCCTACGCGTTTTATATCCAAAAAACACTCTGGCCGACTGGCTTGGCCGTCAGCCAATTCCGCACGGGCCCGGCGTCGTTCGCCGCGGTGTGCGGCGCTTGGGTGTCCCTCATCGGGATTACCATGGCGACGGTGAAGGCAGGGCGGCGCGACCCTTGGATTCCGGTGGGCTGGTTCTGGTTTCTGGTGACGTTACTGCCAAACATCGGGCTGGTGCAGGCGGGGCCGCAAACCATGGCAGATCGATACAGTTACGTCCCCTTGATCGGACTATTTGTGGCGATTCTCCGGGCGGCAGCGCTGGGGGCGAGGAGCGCGCGCATCGTGGGTTACGGAGCAGCCAGCGCGTTCGCTGTGCTCACCCTGTGCGCCACGCTCGCGTTCGCCCAGACTCGAACCTGGACGAACAGCACGACGTTGTTCACGCGCGCGGCAACAGTGGCCCCGGACAATTGGATCGCCCAGATGGGGTTGGGGATGGCGCTGACTCAGGAGCGCCAGTTCGACGCCGCGCTGCCGCATCTCCAACGGGCGCTGAGTCTGCCCGGGAACGTGGCGGAAGCGCATCGGCGGTTAGCCGTGCATTACCAGTGGCGCGGCGACGATGCGAACGCGAAGCGGCATTGTGATCAGGCGCTAGAGTTGGATCCAGACTCAGCGGAGACTTGTTATCTGGCCGCGGCTTTGCTGGACGGCGCGCGCGATCCCGCGGTGCAAGATCGACCTCGGGCCTTGGCCCTGGTGGAACGAGGGCTCCAGTTGCGTCCGCCCGTCACCGCGGAAGGCTGGGCCATTGTGGCGCAGGTCTATCGCGGGGCGGGACGAGCGATAGAAGCGCAAAACGCGGCATTGCAAGCGGCGGATTGAGAGTCTCGAAGAGAGGTCCCTGGTCACCGGCCAAAGATGGATCAGGAATTGCGCTGGTGGCCCGGCAGGCTCAAGCGAGACCGACCGTTTCTTTATCGCCATTCATTGATACCAGTTCTAAAAAGGATTCATCCGCTAGGAGTCAGACTCAGCCAGTGAGTGATGGATTTACGGAAAGCGATTCCTGAAACTTGCGACGGATCCCTTGGACGCAGTCGCGCTCCTCGGTTAGGGATCGGGCGCTGTGGGTTTCGAACGATCCGCTGCAAAAGCTCTGAGAACGCCATCACTTGTAAATGCCTGATCACTGCTTGAGGCACTCGTGGCGGATGACTTAATCAATTATGAAAAGATTGTCGCAGACCGCATTCCTCATCACGTTCGTCATGCTGGCAACCGCCACGGCGACGATCGCCCAGTCGAATGCCACCCAGGAAATCGAGGAAACCATCCGCGGGTTCTATAAAGCGCTCTCCGCCCGGGATGCGCAAGGGCTGCAAAACACCGTGGACAATCGGTTTGTCATCGTCGCGGCGGGTCGCGACAACGCCAAGATCGGGGTTTTGGATGCCAACAATCCAGCGGCGGTGTTGCCGCCCGAAGGAAACAACGATTGGAAGGACGTCAGAATCTCCTCCATGACCATTCAAGTATCCGAGACGCATCCGACCGTCGCGACGGCCTCGTTTACGTTGATCCAGCCGCTTCTTGAACGTCAAATCGTCGCGATGAAAGAGGCGCTCAAACAGATGCCCGAGGCTTTTAGCGAAGCAGAACGCGCCGGTGCGGAGAAACGAATTACAGATCGCGCCATTCAAAACGTGGAGATGGCGATGCTGGTTCGTCGCAATGGAAAGTGGAAGATTGTCAGCATCTCCGTTCCTCATTGACGGTCCAAAGCAGCCGCGACATTCGCGGAACAAGCCGGATGCACCCTGGGATTCTCTTTATGCAAACAGGGCGCGCTATGTCCACAGGGCGAGTTGGGTGCGTCTCGACAGTACCACCCTTTGATGGCGCGCGGACTTGAGTCCGCCGGACCGTCCGATGCGGCCAGCAGCGCTCGAATCCTTCGCGATCGCGGTCGTGCCTGCGGACATTCCTGCGGGATAAATCCTAATGCCATTCGGTAATTGCCTCCTGGCGCCCCGGATGGGGCAACTCGAGAATAGCTCGGCGTTTTAACGCCGAGGTCGAATGGGCGCGATTCCAAGTCCCGACGGGACGGCCGAGGACGTGGCATTGTACGGAAGAACCGGAGATTAAGCGGATCACAAGGTCGTAGAACCCAAACGCCCTTTCTCGCCGCACTCAGCCGCCCCTCCGGGGCTTGGGCCCTCTCACGTGAGCACCCGGCGCTAAAGCGACCGGGCTTCTCTCATTCTGTCCCTTCCGGGACTGAATAGAATTACCGAATGGCATTAGGATAAATCCCGCGATCGTGGCGGGACTGTCAAGAAACGCCCGTGATAAAATTCATCTGTTACTTTGCACTTTCCTTTCTGCTCTGATACATGACGAGCCCGGTTCCATGCGACACTATTATCCTGCGACGAGACTCTGGCGCGCGGCGTTCACTTTAAGCGCGATCTGCTGCTTCGCTCCTCACGCGCACAGCCAAACCCAGATATCCTTCCACGTTTTGCCGGCTGAAGAGACCGATGCGGCTGCGACTGTAGAGGTATTGCGCTCTGGCGTTGCCGACTCGGTGTTGACGGTCGATTTCCTCACCGAAGACGTTGATGCCGAGGCCGGGCGAGATTATGTGGCACAGCATGGAACGCTGCGCTTTGAACCTGGAGAAGAAACCAAGCAGATTCGAGTTCAAATCCTTGATGACGGGCAGGTCGAGCGCGAAGAGTTGTTTCGAGTTAAATTCTTGAATCCCTCTCCAGGCCTTACCTTGGCCGAAGAAGACGTGCTAGTCTCGATTCTCGACAATGAACGGCCAGGCAGTGTCGACGAGAGTTTCAATCCTGCGGTAGCCGGCTTTCCCAGCCTGGCGATGCCTGGCGGGAAGGTCCTGGTTACGATCTTGCCGGGCGATTCTGCCAAGGATGCGCCGCGATTGGTGCTCATAAATGAGGATGGAACCGTTGATCAAGCATTCCGTGCGGCGTTTGCGGTTGGCGACGGTATCGTCTGGGTCGGACGACAGGGAACCGATAAAATTCTGGTTTTGAAGTGCAGCGTCGTTGCGACTGAGGATACTTGCCTAAGCTTGGTGCGTTTAAACTCGGATGGAACGCGCGATCCATCCTTCCACTCACCTCCAGGATTGAAGGTGGCGTCCCTTCCGTCTCCCTTTGTCTTGCGCGATGGCAAGGTGGTTGTCGGGATCTTGGATACCCCCGGCGCTTTGGCTCGATTAAATGACGACGGCACGCTCGATAACACCTTCCAAGCTGCTCTTGTCGAGGGCGTCATACAGAGCTTCGTCCAACTTGCAGACCAAACGATCGTGATCAACGCGCTGAGGACGGCTCCCGATGGAAACTTGACAGCCGTCCTTTACCGGCTCAAGGCGGATGGCCAGTTGGACTCCCTGTTCCAGGTCTCCGCTGAATTCTCTTGGGTTCGGCAGCTCTTCGCGGCGACGGATGGGGCGTTCTACGTGAGCGCGCGCAGCTCTGGAGACGTCGGTGCGGAGAAATTCTTTCGTCTGACTCCGACTGGGGCTTCGGACCCCTCGTTTGTCTTCACGGACGCCCCGCGCATCTTCAACTATTCGTTCTTCGTTCTCGGAACCGAGTCCGACGGCCGAATTATCGGCCAATCTGGCCGCGGAATCGTCCGGTTGAATCTCGATGGGTCCTGGGATCGATCTTACCTCGTGGAAAACCCATGTAACCGAGGCGGAAGACGCTTTGTCGGTGAAGGGACTGAAGGGATTCCCCGGCTTGTCTTACCCGACGGCAGATTGCTATCGTTCGAGAGTGGCGTCTTGCTGCTTCTGGATCCCGCCAGCGCGAAACGGTCTGGGTTTCGCATCACGGCAGCTGACTGCGCAAGTTGCTGCCAGACCCAACTTGATATTTCGGAATCGGCGGGTCAAACGCTCGTCAGAATCCAACGTCTTGGAGAAAGCTCAGGGAAAACTGCCGTTAGACTTTCCACGAGACCGTTGACAAGCTCGGCGAAGGTCGATTTTGAATCGTTGGAAAGGACTCTGACGTTTGACTCCTTAGAAACCAGCAAGACCGTGGCTGTCGGGATCACCTCCGACTATACGCCGGAGGCTGATGAGACGCTGGAAGTAATACTCACCGACCTTACTGTTCCACAGCGCGTTTGGCCGGGGAATAGGGCCACTGTGACTATTCTGGACGACGATCGAGTCGGTTCCCGCGATCTGACCTTCCAACCCCCGATTGGATATCAGATCGTCGGCATGCAGTCCGACGGCAAGCTTCTAGGAGGCCAGACGGGGTCTATGGACGCCAGAATTCGCCGATTTCGATCCGACGCCCAACTCGACCCGAGTTGGTTCGAGCCCGACCTTTCCCAGATTGGACTTGTGTCAAAGTTTCTCGGCCTACAGTCCGACGGAAAAATCTATGCGACTCCCTCGCTGGTCGGGCCTGGTATCACGGCCAACTTGTTTCGATTGAATTCGGACGGAACTATCGATTCCAGCTTCCAGCCGAAGTTCGAGGTGTTCCCAGTTAGCGGCATTCAAATCCGGCAGAACGTCCAGGGCGTCCTCGTTCAGCCGGATGGAACAATTCTCGTCGCAATTGAAACGGATCGGACGTCGACCGGCTTAGGGTCAGTTTATCATGTGGCACGCTTTAAATCCAACGGAGAGATGGATCCGGGGTTCGCTCCGGTGAAAGCCGTGGCCTTTGATTTGAAGATATTTCCCGCAACGTCGGGGCAGGTTTGGCTGGCGGGTTTTCTCTATTCTGTCAATGACGTGTCGCGGCGCGCGATTGTCCGACTGAATCCGAACGGTTCGGTCGATGAAAGCTTCGCGTTGGGGCTGGTTGCAACGAATATATCCGACGCAGTCTCGTCGCATTTAAAGCTCGCGGATGGCGGCTATTTGCTGGGAGGGAGGTTCCAATTCACCAATGAAGCCCGCCAACGTTTTCTTATTCGTTTAGCGGACGATGGTAAGTTAGATCCAGCATTCGCTCCGCAGCTGGAGGCTCCCTTTGTCTATATCGGAGCTATGGCGCAACAGTCGGATGGCAAGATATTGGTGACTGGAGAATTCGATACCATTAACGGCGTTGCCCGGCATGGTCTCGCGAGGCTTAATCTTGATGGTTCAGTCGATTTGACATTCGATTCCGGTCAGCAGGCGTTACCGGCAGAGCGGATCTTTGTTCAACCTGATGGGCAAATTCTCGTTGATCTCAACACAGACTGGCAGCGTTTTAATGGAGACAAGCGAGCCGCTGTAATCGCACAGCCTCCCCGCGAAACGTCCTTTCAGGCGGAGGTGATCTCCTACTCCGAGCAGCGTGTGATCATTGAAGCCACGGATACTCTACTCCCACCTGATTGGCGTCCGATCTGGACTAATAGCGCGGCTCCCGCGACTCCGCTGATATTTGCAGATTTGGAGGGAAGGCGATTTCCAATGCGCTTCTATCGGGCCATCAGTCGATAAGGACATCCACTCAGACTGGAGGAACGAAGTGCAGCGCAAGGCGAACCTTCGTTACCTTTCTTGCCTTCTGTGTAAAGTAAAGGTTCTGGACCGGCGTTTGCCATAGACGGTTTTCTTGATCTTGATTGTGCTCTAGGCCTGGCTCCCGCTTGGAAAGAGGAAACGCTGTCGCGTGGACCAACGACAGAAGATCAAAGACCTTTTCTATGGACCAAGGACTAACGACCAGGGACAAAGGATCGGAACGCGGAATTCATTCCGCCGGAAGCCTCGACTGTCGGACTGCGCCTGGAATCATCCGCAGCCTGCCCTGCGCGCGCTCGTTCCTGCGGACTAAAGTCCGCGTGCCCATGAAGTGCCTGGCATTCCGACAGCAGTCGGCATGGGGGTAGAGTGGCAAGCGAAACGGGCAGAGGCTACCGCAGTCCAAAACCTGGGAAAATTGCGTGTGTTTTCGGGCGGGGAAGGACGGTAGACCCCGGACCCGGTTTGGAGTAGGATCGGGTCGGAACGATGCCAGCAGTGAAAGGAAAGCTATGCACAGTCTGATGGTTGCTTTTGGAACTGTTCTTCTCGGCTCGCTCGGGTCGGCCTTTGGGCAAATCCAAACGTTGGATCTGGAAACCGCCCGTCAGATCGCCGGGGGCCTTCGCGAATTCGATTTCGAGGGGTTGGCCCGTTACCAGTTCCCAGGAACTCCAGGAGAACCGCAACTGCCAAACCCGCTGCGGTTCGATGGTCTCACCGTGTTCGATCCCCACGTGCTCCAGGCAGGGTTTTGCTCCTCTCCCACGTGCGAGGTGGATCCGGACAATGCGCACGGTGGGAACATAGAACTCATTCTGTTTCCCGACGCGACGTTGTCGTTTGATTGGCATCCGTCCGTAGTGATCGTGGATGTGCAAGGGATTGGCGACAATCCATTCACCTTGAACGTGCACGATGCGAGCGGCGCGCGCCGGGAGATCAACAGCCAGGGGACACTGTTCGGTGTGACCTGGGTTTCGGTCACGTCGCCCAGCGGGATTGAAGGGATCGAAATTGGAAAGGTCGGTGGGACGGGCGGCCCGATCGGTATAGCGCGGGTGCTGGTCTCCGACGTGCCAGAACCGTCGGTGTTCGTTCTCGGGTGCTTGGGCTTGCTGGCGCTGGGATTGGGGCGGCGCGGTCGGCTGGCCGGTGGATGGCGTGCTTGAACGTTGATCCCCGGCGGCGGTCTACAATAACATCAAGACTATGAGAAACGGTGTGAGATGGCTCTGGAGTGCCATCGGGTGTGTCGGCGTCGTTGTGGTCGCGACCGTGGTGACGCTCTGGCTAGGGGACAGGGCTTCTGGAGGCGACGTGCGCCAGTCGCACACGGTCAACCTTGTGGCTGTTCCCAACCCGTAACAACGTCCGCGAAGATTGGAGGGCGAACCGAACATCCAGCGTTCGCGCTGACCGAGGAGCGCCGGCGCCGGAAATGAAAGATGAGTGAACTCATGATTAGTTGACAGGAAGACCGTCCGGGCGCAGGGTGGGAGAAGATGAGTTCACTCATAATTGGTCACGCCCATGAAAACACCCGCCCGCAAGCCCGATAAACGCGCTCGGAACAAGGAGAAGACAAAACGCGCGATCCTTCGCGCCGCTCTTGAATTGTTCGCGCAAAAAGGCTTTTACCAGACCACGACGAAGGCCATTTCGCGCCGGGCGCGCATCGCGGAAGGGACGCTCTTCAATTATTTCCAAACCAAGGAAGACCTGGCGCTCTATTTCTTCGAAGAGGAACTGGCCGGGATGATGGAATGGTTCGAGAAGGATGCGCGCGCGCAAAAGGCGCCGTTGCCGGAAAAGTTGTTTGCCATTGTGCATCGGCTCTTGGAACGGCTGGCGCCGTTCGAGGATTTTATCGGGGCAGTTTACCTCCGGGCGTTGCATCCCGCGTCCAAGTTGAGCCCGCTCGCGTTGGATTCTCAGCAGCAGAACTTGCGCTATTTGCGGTTTATCCGTGAGCTGCTGGCAGAGGCGGCCGCGGACGGGGAGATTCCCGAACTAGGGGACTTTGGAGCCTACGCGTTTGGGCTGTTCCATTTGGCGATCATCACTTACTGGCTGCAAGATCGATCTCCAGGCAAAGGCGAGACTTTGGCCATGCTTGACCGCTGTTTGAAAGTGGGGACCGTCGTTTTGAAGAAAGGGGGTTGGGAATGGTAGAGAAACCTCCTCGTTCCGGCACGTTGACGCGCGGGTTCCGGCTGGGGAAGCTTGG
>JBGAIN010000290.1:0-5967 GCA_044225505.1 Limisphaerales bacterium
GGGGGCGGGTCCATTTCGTCGACAAAATAGGGAAAGCTAAACTGCTCGCTGGCCGGGTCATGGAGCGCGATATAAAAGTTGTTCGCAAGCATGAGCCCTTGAATGATGGAGTGGATTTTCCGATAGAGACTATCGAGATCATCCGCGGTGTGGATGGCTTCCGAGATTTGGTAAATCGCTTTTTGGATCCGCTCCTTCCGGTAACGCTCCGACTGGTTCAGGATGCTTCCGCGGATCAGTCGACGGCCCAGCGCGGGCAAACGCACTAAACGGATTTCGCAGGGGACCACGCTCCCGTCGGCGTGGCGATGCCACCACTCGAAGACAGGCGTGCGCCCTTCCAAGGCCTCTTCCAACCGCTCCCGCGCGACCATCGTTGACGGGCGGCCGTCCGGCTGCAACGCCGGGCTGACGTCGACGGGGCCAAGGCGACGCAATTCCTCCCGGGAAAGGCCGTAAAGGTGCACCGCGTTCTGATTCGCGTCGATGAACCGACCGGTGTCGTAGTCGAAAACAACAATGGCGTCCGGGGCATGCTCGACTAACGTCCGCGCGCGCGCTTCGCTCTCCC
Organism: Limisphaerales bacterium; assembly: GCA_044225505.1. Taxonomy (GTDB): domain Bacteria; phylum Verrucomicrobiota; class Verrucomicrobiia; order Limisphaerales; family SIBE01; genus JAXMHN01. The sequence goes on from JBGAIN010000290.1 coordinate 572, forward strand.
GGAGCAGAACTTCCGCCTTTTCGCGCTCTTGAATCTCGGTGCGGAGGTTTTGGTTCGCACGGACAAGCTCGTTGGTCCGCTCGGTAATGCGGCGCTCGAGTTCGAGGTTGGACTGTCGGATGCGGCATTCCATCTCGGATCGGGAGGTCACTTCGCGCGAGACCATGACCAGCAGTTGCCTGTCGCCGACTTGAATCGGGTTGAGCAAGACTTCGTAATGCGCGTCGCCGCCGTTCCGGCCGCGTCCCGTCCATTCGAAGCGTTGCGTCCCTTCGCGCAAGGCTCGTCCGATTCTCTCCGTGGCGCGGTGTATGGAGGCCGCTCCGTCCGGCTGAAATTCGGGTGCAAGATTGCCGAACGGTTGCGAGAGCAACCACTCTTTGGTGCCGCTCCCGAACATGGCCACCGCCGCTTCGTTGCAATCCAGCGGGAAATGCGTGGCGGGATCGAGGATGATGATTCCATCAGCGCTCGATTCAAAGAGCAGGCGGAATTTATTCTCGCTCTGGCGCAGACCATGTTCCGCGGCTTTCCGCTCCGAAATATCCCGGGAGATAATCACGTGCACACAGCGACCGCCCAGATGCAAGGCTGTCGCGAGCACTTCAAGCGGCACTTCCACACCATCCGGACGCCTGCACAGCCACTCGAAGCGAAGGCTTCCATGCTCCTCCACATGCCGCACCATCTCGGCGACCCGCTCCGCGGTCCGTCGCCCGTCCGGTTGATACTCCGGCGAGAGCGCTTCCGGCCGCGTGTTCAATAGCTTCTCGCGGTCGCCGCAACGCATCAAGTCGACGGCGGCTTGATTGCAGTCCACAAAAAGCTGCGTGAGCGGGTCGAAAAGCCAGATCGCGTCCGCGCTCTTGTGAAAGAACTCGGTGAATGCTTCCGAGTTCTCGGCGCGCGGCGACGCTCCCAAGGGATTCCCGTGATTTTCACTGGTGTTTTGGGTACTCATGCAGCCACAAGCTCAACCCGCCCTCACTGGTGATGAAGGCTAAATGACTCCGGGACACGGAAACGGACTGGCTCGCTGGCCGTGTCTCTGGTGCCGAACAATCCCTATGTTCCCGGTCTGAGGGTGGGATCGCAAGCGGAATTCTCAGTCCGGCTTTTCGTCATTCGTCGATGGTTGCCCAGGGTAAATCACCGGGCCTGGCGGAGAACGCGGAAGGGCCGACCCAGATGTTGCGGATGCGTTAGCGTTTGAAACTGGCGATTTTCCGCGATGGACCAGGGCCCAAACCTATTCACATCCCGATGGACTTCGGTCGCGATCGAGGTCAGGAACGCCGATTGCGACCCTTGGAACGCGGTTTGCAGGCCTTGGGCTCTGCCAGCCTGTTCCAGGACAGCGAAATCGATGTGCGCGGTGAGGTCTTGCCCCCCGGGGGCTGAGAGAGGGTCCGGTGTCAGTTCGTGCGCTCGATAGCTGCGCAAGGTCCCTTGAACCCGATACGGCGAAAGCAGGTTGAGAGTGTCCAGTCCGTAATCGATCGTCAGCAAGGAGCCAGCTTGAAGGCGCGACGCCGCTTGGCTCCACCAGGCGCGGACCGCCGGCGCCAGGTCCACAGTATAACCGTCCGGCAATAGCCCGAGCAACTCCCTTGGCAGCTCTGCCCAGAATGGCAACTGAAGCTCTTGCGCTAATTCCGGAGATGGGACACCCGTGGCCCGGACCCAAACAAAGGCGTTGCCGTTCCAGTCGACGCGCCATTCAAACCAGCGCTTTTGCCGAGCATCCCAGCCCAGTCGGAATACTGGGAAGGCGTCGAGAAACTCGTTGGCGAAGCAAACTCCGCGGACCCTAGAGGTTGGATATTCTTCCCAGGTGGGGAACCAGTGGACGTGTCCCGTGAATTGGCTAAGGGCGTCTGACTGAATCTTTTGGCGCGTCGGTGAGTTCTCCAGAATCCAGTATTCCAATCGGCCAAACTGATCGGGGCGATGTTCGCGAAACCAGGTGAGAATATCGAGGGCTAATCGGCCATCATGCGCGCCCGCTTCAACCAGGTGGAGTCTCCCCGCCGCGGCCAACCCGTCCGCCCGGTCTGATGGGGGGACGGTTGTCGCGGCGGAGGGCGAGTGAGTCGGTGCCCCGAGGGCATCCAACCAACCGGCAAACTCGAACGCGAGCAGCCGTCCGAAGAGAGGGCCGACGCTGACGCTGGTGTAAAAGTCGCCTTGGCAGCCGATTTGCTTTAAGGGCGGCTGTTGATAATAACCGTGAACGGGATGATAGAGCGCCAGCTCCATGAATCGGGCAAAGGAAATTGCGCCCGCGGCTTGGATTTCATCGCGGATGAGTCCGGCAAGTTCAGTATTGGCCTCTGGCATTGTCTAGTTTCTTTACAGGATGCCCACCGTCTGACTTAGGAATGTATGGCGAAGATTGATGCCTTCTTCAACTTGATGCTGGAGCAGAAAGCTTCGGACTTACACCTCTCTTCGGGCAACGCGCCCATGCTGCGGATCAACGGCGAGCTGCACCGGATCGATTATCCGCCGCTCGAAAGCGATTCCTTGAAGGCCATGCTCTACGAGATTTCGCCTGAGTACAAGATCAAACAGTACGAAGAAACCGGCGACGTTGATTTTGGCTATGAAATCGCCGGAGTGTCTCGTTTCCGGGCGAACTTCTTCAATCAGAAAAACGGATGCGCCGCGGTGTTTCGCCAGATTCCGAGCAAAGTTTTGTCGTTTGAAGACTTCGAGAAATTTGACGCGCCGCTCCCGGCCGTGCTCAAGAAACTCTCCATGCTGCACAAAGGGTTAGTGGTGGTAACCGGACCGACTGGGTCGGGCAAATCCACGACCCTGGCGGCCATGGTGGACTACGCCAACAAGAACCGCCGCGACCACATTATCACCATTGAAGACCCGATTGAGTTCGTGCACGAAAGCAAGAACTGCCTCGTGAATCATCGCGAAGTCGGGGTTCATACCAAATCATTTGCGGCGGCGCTGCGTGGGGCCTTGCGCGAAGATCCGGACATCGTTCTGGTCGGCGAGTTGCGCGACTTGGAAACGATCGAACTGGCTTTGACGGCTGCCAGCACGGGTCACTTGGTTTTCGGCACACTCCACACTCAGAGCGCTGCCAAAACGGTCGACCGTATCATCGACGTCTTCCCGGGCGACCAGCAAAACAAAATCCGTGCAACCCTCTCAGAAGCGCTCAAAGGCGTGGTGGCACAAAACCTGTTCCGGCGCGTAGATAAGAAGGGACGCGTGGCGGCCCTGGAAATCCTGGTGTTCACAACGGCCATTGCGAACCTGGTGCGTGAAGGCAAGACCCATCAGATTCCTGGCATGATCCAAGTGGGCAAGAAACTTGGAAACCAGCCGTTGGACGACGCGATTATGGAACACTTGCGGATGAAACGAATTTCGCCGGAAGAGGCGTACGACAAGTGTATTGACAAAAAGAAGTTTAAGATCTTTTTGCCGACTCCTCCGGAAGACGATGACGTTTGAGCTAATTTTCAGGTGGCAAGTTGAAAGTTAATGATGACCGGTGAGCCATCAACTTTCGACTTGCGGCCTGGTTCACGCTGATTTCGAATGCGCCGCAACGATTTGGATCAATTGATGGGGGTGATGCTGGACGCCTTCCCGGACGTCTCCGACCTGAACATGACCGTCGACAAGCCGCTCCAGGTCGAATCTTCAGGCCAACTCTTTCCCGTCCCCACCGAGCCACCCATCGCCGCGTTGACCCCATTTCAAGCTGAAGTGATCGCTCTGAATCTCATCGGCGGCAATCGCCGCTTGACTGAGGATCTCTTACGCACAGGCTCGTGTGACTCGTCTTACACCTTAGCAGGACGCGCCCGATTCCGCGTCAACATCTTTTCCCAACGCGGCAACTATTCGATCGTCCTCCGCAAACTGAACACATCGATCCCCACCTTGGTTGAGCTCAAGATGCCTGAAATCTTTCTTCAGGTCGCCAAAGAGAAGACAGGCTTGGTGCTGGTGACGGGGGCCACGGGTTCCGGCAAATCGACAACCCTCGCGGCTGTCCTCAACGAGATCAACGAAACGAAGTCCATTCACGTGATCACCCTGGAGGATCCGGTCGAGTTCGTGCATCCCCAACAGCAAGCGACGTTCAATCAGCGTGAGATGGGCAATGACTTCAGCAGTTTCGCCACGGGCTTGCGCGCTGCCCTTCGCCAAGCTCCCAAGGTCATTCTGGTTGGTGAAATGCGCGACCGGGAAACGGTGGAAATTGGACTGAGCGCTGCCGAAACGGGACACCTCGTCTTGAGCACCTTGCATACAATTGATGCGGGGCAAACGATCAACCGTATCCTGGGTATGTTCGATCAGGAAGAGCAGGAGCAAGTGCGGTATCGGTTGGCGGATACGCTGCGCTGGATTGTCAGTCAACGCCTGGCCCCGAAGATGGGCGGCGGCCGTTGCGCTCTTCTGGAAGTGATGGGAGCGAACCTGCGCACCCGCGAAAGTATTATTCTGGGCGAAAGCGAAGGACGCAGTTTCTACGAGATTATCGAAGCGAGTTATCCGTTCGGGTGGCGAACGTTTGATATGGCGTGCTTGGACGCGTTTGAGCAGGGCCTGATCAGTGAGGAAACCGCGTTGCTTTACTGCACGAAGCGTGGACCAGTCTCGCGCGGCATTGACAATATCAAGAAGCGCCAAGGCGAGACCACCAGCAATATCATCAACCTGCGCATGAAGCGGGGCGAGGCAGCTGGCAAAGGCACCGATGCGCCGCCACTCCCGGCGACGCTGAAACTGAAATGAGCTATGGCTCTGGAACTGGACTTTCTCAATCCGAGTTACAAACCCGCCCTCCTCGCTCTTTCCGCGCAGGATGTCGTGGACGCCTGCAAAGACGTGTTGCGCGAACTGAATTTCAAAGTCTTGGTGGCGACCAGTCATGAAGACTTTGCCACGCGTTTCGGTAATATTCAGTTCCAATTGGTTGTGCTTGAGGAACAATTCGCCGCGACCGCCAAAGAAGAGAACACCAGCTTGCGCATGATTCAGCGCTTACCCATGAGTCAGCGGCGCCATGCGACCTTTGTGCTGTTGGGACACGAATTTCAAACGCTGGATCCGTTGCAAGCCTTCGCCGAGAGCGTGCATGCCGTGGTGAACTGGGCGGATCTCGGTAGCCTATCCCAGATTGTCCAACAAGTTGCCGGCGAATCCACTCTCTTCCTCAACGTCTTCCGCGAAGCCCAACTCCGCGTAGGGCAGGGGAAATCGTGAGGAGCGCGGTCGGTGTCTCCCGTCGCGTGTGGCGGCATGCCTGCCCAGAACCTGCCCAATGCCAATCCTGGGGCGCGTTCTTCGTCACCTTGGGAATCGGGGCGCGGCTGTATATGAAAGATCAGCCGCAGTGTTGGCATTTGGTCCTC
>JBGAIN010000291.1:0-5891 GCA_044225505.1 Limisphaerales bacterium
CGCTCGCCGCGGTGCCGAGCTGGCCCGACGCCTTCGAGAGCTCTGAGAGCAGCAAGAGGCCCTGCGACGAAGCGCGCGTCGACAGCGCCGAGCGCGTGAGCTCGACCGTGGTCTGGCGGTCTGTCAGGCGATGCACAGCCTGGGCGCGGTCCATCTTCGATTGCGCTGGCCGAATGATGTGTTGCACACTTCGGGAAAGCTCGCCGGCTTGCTGATCGACCGTTTTGTTCCAGACAAAGTGGTGGTTGGGATTGGCATCAACGTTGCCAACCATCCGGAACGCTACGATCCCACATTGAGCGGTCAGATTTGTTCTTTGACCGACTTGGTCCGCCCTACGCCGTCCTTGAGCGAGTTAACCGCTTCCGTGCTGACCGCTCTCCGGTCGGTCTGGACTCAGCTCCAGCAACCAAGCCCCGAAACGCTTTTATCCAAAATCAACGCGCTCTGGCCCTCTCCGTTGCGAGTTGAAGTCGATCTCGACGGTCAACTCCTTCATGGTTCGTTCCATGGGGTCGACCTGGCAGGACGCCTTCTACTAAGCTTGGAGAACGGTCAACGCAAATCCTTGGAGCCGCACGAAGTCCGGCTCCTGCGAGAGATCCCCCCCAATGAAAGCACTCCCTAGATTGACTGCCGAAGAGGCAGCTCTCATGTTCAAAGACGGCGATACGGTAGCGGTGAGCGGTTTCACCCCCGCGGGCGCCCCCAAAGACGTCCCTAGCGCCATCGCCGTCCGAGCCGAGCAAGAGCACGCCGCCGGAAGGCCATTCAAGATTAATATCATCTCTGGTGCCTCAACCGGCCGCTCCCTGGATGGCGCCCTGGCTCGCGCCAAGGCAATCGGTTTTCGTACGCCTTACCAATCCGATCCTGATCTACGCAAAAGCATCAATGCGGGCGAAACCCGTTTCTTTGATATGCACCTGTCGCGTCTGCCTCAGGATGTCCGGTATGGTTTTCTCGGGCCGGTCCATGTCGCGATCATTGAAGCCTCAGAGGTCACCAAATACGGCGAGATCGTTCTCACTTCCTCGGTTGGAGCATCACCAACATTTTGTCGCAAAGCGGAAAAAATCATCATCGAGCTCAACCGTTATCATCCTCCTTTCTTGCGTGGCGTCCATGATATCTACGAGCCTGATGATCCGCCGCTGCGCAGTGATGTCCCTGTCTTCTCTCCAGCAGACCGCATTGGCCAACCTGTCATCCAGGTGGATCCCTCGCGAATCGTTGGTGTGGTTGAAACCAATCGCCCCGATGAGGTCGCCGCGTTTGAACAGGTTGGAGAGCTTACGGCCAAGATCGGCCAAAACGTTGCGGACTTTTTGGCTTCAGAAATCCGGCGGGGACTTGTGCCCAAAGGCTTTCTCCCAGTTCAGTCTGGCGTCGGTGACACCGCAAATGCGGTCCTGATGGCGATGGCTCAACATCCGGAGATCCCCGATTTCCAGATGTATACGGAAGTCATTCAGGACGGTGTGATCGGCTTGATGCGTGAGGGGCGAGTCACGTTTGCCAGTGGCTGCTCGCTCACCGTCCCACCTCCCACCTTGGAAGGCATCTATGAAGATTGGGATTTCTTCCGGACGCGATTGCTCTTGCGACCCCAGGAAATCACTAATAATCCCGAGGTAGTCCGGCGTATCGGCACGATTTCGATTAATACCGCCATCGAAGTCGACTTCAGCGGCAACGTCAACAGTACCCACGTCCTCGGCAAGAACATGATGAATGGAATCGGTGGCTCAGCCGACTTCGCACGCGCTGCCTTCCTTTCCATGTTCATCTGCCCATCTACCGCCAAAGGTGGCAAAATCAGCACCATTGTTCCGATGGTCAGTCACCTGGATAGCAGTGAGCATTCCGTCTGCGCCATCGTCACAGAACAGGGCGTCGCCGACCTGCGCGGTCGTTCGCCAGCCGAGCGCGCTCGCCTCATCATCGAAAATTGCGCGCATCCCGATTACCGACCCATTCTCCGCGACTACATTGCACGCGGCGGAAGTGGTCATTCCCTGCAAAGCCTCGGCGCAGCGTTTGGCATGCATCTGAGCTATGGCAAGTCTGGAGACATGCGCAATGTCAACTGGGGATCCTTCCCCTCATAAAAGGTATTCTAAACCCGAGTTGACCTCCGGCTAAGCCAACGCTCCAGCCGATCGCACGCGCCGCGCTAACGTGATGACGTGCGATCGGATGGACTCCGGCCAAGCAGCCACTTGGGCTTCGAACAACTCGTATTCTTTTCGATACAACGCTCGGAGCGCTTCCTCAAACCCAGCCAGATCTCCCGCCATCACCGACATAAATCGATAGGCCGCATCCTGCGCCTGCCGTTCCAACGCCCTTCCCGTTCCTTGGCGACGCGCTTCTTCCACCAACTTTCGCAGTGCCACAGATGCCCCTCCTGGCTGTTCATCCAGCCATTCCCAATGTCGCGGCAGTAAGGTCACCTCCCGCCCCATAACTCCCAGTTTCGGTCGCCCAGGTCCGCGTTTCGTGCGGCTCACTCCGGCTGCGGATTCCAAATGACTACCGCGATCCTCCCCCACCCGCGCGAGTATGTCGTCAACCGTCCCATGAAAATCGATCTCCACCGTGCGGCTCGTCTCAGCGTCAAACACCAGGATTTGCCCGTGCCTCGGCCTCTCGGCAATCGGCTTCACTCGGTCGATGATGGAACGTAAATCCCCTGATGCTACAAGCGTTTGATCTTCAAAAGCGACAAAACCAAGCGGCGCAGCAACAGGCGCCTTCGAGGTAGAACTGGCTGAAGTCATTCCCAATAATACCCGGGTGATATCCACGTGTCAATATTACCCTGGTATTATTCTAACACGGGCTTCACGGGGTCTAACGGATATACTGTTGATACCGTTCGGCAACATGCCCAGTTCGCGCGTCTCCGCGGTGGACCAACACGCCGACTCGTTGCTCAAGCGTATCTCCTTTGAGTAGGGTGAACTCAGCACCACTCCTTGCGTCAGGACGACGTGGACCAAAGGTGCCGTAGTCTCGAGTCAACCAGCGATGGGGATGCGGGTTGTGCGGGTGGCTGAAGATGGCAAGACCTTCCGGAGAACCATTGATTAGGTTTGAGTAGTCCACCCAGACCGCCGCTTGGTTGTGGGTTCCTTTTTCATTTGTCCCGCCCTCGGAGTTCGTGATTGTGCCACCACGATCCACGGAGAACTGCGGGTGCATTCGGACGTAAGGCCAGGCGTAATGCACGGCATCACTACGAAAAGTGACATCTCCGTAGTTCGCTACGAGTTTGAACGTGATATCCAGGAGGTACTCCCCCTCTCCCAAAGGCTCGACACGCACGCGCCGGAATTCGTCGATGACCGGCGTTTGGCCGGCGTCCATCTCCCAGATCAAATGACTGTGAATCTCGTTTTTTGCAGAATCAAAGCTCCCGGGTAAGAAGGCCACGTGCCGAACGGTATTGGTGAACGACACGGTTTCCCGGTTGGCATTCTTACTAGAGAGCGCCATGTAAAACTCGACCGGTGCATGCCCAGCCAACTGGACTTTGTCGGCAAACCATAACGACCGATGGTGCGGATACGGGTCTGTCTGTTGGACGGTCAACAATTTGCCGGAAGGACTTCGGAGCGGATAGTAATGGGGGAGGTCGACATCGGAACCATACCGGAAAACGAATGCTTCTCGGCCGTCAATTCGGACCTGCAACTCGCCTTTGGAATCGTTCTGCTGAAACTGCACGCGACCGGTAGAATCTGCAGCTGCCGCGCGGCGCGCGAGCTCGGGGCATGCTAGGAAACACAGCAGCACGACGAGCAGATCCAACCGCGGGCAGACGGCAATCCAGAGTGGCGCCCGGAGAATCATATGAAGCCTAAGCACGGCGCGATTGAATCAGGCAAGATTTCCGAGCTTACTTCCTCATTCATCGTATATGGCCCTACAAACTGCCGCATCGTCGACAACGGACGTTTCCACCAAACGGGACCGAGTTTAAAAATTCGCACGAATCATACCGATCGCGGCAATTGCCATGGATTCCGTCGAGTCCGGTCGAGATGCTGGTTCGCTTCGGTGTCGTTTGGAAACACTTCCTTTTCCGGATTCCAAACGAGCTTTCGGCCTAAGCGACGGGCGATGTTCCCGAGGTGACAGACCGTCGCCGTGCGGTGCCCGGTCTCCACGTCGGCAATCGGTTTTTGACGGGAGCGAACGCATTCGAGCCAGTTCTTTAAATGGTAATCGCGGAACCCAGCGGGTTTCTCTTTAAGAGCTGCTTCTGCAATCCCCTCCGGCGACGATTCAATGCGTCCTCGATCGATCGTCAACTTTCCTTTCTCGCCGTGGAAGATCGCTCCCCCCGCCGGACCGTCGCCCAATTCCACGACCACGCCATTGGCGTAGCGGAAGAAGACGGTGGGGACACTGCAAAGCTTGTCGCCTCGGGCGCTCAGTTCAGCAGCTTCATAGGTCGGCGGGCGGAATGCACCGCCTTCGGTCCAGACTTCGACGGGTCCCGTATGATCCATCCCCAGCGCCCATTGGACTTGATCCAGCCCGTGGCTCCCCCAACCGGTCATCTCGCCCCCTGAGTAAGCGCGAAATGAAAGCCAGCCAGGATTCGCCCGCGGCAGGTAAAGGTCTTGATGGAAAGGGACCGGCTCGGTTGGACCGCACCACATGTCCCAATCGAGCCCTTCCGGAACAGGTTGGCTGGGCAATCGACAATCCCAAGGGCTCGGGTAGTTATGCGCGATGACCCGTTGAATTTTGCCCAAACCGCCGGAGCGCACCAGCGCACAGCCGGCGTGATTGGCCCACATGGACCGCTGCTGGCTCCCGGTCTGAAATATCCGCCCATATTTCTTCACAGCTTGCGCGATCCATCGTCCTTCGTGAATCGTCAGGCTCATCGGTTTTTCGGCGTAAATGTCTTTCCCCGCCTGACAGGCGTGAATGCAGATCAGCGCCCTCCAATGCTCCGGCGTCGCGGTGATGATTGCGTCCACGTCTTTGCGATCGAGCAGCCGCCGGTAATCTTGATACGGTTCCGGGCCATATTTCTGAGCGGCCTCGCGGGCCCGGTTCAAGTTGACATCCGCGACCGCGACAAACTGCGCTTCTTTAAGCGTCACCAGATTGGCCGCCAGCGCGCTGGCCTGCCGGCCAATGCCGATCACCCCAACGCGGATCCGATCGTTGGCTCCCAAGACGCGAAAACGCGGCGCCATAGATAACGCCAGGACCCCAGTCAGTCCTTGGGCAGCTTTTCGAAGAAAGGTTCGGCGGGTAACGTGGTTTTGCATCATAGGGTTTACGCAGTGCGCGTGTATTTATCAGAGGTTAGGAATTCGAACCGGCGCGATCTTGGATTCGTCGACTTTGCATCCCAAGCCAACGCCTTGAGGCACCAGGGCACGCCCATCTTTAACCACCAGTTCCTCACGGAGAATTGAGCCGCTTAAGAACTGCGGTCCGTTCAATGCCGCGGGATATTTTAGATCGTAGGCCCCGTAAAGAAGCAGCGACGCTGCCAACGACAAATCCGGGTCGGTCAACCCGCTTCCGAGAAACATCAAGCCCGCATTTTGCACCATTTCGATTTGGCGTCTGGCCTCCACCAAACCGCCGCAACGCGCCGGTTTCATGGCCACGCCATCGAGCAATTCGAGCTTGATGAATTCTTCGAGCTCGACGGAGGAGACGATGCCCTCGTCCATCACAATTGGGAGCGCGCCCTGTTTCTTCATCTGCCGGTATCCAGTCAGGCGATTGGCAGGCAGAGGCTGTTCCAAAACCGCAACTCCAATGTCAGCCAGCTTCGGTGCCACGGCCAACGCCGTCGCCAAGTCATAACCGCCATTTGCGTCCGCCCAAAGAAACCCGTCCGGCACAGAGCG